>CAUPPG010000003.1:0-352406 GCA_963513255.1 uncultured Flavobacterium sp.
CACTAAATGAATCGTTGGAGTAGCAGAACAATTATCAGTTGCAGTTGGTACTTGGCTTAAAGCAGAATTAATATCTGTAGTATCACTACATTGAATGGTGTGATCCAAAGAACCCGAAGCTGTAGATACAACCGGCGCAGTGTCATCAATTACAGTAATAGTTTTTGTACAACTTGAAGTACAACCATTAACATCCGTAATATTTAGTGTTAAAGTAAATGATGCATTGCAATTCTGTCCAGTAGTTATATTTACAGTTTGTGAAGTAGTACTACCGCTGATAGTTCCATTACCTGAAATACTCCATAAATAGCTAGTACTAGAAGGTGCTGAAAAAGAGGATTCTGTTGATGGACAAATTGGCCCATCAGTCCCTAAAATTAAACAGCTAGGTGATGGTGTTGAAGTAATGATTACATCATCATACACGATACAGTGAGCTCCTGTACCACTATGAGTTTCTACAGTAAGTCGTAATGTAGCAGAGCCTCCGTTGACTGTCACATACGAGTCTAGAGCTGATGGTGTAGCAATTGTAGCATTACCACTTATTACAGACCAAGTTGTAGAGACAACACTATAATTTGAACTTGGAACTGCAGTCCCTTGAAGTTTGTAATTTCCTCCAGAGCAAACGGTATCATCGTCTCCTGCATCTGCACTTCCTAAAGTAAGATTACTTATCGCTTGTGGTTCAAAAAAATCTTTTATAGAAGCAGATGGAGCGGTAGACGTTTTTGATTTAACAAAAATAGTTTTAATTTTTAGGCTAGCACAAGGATCAATTGCTCCTAATACTTCTGTTAAATTTACAGCAGACTCTATGAATGTGTTTTTTGGATAACTGTTAGTCCCAAAGGCAGAATAAGGGATAGTAATTGTAGTCGAATTTCCTGCGGCATAGACTGAATTAACAGGTAGAGATGAATAATATGTTTTGTATTGCCATACACCGCTAACAAGAGTCCAACGCTGAATATCAAATTTTGCAACACCGCTTTCAAAATAAACGGTTAGTAAAAAATCCCCTTCGGTTCTCCCGCCGGTTGAATTAGAAGCGGTTGTTGAAAATCCAGTTGCTGTTTTAGTTAATCCGTCTTGAAGAAATTCAAAATCTATATAAGCATTACCACTATTACTCAAACGATCGGCTGCAAATACAAACCAAACATTGCCGTTTGCATCTGTTGTGAAATGAATCAATGCATTGTTCATATCGGTTTTATTGTTTGCGGTACCTGTAACCCAGGTCATAGTATTGGGATTGTCGCTCACTTTGTCACCTCCTCCAAAAATATCATCTGATCCACTATTGAACACATCATACAAATGATATGTGGTTTTTGTATTTAAAGGTGTTCCAGAATTGGCTAAAACAAATCCACCTGATCCTGTGCCATCTACCCAATCTCCAGTAGTCGAATTTGACATAAGTGTACCGTCAATATTAAATCCACCATTTGGAGAATTTACAGGCGCAATACCTGGCCCAATTTGCGCATAAAGCCCTAATGAATAAAGAAATAAAAAGGAGACAAAAAGTCTAGCCAAACGAGTAAATGTTGGTTTCATATTGATTTTTTTAAATCGTTAGAAAAGAAATAATTGGACTATTGTAGAATTGATTTCTTTAGAATCAGTTACCTATTATATATAGTTAAGTATTTAACTATTTGACATATTAGTATTTACATCTAAATTAATTCTATGAAATAAAAAGAGACACTTATTTCCTTTGAAAGACTTAAAAACTCGTTAAAGGGTTAGTTAAAAATTATTTAATGATCATTTTCTTTCTTTTGTGTTGTAAAATGGATTATGATAATAAAGAGTTAAAATCAAGATTTGTTTGTATTTCTTTTGTAAATTGTATCTTAAACGAGTACTATTTTTTCTGAATTGATTAACTAATAATCCATCATATAATATGAAAAATTTAATTTTAGTTAGACATGCAAAATCAAGTTGGGCAACACCCACTAAAGATATTAATAGACCTTTACTTCAAAAGGGAATTTCAGATGCTCATTTAGTTTCTTCTTGTATTATGGATTACATTCCAAAAACTTTTTTACTTTGGACAAGTACAGCCAAAAGAGCCTCGGATACCGCATTGATTTTTGCTCAGAACATTGTTTTTCCAATAGAAAACATTGTTTATAAAGAAGAATTATACACTTTTGATGAAAATCAATTAGAGAAAGTAATCAAATCTTGTAATAATCTTTATGAAAGTGTTATTCTTTTCGGACATAATGAGGCTATTACAAATTTTGTTAATAAATTTGGAGATAATTTTATTCCTAATGTTCCTACATCAGGATTTGTTTCATTACAATTTAATGTAGATAGATGGGATAAAATTGACAAGGGAAAAACCCAAAAAATACTATTTCCAAAAGATTTAAAATAAAATAAGTGTTGCAACAAAAATACATTGACAGAGAAAAAAGTTGGTTATCTTTTAATGCTAGAGTACTTCAGGAAGCTGGAGATGATACAGTGCCTCTTTTAGATAGAATGCGTTTTTTAGGTATTTTTTCTAATAATCTAGACGAGTTTTTTAGAGTTCGATTTGCGGCTATTCGCAGGTTGACTTTGACAGGAATTTCAGGAGAAAAATACTTTAATGGAATATCAGCTCAACAATTATTGAATGATATTACTGAAATTGTAATTGATCAACAAGCAGAGAGTTTAGATATTTTAAATGATATCGAGGCCAAATTAGAAAAAGAAAACATTTTTACAATTGATGAGAAAGATGTTACTGAGGATCAGGAGAATTTTTTAAAAGATTTTTTTGTTCAAAAGGTAAGTCCAGAACTTGTCACCATCATTTTAAATGATTTAGATCATTTTCCAGTTTTAAAAGATACTGCGGGTTATTTGGCTGTTAAATTGGTTATAAATGGGATTCATCCAACCAATGATAATAATAGCTCTTTTAATTTAAAATCATTACTTAAAATAGTTTCAAAAGAAAAGAAGATTAAAGTAGAGAATGACAAAAATGAGGTTCTTTATGCGGTAATCGAAATTCCAAAGACAATTAACAGATTTGTTGTTTTACCTCCAGAAGGAGAAAAACAATTTGTTATTATGTTAGATGACGTGATTCGTCTGAATCTAAATAAAATTTTTGACATTTTTGACTATGAAAGTGTTTCTGCTCATATGATTAAGATTACGAGAGATGCTCAATTGGATATTGATAGTGATTTGAGTAAGAGTATGTTAGAAAAAATTGCTACTAGTGTAAAAGATAGAAGAATTGGAGAGCCTGTTCGCTTTATTTATGACCAAATGATTGAAAAAGACACACTCAATTTTTTCTTAACAAATATGAAAATTGATGCTTCCGACAGTATTATACCTGGAGGAAAATACCATAACAGAAGGGATTATATGGATTTTCCAAATTTAGGAAGATTCGATTTGTTGTACAAAACAAATCCTCCTTTACCATTACCAGGGTTAAGTTTGGACGAAAATATAATGAAAAAGATTGCGGTGAAAGACTACTTAGTTAGTGCTCCATACCAATCGTATTCCTATGTGATTAAGTTTCTTAGAGAGGCAGCACTCGATCCAGAGGTAACATCTATAAAAATTACATTATATCGATTAGCAAAAAATTCTCAGATTATCAGTTCTCTTATTAATGCAGCCAAAAATGGTAAAAAAGTTACAGTCCAAATTGAGTTACAGGCTCGATTTGATGAAGCTAGTAATATTTTCTATTCAGAACAAATGCAAACAGAAGGTATAGAACTCATATTTGGAGTAAAAGGGCTTAAGGTACATAGTAAAATTTGTGTTATTGAAAGACTAGAAGGTAATAAAGTGAAACGTTATGGTATTATTTCAACTGGAAATTTTAATGAATCTACAGCTAAGGTATATACAGATGTAACACTTTTTACAGCACATCAAAAAATCTTAAAAGATGTTTCTAAAGTTTTTGAATTTTTCGAAATTAATTATAGAATTTATAATTATCGACACATTATAGCATCTCCTCATTACACAAGAAATAAATTCAATAAATTGATTAATAAGGAAATTGCACATGCAAAAGCAGGAAATGCAACTTATATGAAATTTAAAATGAATAGTTTATCTGATATTGAGATGATAGATAAATTATATGAAGCAAGTAATGCGGGAGTGAAAATTCAATTAGAAGTAAGAGGAATTTGCTCCTTGATTCCAGGGGTTCCTGGAATGAGCGAAAATATTGAAGCGATTAGTATTGTAGATAATTATTTAGAACATTCTAGGATTTATATATTCGGTAATGCAGGGCAACCTGAAGTTTACATTTCCTCTGCTGATTTAATGACTAGAAATTTAGATGGTAGAGTAGAAGTAACTTGTCCAATTTATGATGAAGAAATTAAGCAGGAATTAATTGATAATTTTGATTTAGGTTGGAATGGTAATGTAAAAGCAAGGTTGCATTCTGAGAAATTAGATAATAAATACAGACAAAGAGGTGATAAGCCAATTTTTAGGGCTCAGTTAGAGACTTATAATTACTATAAAAATAAAGTTATACAAGAAGAATTTAGTATCTAATAAGCTTTATTTATATTTACCTAAAGAATCATTTTTGATGTTAAAAATAAAAAAATATGCTGCAATTGATATTGGATCCAATGCCATGCGATTGCTTATTGCTAATATTGTTGAACAAGACGGTAAAGAAACTCAATTTAGTAAAAGTTCTTTAGTTCGTGTGCCAATTCGTTTGGGACAAGATGCATTTACAGTTGGTGCAATTTCAGAAGAAAATATTGATAGAATGTGCGATGCCATGAAAGCATTCAATTTATTAATGAAAGTACATAAAGTAGAACAATACAAAGCCTTTGCTACCTCAGCAATGCGTGAAGCGTATAACGGAAAAGAAGTTACTGAAATCATCAAGAAAAAAGCAGGAGTTAAGATTGAAATTATCGATGGCAAAAAAGAAGCGGCAATTATTGCTTCTACTGATTTACATCATTTGTTAAAAACAGACCAAACCTATCTTTTTGTTGATGTTGGTGGTGGTAGTACCGAGTTCACTTTATTCTCCAATGGGAAAATGATTGCTTCTCGATCCTTCAAAGCGGGAACCGTTCGTTTATTAAATAATATGGTTCATGAAATAGTTTGGGATGAAATTGAAAAATGGATTCGAACCAATACTGAAGAATACGATGAAGTTACGTTGATTGGTTCCGGAGGGAATATCAATAAATTATTTAAGCTATCTGGAAAAGTTCAAGATAAACCATTATCTTATATTTATATTAATTCGCAGTATGCATTTTTGAATTCGTTAACGTATGAACAACGTATTTCAGAATTAGGACTGAACTCAGACCGTGCCGATGTAATTCTTCCTGCAACACGAATTTATTTGAATGCTATGAAATGGAGTGGAGCTAGAAATATTTATGTTCCTAAAATTGGTTTGGCAGATGGAATCGTTAAAGCCATGTACTACGGAAAAATTTAAAAAAATATCTTAAGTAATATCTAATCCGAATGTTGTTTTTAATAATTCAATATTCGGATTTATTTGATGTAAACGGTTGTAACGATCTTGATCATTAAAGCTGCGTTTGCTTTCAAAACTTTCATTGACAATCACTTCAATCGTTATGTCATGGTTGTGTAAATGTCCTTTCAAATAACCCAATAATCCTATTTTTTCACTCTCAAAATCCAACTTTGAACCTTCGTTAGGTAGTTCAATGGTAATATGCGTTCCATTCAAAACAGGATCATTAATTAGCAATAATGATTCCATGATTTTAAATCCTTTATCGCCTAAACGTTGTGCATATTTATTCCATTGCAACAGCATTTCAGTTTCTGTAAATGGTTCTGTAGGCAAATGAAGCGTCTCTTTTACAAAAGTTTTGGAATTTTCTTCTAATGCTTTTTTAGCACGAATACTGGATAATGAAAGTGCAGAAACTTTAGGTTCGGATTCGTTTGAGATACTAGGTTTCGCTACCTCAGCGATTGGTTCACTGATAGGTCGAGAAGTTTCAATTGCCGTAGCAGGTTTTATTTCTTCAATTTTTTGCGAAGGAACAGCCGTATTTTCTTGAATAGTAACTGCAACTTTTTCTAGAGTTTCGACACTTTTAGTTACTTCAACTATAGAATAGCCTGAATTTTTAAAATAAGTGGGCGGAATTATAAATTGCTCAACTTTTTTTTTTCTCCATCGAAATTGATGGAGGCCAATTGCATTAAGCAAAGTTCTATAAGTAGTCGTTGGTTTTGACTGACTTTGTATTTCAAATCACAATCATTGGCAATTTCAATTCCTTTCAACAAAAAATTTGCATCACATTTTTGAGATTGAATACCGTACATCTGTTGAGCTTGTTCTCCGACTTCTAACAAAGATAAAGTTGCCGGATTTTTAGAAACCAATAGATCTCTAAAGTGCGAGGCCAATCCAGCTACAAAATGGTGTGCATCAAATCCTTTGGCTAAGATTTCATTAAAAGCAACTAATAATTCTGGGATTTTGTTTTCCAAAATTAAATCGGTTACATTGATATAGGTTTCGTAATCTAAAACATTCAAATTCTCTGTAACCGCTTGACGTGTCAAATTGGTACCGCAAAAAGATACTACTCGGTCAAAAATGGATAAAGCATCACGCATAGCACCATCAGCCTTTTGTGCGATGATATGTAAGGCGTCGTCTTCAAATTGTACTCCTTGACTTGTAGCTACATCAGCTAAATGTTCTTTAGCGTCTTTAACAGTAATTCTTTTGAAATCAAATATTTGACAACGCGATAAAATCGTCGGAATGATTTTATGTTTTTCGGTCGTAGCCAAAATGAAAATAGCGTGTTTTGGTGGTTCTTCTAATGTTTTTAAAAAAGCATTAAAAGCGGCAGAAGACAACATATGCACCTCATCAATAATGTAGACTTTGTATTGCCCTGTTTGTGGCGGTATACGCACTTGGTCAATCAAATTTCTAATATCATCTACTGAGTTGTTTGAAGCAGCATCCAATTCAAATACATTGAAAGCAAAATCTTCATTCGGATCATCATAACCAGGCTGGTTGATTTTTCGTGCCAAAATACGCGCACAGGTGGTTTTACCTACACCACGAGGTCCTGTAAATAAAAGGGCAGAGGCCAAGTGATTGTTTTCAATGGCATTCAACAAGGTATTGGTAATGGCCTTCTGTCCCACAACATCTTTAAATGTTTGCGGACGGTATTTGCGTGCCGATACTATAAATTGCTCCATTGAAAACGTATTAGAAAGCAAATATAGGATATGAAATTTCAAAAAGCAACAGCTTTTCTACAAATAGACGATGACTTATCCCCAATTTACTAACAATAATATTTACTGTTTTAATCTCATAGAATTAAAGGCAATCGCAAGATCAGCATCTAAATCGCTTCCATAAGAAGCTACAAAAACCCCTTTTTTTCCTATATCGGATTTAAGACCATACACCACTGCTTCTTCATCAGGATTTGTGTCCCCTTCATAACGATAAATATGTTCAATAGTATAACGATACGGATTTTCTTTGATATCTTCTGTGTGAAGATTAAAATCATGAGTAAAACCTTTAGCATTTAATTCGGTAAGTGCCTCTACAATGGTGGCATAATGATACATTCGTTCCATGATATATTGTGTTTAAAATGTGTGTATCATAAAGTTAACTATTTTATTTCTAAGGATTTGTAAAAGTCTTGTTAAAGAAAAAAATCAATTATGATTTCCCGTAAATAAAGTTGTAAATTTGCACAGCAGACCGCCTTATCGCCGTCCTGATTCATTAGGAGGGAGGAAAGTCCGGACACCATAGAGAAGCATAGCGGGTAACACCCGTCGGTTCGTCTCGATTTTTCGAGATGGATTAGGACAAGTGCAACAGAAAGTATGTACAGGTAAGGCTGTAGTGAAACCAGGTAAACTCTATGCGGTGAAATATCAAGTATATCAGCATTTAAGGGCTTCTCGTCCGTTGTTGAAGGGTAGATAGCTTGAGGCTTGTAGTGATGCAAGTCCTAGATAAATGATAAGGCTCCGTTTCTCGGAGACAGAATCCGGCTTATAGGTCTGCTTTTTTAAATTTTTAAGGAAAAATTATTCTTCTTCGGCTTCTGAGGATGCTATTTCAAAAAAACTAAAAAAAGATCCGCCGTAACTTTTCTGAAATGAAAAATGAGGTAAATGTTCCATTTTAGTGTATTTGGAATGTTCAATGATTAGCATTCCTTCTTCTTCCAAAAGTCCTTTTTCAAAAACTAAGGTAACTACTTTTTCAAATGTTTTTTGGTCTAAACCGTAAGGAGGATCGGCAAAAATGATGTCGTAAGTCGTTTTGTTTTTTTCAAGGAAAGCAAAAACATCACTTTTGGTAGCAGCAATATTAAAATCAAATTCAGCAGCGATTTGCTTGATAAATTTTACACAACCAAAATCTCCATCTACTGAAGTAATTGGCGAACTACCTCTGGAAGCAAATTCAAAGCTGATGTTTCCTGTTCCCGAGAATAAGTCCAATACTTTAAGTCCTTCAAAGCTAAAATGATTATTCAATACATTGAATAATGCTTCTTTACTCATGTCAGTTGTGGGACGTACAGGAAGGTTTTTGGGAGGGAATATGCGTCGGCCTTTGTATTTGCCTGAAATAATTCTCATGAATTGAAAAGTATAAAATGGGTTCTGTTATCCGCTTCTGAAAAAGTGTTTTTAGCTTGTAAATCGCTTGCATCTACTAATGATACATTGCGAATGTATTTGTAGGCTAATTGGTAATACTCACTTTCTGTATCGATCTTTCCAATGAGTTGCAAAGGAAATTCTTCTGGGTTTAAACCTAATTGTTCTGCTGTAAACAAAATGTAATACAAGAAATCTTCAGGAGTAGTATAGTCAAACGAGTTAAACAATAATAGTTTTTGGTTTTGCACCACGATAATTTCAAAGTGCCCTGAATTGATGTGTACAAACATCTTTTTCTCTGGATTGTTTTTGGACGCAATCAATAATTTAGAAACCAAAATAGTATTGGCGTGTTTGTAATCAAAAGTGCCAAATTGGTCAATAAAAAAGTTATTGATATTTACATACGGAATGTAAACGGTGTTCATTTGGCAATTGGCAATTTCGTCAAAAGCAAAAAAATCAGTTTCAAAAACTTTGGTATTGTATTGTAAATAACTCCCTAAAAAGTTTTCGTCAAACAAAGGTTCAGGAACAAATGTAGCTAAATTGTTATTGTGAATTATTAAAATTTCATCGTATGACTCCTTTAATTCTGGATAATCACTAAACGCATCAGCAAACAAATCTTCGGTTTTGGTGGCTTTGTGAAAAGTGTCAAAACGCACTTCATTAAAAGAAGTAATGGTGTTGTTAAGCGTATCAAAACAACAAAAAGAAAGTCCGTTCAAGGCAACTTGAATAGACAATTTTTTATACTTTTTTTCGGTGATGTTTGTGCTCATACGTTTTATTTCAACAATGCAAACATACGAATAACAATGCAAAAATCAATTACAATAGTATGGTCAAAAATCAATATCGAATTTTTAAGATTAATTTTTCCTATTACTATTGAATTTTGCAATTGTCATTGCAATTCCCTACTTTGCAGTCAAATTAGTCCTAATGAACTCCTCCCTGTTTTACAGTCTTTTAAAGAAAAAATTTCCGTTTGAACCCACTTACAAACAGGACATCTTTTTTCAAAAGATTGCTATTTTCCTAACCGAAATGGAAAACAATACCATTTTTGTATTGAAAGGATATGCAGGAACAGGAAAAACTACAGTCATTTCTACTATTGTCAATAACTTAATTGAGATTAATAAAAAATATGTATTGCTTGCGCCAACAGGCCGTGCAGCTAAGGTGATTGCCAATTATTCGAATAAACCCGCTTTTACCATCCACAAAAAAATCTATTTTCCCAAGAAATCTTCAGGTGGAGGCGTTTCGTTTACTTTGCAGCCCAACAAACATAAAAACACTATTTTCATTGTTGATGAGGCTTCGATGATTTCAGACGCTAATTCAGATTCAAAATTATATGAAAACGGCTCTTTATTAGACGATTTGATTTCGTATGTATATTCAGGAGCCAATTGTAAAATGATTCTTTTAGGCGATACGGCACAGTTGCCACCTGTGAATTTGGACATCAGTCCAGCCTTGGATACCCATACTTTGGCAGTACATTATGATAAAGAAATCGAATCCATTGAATTAGATGAAGTGATGCGTCAGGAAGAAAGTTCAGGGATTTTATTTAATGCGACTGAGCTTCGAGAATTATTAAAAGATAGTTTTATTAACGAATTTCAATTTGATGTACGTAAATTCAAAGATATTGTTCGTTTAGTAGACGGTTACGATATTCAAGATGCAATTCATTCAGCTTATAGTAATTACAGTATTGAAGATACCGCTTTCATTGTTCGATCGAATAAAAGAGCCAATCAATATAACGAACAAATTAGAACTCGAATTTTAGACCGAGAAAGCGAACTTTCAACGGGAGATTTTTTAATGGTGGTAAAGAACAATTACTTTTGGTTAAAAGATGCTGACGAAGCTGGTTTTATTGCCAATGGTGATATTATAGAAGTGTTGGAAATATTCAGTATTCAGGAATTGTATAGTTTTAAGTTTGCCAAAGTAAAAATCAGAATGGTGGATTACCCTAATCAAAAGCCTTTGGAAACGGTCTTACTTTTGGATACGATCAAGAGTGAATCACCTTCTTTGACGTATGAAGAGTCGAACCGTTTGTACCAAGAAGTGCTAAAAGATTACGAAGGCGAAACCAAATACAAGCAATTTCAAAAAGTAAAAAACAACGATTTTTTTAATGCTTTACAGGTCAAATTCTCGTATGCAATAACCTGTCACAAATCGCAAGGTGGACAGTGGGATACAGTTTTTATTGAGCAACCCTATTTGCCTGACGGAATCAATAGTGATTATATTCGTTGGTTATATACAGCAATGACACGCGCAAAAAACAAATTGTATTTGATTGGTTTTAAAGACGAAAGTTTTGTGGATTAGATAGTGAAGTACTAAACCCAAAAATTAAATTAAATTTGTATCAGAATTGGATACTACTAATGTTTAAATTGAACAAATGAAAATAATAGCCGTTATACCTGCACGTTACGCTTCAACTCGATTTCCAGCCAAATTAATGCAAGATTTGGGTGGGAAAACAGTGATTTTAAGAACTTATGAAGCCGCAATCAATACCAAATTGTTTGATGATGTTTTTGTGGTTACAGACTCAGATGTCATTTTTGAAGAAATTAGTTCCAATGGAGGGAAGGCCATCAAGAGTATCAAAGAACATGAATCAGGGAGTGATCGCATAGCCGAAGCTATTCAGAACTTAGACGTTGATATTGTAGTCAATGTACAAGGAGATGAACCTTTTATTGATGAAGACCCTTTACAGAAAGTAATTGATGTCTTCAAGAACGATTCGGACAGACAAGTTGATTTAGCCTCTGTAATGCGTGAAATTACCAATGAAGAGGATATTAATAATCCGAATAATGTAAAAGTAGTAGTAGATCAAAATAATTTTGCTTTGTATTTTTCCCGTTCCGTAATTCCGTATCCAAGAGAGAAAAATGTAGGAGTACGGTATTTTCAACATATCGGGATTTATGCTTTTAGAAAACAAGCCTTATTGGATTTTTATAGTTTACCAATGCAATCCTTGGAAGCGTCTGAAAAATTAGAGCAATTACGGTATTTAGAGTTTGGTAAACGTATTAAAATGGTAGAAACTACCCATGTTGGTATCGGAATCGATACTCCAGAAGATTTAGAGAAAGCACGACAACTTTTGAAACATTAAGTCGGAGCTATTCGTACATTTAATTTGTTTCAATAAAAATAAAATCAGTACAGTATGAGAACATTTTTAAAGCGAGTCGTAACTCAGACGATTTTACGAAACAAAAAAACAAATCATTTTACAGTAAAAAATTTCTCTGATTACCAATTAGCAAAAGCCTATCGAATTTTGTTGATTTTAGTGAATCGAGCATGGAAAGATTTTGTCTTAATTACGATTGGTATTTTCTCTGCAGCATTTGGTTTTAAAGGTTTTTTATTGACAAATCATTTCATTGATGGTGGCGCAACGGGGATTTCATTATTGATTTCGGCGATTACTAAAGTACCCTTACCAGTTCTTATTATTGTTGTAAATATTCCTTTTGTTTTTTTGGGATATAAAGTAGTAGGGACAAAATTTGCAATTAAAACCGCAATCGCTATTATAGGTCTAGCTTTGGTTTTAGCTATGGTTACTTTTCCAAAAGTCACCAATGATAGTTTACTAGTAGCTGTTTTTGGAGGACTGTTTCTTGGAGCAGGTATCGGTTTTGCGGTTAGAGGTGGCGCTGTAATTGATGGAACAGAAGTTTTAGCAATTTATTTAAGTCGAAAATTTGGAACTACTATTGGAGACATTGTCGTAGTAATTAATGTGGTTATATTCTCAGCTGCTGCTTACTGTTTGAGTATCGAAATTGCGTTATATTCAATGATTACGTATTTGTCAGCTTCTAAAACATTAGACTTTATAGTAGAAGGGATTGATGAATATATTGGAGTTACTATTATTGTATCTAACACCGAAGAAATTAGACAAATGATAATTGAAAAAATGGGAAGAGGTGTCACAATTTATAGTGGAAAGAAAGGGTATGGAAAACGTGGCGAAACTAAAGACGCCGATATTCTATATACTGTTGTGACTCGTTTAGAATTACATCGATTGAACATTGAAATTGAGAAAATTGAACCAGGAGCATTCATTGTAATGAACAGTGTAAAAGACACAAAAGGGGGTATGATAAAAAAGCGTCCCTTACATTAATTTGAGTTGTCGTGATCAAAATAGCCAGTAGCTTTTACTTTGGTTGAAAAAAAATTCAGGAAAAGGATGATAAAGAATAGGAACAATAAGGCTTGTGTACTAACTAAAAACTTACCTATTGTCGCTACAGGATGAAAATCACCGTATCCAATTGATGAAGAAGTTATTATACTAAAATATACGGCATCAAACCAATTTTGAAAAGGTTTGTTTAGATAATCCCCACACGAATAAAAAACTGCATACGCAAATACAATTTCTAAATAATTAAAGAATAATAACAACATTGATCTTCTATAGGAGCGCGGTCTCGAAAATAAATCAGAGGCAAAAATTAGAGTAGGAATGTAAAATATAGTTTCTAAAAACACATAAGTCATTAGTACAACGACCCATTGGTATTGTTGCCATTGGTTTATTAAAATTAGAATAGGAAAAGTTACTTTGAGTAAAATATAAAAGTCAGTGGCTAAGTCTTGGTATTCAATGCCTTTTTTTCTAGAAAAATATTTGATATAAATACCTGGAAATAGCAATTGAGAGGAAGATAGTAATAAACGAAAAATCTTCTCTATACCATTATCGTCTTGATGGTCATTATTCCAAATAGACTTTATATTTTGAATTCTTTTTTCGATGGGATCAAATTCAGCGGGTTTCCCATTAGATGATTTACCCAAAAACAATTTTCTGACAGTTTTTCTCATTTGTGCTAAAAATAATTACATACAAGTTAGTGAAAAAATATTAATTAATTTTTTCTATTATGATTAATTCATTGTGAATTTCAACTCGCGGAATTGTTTTTATTTTAAAGTTAGGTTGATAAAATTCACTACAATACTTTTCATTTCTTTGATTGTCATTTTTGTCTAAAATCATAGTATTGAACAAAATATAACCTTTGGTTTGAAGTAAAGCACAAAGTTTTTCTGTAAAGAAATTTTCAAACAAAAAACCTGGCATTTTGGTATCTTGAAAAATATCAACAATAATTAGGTCGTATTTTTCATTGGCCTGTAATACAAATTCAAACGCATCGGCAATCAAAATAGTAAGGTTTGGAATTTGATTCAAGTGAAAATAAGAATTAGCTACTTTGATAATTTCAGGGTCAATTTCGACTCCTGTAATTGCACCTTTAAATTGGATTTCATTACTTAAGGTTTTTATGACGCTGCCACCCGCAACGCCTAAAACCAGAATTTTTTTCATGTTTTTGATTTGGCGAAAGCCAATTGTTTTTAATCCCAATCGTAAAATGCGTTGTAAACTTCCGTAAGAGTAGTTGGTGTTTTCGGAATCTATAACTAATTCGCCATTAGCCAAAGTAACTTCAATAGATTTACTCCAGGCTGATTTAATTTTATAAACCGTTATAGGAATAAGATAACTAAATAATTTGCGAATCATAATGTGGTGATTTATTCAAAAATAAGATTTTAATTGTTTTTATTTGCAATAAATTTTTAAAAGAATGAAGAAGCAGTTCTACAAATGGTTGTTTTTTAAAATCATGGGTTGGAAGATAGTAGGGACTATTAATCCTGAAATAAAAAAATGTGTTATGATGGTCATGCCACATACCAGTGCTCACGACTTTTATTTAGGTATTTTTACTCGAGGAATTACTGGTTTAGAGATGAATTTTGTAGCTAAGAAAGAATTGTTTCGCTTTCCATTCGGGTATTATTTCAGATATATGGGAGGTGCTCCGTTAGATAGATCAGGTGGCTTGAATAAAGTAGATTCGATTGCAGCAATCTTTGATGAAAAAGGCACATTCCGTTTAGCGGTTGCTCCTGAAGGAACTCGTAAATACGTGAGCGAACTCAAAACGGGATTCTATTACATCGCCTTAAAGGCAAATGTTCCTATAATTCCTGTAGCATTTGATTTTGGTAAAAAAGAGGTTCGATTAGGACAACCATTACTGCCATCAGGGAATTTAGAATCAGATTTGGTACTACTTAATCAACATTTTGTAGGTGTAACGGGAAAAATCCCAGAATACGGCTATCGTGTTAAAGAATCTTAATTCGGTTTAAACTCTTTAAAAGTACCATCTTTATAAAAGAAAACAATTTTTTCGACTTCGTTTGAAATCGATTGGTGGAGTTGGTCTGTTTTTTTTATTTCTACAGCAGGTATTATCGTTTTTAAATCAGGAATATTTGAAAATAAATTTTCAGTAATAGGTTCTGAATTTAAAATAGCAGGAGGTGTTTCAATTGGATTGTTATTATCGACTTTTTTGGGGAAGCTCCCTTTGCCATTTAATATCCAATACAAATCTACTTCAGGAAAAACTTCTAAAATTTTAAGGATAAAATCCAAACTCGGTTTGTTTCGTCCCGATAGGAGGTGTGACAAACTGGAGCGTTGTACGCCAATTTTATCTGCAAAAGAAGATGCATTTAAGTTGTAATATTCCAAAAGTATTTCTAGTCTTTTTACGAAATCGTCTATGTTTACCATTGTAGAATGTATGTGAAATTAATTTGTTTACAAATGTAATTAAAATCAAAATAATTATAAATAAAATAGTTTAATATTTAATAAAATAGTTCCTAATTTATTAAATATAAAATTTACATAAGTTAATTTAAAATACTGATTAATATTGTTTTAATTGAATATTTTATATTTGTTTACAATAAGCAATTATAGTTGTTTTAAAGCAGCTCTAATAACAACTGATAGTGTTTACATAAATGAATTAAGTCGATTAAAAATAATTTACAATTGTAAATGTAAAGATGTTTACTTTTGTAAAATCAAATTAGAAACTATGAATTTAGAAGCATTATTTGTTCAAAATAAAGAACAATCTATTCAAGGTAGGTATATTACATTAGCAGATATTGAACCGATTTTAAGACGATTAAATACAGCAAATCAATTGCGGGAAATTGGAAAATCTGTTTTAGGGAAATCAATATATGAATATCAAATTGGACATGGGGCAACCCGAATTTTTCTTTGGTCACAGATGCACGGAAATGAGAGTACGACTACTAAAGGACTTTTTGATTTTCTAAATTTATTACATAGCGGAACCGATTTAGCAAAACAATTTTTGAATGAGTTTACTTTTTGTTGGATTCCGATGTTGAATCCTGATGGCGCTACTTTATATACACGTGTAAATGCTAACAATATTGATTTAAATCGTGACTCTCAAGATTTGACACAGCCAGAGAGTAAGGTATTGCGTGCTACATTCGAGCATTTTAAACCTGATTATTGTTTTAATTTACACGATCAACGTACTATTTTTGGTGTAGCAAATACGGGAAAACCTGCTACAATGTCGTTTTTAGCGCCATCCTATAACGAAGAACGTGATATTAATGAATCAAGATTAAAAGCCATTAATGTCATTGCTGAAATCAATCAAGTATTGCAAAATTTTATACCGGGTCAGGTAGGTCGTTTTGATGATTCGTTTAACATTAATTGTATTGGAGATACGTTTCAGTATCTGGGAGTTCCAACTATTTTGTTTGAAGCGGGGCATTTTCCAAATGATTATGAAAGAGAACAGACCAGAAAATATGTATTCTTTTCATTGGTATCTGCTTTTAGTGGAATTAGCGAAAACGATATAGTTAGCAACAGAATCGAAGAATATTTGAATATTTCACAAAATAATCCAGTTTTTTGTGATTTTTTGTATAAAAATGTCAAGATAAATTATGATGGTAAGGAAAAAATCATCAATTTTGCCTCACAATACAAAGAAGAATTGATTGACGGTCAAATTTGTTTTAATGCGTACATTAATCAAATAGAAGATTTAGAAAATCGTTTCGGTCATTGGGAGTATGATGCTCAAGGAGCTATTTATACGGATGATTATGACAATATTCCTAAATTAGATCAAAAAGCCAATTTCAATTTAAATAACAACATAGAATTTGTTAACGGGTTGATAAAAAAGTAGTTTTATTATCCATTGTTTGATTTTTATGTATATTTTTATACTTTGTTTTAGATAATTAATAATATTAATTGAAAAAATTATGAGTAAGTTTCGTTTAGATGAAGTAGATCACCAAATTTTAGATATGTTGATTGACAACACTAGAGTTCCATTTACGGATATTGCCAAAAAATTATTAATTTCTGCTGGTACAGTCCATGTTAGAGTAAAAAAGATGGAAGATGCTGGAATCATTATGGGGTCTTCTCTTGTACTTGATTATGATAAATTAGGTTACTCTTTCATTGCTTACGTAGGTGTTTTTCTTAATAATACTTCTCAGACCAAATTTGTTTTAGAACGAATTAATGAAATTCCTTTTGTAACCGTTGCTTCGGTAACTACAGGTAAATTCAATATTTTTTGTAAGATTAGAGCTAAAGATACTAAGCATGCTAAAGATGTAATCTTTATGATTGATGATATTGACGGGGTGTACAGAACAGAAACAATGATTTCATTGGAAGAAAGCATCAATGATAAGAAACGCTTGATGCATACGATTTTCAAAAACATGTAATACTTGACGCTATATTTACAATATAACCTCAAGTTTGTTCTTGGGGTTTTTTTATGCCAATTGAATTAAATACAACAACTAACTATACCAAAACCTATGTATACGCTCCCTAAAATTGAACGTTTTAATCAAGATGTACTTTCTAAGTATCACATTTACAACAGTGTGTTTATTACTTTGCCTTTTGATTCTATAGACAATACAGGTGTTTTACTTCCATTATTTACAGATGTTTGTGATACTGGTTTTAAAAAGCAAGAAACACCAGGCGAAATAGTAGAGTTTTTTACGAAAAAATACCTGCATACTGATTCAGAGTCCGATAAGATTGATTTAATGTTTCGTTTCATTCAATACATTGAAAGACAAATTGTACTTTTTGATGCTATTGAAGATGCGGCTTTTCCAGTGGTAAACAACATGGAAGGGAGAGGTTCTTTGCGTGATATAAAGGAAAAATCAGACGACAAGAACAATCAGGAAGAATTGACGGAGTTTTTAGAAAACTTTAATGTTAGAACCGTTTTAACAGCGCATCCAACACAATTTTATCCAGGTGCAGTTTTAGGTATTATCAACGACTTAACCGATGCAATTCGCAAAAATAATTTATTAGGAATTAAACAGTTGTTAGCGCAATTGGGAAAAACTCCATTTATACAGAATGAAAAACCAAATCCGTATGACGAAGCGGTAAGTTTGATTTGGTATCTTGAAAACGTTTTTTATGAAACGGCAGGAGAGATGGTTCATTATTTAGAAAAGAATTTGTTCAATGGAAATTCGATTAATAATCCGCTGATTAAATTAGGTTTTTGGCCAGGTGGAGATCGTGATGGAAACCCATTTGTAACCACTGAAATTACTCTTAAAGTTGCCGATCGTTTGCGTACTTCGATTCTGAAATGTTATTATATCGAAATGAGAAATTTGAAGCGTAAACTTACATTTCCGGGTGTTGATACCTTAGTTTCTGAATTGGAGCAAAAATTGTATCGTTCTGTATTTTATTCAAAAGGAGAAATTTTCATTACGTTGGATGAGTTTAGAACGCAACTAAAAAAGATTAGGTCGATTATTGTTGAGCAACACCAATCATTATATGTAGATCAATTGGACTCTTTATTGATTAAGGTAAATTTATTCGGATTCCACTTTGCTACTTTAGATATTCGTCAAAATAGTAAAATACACGATGCTGTTTTTAAAGATGTGGTGAATCATTATTTGCAATCAGATTCAAAAGTATTCCCAGTTAATTATTTTGAACTTTCTGAAAAAGAGAAATTTGATATTTTATCCAATGTGTCAGGTGATTTAGATCCAGCTGCATTTGAGAATGAAATGACTAATTCTACTTTAGGATCTATTCAGGCCATCAAAACAATCCAACAAAACAACGGAGAATTCGGCTCAAACCGTTATATTATTAGTAATAATGAGAGTGCTTTAAATGTAATGGAAACTTTTGCTCTTTTTAAATTGAGTAATTGGGCGGCTCCTTCAGTTGATATTATTCCTTTATTTGAATCGGTTGATGATTTGCAAAATGCGCATGAGATTATGGAGAAGTTGTACACTAATCCTGCTTACGCCAAGCATTTGAAAGAAAGAAATAATAAGCAAACTATCATGTTAGGGTTCTCAGATGGAACTAAAGACGGGGGTTATTTAATGGCGAATTGGAGTATTTATAAAGCAAAAGAATCACTAACTGAAATCTCAAGAAAATATGGAATTAAAGCCATTTTCTTTGACGGTAGAGGTGGGCCTCCTGCTCGTGGTGGAGGAAAAACGCATAAATTCTATGCTTCATTAGGTCCAAAAATCGAGAATAACGAAATTCAAGTTACTGTTCAAGGTCAAACGATCAGTTCAAATTTTGGAACGTTAGACTCTTGTCGTCATAATTTAGAAAACCTTTTAAGTGCGGGTGTCACAAACCAAGTTTTTGCTAAAGGGAGAAATGAATTAACATTAGATGAAAAAGCTATTCTAGATCAATTGGCTGAATTAGGGTATGAAAAATATTTAAGTTTTAAAAATCATCCAAAATTCATTCCGTATTTGGAACAAATGAGTACTTTGAAATACTATGCTAAAACGAATATTGGTAGCCGTCCGTCGAAGAGAAGTAAATCTGAAACTTTAGATTTTGCTGATTTAAGAGCGATTCCATTTGTAGGTTCTTGGAGTCAGTTAAAACAAAATGTACCAGGATTTTTCGGTGTTGGTACTGCTTTAAAACATTTTGAGGACACCAATCAATGGGATAAAGTACAGGATTTATATGACGGTTCATTGTTCTTTAAAACCTTGTTAGAAAATAGTATGATGTCATTGGCTAAATCATTTTTTCCGTTGACTGCTTATATGAGTAAAGATCCTGAGTTTGGAGCGTTCTGGCAAATTATTTATAATGAATTTTTGGAAACCAAACGTTTATTATTGAAAATTGCAGGTCATAAAGAGTTAATGGAAAATTACCCAGATGGTAAAGCTTCTATTGATATTAGAGAACGTATCGTGTTGCCATTGTTGACAATACAACAATATGGATTAACTCGAATCAATGAGTTAATGAAACAAAAAAATCCGGATGAGAAGTTAATTAAAGTGTACGAAAAAATCGTGACTCGCTCTCTTTTTGGAAATACAAATGCAAGTAGAAATTCAGCTTAATTACCAGGTATGAGAACAAGTCAGTTATCTGAAAGTGAATATTCAATATTTAATGCTACTTATATCAAAGCGGCAGGCGAAGTTGATTTGATTGAAGAGTTAGAGATTTGTTTGCATGACTTTATTCGATTTGTGCAAAACATCCCAATGGATAAGTTTGATTATCGGTATGCTGAAGGAAAGTGGACTATCAAAGAAATAATCCAGCATATTATTGATACAGAACGAATATTTGCGTATCGTGCTTTACGAATCTCTAGAAATGACAGCACACCTTTGCCCGGTTTTGATGAAAATGATTTTGCTCAAAATACAGCAGGTAATTCGAGAAGTCTTCAGGATTTGTTGACAGAATTATCAGCGGTTAGACATTCTAACTTGTTACTTTTCAAAAGCTTTTCTGAGGATCAATTGAAAAGAGTAGGTATTGCTTCTGAAAATCCAATTTCTGTTCGAGCCATTGGTTTGATGTTAATTGGCCACCAAAAGCAACATCAAAAAGTTTTTACAGAACGCTATTTATAAGACTAAGAGTCTATATAAACTAAAAAAGGCTATCTATAATTTTTATAGATAGCCTTTTTTGTGTGGTAGTGAATTAATAATTATTCGTCATCTTCATCGTCGTCGTCTGCGATATCTTCAAAGTCTTTATCATCGTCGTCGTCATCTCCGTCTTCAGAATCGCTATCTGGTTTGTCTAGGTTATCGTCTTCTGATTCATCATCACTCTCATCTTCGTCTAGTTCAAGTCCTTTGATTGGCTCTACAACTGCGTCAATGATTTCGTCATCATCATAGTTTTCAATTCTGTCAGAAAGCTTGGTACTTACTTTTACTAAATAAATAGTGTCTTCGGTTCGCACTTCTACCGCTTCAACCAATTCGTTTTTTGCATTTTTAAAACGGATAATGTCTGAGTCATCATAACCATCAGGAAATTTTTCAACTAATAAGTTTAAAATTTCGTTGGTAAGTTTTGCGTAATCAACAATTACTCTTTTCATAAAGTTGTGTATTCTATAAGTCTAATAAATAAGCAAAAATTAAAGGTGCTACAATGGTAGCATCGGACTCGATAATGAACTTTGGAGTGTTGATGTCCAATTTACCCCAAGTTATTTTTTCATTCGGGACAGCTCCAGAGTACGAACCGTAACTGGTTGTAGAGTCTGAAATCTGACAAAAATAGCTCCAGAAAGGAATGTTGTGCATTTCCATATCTTGGTACAACATCGGCACTACGCAAATAGGAAAATCTCCTGCAATACCACCTCCAATTTGGAAGAATCCAATTCCGTTAGCGCTATTTTTTGGATACCAATCTGCTAAGAAAGTCATGTACTCGATTCCAGACTTCATAGTAGAGGCTTTCAATTCTCCTTTAATTACATACGAAGCAAAAATATTCCCCATCGTGCTATCCTCCCAACCTGGAACGATGATAGGTAAATTCTTCTCTGCAGCAGCGTACATCCAACTATCTTTCAAGTCAATTTCATAGTATTCTTCAAGAACACCAGAAAGTAACATTTTATACATGAATTCGTGTGGAAAATTACGTTCTCCTTTATCGTCAGCGTCTTTCCAAATTTTATAAATGTGTTTTTGCAAACGACGGAAAGCTTCGTGTTCTGGGATACAAGTATCGGTTACGCGGTTTAATCCTCTTTCCAATAAATCCCATTCGTCTTGCGGAGTTAAATCACGGTAGTTAGGCACTCTTTCGTAATGAGAGTGTGCTACTAAGTTCATGATGTCTTCTTCAAGGTTAGCTCCTGTACAAGAAATAATTTGCACTTTGTCTTGACGAATAATTTCTGCAAAAATCTTTCCGATTTCAGCGGTACTCATGGCTCCAGCCATACTTACCATCATTTTGGCCCCATTGGCTAATTGCTGTTCGTAAGCCTTTGCGGCGTCAACTAAAGATGCAGAATTAAAGTGCAAGTAATGCTTTTCAATAAACTGACTGATTGGTCCTTTGCTCATTTTTTTAAATTTAATACTTAAAAATTCAAAGTTGTAGTTGACGGTATAATCAAATATAACAAATTTTTAAATCTCTTATTGTGTGTATAATTATTTTTTGTTGTAACCTAATATTTTTAAAACATCGTCCGAAGTTTGTTGCTCTGAATACACTTCGGTAGCCAAAATTCCGTTTTCGTCTCGATCAATTAAGATGTGTTTTGGTTGTGGAATCAAACAGTGATGTAATCCGCCATAACCTCCAATCGTTTCTTGGTAAGCACCTGTGTTGAAAAAACCAATGTAGAGTGGTTTTTCTTTATTGTATTTTGGTAAATAGATGGCATTCATGTTTTGCTCGGAATTGTAATAATCATCACTATCACAAGTCAAACCTCCTAATAAAACTCTTTCGTAAGTATCGTTCCAACGATTGACGGCCAACATAATGAAACGTTTGTTAATTGCCCAAGTGTCTGGTAAAGTGGTAATGAATGATGAATCAATCATATTCCATTTCTCTCTATCGTTTTGTTGTTTTTGATACAAAATTTGGTAAATCGCACCGCCACTTTCTC
The DNA here is from genome assembly GCA_963513255.1 of uncultured Flavobacterium sp. Taxonomy (GTDB): domain Bacteria; phylum Bacteroidota; class Bacteroidia; order Flavobacteriales; family Flavobacteriaceae; genus Flavobacterium. The sequence continues at coordinate 22,671 of CAUPPG010000003.1, forward strand.
CTACAGTGAATGAACCAAATTCAGTAAAGATATTAGGAACAGCCACTTCAGCTTCGTCACAAGCAATTTTAATTTGATTGATAATTTCGTCAATCATGTATTGGTAGTCGTATTCGAATGTGAGTGAATTTTTGATAGGGAAACCACCGCCAATATTCAATCCGTCAAGTGTAGGACATTCTTTTTTTAAAGCAACATATACTTTGATACATTTTACTAATTCGTTCCAATAGTAAGCATTATCATTGATACCAGTATTAATAAAAAAGTGCAACATTTTTAGCTCCAATTTTTTATTTTCCTTGATTTCTTTTTTATAGAAAGGAACAATGTTTTTGTATCCAATTCCTAAACGAGAAGTATAAAACTCAAATTTAGGTTCTTCCTCAGCAGCAATACGAATTCCGATTTTAAATTTACCTTTAATTTGCGCTTGAAGCAAATCCAATTCTTCGTAATTATCAATAATTGGAATCGTATTCTTGTGTCCTGTATTAATTAAACGAGCAATGTTTGAAACGTATTCGTCTCTTTTAAAGCCATTACAAATTACATAGGTACTTTTGTTGATTTTACCATTTTCCAAAAGATTTTCTACAATATTAATGTCAAAGGCAGAAGACGTTTCAATATGAATATTGTTTTTGAATGCCTCATTCATAATGTATTGAAAATGAGAACTTTTTGTACAATAGCAATAATAATATTTTGCTTCATATTTGTTCTTTTCCATTGACTTACGAAACCAAGCTTTGGCTTTATTAATGTTATTGGAAATTTGAGGTAGGTAGGTAAACTTTAATGGAGTTCCGTATTGTTCTACCAATTTCATCAAATCAATGTTGTGAAACTGAAGATTGTCTTTGTTTAATGTAAACTCTTCTTGAGGGAAGTAATATGTTTGATTGATTAAGTCGGAATATTTTGTATTCATTTGAATTTCAGAATTTTAGATTAAATATAGTTTAAATAATAATTAAAACTAAAATTCAAACCCGAATATTAGCATACACAATTTGAAGTTTTTCATTCTCTACTTTCAAATATTGAAAAATATCAAAACTAAAATTTCCTTTGAAAGCATTTAATCGTTTCCAGATCCTTAAAAAGGAGCGGTCGCTTAAGCTGCTATTCGGGTTAAAATACATTGTGTTTTGATTCGTTTTCATCGAGGCAAATGTAAAAAAATATATATACGAAATGCAATCCTTTTAACTAAAAAAAAGATTACGATTTGTAGTCCTGAAATGCACTAAGAATCAATTCATTTTCAACTAATTGATTAATTTTTATAGCCCCAATTCCTTCAATTAATGCAAATTGAATGGTGCCAAATTCATTCTTCTTATCGTGAATTAATAAATCAAGTATTGGTTGGATGTCATTTTCTTCAAAAGTAATATCGTCGTAAATTCCTTTAATTACTGATTTTATCTGCTGGTATTCTGCCTCAGTGATTAAGTTTTTATGTAATGAAATATAACTTTCTAAAATCATTCCAATAGCAATTGCCTCACCGTGCAGTAGCGTTGTTTTGTTTTCGTTTTCTAAAAAATAACTTTCGATGGCATGTCCTAATGTATGTCCGAAATTTAAGGCTTTACGAATGTTTTTTTCCGTAGGATCTTGCATTACAATTTCATTCTTAATTGCAACAGAGCGATGAATTAAGCCGTCTAAATCGGTAAAATCAATACTATTTAGGTCTAAAAATTGTTCCCAATAGTTTTTGTCAAAAATTAAACCGTGTTTTAACATTTCGGCTAAACCAGAACGCATCTCATTTTGAGGAACTGTTTCAAGATATTGAGTGTCAATTAAAACCATTAACGGAACGTTGATTACGCCAATTTGGTTTTTTAAATTACCTAAATCCACTCCTGTTTTTCCTCCAACAGAAGCATCAACCATTGACAATAGAGTAGTAGGAATATGAATAAAATCAACTCCTCTTTTGAATGTAGAAGCAACAAATCCGCCTAAATCAGTCACAACGCCACCTCCTATATTGATCACCAAACTTTTTCTGTCTGCTCCTAACTCGGTTAGAACTTTCCAAACTTCGATACAGGTATCAATGTTTTTATTGATTTCACCTGCTTCAAATTCGATGATTTCAATGGTTAAATCGGTTTCTAAGTAAGGTAAAAATTTATGCAAACAATAGTCGTTCGTATTGCTATCTGTTATAATAAACAGATTAGAATACTTAGTTGCTTTCAAATGTGAGTTTAAGGCTTCATAGCCTTTTTCATTGAAATGAACAGGATAATTGTTGGCTTGAATTGTTTGCATTGTGTTGTTTTAATTGAGAACGCAAAATAAGGGATTTTTTGATTAATAGTATTGAAAACTCTCTCTATATTTGTAAAAAAATATAACAATTAATGGAAAATATATTCAATAATACACAAATTGCGTTTGCTTTAAAAAGTGATACGGAGTTAGATAGAGCTTATTTTTTATTCAAAATGATTGACAATGAACCACTTGTTCGTATTGGGACAGCGGTAACTAATTTTGCAATCAAAGCGCATTTACCAGTAGAGGGTTTGATTAGAGCAACTGTTTTTGATCATTTTTGCGGAGGTGTTAATGAGAACGATTGCCTTTCGGTAGTAGATAAAATGTTTACCAAAGGCGTATCGTCAGTGTTGGACTATTCTGTAGAAGGGAAAGAAGAAGAAGCGCAGTTTGACGCCGCATTAGCAATGACTTTAAAAACAATTGAATTTGCTAAAGAACGTCAAGCTATTCCTTTTGCGGTTTTTAAGCCAACAGGTTTAGGCCGATTGGATTTATACCAAAAAGTAGGAGCGAAAGCAACCTTAACTTCTTCAGAAAAAGAAGAGTGGGATAGAGTAGTAGATCGTTTTGATTTGGTTTGTAAAACAGCTCATTACAAAGATGTTGCTTTATTGATTGATGCCGAGGAAAGTTGGATGCAAGACGCTGCGGATGATTTGGTTGCCCAAATGATGCAGAAGTACAATAAAGAAAAAGCAATTGTTTTTAACACCTTACAAATGTACCGTTGGGATCGTTTGGATTATTTGAAACAATTACACGAAAAAGCCCAACAAGAGGGATTTTATATTGGGATGAAAATAGTACGTGGTGCGTATATGGAAAAGGAAAATGCAAGAGCAGAAGAAAAAGGATATCCTACGCCAATTTGTGCTTCAAAAGAAGCGACAGATAAAAACTACGATGCAGCTATTTTGTATATGATAGAACATGTAGATACCATGGCGATTTTTGCAGGAACGCATAATGAATCCAGTTCGTATACTTTAATGAAGTTGATGCAAGAAAAAGGTATTAAAACGAATGATGAACGCATTTGGTTTGGACAATTGTACGGAATGAGTGACAATATCAGCTATAATTTAGCTGCCAATAGATACAATGTAGCTAAATATTTGCCTTTTGGACCAGTTAAAGATGTGATGCCGTATTTGATTCGTCGTGCCGAAGAAAATACTTCGGTAGCGGGACAAACTAGTCGCGAACTATCGATGATAAAAGCAGAACGAAGTCGTCGTAAAAGTTTGTAATAAAAAAAAACGCCATTCAACTGAATGGCGTTTTTTTTTATGAATTACTAAATTGTAAATTACTTAGGTTTTTGTAAATCCCATTTTCTAAAGCAATTAACTCTTGATGAGTGCCTTGTTCGGCTATTATACCTTGGTCCAGCACTAAAATTTGGTCTGCGGAACGAATGGTAGATAAACGGTGCGCAATGATAATACTTGTTCTTCCTTCCATCAAAACTTCCAATGCTTCTTGAACTAGTTTTTCACTTTCGCTGTCTAGTGAAGAAGTGGCTTCGTCTAGAATTAAAATACTTGGGTTTTTCAATAATGCTCTAGCAATCGCGATACGTTGTCTTTGACCACCTGATAATTTCACTCCACGTTCTCCTACTAAAGTATCTAACTTTTCTGGGAAGCTTTCTATAAAATTGTATGCATTGGCTTGTTTGGCTGCAGCCAAAATTTCTTCTTCGGTAGCATTAGGTTTTCCATACGCAATGTTTTCGCGAATGGTTCCGCCAAAAAGAATAACATCTTGAGGGACAATACTCATATTGCCTCGGAGTTGTTCCAAATCGTAATCATAAATATTTTTGTTGTCTATAGTAATGCTACCCTCTTCAATAGAATAAAAACGCAATAGAAGTGATGCAATTGTTGATTTTCCTGCGCCACTGGTGCCTACAATGGCTATTTTTTGTCCAAATTGAGCAGTGAAATTAACGTCTTTCAATACCTTCATCTCTTTTCTCGAAGGATATTGAAAGGCTACATTTTTAAAACTCACATTACCACTAATTTTTTCAATCGATTCGTGAGTAGTAGTACCATTAATCTTCTCAGGCGTTTCGTCTAACAATTCAAACACACGTTCGGTAGCACCAATTGCCTTTTGAATTTGTGCATATAATTCGGCAACACCTCCAAAAGAAGCGCCAACAAAAGTAGAGTATAAAACAAATGAAATCAGCTGACCTACACTCATTTCGCCGGCAATACTCAATTGTACACCATACCAAACCACGGCTACGATAGCACCAAAAAGACAAAAAATAATGAAAGAGGCAAAGTATCCACGGTATTTTCCGCCTTTAATGGCAATTTGAATGACTTCTTTGATTTTGGTTTTGTATCGTGTAATTTCATACCATTCGTTAGCAAACGCTTTTACGATACTGATGCCTTGCATAGTCTCTTCCACGATGATTTGACTTTCGGCTACTTTATCTTGTACCTGCTTAGAGTACCCTCTAATAAATCGTCCAAAGATTACTGCGGCTACGGCAACCAAAGGAACAACAGAAAGCATTAAAATAGTAAGTTTAAGGCTCTCTGTGGCCAATAAAGCAATTCCACCAATAATAAGAATAAATTGTCGTAAAAACTCAGCAATGGTCGAAGTTAAAGTGTCTTGAATTTGGGTAATATCAGAACTGATACGACTGTTCAATTCTCCCACACGTTTTTGAGAAAAAAACGACATAGGAAGTTTTACTAAATTACTGTACAAAGCCAAACGAAGATTAGCTAAAGTATTCTCTGTAAAGTTGACAAATAAAGACAATCTAAAAAACGAAAAAATAGATTGCATAAATAAAATACCCACTAAACTTAATGCTATAAAATTAGCTTGTGCAGTGTCTTTATTTTTAACACAATCAACCAAAAGTCCCATCAATTTTGGGAAAGCTAAAGCAGTACCTCCAGTAAGTAACAAGAATACTAAACCTACATAAAACTTCCAACGGTGTTTTCCAGAATATTGAAATATGAGCGTTGCTTTTTGAAGGGCACTTAAAGTAATTTTTGATTTTGGTAAATCGTTTTCTTTGAATCGTGGCATAGTGTTTTTTAATAAGTATCAAATGTAGTATTCTCGTTTTTCATAACAAAAAAAGTACACAATAAATAAAGTGGTTTTTAAGATTTTCTTTTAAGATGTTATAAAAAATATAAAATATAATTTTGCTTGTATTTTTTATTTAATTTTGACCACTGATGAGAATACTTACATTTTTCATATCGTTTTGTTTTTTCCTGTCGGGTTACGGGAGTGATTTCTCTTTCGCTGCCAAAGGACCTCACTCAGATAACATCGTGACGTGCTCTTTTCAGGAAAATCAATCCCAACAATTTAAAACAAAAGAGCAGACATTCAATGTGTTTGAATACACGGATATTGAATTAGAAGAAGATTATCATAATGAAGATAATGTTGACTGTCATACTCCGGTAGTGCCGCTATATAATTGGCTTTCCAATTGGCACGACTTCACTATTATTCCAGTTTCAGATTGTCATCACAATAACAATCCTACTAATGTTGCTTTAGGCTTATTATCTTCGCCTATATACCTTAAAAACAGTGTTTTTAGAATCTGAAAAATCCAAAATTAGATTCTTAAAATAGTATTTGCTTTATATGTTGTAGAGTTATTTCCTTCTGTTTTTATTTAAGATAATTCTTTCAAAAAATGGTTTGTAATTTTATTTTTTAGGAATCTACGATCTGCATTATTCAATCCTTTAATTTATTATTTATACCATGAAGAGAATATCTTTATTTACGGGTTTATTCCTGTTATTTATTGTTAGTTGTACACCCAAAAAAGAAAAAAAAGAAGAAGTTGGTAGATTTGCTGTTACCAATCCTATACGAATAGACACTTCCTTTACTAAGGAATATGTGTCCCAAATCCGTTCGGTTAGAAATATCGAACTGAGAGCTCAGGAAAAAGGATTTTTGCAAAACATCTACGTAGATGAAGGGCAGTTTGTTCAAGCAGGTCAGTTGTTATTCCGAATTATGCCAAAAATTTATGAAGCGGAGTTACTGAAATCTAAGGCTGAGGCTAAAGCCGCTGAAATTGAATTGCAAAATGCGAAAACATTGGCTGATAAAAATGTAGTGTCTAAAAATGAACAAGCAATTGCCCAGGCCAAATTAGAGCAGGCTAGAGCTGAAGTGGCATTGGCTAAATTGCATTTGTCTTTTACTGAGATTAGAGCACCTTTTTCAGGAACAATTGATCGTATTCCTAAAAAATTGGGTAGTTTGATTGATGAGGGCGAATTATTAACGAGTCTTTCCGATAATAGTAAAATGTATGCCTATTTTAATGTTTCTGAACTTGAATATTTAGAATATCAGACTAATAAAAGTGGGCGTGGGAGCAACACCATTAGTTTGCGTTTAGCCAATAATGAAACTTTTAAATACAAAGGAAAAGTAGAAGTTATTGAAAGTGAATTTGATAGTGAAACAGGTAATATCGCTTTTAGAGCGAGTTTTCCAAATGTAGATAAACTCTTGAAAAACGGACAAACAGGTAAAGTATTGATGACGATACCAGTTAAAAATACGTTGATTATTCCTCAAAAAGCGGTTTATGAAATTCAAGATAAAAAATATGTTTTTGTTGTAAATGAAAATAATATTGTAAAATCAAGAGAAATTAATATTACGGGAGAATTACCTGATCTTTATGTAATAAAAAATGGTATTGCTGCAACCGATAAAATTTTGCTTGAAGGAGTTCAGAAAGTAAATGATGATGATAAAATTAGCTTTGTTTATCAGAAACCTCAGGATGTTCTTTCCCATTTGAGATTGAAAGCAGAATAAATTTAATCCTTTTAAATCATAAATCAATGTTTAATAAATTTATACAAAGGCCAGTACTTTCGATAGTAATATCGTTGATGATTGTGCTTTTAGGAATATTGGCAATAACCAATTTACCAGTTACACAGTTTCCCGCTATATCACCACCTAAGGTGAATATTGTAGCGGCTTATCCAGGGGCTAATAATGAGTTGATGATTAAGTCTGTAATTATTCCTTTAGAAAGAGCCATAAATGGAGTTCCGGGAATGAAATATATGACATCAACTGCGGGTAATGATGGAGAAGCAAGTATCAATGTAATTTTTAATTTAGGTACAGATGCTAATCAAGCTTCGATTAATATACAAAATAGAGTCGCTTCGGTAGTCAATAAATTGCCTCCAATTGTAGTTCGTGAAGGAGTGAAAATTACTCGTGAAGAACCGAATATGTTGATGTATATTAACTTATTCAGTAAAGATACAAGTATGGATCAAAAGTTCTTATTCAATTTTGCAGATATCAATTTGTTGTCTGAGATTAAAAGGATTGATGGAGTAGGAGTCGCTGATATTTTGGGTAACCGTGAATATGCAATGCGTATTTGGTTGAAACCCGACCGTATGTTAGCCTATAAGATTTCGGCAGATGAAATATTAGAATCATTAAATCAACAAAGTTTAGAAGCATCTCCAGGTAAAACGGGAGAAAGTTCAGGAAAACGTTCTCAAGCATTTGAATATGTATTGAAATATTCAGGTAGGTTTACTACCAAAGAAGGATATGAAAATATTGTTTTACGTGCTACTCCAGATGGCGCAATTTTACGTTTAAAAGATGTCGCTGATATTGAGTTTGGAAGTTCGATGTATGATATTTATTCTAATTTGAATGGAAGTCCATCAGCGGCTATTACTATAAAACAATCCTACGGTAGTAATGCAAGTCAGGTTATTAAAGACGTGAAAGCTAAAATGGAGGAGCTTAAGAAGACTACCTTTCCTAAAGGAGTAGACTATGAGATTAGTTATGACGTTTCTAAATTCTTAGATGCCTCTATTGAAAAAGTAATCCATACCTTATTAGAAGCTTTTATTTTGGTAGGATTAGTAGTGTTTTTATTCCTTGGTGATTGGCGTTCCACTTTAATTCCAGCTATTGCAGTTCCTGTTTCTTTGGTTGGAACTTTTGCGTTTATGCAGTTCTTCGGAATTACTATTAACTTAGTAACTTTATTTGCTCTTGTATTAGCTATTGGGGTCGTCGTCGATGATGCCATTGTAGTTATCGAAGCAGTACACGCCAATATGGAAGAACATCATTTGGGACCAATTAAAGCGACTAAAAAAGCGATGCACGAAATTAGTGGGGCTATTATCGCGATTACCTTCTTAATGGCAGCTGTATTTATTCCGGTTGCTTTTATGTCGGGGCCAGTGGGAATCTTTTTTCGTCAGTTTGCCATCACTATGGCTACTTCAATTATTTTATCAGGTATTGTTGCTTTAACGTTGACACCTGCACTTTGTGCGATGATGTTGAAAAAAAATCACGGAAAAGCCAAAAAGAAAACACCTATTGATCAATTTTTAGAAGGCTTTAATAATAGGTTTAATAATTTATCGGATAGGTATAAAAATACACTTCAAAAAGTAGTTACTCGTAGAACGTTGACGTTTACGGTTTTGATTGGATTTTGTATTGGAATTTTCTTCTTGAACAATAGTTTGCCTTCAGGGTTCATACCTAATGAAGATCAAGGAATGTTTTATGCCGTTATTCAAACACCACCAGGTTCATCATTAGAAAGAACCAATGAAATTGCAGAAAGATTACAAAAAATTGCCGAAAAAGTAGAAGGCGTACAATCGGTATCGTCACTGGCGGGTTACGAAATTTTAACAGAAGGTACAGGATCAAATTCAGGAACCTGTTTGGTTAATCTAAAAAGTTGGGAAGATCGTACGCATTCGGTTTCTGAAATTATGAAAGAATTAGAAGAAAAATCTAAAGATATTTCAGGAGCTACGATTGAGTTTTTTCAACCACCATCAGTACCGGGTTATGGTGCGGCAGGAGGATTTGAGTTGCGTTTGCTAGATAAAGTGGGTAGTGGCGATTATAAAAAGTTAGAAACTATCAGCAATGATTTTGTAAAAGATTTGGGTAAACGTCCAGAGTTAGCTTCGGTATTTAGTTTTTACAGTGCGAGTTACCCACAGTACATGATTAAAGTCGATAATGATATTGCACAACAAAAAGGAGTAAGCCTTGAAAATGCAATGAATACTTTATCTGTATTGGTAGGAAGTACCTATGAAACCAACTTCATCAAATACGACAGACAATACAAAATTATTGTTCAAGCTTCTCCTGAATACAGAGCGCTGCCTGAAGACATCATGAAATTGTATGTTAAAAATAATCGTGATGAAATGGTGCCATTTTCTTCTTTTGCTAAAATGGAAAAAGTGTACGGATTGAATGATATTACACGTCATAATATGTATAACGCCTCTGAAATTAGTGGTCAGGCGGCACCTGGTTACAGTAGTGGCGCTGCTATTCAAGCAATTCAAGAAGTAGCTGAACAAAAATTACCTAGAGGTTATGGAATTGATTGGGCGGGTATTTCAAAAGACGAAGTAGGTCGTGGGAATGAAGCTATCTTTGTCTTCTTGATTTGTTTGCTATTTGTGTATCTGGTTTTAGCCGCTCAATACGAAAGTTTTATTTTGCCATTTGCGGTTATATTATCACTTCCAGCAGGTATTTTTGGTTCTTTCTTGTTGCTAAAAATATTTGGCTTAGAAAACAATATTTATGCTCAGGTAGCCTTTATTATGTTGATTGGATTATTGGGTAAAAATGCCGTTTTAATTGTGGAATTTGCTGTGCAAAAGCACAGAGCAGGTGCTTCAGTATTACAAGCCGCTATGGAAGGTGCTGTAGTGCGTTTTCGTCCTATTTTGATGACTTCTTTTGCTTTTATTGCAGGATTGATTCCATTAGTTTTTGCTTCTGGACCTGGAAAAATTGGAAACCGTACTATTGGTTCGGCTGCTGCAGGAGGGATGCTTTTGGGTACTATTTGTGGAGTATTAGTCATTCCTGGATTGTATTACATATTCGGCAGAATTTCAGAAAAAATCAAATTTGTAAAAAATCAAGAAGAAAATCCATTAACTGAAGAAATTGACGACAATGTTTAAATTTAAGATACATCAATATGCTATTCCGTTAGGCTTGTGCCTAGCGGTAATTAGTTGTAAAGCACCAGATATTAAGTCTGCTACTTCAACAACTGTACTTCCAGAAGCGTTTGCTACTAGTAAGGATACCACAACAATGGCAACCCTCCAATGGCATACTTTTTTTAAAGACAAAAATCTCGTTGATTTAATTGATGTTGCTTTAAAGAACAATCAAGAATTGTCTATTACGTTACAAGAAATCGAAATTGCTAAGAACGATATTCGAGTGCGTAAAGGGGCTTTGTTGCCTACAGTAGGCATTGGGGCTACTGCAGGAGTAGAAAAAGTAGGACGTTACACCAGTCAAGGTGCAGGTGACGCTTCTACTGAAATTACTCCAGGACAAGAATTCCCTGAAGCCTTACAAGATTATAAATTAGCCGCTTATGCCCATTGGGAAGTGGATATCTGGAAGAAATTACGCAATAGTAAAAAAGCAGCCATTAGCCGTTATTTGGCTACAGTTGAAGGTAAAAACTTTGTGATTACTAATTTAGTTGCTGAAATAGCTAGCTCGTACTATGAGTTGTTAGCTTACGATAACCAATTGGAGATTGTGAAACAAAGTATTGCAATTCAAAAGAATGCTTTGGAAATTGTAAAAATCCAAAAAGAGGCAGCGCGTGCTACCGAATTAGCCGTTCAGAAATTTGAAGCCGAAGTTTTGACTTCTAGAAGTATGGAATTTGATATTCTTCAAAAAATAAAAGAAACGGAGAATAAAATCAACTTTTTATTGGCACGTTATCCACAGGAAATTAAGAGAGACCAAACGAGTTTAGTAAGCGCTTTGCCTTCACAATTGAAAGCAGGAATACCGTCGCAATTATTAGCAAATCGTTCCGACATTAAACAGGCCGAATTGCAATTAGAAGCCGCTAAATTAGATGTGAAAGTGGCTAGAGCGGAATTTTATCCTTCCTTAGATATTTCAGCTTCAATAGGATGGAATGCGTTCAAATCGTCGTATTTATTTAAAACACCCGAATCGTTATTGTATTCTCTAGTAGGAGATGTAGCAGCTCCTTTGATCAATAGAAATGCGATTAAAGCCGAGTTTAAAAGTGCCAACTCACGTCAGTTGCAAGCTTTGTACAATTATGAAAGAACGGTTTTGAATGCGTACTTAGAAGTATCGAATCAATTGTCAAAAATTGAGAACTTACAAAAAAGTTTCAGTTTGAAAACCCAACAAGTAGGGGCTTTGGACCGTTCTATTTCGGTTTCTAATGATTTGTTCAAATCAGCACGAGCAGATTATTTTGAAGTGTTGATGACGCAACGTGATGCTTTAGAAGCAAAATTAGAATTGGTGGAAACCCAAAAAGAGCTAATTAACGCCTCAGTATATGTTTACAGAGACTTAGGCGGTGGTTGGAAATAAGAAAATTGTTTCAAAACCAAAAACTCCATCATTGCTGATGGAGTTTTTTTATGCTCTGTATTTAATTTATTAGTAAGTTTGATTTCAGTTAGTTCAAAGTCAGGAGACTTTTAGTAGCATCAGGATTTAATAGGCACGAGCAAGATGCTCGCGCCAGCAAGGGGAGTAAATTAAAATAAATATAGTATCATGAAATTATTAAATATAATATGTCTGATTTTCACGTTTAACAATTTTTGTTATTCTCAAATTGAAACTTTAAAAAATAAACATACATCTGAAATTGTCTTTTTAAATAATTCAAATTTAAAATCTAAGGTTAAAGAAATTATGCAAAAAGATAGTCTTTGTCAAACAAATAGTGCTCAATGGAGTATTGAAATTATGGAAAATGATATGGTATTAATTACTAAATATAGCCCTGAAAATCTGATAGCTTCGCATGGAATAGATAATATTTATACAACTTTTATAGATGATAAGTTTTTATTTCTTTTTAGTAAAGAAAATATTAAAAATGTTTTTACGAAATCTGGATATTCAGTTGATTTAACTTCCTTTATAGGTAAAGTAAATTTTTCAATTATAGATTATTCGTTTTGGGTTATCCAAAAAAAAGATGGTAAAAAATATAAAATAGTTAAAGAGAAAAAATATACTTGTGATTATTAACTTTTCCCGCTGGCGCAAGCGTCTCGCTTGTGCTTACAAACAAAAATTAATTAAAACAATTTAAAAGAGCAACTACGGTTGCATTTTTTGTGCTGAAAAATAAACGGGTTTTCTAGCCCCGATAGCAGCGGCATCCCCCGTTAGGGGATATAGCGAATAGCGGGACAGTACGGGTTAAGAAGGTAAAAGTGTGCTACAAAAGAAAACTATAGTCCAATTACACCAACTTCGCTACAGGAAGAGTACTATCGATAATGTGCAACTCTACTAATTGCTTTTGAATGCGTTCTAGCAAAGCTAAATCTATTTTTTCTTGAGACCATTCGGTGAGAGATAACCATTCGTTAATGTCTTCTATTTTTTGGTGGTAGGTAGTGGCTAAACGGTCTGAAATGTTGGGTATGGCTTTAAAATCTTGCGTTTTGGCATTAATAATGTCAAGAAGTGTTGCAATGGCTTCGGGCTGTGTAGCTAGAACTTCTTCGCGAACGGCAATCACAAAACAAGGCCAAGGAGTAGGGCAGTCGGCTAGGCGTCTAAAAACACCTTTATCGACTAGTGGTTTCGTCATAAAATGTTCCCACATAAAATAATCAGCCGTACCCTCGGTCAAAGCAGTTACCGCTCCATCGATGGTGTTGACTATTTCAAATTGTAATTCGTTAGTGTTCCAACCTTGATTTTTGGCATTGACATAGGCCATCAATTGAGAGCCTGAACCTAGGCGGGAAATGGCTACTTTGGTATTTTCTAAATCAGCCAGCGTTTGGTAATTGGATTGAGCCGCCACGTGAATTCCCCATATTAATGGCGATTTTACATACACTTGTAGTATTTTAGACGGATTTCCATTGACGATATCTTTGAGGATTCCTTCGGTTAAAATGACAGCAATATCAGCACTTCCATCGCGAAGCATTTGGCACATTTTCCCCGTTCCCTCAGGTACATCAGTCCATTGCAAATCGATGTTTTCTTTTTTAAATTCTCCTTGCTCTAGGCAAATGTGCCAAGGCAAATTGAAATGTTCCGGAACGCCAACAATTTTTAAGGAAGTCATAAACGGTTTATTGAGCTAATTTATCTAAGGTGTAAGCAATCAATTCATCAACGGCTTTGGTAGGATCTTCACTAAAGGTCCCGCTAGCTCTATTGGCAATAATAGCATTCAAGGACAACGCATTATGTCCTAACAAGGCCGAAAGTCCATATATGGCAGTCGTTTCCATTTCGAGATTGGTAATTCGGTTGCCTTTAAACTGAAAGTTATCCATTTTGGAATTCAAACTGCTATCCTGAATAGGTAAGCGCAACACACGTCCTTGAGGACCGTAAAAACCGCCTATAGTAGCCGTGATCCCTTTGTGCATTTGGTTGCTTTCTATTCTTTTTTCCAAGGTTTCAGAACAAGCAATTGCATAAGGTCTTCCTTTGCGCACATCCCATTGGGTGTGAGTCATAAAAGCTTCTTCCATATCAGTATGCGTTACGGCATCGACTATATACGAACGCAACATATTGTCTAAACCAATTCCGAATTGAGACAACACAAAACTATCCACAGGAATATCCGCTTGAATGGAACCTGAGGTTCCAATGCGAATAATATTTAACGATGTTAATTGTTCTTTAGGTTGACGCGTGTTCAAATCAATATTGACCAAGGCGTCTAATTCGTTTAAGACTATGTCAATATTATCTGGACCAATTCCGGTAGAAAGTACCGTTAATCTTTTGCCTTTATAGATTCCCGTTTGAGTTTTGAACTCTCTTTTTTGAATTGAAAACTCGATACTATCAAAGAATTGCGTGATTTTTCCCACACGATCAGGGTCACCAACAAAAATAATATCGTGGGCAATATTTTCCGGTTTTAGATTCAAGTGATACACACTTCCGTCCGGATTTAATATCAATTCTGATGATGCAATCATTACTTAAAGTTTATGAGGTTTATGAGTGTAAGAGTTTATTACTCAACATAAATGCTATATTATCCACCTACGCGTTTGGTTTTAAATCCTTTCTCTTGCAGTATTTTCATAATTCGATCCCGATAGTCACCTTGTATGATAATCTCTCCGTCTTTGAATGTTCCACCCACAGCGAGTTTACTTTTAATTTCTTTGGCTAAAATTTTAAAATCTTCGTCAGCACCTTCATATCCTGCAATTATAGTGGTGGGTTTTCCTTTGCGTTTTTCGAATTTGCAAATCATAGGCTCCGCTTGAACGTATAATTCGTGTTCGTTTTCGGCAACCGCTTCAGGCTCATTTGAAATTTGGTGATCAGGGAATAGGTTTTTTAATTGTTCTTGTAAATCCATTTTTTATTTTTTTTAACGCAGATTAAAGAAATTAGAGAAATCTGAAAAATCTATAATTTGGGTTGTTTTTTGAACGTAGATTTTATAAATTTGAAAAATTAGAGAAATCTTAGTCTTTGTATTTATTTCGTTTTTTTAAATCATTGGTAAAAATCTTTCTTTTAAATTGAGGGTCTTTACCAAAATTCAATACTAAGCCTACTTCACATTCTGTTGCTTTTAAATAGTTAATTAACTGATTCTCGTGAGCTTCAATAAGGTATTCAACACATTTCAATTCAAGAATTACGGATTTGTTAATTATTAAATCGGGGATATAAATACCAACTACTTCATTTTTATAAAAAACTTCTATTTTCTTTTCGTGTTCAACTTCATATCCGTTTTTATTCAACTCGATAATCATAGCTCTGTGGTACACTTTTTCAAGAAAGCCATAACCTAATTCATTATACACGTTGTAATAAATACCAATTATCGATTTGGTTAATTCTTGGTGGGGGTAGTTTTTCATTTTGATTTGGGAAGGTTTTTTGATACTATATTATTTTGAAACACAGATTGAAGAAATTAAATAAAATCTTGAAGTTATTTTTTTTTATGACACAAATTTTTAAAATTTTTAAAATTTCCTCAATCTGTGTCGTAATAAACTACATGAAGATTGAATTAACTCTATTTTTTAATCAATCCTAATTCTACTAATCGTTCATTTAGGTATTCGCCAGCAGTAATGTCTTCAAATTGTTTTGGGTGTGTTGAATCAATACATTGTTCTAGACAATCCAAAGGCATATCACTAACAGGATGCATGAAAAAAGGAATCGAATAACGAGAAGTTCCCCATAATTCTCTAGGTGGATTCACCACTTGATGTATGGTTGATTTTAATTTGTTGTTGGTGTGTCTGGATAGCATATCTCCTACATTAATCATTAATTCATCAGGTTGAGCCATGGCATCAATCCAATCACCATTATGATTTTGTACCTGCAATCCTTTTCCTTGAGCGCCCATTAATAAGGTAATTAAGTTGATGTCGCCATGTGCAGCGGCACGAACCGCACCATCTTTAGGTTCATCAGTAATAGGAGGGTAGTGGATTGGTCGTAAAATACTGTTTCCGTCTTTGATAAAATTATCGAAATAGAATTCGTTTAAACCAATATGTAAAGCCAAAGCTCTTAAAACATAAATGCCTGTTTTTTCAAGCATTTGGTACGCTTCTTTTCCTGTCGAATTGAAATTAGCCAACTCGTTAACTGTAACGTTTTTAGGGTATTCGTTAGCGTATTTTGAATCGTCACTCACGTATTGGCCAAAATGCCAAAACTCTTTTAAATCTCCAGCAGAGCGTCCTTTAGCATGTTCTTTTCCAAAAGAAACATAACCTCTTTGCCCTCCAATTCCTGGAATTTCATACTTTGATTTGGTTTCTAGTGGTAACGAAAAGAAATTTCGCACTTCACTGTATAGATTTTCTACTAATTGGTCATTTAAAAAATGCCCTTTTAATGCTACGAAGCCAATATCTTCGTAGGCTTTTCCGATTTCATTTACAAATTTTTGTTTACGTGTCGGGTCATCCGACAGGAAATCACGCAAGTCAACACTAGGAATGTTTTGCATATTGTATGTATTTAATATCTTAAAAAGCGTAAACGCTTCTCACAAATGTAAGTAAAAAAAGTAGGTTTATCGATTACTTAATTGGGCTTTTTCACGAATGATATCGCCAATTTTTCGATTTTCAATTTTGCTTTCTAACCATGAAATAATATCAAGATACAAGAAAGCTCGTTTTTCATAGGTGTTTTTTTCTAACTCAACGAAGCGCTCTTTCATCTTGATGAACTCTTTTTTAATATCCCCTGGGTAGATTGAATTCAGGTTTTTTAAGAAGCGAATAATTTCTTTTTGAACTTCGTGTAAGTCATTCATTTTCAACATGAATTTATACGTGCTCTTCAATTGATTCTCTAAGTAATAATCATTGCCCAATTCGTAATGTAAAATCAAATACAATAGGCGTGCAAAACACATTAGATCTTCACGCATCGTAAGATTTTTATTGTTGATGATCTTTTCTAAATAAAATAAAGATTCATTGTATTTTTCGTTTCCAAAATAAATACAAGCAATTTTATAATAAAACAACATTTCATGATGTTCATCTAAATGTTCACTGTGCTGATTCATCTTGTATAATACTTCAGGAATCAAGTATTCGCTTTCCGCAAAACTACCTTCAAGAATGTGAAAATTTAATTTATTGTTATATAAATACAGAAACGACAAAGAAGCAATATTATCGTTGACTGGAAATTTAGGATCGTTAATGGTTTCTTCTAGTTGTAATAAGTATTTTTTGAAATTGGTTTTGTATTTCAACATAAACAAAGATTCCAGTAAATAATGATTTCCTTTCAAGAAAAATACTGGATTTAGAAAAATCATATTGGGATTATCGTAGAAAAGAGTCACCCATTTGTGTGCAAACTTATAACAAGACAAAAAATCTTGAACTAAGAAGCTTCTCCAAAGATTGGCGTTGAAGTACCAATATTTTTCTCTGAATCCGAATTTGTTTTCATCAAATATAGCGATGTGTTTGTTGAAATAATCGTCTATTTGTTGGTATTCTTCATCACTTTTTACATACCCCGTTTTAAGCATAATACCGTACAACTGAAGTGATAGATTGGATAATTTACTCGAAATAGTATTGCGATAGTTTAATTCTTTGGCTTGCACAGCCAATTCATCAGCTCGACCTTGAATACTTCGGGTAATGTATTGTGATTCGATTAGTTTTTCGAATTCTACAATTTCATACGCCATATGTTTTTCGTCGTTTTCTAAAGCTTGTTGTTTGGTTTTATCCAAGATTTTTAAACTCTGCTTGTACAATCCTTTGTTGTATAGAATAGTAGCAAAATCAATTTGTTCGCGCAATTGGTAGCGAATATTCTGACTAGGAATATTCAATCGAATACTTACTAAAATTTGTTTGTATAAATACGATTTTAAATTGGATAATTGTACTTTTTTGATGCTGCCACTTTTCAAAATGAGTTTTTCGTCATAGACTTCGGATTTGTCCAAAATATTGAACAATTCGATGAATTTTGTATTGGAACTGGTCTCTAATCGGCTAGCAAAAATCTTGAATTGGCGTTTTTCAGACTTTGAAAGGGATTTAATTAATACAAATAAGAAATCTTTTTGATGGTTAGCCATTGTAAAATATAAAGATTTAAAATATTGATATTCAGCTAATTAAATAGTAATTAGTAGCTTTATAAGCAGTATATTTTAGTAAAATGATTTTTGTTGTAAACGATTAAAATCTAATTTTGTTTCAAGATGTGAAATTACATTAAATAAACGAAAATGAATAAAGATAAAGTTCAAATTTTTGACACCACTTTAAGAGACGGCGAACAGGTCCCAGGATGTAAGTTAGATACTGCTCAGAAGCTAATTATTGCCAGTCGATTAGACGAAATGGGGGTTGATATTATCGAAGCGGGATTTCCCGTCTCAAGCCCTGGAGATTTTTTATCTGTTTCAGAAATCAGTAAAATTGTAAAAAATGCTACTGTTTGTGGTTTGACTAGAGCAGTTAAAAATGATATTGATGTTGCTGCTCAAGCACTCCAATATGCCAAAAAACCACGTATCCATACAGGAATTGGTACTTCTGAATCACACATTGTACAC
The DNA here is from genome assembly GCA_963513255.1 of uncultured Flavobacterium sp. Lineage (GTDB taxonomy): Bacteria > Bacteroidota > Bacteroidia > Flavobacteriales > Flavobacteriaceae > Flavobacterium. Next base: position 41,176 of record CAUPPG010000003.1, read on the forward strand.
AAGTTAAATACTACCAAAGAAGATATTATCGCTAGAGCTAAAGCAGCAGTTGCTCATGCAAAATCGTATGTAGAAGATGTAGAATTCTATGCCGAAGACGCTGGTAGAACGGATAATGCATTCTTAGCGCAAGTTTGTGAAGAAGTAATCAAATCAGGAGCTACAGTACTTAATATCCCTGATACTACAGGATATTGTTTGCCAGATGAGTATGGGGCAAAAATTAAATACCTTAAAGAAAACGTAAAAGGAATTGATAATGTGATTATTTCTTGTCACTGTCATAATGATTTAGGAATGGCTACTGCTAATTCAATTGCAGGTGCAATTAATGGTGCGCGTCAAATCGAGTGTACTATTAATGGTATTGGAGAAAGAGCTGGAAATACAGCTTTAGAAGAAGTAGTAATGGTGTTCAAACAACATCCTTATTTGAATTTATATACGGATGTAAATTCAAAACAATTGAATGAAATGAGCCGATTGGTTTCAGATAGTATGGGAATGATGGTGCAACCTAACAAAGCTATTGTTGGTGCTAATGCCTTTGCTCACAGTTCTGGAATTCACCAAGATGGTGTAATCAAAAATAGAGCGACTTACGAAATTATTGATCCTTTGGACGTAGGAGTGAATGAATCGTCTATCATTCTTACAGCTAGAAGTGGTAGAGCAGCTTTGGCTTACCGCGCTAAAAAAGTAGGATACGAATTGACCAAAGTACAATTGGATATCGTTTATGTCGAATTTTTGAAATTTGCCGACATTAAGAAAGAAGTACTAGATGAAGATATTCATCAAATTGTTGAAGCGAGTAAATGTTTACAAGCCTAATCTATAAAGAGTAAAAAAATGAATTTAAAAATAGCAGTACTTTCAGGAGACGGAATAGGTCCAGAGGTTACTTTGCAAGCGAAAAAAGCCTTGCACGCTATTGGTGTGGTGTACAATCACGAGTTTGTTTTTGAAGATGCTTACATCGGCGCTATTGCTATTGAAAAAACAGGAAAGCCACTTCCGGAACAGACTTTAAATTTATGTAGAAATACAGATTCGATTTTGTTTGGAGCTATTGGAGATCCAAAATATGATAATAATCCAGAGGCAAAAGTACGTCCAGAACAAGGTTTACTTAAACTTCGTAAAGAATTGGGTTTGTTTGCCAATATTAGACCTATCAAAGCGTATCCAAAGTTAATGAATTCGTCACCAATTAAAAAAGAAGTGCTTCAAGGTACTGATTTTGTGGTGTACAGAGAGTTGAATGGCGGAATGTACTTTGGAGAAAAAAAGACGAATGAAGAAGGAACGTATGCTTCAGACTTGTGTGAATATAACGAAGAAGAAATTGTGAAGATTTCGCATTTGGCTTTCAAAGCAGCACAGTCTAGACGTAAAAAAGTGACTTTGGTGGACAAAGCTAATGTACTAGAAACCTCAAGATTATGGCGAAAAGTAGTGACTAAAATCGCTGCAGCATATCCAGACGTTACTTTGGAATACATGTATGTAGACAACGCTTCGATGCAAATTATAGTAAATCCAAGACAATTTGATGTGTTGTTAACCGATAATTTATTTGGCGATATTTTGTCAGATGAAGCCAGTGTAATTTCGGGCTCTATCGGATTGATGTCGTCAGCTTCTTTGGGAGAGCAACATTCTTTATTTGAACCCATCCACGGTTGTTATACCGAAGCGAAAGGAAAAAATATAGCCAACCCAATTGCGTCAATACTTTCTGTAGCGTTATTATTAGAACATTTTGGTTTAATTACAGAATCAAAAAAAGTAATTGCTGCGGTAGAGAAAGCAATAGTTAGCAATGTCGTCACCGTAGATTTGAAAGTAGATTCTCAATTTGGAACCAATGAAGTAGGTGATTTTGTTGCCAACTACATTCTAAATGAAGGGGATTTATATTTCAAAAAAGATTTTGTCCAATTGGGACAATCGACAATAGTATAATTATAAATAAAAGAGAGGTTCACAGAATTTTGAACTTCCAAAATAATAAGAATAAAAACAATGGAATTAAATAAATACAGTAAGATAATCACGCAAGACGAAACACAACCCGCTTCTCAAGCCATGTTGTACGGAATTGGATTAACTGAAGAAGATCTTAAAAAAGCACAGGTCGGAATTGTGAGCATGGGATATGATGGAAATACCTGCAACATGCACTTGAATGATTTGGCTAAAGAAATTAAAGCGGGTGTTTGGGATGCTGATTTAGTAGGATTGATTTTTAATACTATTGGAGTAAGTGACGGTATTTCTAATGGAAATGATGGAATGCGTTTTTCATTAGTGTCTAGAGACATTATTGCTGATTCTATTGAAGCAGTTATGGGAGCGCAATGGTATGATGCCATGATTGCTGTTCCAGGTTGTGATAAAAATATGCCTGGGTCATTAATGGCAATGGGTAGAGTAAATCGCCCTTCTATTATGGTGTACGGAGGATCTATTCATCCTGGAAAATGGAAAGGAGAATCGTTGAATATCGTTTCGGCTTTTGAAGCTTTAGGAAAGAAATTCAATAACACAATTACACCAGAAGATTTTAAAGGGGTAATTCAGAATGCCTGTCCAGGTGCAGGTGCTTGTGGTGGAATGTACACTGCTAATACGATGTCATCGGCAATTGAAGCATTAGGAATGAGTTTGCCTTATAGTTCGTCTAATCCAGCGTTAAGCCCAGAAAAAAAACAAGAATGTGTTGATGCTGGGAAAGCTATTAAAATACTACTTGAAAAAGACATCAAACCTAGAGACATTATGACACGTAAAGCATTTGAAAATGCCATTACGATGGTCGCAGTTTTAGGTGGTTCTACTAATGCAGTAATGCACTTGATTGCTATTGCACATTCAGTTGGGATTGAATTGACATTAAAAGATTTCCAAGATATCAGTGATAAAACACCTTTATTGGCTGATTTGAAACCAAGTGGGAAATACTTGATGGAAGATTTACACGATGTGGGTGGTGTTCCAGCAGTAATGAAATATTTATTGAAAGAAGGATTTTTACACGGAGATTGTCTGACTGTAACAGGGAAAACATTAGCTGAGAATCTTGCATTAGTTCCTGATTTGAATGATGGTCAAGAAGTAGTATACGAAATTCAAAAAGCATTGAAATCTACTGGAAATATTCAAATTTTATATGGAAACATCGCTACTGAAGGTTGTGTAGCTAAAATTAGTGGTAAAGAAGGAGAATTTTTTGAAGGAACAGCTATCGTTTATGAAAATGAGCATGATGTAATCAAAGGAGTAAGAGGTGGAGAAGTGAAACCAGGTGATGTCGTCATCATTCGTTATTGTGGTCCAAAAGGTGGTCCAGGTATGCCTGAAATGTTGAAACCAACATCGGCAATCATGGGAGCAGGATTAGGAAGTACCGTAGCTTTGATTACTGACGGACGTTTCTCTGGAGGTTCGCACGGTTTCGTTGTAGGACACGTAACTCCCGAAGCGTATGAAGGTGGAGCCATTGCTTTAATTCAAAACGGAGATATAATTACAATTGATGCGGTTAAAAATACCATTAATTTGAAAATATCTGACGAAGAATTGGCGAAAAGAAGAGCCAATTGGGTGCAACCACCATTGAAAGTAACACAAGGGGTATTACTAAAATATGCAAGAGCAGTTTCAAGCGCCTCAACAGGTTGTGTAACTGATAAATAAGAATTGTCCTGAGCTATTTAAATAATCAAATAGAGTAAAAAAAATGAGAATATCAGGTGCAGAAGCCGTTATTAGATGCTTATTAGCAGAAGGAGTAGACTTGGTTTATGGTTACCCAGGAGGTGCTATTATGCCAGTTTATGACGAATTATATAAATTTAGAGAAGAATTACACCATGTTTTGGTACGCCATGAGCAAGGAGCAACACATGCTGCTCAAGGATTCGCCAGAGCAACAGGAAAAGTAGGAGTAGCTATTGCTACTTCAGGACCAGGAGCTACTAATTTAGTAACTGGAATTGCCGATGCACAAATTGATTCTACCCCATTAGTATGTATTACTGGACAGGTAGGGAAGCATTTGTTGGGATCGGATGCATTTCAAGAAACGGATATTATCAGTATTTCGACTCCTGTAACCAAATGGAATTACCAAGTTACAGAAGCTCATGAAATTCCAGAAATTATCGCAAAAGCATTTTATATCGCAAAATCAGGTCGTCCAGGTCCAGTATTAATTGATATTACAAAAAATGCGCAATTTGACGAATTGGATTTTAGTTATAAAAAATGTACAAGCATTAGAAGTTATATTCCAAAGCCAACTTTAAAATTAGACCAAGTTGCATCGGCAGCAGAAATCATTAATAGTGCGAAAAAACCAATGATTGTTTTTGGACAAGGAATTATTCTTGGCGAAGCAGAAGCGGAATTAAAAGCATTTGTGGAAAAAACAGGAATTCCAGCTGCATGGACTGTTTTAGGCCTTTCAGCATTACCAACAGAACATCCTTTAAATGTAGGTATGGTAGGAATGCACGGAAATTATGGACCTAATGTTTTGACAAACGAATGTGATGTATTAATCGCATTAGGAATGCGATTTGACGACCGAGTTACAGGAAATTTAGAAACCTATGCAAAACAAGCTAAAGTAATTCACTTTGAAATTGATCCTGCAGAAGTAGATAAAAATGTAAAAACAGAGGTTGCCGTTTTAGGAGATGTGAAAGAAGCTTTGGCTGCAATACTACCTCTTGTAGAGGCTAAGACTCACGAATCTTGGCATAACGAATTCAAAGAAAAATATAAAGTTGAATTAGAAGCGGTTATTGATGATGAATTGAAACCCAAAAAAGAAGGAATCTCTATGGGAGAAACCATCGAAATGATTAACAAACACTCGAATGGGGATGCTATTATGGTTTCAGACGTAGGGCAACATCAAATGTTTACTTGTCGTTATTCAAAATTCAATTCAACCAAAAGTAATATTACCTCTGGAGGATTAGGAACGATGGGATTTGCTTTACCTGCAGCTATTGGTGCTAAAATGGGAAGACCAGATCGTGAAGTAGTTGCAATCATCGGTGATGGTGGTTTCCAAATGACTATTCAGGAATTAGGGACTATTTTTCAAACAAAAGTTCCGGTTAAGATTGTGGTATTAAATAATGAGTTTTTAGGAATGGTACGCCAATGGCAACAACTATTTTTTGACAAACGTTATGCTTCTACAGAAATGATTAATCCTAACTTTATTGCTATTGCCGAAGGGTACTACATTAAAGCAAAGAAAGTAACAAAACGTGAAGATTTGGATGCAGCAGTTGCCGAAATGATGGCTTCGAAAGAATCGTATTTCTTAGAAGTTTTAGTAGAAAAAGAGAACAACGTATTTCCAATGATTCCAACAGGAGCTTCGGTTTCCGATATTCGATTAAGTTAATACTATGGAAAATAAAACATTCACCATTTCTGTATATTCAGAAAACAACGTAGGCTTATTAAACAGAATATCAGTAATATTCTTGAAACGCCATATCAATATTTTAAGTTTAAACGTATCCGAATCGGAAATCGAAAATGTATCTCGATTTGTAATTGTGGTAGATACTACTGAAAAATGGGTTAAAAATATTGTCGGTCAAATCGAAAAACAAATTGAGGTAATCAAAGCGTTTTATCATATTGATGAAGAAACCATTTTCTTAGAAAGTGCGATTTTCAAAATCAATTCGAGTTTATTGTTTGACGAAAGACAAATTCAAAATATCATTAAAGAAAGTCATTCTGAAATTGTTACGGTTTCCAGAGACTTCTTTGTAATATCAAAATCAGGACGTCGTTCAGAAATTGATGAGTTACATGCAAAATTAAAACCTTTCGGAATCATGCAGTTTGTGCGTTCAGGAAGAATTTCGGTTTCCAAAGAAAAAATGGAAGTTACAAGTTTATTAGAAGAATTAAAATCATAAATTAAATAGTAAAAAATGGCAAATTATTTCAATTCATTACCACTAAGATTACAATTAGAACAATTAGGAGTTTGTGAATTCATGGATCAATCAGAATTCGCAGAAGGTATTCAAGCTTTAGCTGGTAAAAAAGTAGTAATCGTAGGATGTGGTGCTCAAGGTTTGAACCAAGGTTTAAACATGAGAGATTCAGGTTTAGATATTTCTTACGCTTTACGTGCAGAAGCTATTGCAGAAAAAAGAGCTTCTTTCAAAAATGCTTCTGATAATGGTTTCAAAGTGGGAACGTATGAAGAATTAATTCCAACAGCTGATTTGGTTTGTAATCTTACACCAGACAAACAACACACAGCGGTTGTAAATGCAATTATGCCTTTGATGAAAAAAGGTTCGACTTTGGCGTATTCTCACGGTTTTAATATAGTTGAGGAAGGAATGCAAATTCGTAAAGACTTAACCGTTATTATGTGTGCTCCAAAATGTCCAGGTTCTGAAGTTCGTGAAGAGTACAAAAGAGGATTTGGAGTTCCAACTTTAATTGCGGTTCATCCAGAAAATGACCCAAATGGAGTAGGTTTGGCACAAGCCAAAGCGTATGCAGTAGCAACTGGGGGGCATAGAGCAGGAGTTTTACGTTCTTCTTTTGTAGCTGAAGTAAAATCAGATTTAATGGGAGAACAAACTATCCTTTGTGGTTTGTTGCAAACAGGTTCAATCTTATGTTTTGACAAAATGGTAGCTGAAGGCGTAGATGCTGGATATGCTTCTAAATTGATTCAATACGGATGGGAAACGATCACTGAAGGATTAAAATACGGTGGTATTACCAACATGATGGATCGTTTATCAAATCCTGCAAAGATAGCTGCTTTCAATGCTGCTGAAGAATTAAAAGACATCATGCGTCCGTTATTCCAAAAACACATGGATGATATCATTTCTGGTCATTTTTCTAAAACAATGATGGAAGACTGGGCAAATGATGATAAAAACTTATTGGCTTGGAGAGCTGCTACAGGAGAAACTAATTTCGAAAAAACACCTGCTGGTGATTTTGAAATCTCGGAGCAAGAATACTACGACAATGGAGTATTGATGGTAGCGATGGTAAAAGCGGGTGTTGAATTAGCTTTTGAAGCGATGACTGATTCTGGAATTATTGAAGAATCAGCTTACTATGAGTCTTTACATGAAACACCACTTATTGCTAACACTATTGCAAGAAAGAAATTGTTTGAAATGAACCGTGTAATTTCGGATACTGCTGAGTACGGATGTTATTTATTTGATCACGCTTGTAAGCCATTAATTGCTGAGTATGTTAAAAATGCACCATCTAATTTAGTTGGACGTCCATTTAATAACGGAAATAATGGTGTTGATAATAAAGAGTTAATTGAAGTGAATAGTATCATTCGTAATCACCCAGTTGAAGAGGTGGGAGCTTGGTTGAGAGAATCAATGACTGCAATGAAAAAAATTGTATAGTTAATACAATACAGGAATTGCAACACAACTAATAAGCTGTTATTCGAATTATATCATAATAAATCCCAAATTTTGAATTAGTTAACAATTTTGGCTAATGGATGTAACCTAGTACAGATTATTCTCACTTCGCTTTCAATAGTAAGTGAAGTGGTGTAATTCCTAACATAAAAAGAAACAAGTAATTGTTGTTGAATTTTGTTCGTAAAAAGCGAGATAGTTTGTACTATCTCGCTTTTTTAGTTTTATCAAAATAAATAAAAAATACAAAAATCAATCATATTGTTAAATAAATTAGCTTTTATTTCATTTTGTTAAATTATTCACATTAATTAATGAAATAAAATATTTTAACGGTAACAATAGATTTAATACTTTTATAAAAAATAAATGAAACATGAGTTACTATAAAATCGACAACTTTGAACAGTACTTCAAACATTACAATAAATCTATTCGCGAACCTAGAAAATTTTGGGGTAAAATAGCAGAAGAAAATTTTACTTGGTACCAGCAATGGGACAAGGTAGTGGATTTTGATATGGCTGAAGCCGAAATTAAATGGTTTACAGAAGCTAAAGTCAATATTGTAAAGAATTGTATCGATAGACATCTTGCCAAAAGAGGAGACAAAACGGCTATTATTTTTGAACCCAATGATCCATCAGAATTAGCACAACATATTACCTATAATGATTTGTATGAGCGAGTTGGTAAAATGGCCAATGTTTTAAGAGAGCAGGGTGTCAAAAAAGGAGATCGCGTTTGTATTTATTTGCCAATGATTCCAGAATTGGCAGTCTCTGTTTTAGCTTGTGCTAGAATTGGAGCTATTCACTCTGTAGTTTTTGCAGGATTTTCTGCTTCAGCGGTTGCTTCAAGAATTATTGATTCTGAATGTAAGATGGTCATCACTTCTGATGGTGGGTATCGTGGTAATAAAACGATTGATTTAAAAGGGATTATTGACGAAGCTTTAGTGAGTTGTCCTTCAGTAACTTCTGTTTTAGTAGCTAAGAGAACGAATACAACTGTCAATATGAAAGAAGGTCGTGACCAATGGTTGCAACCCCTTTTGGATGAGGCTTTGACTAATAATGTAGCAGAAATAATGGACGCTGAAGATCCGTTATTTATCCTTTATACTTCAGGTTCTACAGGAAAACCAAAAGGTATGGTGCATACTACAGCAGGATATATGGTGTATACTGCTTACACATTCAAAAATGTGTTCCATTATGAAGACAATGACATTTTTTGGTGTACTGCCGATATTGGTTGGATTACAGGACATTCGTACATTCTTTATGGCCCCTTATTAAACGGAGCTACCACTGTAATTTTTGAGGGAGTTCCTTCGTATCCAGACTTCAGTCGTTTTTGGGAAGTGATCGAAAAACATAAAGTAACTCAATTTTATACGGCTCCAACTGCCATTCGTGCTTTAGCAAAAGAAAGTTTGGAATATGTTCAAAAATTTCCTTTCAAGTCTTTAAAAGTAATTGGTTCCGTTGGTGAGCCAATCAATGAAGAAGCTTGGCACTGGTACAATGACCACGTAGGAGGCAAAAGATGTCCAGTGGTAGATACTTGGTGGCAAACCGAAACAGGAGGAATTATGATTTCGCCTTTAGCCTTTGTGACACCTACAAAACCAACCTATGCCACGCTTCCTTTACCAGGAATTCAACCGGTTTTAATGGATGATAAACGCAATGAAATAGAAGGGAATCAAGTGGTGGGTAGTTTGTGTATTAAGTTTCCTTGGCCAGGAATTGCAAGAACCATTTGGGGTGATCATCAACGATATAAAGACACTTATTTTAGCGCTTTTCCAGGTAAATATTTTACAGGAGACGGTGCATTGCGTGACGAAGTAGGGTATTACAGAATTACAGGTCGTGTAGATGATGTTGTAATCGTTTCGGGACACAATTTAGGAACTGCTCCAATTGAAGATGCTATCAATGAGCATCCGGCAGTTGCTGAATCAGCTATTGTAGGTTTTCCACACGACATCAAAGGAAATGCTTTATATGGTTATGTGATTTTGAAAGAAACAGGAGAATACCGTGATCGAGATAACTTAAGCAAAGAGATTAACCAGCATATTTCAGACCACATTGGACCTATTGCTAAATTGGATAAAATCCAATTCGTTTCGGGGTTACCAAAAACACGTTCAGGAAAAATCATGCGTAGAATTCTGCGTAAAATTGCCGAAGGTGACTTCTCCAATTTTGGAGATACAACGACATTATTAAATTCTGAAGTGATTGAAGAAATCAAAGAGGGAAAATTATAAATCAATAGTTACTAAATTAAAAAAGGGCATTATCAAAATGATAATGCCCTTTTTTAATTTAATCCTAATCTTGATTTTAATTTCAAGAACAATAGCCCCATTTTATACGCTTCTTCAGAAGCTGAATTCCGTTCACTTACAGGAACTTTGTATAAAGTACATAATTCATCTAAAGTGAATTGTTTATCATTAATATCGTGTAACCTACGATGCATAATTTCAAGATCAAGTGGTTCATTCTTCAAGCGGCCACAATCTAATTTTTCTAATGCTGTATTGATAATTTCTACATCAGTATCTATTCGATAGCCCACCAAAGTAGCATTACCAATATACTGTAACAAAGCTTCTATCGCTTCGGGTTCTCCTAATTTTTTCAGTTTACTTTCTACTATAAATTCATTAGAAAGTCCATTATCATGAAGGAATTTGTATTGTAATAAAACTACTTCAAAATTGTCTCCTATAAGGACACTGTCATTTTCCACTCCAAAGCATCCAAAGGACAAAATGACATCTTTACTTGGATTTAATCCTGTTTTTTCAGTAGAGAGTATAACATATCGATTTGATTTTTTTTCAAATTTGGATAAGTAATCTTTCCAGAATTCTGGATGTTCTTTAGTAATATTTTTAAGCCAATCTAACATAATTATGAAAATTGAGTAAGTTGGAATTTATCTTTAATTAATTCTTCTAATTCTCTCATTGGAGCTAACGCATTTTTCAATCGCTCTTTATCCATTTTATTCAATTCGTTCAAATTAATATATTGTCCAGAATCTTCATTTTTTAGTCCTTCAATAGTTCTAAATTTTGATAGAGTTAAAAAAGCTTCAGCACAATTGATATAGATTTCAGCATTTCGGGGGTCAGCTATAGCCAATTGTTTGAAACGAGAATATGTATTATTAACTCCTTTGATAGCATAACTTAAGGCAAAAAGACGGGCACTATCAATGAGTGGAAGTAAAGCACGTGATTTAATGTCAAATTTATCTTTGTTAGGCCCTTCTTCTTCAACAATGAATTTTTTAAAGAAACTAAGCGGTGCATTATTTCGTAAGGCATCATTTCCTAAGAAATCAAAGAATAAAGTGTTGTTTTTAGCATTCTTATAGATCACATTCTCGATTGCTTCTTCAATTTTTACTTCTCCAAAAGCCATTTCGTAATCAAAGAAAATACTACTTAAATCATTACTATTTTTACCTGGAGTATTCATCCAACTATTGTACTGATTTGTCCAGTCACTCAATGATTTACACCAAAGTGTATTGCTACTCATATGACCGTTTGGACATAATGAATATCCTATTTTTTCTAAATTAGCTGTAGAGCGTTTGGCTAATTTTAAGAAATAATCTTTGACCTCTCTGTATTTATCAGGAACTACATCTTCAAAAACTAAAATACTATCTTGATCAGTTAGTACTAATTGTTCTTTACGTCCCTGACTTCCAATACATAACCAGGCAAAGCGAGCAGGAGGGGAGCCCAAATCTAAAATTGCCAATTCGACAGAACGTTTGATTAGTGCCAAATTAATTTCGCTTGCAATATTGTAAATATGAAAAAGCGGAATATTTTTATGAATAGAATTCTGAATAATATCCGTCAATCGGTCACGGAGTTGTTTCAAATCGTCGGCAGATTGAGTACGTTTGATTTGTTTAATTAAAACACCTGGATTATTGGCTTGAGAAACAATTAAATCATGTTCAGAAATAATCCCTTTAACTTCTGATTGATTGGTTCCGTCAGTCGTGGCAATCAAATGTGTTACATTGTTTTTTAACATTACCAGTTGTGCTTCAGCCAAAGAAATGTTTTCTACTACAGTCACAACAGGATTAGACATGATTTTATCAATGGTAGCTGTGATAGGGAAGCGACCCGTTGCAATTTTCGTACTCATATCGGTCTGAGTAGCAATTCCGATAGGAACGTTATTATTGTTGCAAATAATAATACTATTTGAAAGGTTTTCAGCCATTGTTTTTGCTACGTCCATAACGATAGCATCAGCTGTAGTAGTTAGCGGAATTCTATTGTAGGTTAGCGACTGAAAATATTGCATATCAGAAGATTGTTGGTCTGTATAGACTACATTATCTGAAAGCAGTTTACCTCGAATATTCTTATCATTCGGGTTATTGGTGTTAGTTGCAAAACTTTCTAACAAGAAATCTAGAACATTAGGATTGTTAGCAACAAAAGGTCTGAAAGTAGCAATAGGAATGGCATATACAATACTTTCTTCACGAGCTTTAGCCGTCATCATGTAATTGTTTTTAGCAAAAAACGGACGTAACCCAAAAATATCACCTTCGTGACATTTGTTCAATAAAGTTTCTTCAGCATCAGCAATAACAGACAAATGAATCACACCAGAAGCGACAACATAAAAGCAATCGTGTAATTTATCATCAATTTGGAATAAGGTTTTGTATTTTTCCAAATTTACAACCCGAATATTAGTCGCTATTTCAGACAATTCTTCAAAGTTCAAATTATCGAAAGGCGGATATTTTTTTAAAAAGTCTGCTAAATGTTCTGCAACAGTATTCATAGTCTGTAGAAATAAATTTTCGTAGGCTAATTTAAAAAAATAATGCTGTTTTAGCAATAGGCAGCATAGAATACTATTAACTAATTTATTAGGCTAATTGTTGAAAGATAAGGGCTTTTGAAAAATTTTATTTTACATAATATAAATTATAGTTCAATATTGTAATTATTGAAATAGAACTGAATTCAGACTTTTAGATAAACTATTATCTTTTTTACTTTTTAACAGGCTGTTCTGTTGTAACATAAGTTTGTTGTAAATGATTGGCCAACAATTTTTCTATTAATTCCTCTTTGGTTAAATGATGAAAAATAGTTTTCACTTTAGTTTTTAGCTCTGAATCAACTTCGTGATTGGGTTTTGTTTTAAAAATCTTTTTAGCCCATAACAAAGTGTTATTTTCTTCAATACTAGCAACTGTCGGCTTATTAAACTCAGAGAATTGAATTCCTAATTCTTTTTCAAAATCAGCGATTTCTGGAACTTCTTCAACTTGTAAAACAGTTAACGAAAGTCCTTTTGCTCCAGCTCTTGCCGTTCTACCACTACGATGCACATAGGCTTCGTAAACATCTGGTAAATGGTAATTCACCACAAAAGAAACGTCGGCTACGTCAATTCCTCTTGCTGCCAAATCGGTTGCAATCAAAATGTTAATATGTCCTTCACGAAATTGCCCCATGATTCGGTCACGAATTCCTTGAGATAAACTTCCGTGTATGGCACCAGATGAAAATTTATTAATGGCTAGATTTTTGGCTAGTTTATTTACAGCAGCTTTGGTTTTACAAAAAATAATGCCTCGTTCACCATCTCTAGAATTTAAAAAATGCATCAAAACATCTAATTTTTCAATAGGATCAACCACAATATATTGATGATCAATACCTTGATTACCGATGGTTTCCATATTAGCACTAATTTCGACTACATTTTTTGATAAGTAGTTCTGAATCAACTGTTTTATAGCACCTGGTAAAGTAGCTGAAAACAAAAATGTTCTGTGTTTTTTAGGTAATTCAGCAACAATTTCATCCAAACTTTCTTTTAGAATACTAACCATTTCGTCTGCTTCGTCAAGAACTAAGAATTGGGTTTCTTTTAAATCAATTGCTTTTCGTTGGATCAAATCAATCAATCTTCCAGGAGTTGCTACGACAATATGTGTAGGTGTTTTAAGCCTTTCTATTTGAGGTTTTATAGGGATTCCACCACAGGTAGCGGCAATAGAAATTCCGTTTGTATTTTTTGAAAATTGTTCTAAATTAGTATGGATTTGATGTCCTAATTCACGTGTTGGTACCAATATAACGGCTTGTATTACTGCTTTTTCAATTTGAATTAATTGTAAAAGTGGTAATCCAAAAGCGGCTGTTTTTCCAGTACCAGTCTTTGATAATCCTACTATATCTGTAGTGTTAGCGAGTAATTGTGGAATTACTTTTTGCTGAATCTCTGTTGGTTCAACAATTTTCAATTCAGTTAAAGCTTGTACTATTGGATTTGAAATTCCTAATTCAGAAAATTGTTTTGCCATGGTTTCAGTTTTTATAAAGGATTAAATCATTGAATTTAATCGGCTTCATTCATTATTTTTTCGCGGTACTTCTTCCCTATCAATACCGTTAATTTCATTTTATAATCTTCTACTAACCATTCTCGGTAGTTTTTACTGCATTGGCTTAAACATTTAGAAAAACGTTTTACACGACATTCAATATCCTCTTCTAATTCTCTTGCTAATGTTTTTGCTGCCTGTAATTCTTCAGTATTATCAACACACATAGCAGCATGTTGTTCCAACGATTTTTCCAATACTACTTTAGAGCGTAAATTTTGACGAATAACTAGTTTATGTTCTTCATCAACATCAAAGGTAACTACTTGGGTCTTGCTAAATTTAACGCGTAATTCTGGAGGCATTTCATATTTGAAATACAATTCAATTTCGGCATCATCACGAAGATTTTCCAAATAATACTCCGGTGATTTGAAGATGTGTTGCCAATTGACAGGATCACTCCAAAGTCCGAAACGAGCTGCATTATTCCCTAAATCGATAACCGTAAATTCGTCTTTATTATCTAATTTTCGAGAACCGCGACCAATCATTTGAAAATACAATGTTAATGATTTAGTAGCTCTGTTCAATATTATAGTTTCAACCGTTGGTTCATCAAATCCTGTAGTTAAAATACCAACAGAAGTTAAAATGGCATTGGGTGTGTGTTTAAACCAATGTAAAATATCTTTACGTTCTTCATTACTACTCGTATTGTCAAGATGTCTTACATCATAACCAGCTTCCCTAAACGTTTCATAAACATAGAGTGAAGTATTGATTCCGTTGTTAAAAATTAACGTTTTCTTTCCTAGTGATTTTTCAGTGTACGCGTGCAATAATTTTTCTTGCATCGCCATATTGGTATATAAATCATCGGATGATTTCACAGTGTAATCTCCGTTTATACCCACTTTTAATGAGGTCAAGCCAACATCGTAGCTGTACGTGATAGCTTTTGCTAAGAAGCCTTTGTTTATTAACGATTGAATAGTATCGCCTACGATTAATTCATCGTAGTTTTGGTGCATCGGTAATTTTATATTGGAGCTCAAAGGAGTTGCTGTAACCCCTAAAATAAAAGCTTTTTTGAAAGAACTTAATAGTTTTCGAAACGAATTGTAATGTGCCTCATCAATAATAACCAATCCAATATTATCCAAATGTAACTTTTCATCGTTGATACGATTTTTAAGCGTTTCAACCATAGCTACAAAACACGAATAATCATTTTGATCAGGAAGTTCTTTTACATTACTATTGATGATTTTGTTTTTAACTCCAAAACCTTTTAGCATTTTAGAGGTTTGCTTACACAATTCGATTCGATGTGTTAGCACCACTACTTTTTTGTCATGTTTTTTAATATAACGACGAACAATTTCAGAAAAAATAACAGTTTTTCCTCCACCAGTAGGCAATTGATACAATAAATGATGTTGTGGAGAGGCATTATCTATGCGCTCAAAAATGGCATCTATGTCCCCTTTTTGGTAATCATAGAGTTCTTTTCTGTCTTCAAATTCTGTTTCTAAAGTGTTTTGAGGCATTGCTATTATTAGATTTTTGCAAAAGTACGCCTAAAAAACAGTTATTCGGCTATTTTTAATTTAAAAAAATAACGTCCAATTAAAAAATAAGTTTCGTAAAAAGGTTTAGAAATTCAAACGTAAAATAATTCGCTCAAACTCATATTCATTGTTCCATTTTTGATGTAATGTTTCTTGGTGAATGGTGCTAATTCTTGTTTTAAATTCGCTATAAATGCCATTGGAAATTATAAAATCTACCGCTTGTTCAAAGGAATTGAACATACTCTTAAAGAATAACTCTTGTTTTATAGGATTTTCTCCTGAATAAGTTTGAGCAATTTCAATGTTGTAAAGCATTATATCAGCAATAACAAATGGATCGACACCTAAAACTATGAAATGTTTGATTAATTTTTGAGCTACCGAACGTCTCATTTTAGGTTTACTTCGTCGACCTAATTTTTTTATAGGGAAGTATTCATTCGAAATTTTGAGCTTACATTCTTGTAAAAGAGATGCTTCTTTTGGGTTGAATACAAAGTTATAATACACTTTAACCGGATTGAATTTTTCATACAATTCGATGATTTGTTCTTCTAATTGCTCTTTATTTAATTCAGATAAGTATTTTTTTAAATCGCGTTTGCTCATATATATCGATGCTAAGTTGACAAAGGTAAATTACTTTAGGAATTCATACACCTAAAATCAATGTTATTACTTAATTTTGAGAATTAAATTCATAAAATAAATTGATGTTGAAGTTTTTTAAAATAATCGCTTTACTTGAAGGGACATCCCTCCTACTATTATTGTTGTTTGCAATGCCAATGAAATATATGTTTCAAGAACCTATTTTTGTTCAAATCATAGGAATGGCCCACGGGATACTTTTCATAGTTTATATGATTATGGCAATTATGCAAAAAATAGAATCCAATTGGTCTCTTAAAATATTTGGTATTATTAGTATCGCATCGGTAATTCCTTTTGGGACATTCTATGTAGATAGAAAGTATTTAAAATAAAATTATGAATTCAAGAGACTTATTTATAAACGAATTTCGTGGAGAAACATTAGGACAAATTAGTGATCAAGTTTCTGTAGAAGAAGCATTCCAAAACGCCACATTACGTCCTATTTTGAAACTACAAAATGATTTGATTCTTCTTGTTTTTCAAAACTATATTAGAAAAAACAATATTCCCTTTAATAATTTTTCAGTAGATAAAAAAATGAGCACTATTGAAACGATAATTGCTAAAGATAGTCAATTACAAAATACACTAAAAGGTATTGTATTAGGTTTGCTTACTTCAGATGAATGTATTTTTTATTTTAATACTATTTCAAATAGTAATAAAAGAATTAGAGCAATGCTTATTGAAAGGTTGCAGAGTCAACTGCAATTATTGTAGTTTTAATCTACTTTTTACGGCAATTATATTTAATTATGTTGCTTTAAATCAGTAGGTTGATTCAAAAAACAATCTACTTTTTTTTCTGTAACTCTCTTTTTATTGAATAAAGCAGTTAATTTTACCTTCATGAAACGAAATCGTTTTCTAAAGATTTATTTTGTTTTTTTAGAATTTCTTACGAATTAGTAAATAAGTACAAATCTTATTATGTCATTTTAACGCATTGAGAATGATTTTAAGCTATTCTAAAATTAAAAATGTAATCATATGATTACAAATTAATCTTAAAAAAGAGAAAAAATGCTACTTTTTTTAAATTCAATAAAGGATTAAACATAAATATGTAATTATAAAAGCTATAAAAAATCATATTATTCAATATATTTTAATCAGAATGTCTTAAAAAAATGAAAAAAATTGAATTCTGTCAACAAATTAACATTAAAAAAGCGAATCTGTTTTTTTATTTATTATTATTGTAAGTAACTAATAACACTCTATTAACATACTAATTAACACATTAAAATAAACCAAATGGAAAGAAGAGAAGCACTAAAAAGAGTTGCCTATTTAATGGGAGGAGCCATTTCAGCAACCACAATGGGCGTTTTATTCGAAAGTTTTACAGTTTTAGATAAATCTAAAATGGTTAACTTTTCAGTATCTGACGAAGCAATTCTAGCTGAATTTGCTGAAATTATTATTCCAACTACAGCAGCTTGTCCAGGAGCAAAAGAAGCTGGATTAGGAGCCTTTATTCCGAAAATGATTAGAGATTGTTATCCAGCTAATTTACAAGAGTTGTTCGCAGCGGGATTAAAATCGATGGATGAAAATTCTATCAAAACTTTCGGAAAAAACTTTGTTTCATTATCCGATGTTGAACGTAAACAAATTGTTACAGCGCTTAGAGATGAAGCTGTTGCTAACCACCGACAACCTTCCTTCTTTGTGATCGCTAGAGATTTAACCATTTTAGGATATTATTCATCTGAAATTGGATGTACACAAGCTCGTGAATACGTTTTAATTCCAGGAAGATATGATGGAAGCGCACCTTTAGAACCAGGTCAAAAAGCTTGGGCTACTTCATAATACTATTGACTGTACAAATTAGTTTAAACATAAAAAAATATACATCGTGAATATCAATACCAATTTAAAAGAACAAAACACTTATGACGCAATCGTTATAGGTTCAGGAATAAGTGGCGGTTGGGCTGCAAAAGAATTGACTGAAAAAGGATTACGCGTTTTAATGTTAGAACGTGGAATGAACATAGAACATGTTACCGATTATGAATCTGCCATGAAAAGTCCTTGGGAATTTGAACATGCAGGAAGAATGACACAGGAACAAAAACGAACTCATCCAGTTCAAACTAGGGATTATCCGTATCAAGAAGCCAATGAAAAATGGTGGGTAAATGATTTAGAGTGCCCTTACACTGAAGAAAAGCGTTTTGACTGGTATAGAGGATTCCATGTAGGAGGAAAATCATTAATGTGGGGTCGTCAAAGTTATCGTTTTAGTGATGTTAATTTTGAAGATAACAAAAAAGATGGTCATGGAAATGACTGGCCTATTCGTTATAAAGATTTAGCACCTTGGTATGACTATGCCGAAAAATTTGCAGGAATCAGTGGACAAAATGAAAACTGGCCGATGTTACCAGATGGTAATTTTCTTCCACCAATGGACTTGAACTGTGTTGAAAAATCAGTAAAAGAAAGAATCGAAAAACACTACAATAGAGAAAGAATCTTAACTATTGGACGTACCGCCAATTTAACGGTTCCTCATAATGGACGTGGAAATTGTCAGTACAGAAATTTATGTAGTCGTGGGTGTCCATTTGGGGCTTACTTCAGTACACAATCAGCTACATTACCTGCTGCTATGGCAACTAAAAGATTAACCGTAAGACCTTATTCTATTGTAAATCATATTATTTACGATAAAAATACTAAGAAAGCTAAAGGGGTTATGGTAATCGATGCAGAGACCAATGAAACGATGGAATTTTATGCTAAAATCGTTTTTGTAAACGGTTCTACTCTAGGTTCTACTTTTATTTTATTGAATTCTACTTCTGAAGCACACCCTAATGGATTAGGTAATGGAAGTGGGCAATTAGGTCATAACTTGATGGATCACCATTTCCGTTGTGGTGCAGAAGGTACTGCAGAAGGGTTTGAAGACAAATACACTTATGGACGTAGAGCTAATGGAATTTATGTACCACGTTACCAAAACTACGGTAATGATAAACGTGATTACTTAAGAGGATTTGGTTACCAAGGTGGAGCAAGTCGTGGCAATTGGCAAGCTGATGTTGCTGAATTAGCCTTTGGAACTGATTTCAAGAACAATATGTCTAAACCTGCAGATCATTGGAAAATGGGATTAGGAGGATTTGGAGAAATGCTACCTTATTATGAAAATAAAGTGACTATTGATCATTCTAAAAAAGATAAGTGGGGTCAACCAGTTCTAAAAATTGATTGTGAATACAAAGAAAATGAAGCTAAAATGCGTGAAGATATGATGAACGATGCTGCCGAAATGTTAGAAGCAGCAGGAATGAAAAATATCCAAACGTATGACAATGATTGTTATCCAGGGATGGCAATTCACGAGATGGGTACTGCTCGTATGGGTAACGACCCTAAAGATTCTGTATTGAACAAATGGAATCAAATGCATGAAGTAAGTAATGTATTTGTTACTGATGGATCTTGTATGCCTTCTATTGCATGCCAAAACCCTTCATTGACCTTTATGGCTTTAACAGCTCGTGCAGCAGATTATGCAGTAAAAGAATTAAAGAAAAAAAATATCTAGGTTACTATTATTATGACAAGAAAATTAAGAATGGGAATGGTCGGTGGTGGCCAAGATGCCTTTATTGGAGCAATACATCGTTTGGCTGCTAATATGGATGGCTTAATTGAATTAAGTTGTGGTGCTTTGAGTATCAATCCTGAAGTGGCAAAAGCTTCAGGTAAAGCATTGTTTCTTCCTGAATCAAGAACATATTTGACTTACGAAGAAATGATAAAAGCGGAAGCTGCTTTACCAGCTGATGAGCGAATTGATTTTGTTACGATTGTAACCCCTAATTTTGCTCACTTTGCTCCTGCTATGATGGCTTTGGATCACGGATTTAATGTAGTAATCGAAAAACCAATTACGTTTTCGTTAGACGAAGCAAAACAATTGGAACAAAAATTAAAAGAAACAGGTTTAACACTTTGTTTAACCCACACCTACTCTGGTTACCCAATGGTAAAACAAGCTAAAGCTATGGTGAGAGAGGGACAACTAGGTAAAATCCGTAAGGTTTGGGTAGAATATCCTCAAGGTTGGTTGAGTAAATTATCTGAAAGAGAAGGAAATGCTCAAGCAGCTTGGAGAACAGACCCTAAAAAATCAGGAAAAAGTTCTGTAATGGGAGATATCGGAACCCATGCAGCTCATTTAGCGGAGTATATCACAGGTTCAAAAATCACTGAAATTTGTGCTGAGTTGAATACTTTAGTAGAAGGACGTGTAATGGATGATGACGGAGCTGTAATGTTGAAATTTGATAATGGTGCTAAAGGGGTGTTAATGGCTTCTCAAGTAGCAGCCGGTGAAGAAAATGCTGTTAAGATTAGAGTATATGGAGAAAAAGGCGGAATCGAATGGTTGCAACACGAACCTAATTCTTTAATCGTAAAATGGTTAGAAGAGCCAATGCAAATTTTAAGAGCAGGTTCTAATTATGCTCATTTATCTTCATTTGCAAGACATAATTGTAGAACTCCAGGCGGACACCCAGAAGGTTATTTGGAAGCTTTTGCTAATATCTATAGAAATTTTGCCTTAACATTAGGATGTAAAATAGACGGAACACAGCCTACTCCAGAAATGTTGGACTTCCCTTCTGTTGAAGATGGTTTGCGAGGAATGGCATTTATTGATAATGTAGTGTTATCAGCACAGTCTGATAAAAAATGGACTCCTAACGTTTTATAAGTATGACAACAATTCAAGGACCAGCGGTCTTTTTAGCTCAATTTATTGGGGATGAAGCTCCTTTTAATTCGTTAGACGGAATATGTCAATGGGCAGCCGATTTAGGTTTTAAAGGGATTCAAATGCCAACATTGGATGCTCGTTTTATTGATTTGCAAAAAGCAGCAGAAAGTAAAACGTATGCAGAGGAATTGACTGGAAAAGTAGCTTCTTACGGCTTACAAATTTCAGAATTATCAACACATTTACAAGGTCAATTAGTAGCGGTTCACCCTGCTTATGATGATTTCTTTGATGGTTTTGCTCCTGCTGCTTTGCGTGGGAATCCAAAAGCACGTCAAGAATGGGCAGTACAGCAAATGAAATATGCAGCTAAAGCTTCTCAAAATTTAGGTTTAAATGCACATGCTACATTTAGTGGTTCATTACTTTGGCAATATTTCCACCCATGGCCTCAAAGACCACCGGGATTAATTGAAGAAGGATTTGCTGAATTAGCGAAAAGGTGGATGCCTATTTTAAATGAATTTGATCACAATGGTGTGGATGTATGTTATGAAATTCACCCAGGAGAAGATTTATTTGACGGAGAAACCTACGAAATGTTTTTGAAAGCCGTAAACAACCATTCAAGAGCTTGTTTGTTGTACGATCCATCACATTTTGTGTTACAACAATTAGATTATATTCAGTATATCGATTTTTATCACGAACGTATTAAAGCATTTCATGTTAAAGATGCTGAATTTAATGCGACGGGGAAACAAGGAACTTTTGGTGGATACCAAAATTGGGCTAACCGTGCAGGGCGTTATCGTTCTCCAGGTGATGGTCAAATTGATTTCAAAACCATCTTTAGTAAACTGGCTCAATATGATTACAAAGGTTGGGCCGTTATGGAATGGGAATGTTGTATCAAAAATCAAGAAGATGGTGCACGTGAAGGAGCTGAATTTATCAAAAAACACATTATCAAAGTTACCGATAAAGCATTTGATGATTTTGCAGCTGTTGAAACCAATACCCAATTGAACAGAAAAAATTTAGGATTATAATAAACATAAACAAAATGAAACGTACGTATTTACTTTTAAGCTTAGCCGCATTGACTTTAACCTCTTTTTCTAAATTAGATTCAGAAAAAAAATATATTAAAAAAACGAATATCGAAGTTCAGTCAAATGATGGAGAAAAACTGATTGCTAAATCAGATTGTGTAGGATGTCATAAATTAGACAAAAAATTAATTGGACCTTCTTATTTAGATATTGCTAAAAAATATCCAAATAATGACAAAAATGTAACCTATTTAGTAGGTAAAATAATCAAAGGAGGTTCAGGTGTTTGGGGAACAATGCCCATGTCAGCTCACTCAGCATTGAAGAAAGAAGACGCAAAATCAATGGTAAAATACATTTTATCATTAAAAAAATAAGATTAAGGTTTTAACTATTACTGACTAATTTGAATAAATTATGAAAAAAGAAGAAGAGAATAAACCCAATAACAATCGCCGTGATTTTATAAAAACGAGTGCTATGGCAGCTGCCGCTTTTATGATTGTGCCCCGTCACGTATTAGGTAGAGGTTTTGTCGCTCCTAGTGATAGATTAGTAATTGCTGGTATTGGTGTTGGAGGAAAAGGACAGTCTGATATTGCTATGTTTCATAAGAGTGGAAAAGCGAATATTGGTTTCTTATGTGATGTAGATACTCGAAGAGCAGCTAATAGTGTTAACGCATTTCCGAAAGCTAAATTTTATAAAGATTGGCGCGAAATGTTAGACAAAGAGCACAAAAACTTTGATGCAGTTTCAGTTTCTACTCCAGATCATAATCACGCTATACAATGTTTAGCAGCAATGCAATTAGGAAAACACGTTTATGTACAAAAACCAATGGCTCATGATATTTATGAAGCTAGAATTTTAACGCAAGCGGCTAAAAAATATAAAGTGGTTACCCAAATGGGAAATCAAGGTTCTTCTAATGATGCTTCTCGAACTATGAAAGAATGGTATGAAGCAGGTCTAATTGGAGATGTTCATACAATCTATGCTTGGACAGACCGCCCAGTTTGGCCACAAGGAATTCCTTGGTCTACATCTAAACCTGAAGTTCCAAAAGAATTGGATTGGGATTTATGGTTAGGGACAGCTCCTTATAAAAGCTATGTAGACAAATTAGTTCCGTTCAACTGGAGAGGTTGGTGGGATTATGGAACAGGGGCACTAGGAGATATGGGTTGTCACTTACTAGAAACCCCTTTTAGTGTATTGAATTTAAAATATGCCAAAGACGTACAATGTAGTGTAGGTTCTGTATACGTAGATGAATTTAAGCGTGGTTATTTCCCAGAAAGTTGTCCTCCTTCAAGTCACGTAACCTTAACGTTTCCTAAAACGGAGAAAACACAAGGAGATGTTACAGTACACTGGATGGATGGTGGAATTCAACCTGTTCGTCCGGAAGAATTAGGACCAAATGAAATTTTTGGAGACGGTGGTAATGGTACGTTATTCGTTGGTACTAAAGGAAAAATGATGTCAGATACTTACGGATTAAATCCTCGTTTGTTACCTTTAAGTAGAAATGAAAATCTTCAAGTGGCACAAAAATATGCTCGTGTAAAAGACGGAATGGATGGACATTATAGACAATGGGTTGAAGCCGCTATTGCTGGATACGGTAAACACGAAGTGAGTTCTGGTTTTGAGATTGCTGGACCATTGACGGAAGCTTTGTTAATGGCTAATTTAGCTATTAGAGGATATGATATTGTTCGTGACGAATTAGGAGAAGATGTCTACCCAGGGCGTTCAGCTAAATTATTGTGGGATAATGACGCTATGCGAATTACAAATTTTGATGAAGTAAATCAATTTGTAAAACGCGATTACCGCGAAGGATGGAAAAATTTAACTTTATAATACAATTAAAATGATTAAGAATATTTTTAAAATAGCACTTGTAACTATTTTGATGCAAACAACTAACGCACAGACCGCTTTACCAAAAGGTTTTGTTTCACTATTTGATGGACAAACAACAACTGGATGGCATGCTTATGGAAAAAAAACGGCAACACCAGCTTGGAAAGTAGAAGATGGTACGTTACATTTTGATCCAGCTACAGCCAAAAATGGTCAAGGAGGTGATTTGGTTACGGATAAAGAATATACCAATTTTCATTTAAAATTAGAATGGAAAGTAGCGGCTAAATCAAATAGTGGAATTATTTTCTTTGTGAATGAAGATTTGAATAAGTTTAAAAACACTTATGAGACAGGTTTAGAAATGCAAGTTTTGGATAACGATGGTCATCCAGATGGTAAAATAGAAAAACATAGAGCAGGAGATTTGTATGATTTAATCAAAAGTACAACTGAACCTGTAAAACCTGTTGGTGAATGGAATTCTGTTGATATTGTATGTAAATTCGGAAAATTGCAAATGCTATTGAATGGTGTAAAAGTGGTAGAAACAATGCTTTGGGATGACAATTTTAAAGCCTTAGTAGCTAAAAGCAAGTTTGCTACTTGGCCAGGATTTGCTGCTTTCCAATCAGGAAAAATTGCCTTACAAGATCATGGAGATAATGTGTGGTACAGAAACATTATGATTAAAGAATGGAATTCATTACAACCTACAACAGGTTGTAAATAATAGTAATTTAATTAACCAAACCAAAAATAAATTTATGAATACAACCAACCGTATTAAATTATCAACTATGATGTTCCTAGAGTTTTTTATCTGGGGCGCATGGTTTGTTACATTAGGAACATTTTTAGGAAACAATTTGAAAGCTTCAGGAGCTGAAACTGCTGCGGTATTTTCTACACAATCTTGGGGAGCTATCATTGCGCCTTTTATCATTGGATTAATTGCAGACCGCTATTTTAATGCCGAAAGAATTTTAGGAGTATTACACTTAATCGGCGCTTTTTTGATGTATCAAATGTACCAATCTAATGAAGTGGGTTCATTTTATACCTATGTTCTAAGTTATATGGTTTTATATATGCCTACGTTAGCTTTAGTGAATTCAGTAGCCTTTAATCAAATGAAAGATCCTGAGAAAGAATTTGCCAACATTCGTGTTTGGGGAACTATTGGATGGATTTTAGCTGGATTGGCGATTAGTTTTGTTTTCCATTGGGATACAACTGAAAATATAGCTCAAGGGATGTTGAAAAATACGTTCTTATTGGCAGGAATTGCAGCATTGGTGTTAGGGTTGTTGAGTTTTACCTTACCTGCTACTCCACCTAAAGTATCTGATGAAAAAATTAAAATTGGAGATATCATCGGATTGGATGCTTTGAAATTATTGAAAGACAAGAACTTTGCGGTATTTTTTCTTTCTTCTATTTTAATATGCATTCCGTTGGCTTTTTATTACCAAAATGCACATCCATTTTTAACAGAAGCTGGAATTGAAAATCCAACTGGTAAAATGGCTATTGGTCAAATATCAGAAGCTTTATTTTTATTATTAATTCCAGTATTTTTTACAAAATATGGCTTTAAGAAAACTATATTAGTTGGAATGTTAGCTTGGGCTATTCGTTATGCACTATTTGCTTATGGTAATGGCACTGATTTAAGTTTTATGCTAATTATTGGTATTGCGTTACACGGAATTTGTTATGATTTTTTCTTTGTTTCTGGACAAATTTATACCAATTCAAAAGCGGGTGATAAATACAAAAGTGCCGCTCAAGGTTTAATTACTTTAGCCACTTATGGTGTGGGAATGTTAATTGGCTTTGCAGTAGCGGGATGGATTACTGATAATTATAAAACAACAACCGGAACAATCAACTGGGAAATGGTTTGGATTATTCCTGCAGGAATTGCTTTAGCTGTTTTTGTTTTATTTGCGTTGACATTCAATGATAAAAATAAAGCAGAAGTTTCACACTAAATCATAGATGAAAACTAACCTTAATAGACGTTCTATTATTAAAGGAATACTTGCCAGTTCTGCTGCGCTAAGTATTCCTTTAGAATTGTCTGCTTTTGGTTTGCCAAAAGAAACTATGCTAAAAGGCAATATCAATCATTCTATTTCTCGCTGGTGTTTCGACTCATTAGATTTAGACACATTGTGCGTTGAGGCAAAGAAAATAGGAATCACTGGAATTGATTTAGTAGGACCAGAAGCTTGGCCAACACTAAAAAAACACAATTTAGTTTCTACTATGTGTAATGGTGCTGAGTTGAATTTAGTCGATGGTTTTAACGATATTCAATTTCACGAAAAACTAATTCAACGTTATACAGAGATGATTCCGCGTGTGGCTGAAGCAGGTTATAAAAATTTAATTTGTTTTAGTGGTAACCGAAGAGGAAAAACAGATGAAGAAGGTTGGAATAATTGTGTTATTGGATTACAAAAATTAATCCCATTGGCTGAAAAGTATAAAGTTACTCTAGTAATGGAATTATTGAACAGCAAAATCAATCATAAAGATTATCAGTGTGATAGAACCGCCTGGGGAGTGGAATTGGTTAAACGAATTAATTCACCCAATTTTAAATTACTGTACGATATCTATCACATGCAAATTGATGAAGGTGATGTAATTCGTACTATTAAAGACAATATTCAATACATTGCTCATTTTCATACGGCGGGTGTTCCTGGTCGAAATGAAATTGATGACACACAAGAATTGAACTATCCTGCTATTATGAGAGCTATTGCGGGAATTGGATTTAAAGGATTTGTTGGACAAGAATTTGTTCCTAAAAATCCAAATAAATTAGCCTCATTGCAACAAGCGATAACTATTTGTGACATTTAACTAACAAAAAATAAAACCCATGAACAAAAGAAGAGAATTTTTAATTAATAGTGGTTTAGTACTAGGGACTTTGGCCATTACTCCTTCCCTAGCCTTTACTACTAAAAAAAGAGCTATTGGAATTCAATTATGGACTTTGCGTGAGACTTTGCCTAAAGATGTAAAAGGTGTTTTAGCTCAAGTAGCCAAAGCTGGATTTACAGAAGTAGAAACTTTTGGTTTCTCACCAAAAGACAATGTTTTTTTCGGAACTTCAGTACAAGAATTTAAAGCAATTTTGGATGCAAATGCTTTGAAAGCAACGAGTAACCATTTTGATTTTAATAATTATATCAAAACAGGAGATCTTAGTGATTTGAACGCGTATATCAATGCAGCTAAGGTTTTAGGAAGTGAATATGTTACTATTCCGTGGATTTTACCAGAATTAAGAGGAACTTCAGCTGAAGATTATAAAAAATTAGCTGTAGGAATCAATAAAGTAGCACAACAATGTCACGCTGCAGGTTTAAAATTAGCCTATCATAATCACGACTTTGAATTTACAAAATTCGGAAATACAAATGGATATGAAATCTTGTTGAATGAAACAGATCCAAAATTAGTTGATTTTGAATTGGATTTGTATTGGGCAGTTCGAGCTGGACATAATCCATTGGATTTATTCAAACAACACCCTGGACGTTTCACCATGTGGCACGTAAAAGACATGGACAAAGCCAATAAAGAATTAAATGCTGAAATTGGTAAAGGAGCTATTGATTTCAAAGCTATTTTTGCACAAGCAAAATTGTCAGGAATGAAACGTTTCTTTTTAGAACATGAAACCAACTATACTCCAAATCCTTTGGAATCTATCAAGACTAGTTTCGATTATATTTCTAAAAATCTAATCTAGATTTTTAAAACATAAAAAAAGGGTATTTAATTAGTTATTAATTGAATACCCTTTTTTATTTAAAGTAGATTTACCACTTTTCTAAACCTAGTAACTTCTTACCTAAATCGCTTAATTCGGCTGTTTTGTGTTTTGTGATTTCCCATTTTCTTGGATCTCCAGGAAATGCATATCCTTCAGGTGCAATTCGGTTTTTCCAAGAATTGACACGCCACGCTTTTAGCTCTTCATTATCTTCTTCTGCAGGCATCATTGAAATATATTGCGCTACACGCACTTTGTCTTTGGTTAAATTAGGACGAATTCCGTGAGGTTGCGAACTATTAAAAATCATTAGATCTCCCGCTTCCATTTTCACTTTTACTAATTTATCTTCAAATCCTGTAATATCAGGCTGAAAACGATTTCTATCCTCGGGTTGCGTTAATTTCCAAGTATCATACGTTCGGAACAACTCAGGAATACATTGAAAACCTCCCATATTCTCATCAGTTGCGTCTACTAAAGCAAGTACGCCTTGCACATTTTGTGGTTTTGTTTCGGGATCGTAGTCCCAATGGATGAATCCTTTGAATTCATGATCTGGACGAACAGGAAAATTCAAATTGGCTCTATCAATCGTAACCCATAATTTTTCTGTTCCCCAAACATCAGCAAAAGCATCATATACTTTTTGCATTTGTCGGTTGTCCCATTGGTATTGGTGATTGTACAATTCCACCATTCCGCTATTAGTTAATTCTTTCATTTGCATTTCTGCTCTTGGTGGTGCATACCAAGTAGATGAATCATTTGGATCTTTCTCTTCAAATTCCCAAATGAAATTAGCCAATCGTTCAGCATTTTCTTTTGGTACGGCATTTTTGATCACAATATACCCATTGGTTATCCAGAAATTCCATTGCTCTTCAGTCAATAATCGAAGTGGTTTGCCGTTAGAACGATCATTCAATTTGTGTACACTTGATTTAGCTACAGATGGATTTCCAGGAATATCTGTGTGTGCGTTAGTCGCCATAGTTGGTGTCATTGTAGGAGTCATGGTTTGGTTTTTATTTTCCATAGTTAGAAGTTTAGTTAATTTGATAATCCAAAATTACTAGGAATTGAGCAGTTGAATTATCACAAAATTTACCATAATTTGTACTATATTGACATTTTGTTGGATTTTAAACTGTACAATAGTACATTTATATTGTAAATAAGTAAGATATATGAAAATCGTACTCGAAGACATTAAACGTTTAGCGGGAAGTTCGTTCCGAATTTTGGTCAACCCAAAATTGAACGATTTTTATTATTGGCATTTTCATCCTGAATTTGAATTGACTTTTATAGAAGCTCCCCTAGGAACTAGGCGAGTTGGTAATCATGTTGGACAATTTGAAGGGAGTGATTTGGTTTTTATTGGTTCTAATATTCCACATTTGAATTTTGATTACGGAATTAGAACTGAATACGAAAAAGTAGTATTGCAAATCAAGGCAGATTTTTTTAAGAATGATTTTGCTTCAACTCCAGAACTGGCAGCGATTCAGCAACTGTTTGAAAATGCTAAAAGAGTAATTTGCTTTCACGGGAACACCAAAGTCACTATTGGAAAGCAATTGAAAACCATTCATTTATTACCGCATTTTGAACAATTTATAGCGGTATTGTCATTGTTTCAAACGCTGGCAACTTCTGAGGAAAAGACGTTTTTACACGAACTTCCTTTTGAGAATTTCTATAATAATAGAGAGCAATCCCGACTCAAAGTAGTTTATACTTTTATCGAAAAAAATTTTCAGCGCACCATTACTATTGAAGAAATGGCACAACTCACCCATTTGTCTAAAGCGGCTTTTTGTCGGTATTTTAAAAAAATGACGCGACTGACTTTTATCGAATTCTTAAATCAATATCGAATTGAACAAGCCAAACGCCTTTTAAAAGAAGATAAAAACGTAACAGAAACCTGTTACGAATGCGGATTTGAAAGTGTATCGTATTTCAATCGCATCTTCAAAAAAGTCGTTGGCGAAAATCCTTTGGAGTTTAAGAAGAAGTAGCTTCTTAGTTCGTACTATTCAATTCAGCTACATAATAATTAGCATCAATTGTCAATTTTGAATTGGCATTAGCAACAGTGATTACTTTCCATTCCTTTGTCGGTTGAATTCGTAATGATTCTCCATTCATGTCAACTTGAATTGGCATCGTAAATCCATCCACACAATTGATCCATCGGTAGGTCAATTGTTTTTCTTTGAAATAATATTCCAAGGTAGGCACTCGTGTATCTCTCAAATATTGATTAAAAACGGGTGCTAAGTCAATACCTGCTTGTTCGCTAATGTAGTTTTCAATTTGTTTGGTCGTAACGGTTTGATGGTAAAACGTACTATTCAAACCTCTTAGAATTTGTCTCCATTTCTCGTCATTATTAATGATTTGACGAATGGTATGCAACATATTCCCTCCTTTGTAATACATATCGCCAGAACCTTCATTATTCACATCGTATTGACCAATAATAGGTTGGTCATTTCGAATATTTTTTCGGGTACCACGTACGTACGCCGCTCCAGCCTCTTTACCATAATAGTATTCTACAAACAAGCTTTCAGAATAGTTGGTAAAACTTTCATGAATCCACATATCGGCAATGTCTTTGTAAGTGATATTATTAGCAAACCACTCGTGTCCCGACTCATGAATAATGATAAAATCAAATTTCAATCCCCAACCTGTTCCGCTCAAATCACGTCCGCGATAGCCGTTTTTATATCCGTTTCCATAGGTAACGCAGCTTTGGTGTTCCATCCCTAAATAAGGTACTTCAACCAATTTATAACTGTCTTCATAAAAAGGATAAGGCCCAAACCAATGTTCGAAAGCTTTGAGCATTTTAGGAACATCTTGAAATTGTTTTTTGGCTTTCGCCAAATTATTTCGCAACACATAATATTGACAATCTAAATCCCCTTTTTCACCTTTGTATTTTTCAGAAAAAGCTACATAATCACCAATATTAATATTTACCCCATAATTATTGATAGGATTGGTTACTTGCCAAGTGTAAGTTGTCGTGTTATCTTTTAATTGTTTAGTATTGATTAAACGACCATTGGAAATATCCATCAGGCCTTTTGGAACATTCACACTAATCAACATGGATTCGGCTTCATCGTACATGTGGTCTTTGTTAGGCCACCAAACACTAGCACCTAAACCTTGACAAGAAGAGGCTATAAACGATTTTCCATTTTCGTCTTTCTTCCAAGTTATTCCTCCATCCCAAGGCGGATTAACGGCTATTTTTGGCTTTCCTTCATAAAAAACAACAAGCTGTTTCTTTTCTCCCTTGCTTTGATTGGCTGCCAAATACACATGATAGACATTACCTTCTCTTTGGTACTTTAGGTTGATGCCGTCTTGTACAATTTTAGTAATTTGCATCGGCTGTTGCAAGTCAATTTGCATTACATTGTATTTTTCGACTACTTGATAATCAATCGTATTAGAACCAATTATGGTACTATCCGCAGGATTCACTTTGATATCCAAATGGTATTTTTTTAAATCCCACCAGCTTCTTTCTTTGGTAATACTACCTCGTAAACTGTCTTGTCTAGTAAATTTTTGAGCTAAAATGGTATTGGTAACTAAAAATACTACGAAAAGATATATTGTTTTCTTATTCATAATTCAAGATTTAATATTGCTGAATATGTTCGCCTAATAGTTTATTTTCTAATCCGCGAATTTGCATGATGACACGATTGTTGGTAAAATCAAATTGTAATAATCCAAAATTTTTCTCTGCTACAACTTTACCTATTTGATAGGGATTTTCTTCTCCCGAAAAACTTGAATATACGTGAGTCAATCCGCTAGAAGTAAAGTCAACTAAAGGATAGTTTAAATTCGGGATTTTTTTAGAAGAAAAAGTAGCTATATGACGATCGCCTGAAATAATAAAAGTCCCTTTTGCTTTCGATGCGACAATCATTTTTTCTAACTTATCAATCTCATGTGGAAAATTACCCCAACATTCAAAGCCGTGTTGGTCTGATAACAACTGAACACTACTTACAATTACATTGAATTGAGCATCAGAAGAATTTAACTCTTCTTCTAACCATTTCCACTGCGCTTCTCCTAAAATAGTTCCTTGTCCATATAAATTAGGCTGAAAACGCTTTTTTGAATTTTTAGCTTTAGTTAATGATGTTCTGAAAAAACGGGTGTCCAATACGATGATTTTAACTTTTTTACCGTCTGTGTCTAATATTCTAGAATTATAAACGCCATCTCTAAAACGTTCAGGCGCCTCTTTTGGGGTCCCTAAAAAATCCAACAATAGTTGTTGACTGGCTCTTTTATAAGGATATTCCTCTCCTCCATCATTTGTTCCAAAGTCATGATCGTCCCAAGTTCCTATAATCTGTTTGTTAGCTATGAATTGTAAATAATCGCTATCATTTTTCTGGATGGCATAATTTTCTTTAAGCTCGTTCATGTCTTCGGTATCTGAATAGACATCATCTCCTCCCCAAATCCAAGCTACAGGATGGTTTTCATCAATAGATTTCCATAACTCATTTTTGAGTCTTTGATTGTCACAAGAACCAAAAGCAATAGAAAAATTTTTAGTTTGGGAATACGTTGAAATAGCGATTAGGGAGAAAATCAACCACAGTTGGTATGTGAATTTAGGAAGTATGAACATCTTTTTCTTCAATTGAAATAACAGAAGTAAATGTAAATGATTTTATTTATAATAAAAACAAAACCCAACAGAATTGAATCTATTGGGTTTTGTATATTTAAATTGAAATATATTTATTTCTGTCTTTTCTTCAAAACTTCAATTACATCATTCATTTGAAAACCTTTGGCTTGCAATAAAATAAGGTAATGAAAAAGTAAATCGGCACTTTCGCTCAAGAACAAATCATCGTTAGCATCTTTGGCTTCAATTACTACTTCTACCGCTTCCTCTCCTACTTTTTGGGCTATTTTATTAATCCCTTTTTCGAATAAAGAAGCAACATAACTCTTTTCAGCATCCGCATTGTCACGACGGGTTTTGATGGTTTGTTCCAAAGTTGAAATAAAACCATAATTTGGTTGATTCTCTTCGGCCCAACAGGTATCGGTCCCGTTATGACAAGTAGGTCCCACAGGTTGTACTTGAATCAATAAGGTGTCATTATCACAATCGTTCTTGATACTTACTAGGTTTAAAAAGTTACCGCTTTCTTCTCCTTTTGTCCAAAGACGTTGTTTGGAGCGACTATAAAAAGTTACTTTTTGAGTATCCACTGTTTTGGCATACGCCTCTTCGTTCATGTAGCCTAACATTAGTACGGCTTTGGTTTCACTATCTTGAATAATGGCTGGAATTAATCCGTGGGCGCTTTTTGAAAAATCGATGTCCATGTTTGTAATGATGAATTATGAGTTTTGAATTATTTAAATTCTAACTTCAATATGATTATTTTTTAATTCTTTTTTTAAAGTCTTGATCTCAATTTCTTTGAAATGAAAAACACTGGCTGCTAAAGCGGCATCTGATTTTCCTTCGACAAAGGTATCAATAAAATGTTGCATATTCCCTGCTCCTCCTGATGCAATAATAGGAATGTTAACCAATTGCGAAAGTGTTGCCAAAGCCTCGTTCGCGAAACCATTTTTTGTTCCGTCATGATCCATAGACGTAAACAAGATTTCTCCCGCTCCACGTGTAGCTACTTCTTTTGCCCAATCAAAAAGTTTGATATCTGTAGGTACTTTACCTCCTACTAAATGCACCATCCATTCGCCATCAATTTGTTTGGCATCAATAGCAACGACCACACATTGGCTTCCAAATTTTTGTGCTAAATCTGTAATCAATTGCGGATTTTTTACCGCAGAAGAGTTGATAGACACTTTGTCAGCCCCATTTTGCAATAAGATTTCTACATCTTCTACTGATGCAATTCCACCCCCGACCGTAAACGGAATATTAATCGTTGCGGCTACTTTGCGAACTAAATCCACCAAAGTTTTGCGGCGTTCTTCTGTGGCAGAAATATCTAAAAAAACGAGTTCGTCAGCGCCTTCTTCAGAATAGATTTTTGCCAATTCTACAGGATCTCCTGCATCTCGTAAGTCAACAAAATTAACGCCTTTGACCGTTCTTCCGTTTTTGATATCCAAACAAGGAATGATTCTTTTTGTAAGCATAGTGTTAATGTAACAATTGATTAATTTGTAAATTGATCAATTGTTTGATTATTTATTTAAAATATAATTTTCTAGTTGTTTCAACGAGATTCTTCCTTCGTAAATCGCTTTTCCGATTATGGTTCCTTCACAACCTAATTCGGCTAATTGCGGTAATTCATCAAATGTAGAAATACCACCTGAAGCAATTAATTTGATTCCTTTGGCTGTTGCCAAAATTTTAGCATACAAATCAAAACTTGGCCCTGCTAACATTCCATCTTTGGCAATATCGGTACAAATGACATACTGAATTCCTTTGCTTTGATAGTCTTGAATAAAAGGTACTAAATCTTCGTTAGAGTCTTCTAACCAACCAGATACAGCCACTTTTTCATTGGTAGCATCAGCTCCTAAAATGATTTTATCCGAACCATATTCGGCAATCCATTGCTCAAAAACAGCTCTGTTTTTTACAGCAATACTTCCGCCTGTGATTTGGTTAGCCCCTGATTCGAAAGCAATTTTTAAATCAGCATCGGATTTCAAGCCGCCTCCAAAATCAATTTTTAATTTTGTCTGTGTAGCAATCTGTTCTAAAATTTTGTAATTCACAATTTTGCTTGATTTAGCCCCATCTAAATCAACCAAGTGTAAATACTCAATTCCGTGTGCTTCAAACGATTTGGCCACTTCAAGCGGGTTCTCATTGTAAATAATTTTAGTATCGTAATCGCCTTTGGATAAACGAACACATTTTCCATCAATGATATCTATAGCAGGTATTATTCTCATTTGTTTTTATTTAAAAATTTAAAAATTAATTTAATGGATTTGAATCCGACTTATTGATTACTCTATAATCATTCAAACCTTTAATCTTTTAATTTTAAGAAATTAGCTAAAATTTGTTCACCCACATCGCCACTTTTTTCTGGATGAAATTGGGTTCCGTAAAAATTATTTTTTTGTAAAGCGGAAGCATATTCTACATCATAATTCGTATTGGCAATAGCTTCGCTGCAATTGGGAACATAATAACTATGTACTAAATACATGTATTCGTTATCTTTAATTTCTTCAAATAAAGGCGATTTCAAATTGTAAATCTGATTCCACCCCATTTGAGGTACTTTTACATTGGTAGAAAACCGAATTACTTTCGCATCAAAAATTCCTAATCCGTCTGTATTTCCTTCTTCAGAATGTTGACACATCAATTGCATACCTAAACAGATTCCTAATACGGGTTGTTTCAATGTTGGAATTAAGCTATCTAATCCACTTTCTTTGAGTTTTTGCATGGCATAACTCGCTTCGCCTACTCCGGGAAAAATGACTTTATCCGCTTGTTGAATCTCGGCTGGATTATTAGTTAATATGGCTGTATATCCCAAACGTTCAAAAGCAAATAGAATGCTTTGAATATTTCCAGCGCCGTAATTGATGATGGCAATTTTCATTTTATATACTTTGGGCTTCGAGCTTTGAGCTTTGGGCAGAATGCCGATAGCTGAAAGCTCGAAGCATTTTATAACATTCCTTTGGTACTTGGTAAAATCATTTTCTCAGTATCACGTTTCACAGCTACTTTAATCGCTTTGGCAAAAGCCTTAAAAATGGCTTCAATCTTGTGATGTTCGTTAGTGCCTTCTGCTTTGATATTGATATTAGCTTTGGCACCATCAGAGAATGATTTGAAAAAGTGGTAGAACATCTCTGTTGGCATTTTACCCACCATCTCACGTTTGAATTCGGTTTCCCAAACCAACCAATTTCTTCCTCCAAAATCAATAGCCACTTGCGACAAACAATCGTCCATTGGCAAACAGAAACCGTAGCGTTCAATTCCTAATTTATTTCCTAATGCTTTCGCAAAAACTTCTCCTAAAGCAATCGCTGTATCTTCAATAGTATGGTGCTCATCAACCTCCAAATCGCCTTTTACACTTATTTCTAAGTCCATTTGACCGTGACGCGCAATTTGATCCAACATGTGGTCAAAAAAGGCAATGCCAGTATCGATTTTGCTTTTACCAGTTCCGTCTAAATTGAGTTGGATAAAAATATCGGTTTCGTGTGTTTTTCTTTCGATAGTAGCGGAACGAGCTTCTAGTTTTAAAAATTCATAGATGGTTTTCCAATCGGTAGTTTGTAACGAAATGACATCGCTAAAATCTTCGTTCTCCTTGATTTCGTCACTTCCTAAACCTTCTTGTTGTTTTAGAAAAATGGCTTTGGCTCCTAAGTTTTTTGCCAAGGCAACATCTGTAATTCGGTCACCCAACACAAAAGAATTAGCTAAATCATATTTCGGATTATCAATATATTTAGTCAACATTCCAGTACGAGGCTTACGCGTAGGCGCATTATCCGCTGGAAACGAACGGTCTATAAATATATCGTCAAATAGAACCCCTTCGTTTTCAAAAGCTCTTAATATGAAGTTTTGTGTAGGCCAAAACGTGTCTTCAGGAAAACTATCTGTTCCTAAACCATCTTGGTTAGTTACCATAGCTAATTCATAATCCAATTCGTTAGCAATTTTAGCCAAGTACTGAAAAGCTTTTGGGTAAAATTCTAATTTGTCTAAACTGTCTAATTGAAAATCGGTAGGTTCAATAACGATGGTCCCATCACGATCTATAAATAATACTTTTTTCATTTATTTTTTGTCAAAAAGTTAATTTTAATATTCCATTCCTTTGCCTTGTTTGATAGTAGGAATCCATTTTTCTACGCGAGACAGCCTAGTTTTTGACTGTTTAGCTTGTGAAAAGAAAAGCAAATAGGCTTTCTTTCTACCCGGTGTTAATCCCTCAAAGGCAATTCTTAATGCTTCGTCTTCATTTAATTTTTGTTGAAACTCCTCAGGAATTACCATTTCATCAGGTGTTTTGTATTGAATTTTAATCCCCAATTTTTCTATTTCAATGGCTTCAAAAATATAAGATCTAATACTCGTTTCTATACTTGCAATTTGATCAATACTTGTAAATTGTAATTGCCTTGTTGCTTGCATATTTTCGGTTTGTGTTACTAAAATTTGTTGGGTGTCTGCAAGTAAAGCGCCTTTGAAAAAACTAATCTCACAAAAAGCTTTAGTAGTACCCAACATCAGTACATTCTTATTTTGAAATGTATAACATGGGTGGCTCCATTTCAACTCTTCTACTAGCCCACATTCTAGAATAATACTTCTTAAAAGTTGTAATTCTTTTTCCCAAGTTCGCACACGGCACAAAGGAGTCGCCATTTTTGAACAGCGTCCACAACCTTCATTAAAATACGTTTCTACATTAGGAATCATAATTATCTACAACTTAATTCAAGGTTTGTAAAGCGGCCATTAATTTCTTGTTTTCCTCTTCCGTTCCAATAGTCAAACGCAAAGTATTTTCGCATAAAGGTTGTGTAGTTCTATTTCGAATCACAATTCCTTTGGCGATTAATTCATCATAACGTTGATTGGCATTGTCAACTTTAATCAAGATAAAGTTGGCTTCAGTAGGATATATTTTTGTTACAAATTTTACTTCATTTAATACTTTAAGTAACAACTCCCTTTCTTTTATTATTGAACTGATTTCTTCTTTTATTTGAGTTGAATTATCCAAACGATGCAATGCTCTTCGTTGTGTCAATTCATTAACATTATACGGAGGCTTAATTTTGTTTAAAACCCCAATAATTTCAGCAGATGCATAACAAATCCCTAATCGAATTCCAGCCAAACCATACGCTTTAGACAAGGTTTGCGTGATGATTAAATTAGGATAATCATTTATTTTTTGAATCCAAGAGGCTTTATCAGAAAAATCAATATAGGCTTCATCAATTACCACTAATCCATTGAAATTCTCAAGTAAATACTGTACACTTTCTACAGAAAATGAATTCCCTGTTGGATTGTTGGGCGAACAAAGGAAAATTATTTTGGTGTTATTATCTACCGCTTTCATTATTACTTCCAATTGCGGTTGAAAATCTTCCGAAAGCAAAATCTCTCTATTTTCAATGGCATTCAGATTAGCCAAAACACCATACATTCCATAAGTTGGTGGTAACGTAATCACATTATCTGTTCTAGGTTCACAAAAAGCGCGAAACAATAAATCCAACACTTCGTCACTTCCATTTCCTAAAAGGATTTGATTTTTATCCACACCATTTTGTTGGGCTAAAACCGATTTGACCGTCGCTTGTTGCGGGTCTGGATAGCGATTCACACCATTTTCAAAAGGATTTTCATTGGCATCCAAAAAAATCATATCAGCCGTATCAAAATCCTCAAATTCATCACGCGCCGAAGAATAAGGCTTCATCGCTTTGACGTTCTCTCGAACTAAATTGTTGATGTTCAATTTATTTTTCATTTTCAATCGCTTTTAAACGTAATGTAACCGCATTTTTGTGTGCTTGTAAACCTTCTTTCTCTGCCATAATTTCAATAGATTTACCAATAGCTTGAATACCTCTTTCTGAAATTTTTTGAAACGTCATCGACTTCATAAAACTATCCAAGTTGACTCCGCTATAATTTTTAGCATATCCATTCGTTGGTAAGGTATGATTGGTTCCTGACGCATAATCTCCAGCACTTTCTGGGGTATAATTACCTATAAAAACCGATCCTGCATTTTCTATATTGTCTACATAAAAATCATCATTTTCAGTACAAACTATAAAGTGTTCAGGACCGTATTCATTGATTAAATCTAAGGCAATTGCTGCGTTTTCAACAAAAATCAATTTGGAATTAGCAATGGCTTTTTCTGCAATTTCTTTTCTTGGTAAAATAGCTAACTGTGATTGCACTTCTTGTTCAACGGCATCTATCATCGTTTTAGAAGTCGAAATTAGAATTACTTGACTGTCAGTTCCGTGTTCGGCTTGACTTAATAAATCAGAAGCTACAAAAGCAGGTACGGCACTATCATCTGCTACCACCAATAATTCAGATGGTCCTGCTGGCATATCAATGGCAACACCAAATTGCGTTGCTAATTGTTTCGCCACCGTTACGTATTGATTTCCAGGTCCAAATATTTTATAGACTTTAGGAATGGTGGTAGTACCAAAAGTCATTCCAGCAATCGCTTGGATTCCTCCCACTTTTAAGATTTGTGTTACACCACAAAGGTTTGCCGCATACAAAATAGCAGGGTTTAAGTTACCATTTTTATCGGGAGGCGAACATAAAACGACTTCTTTGCATCCAGCAATTGTAGCGGGAATAGCCAACATCAATACGGTTGAAAACAAAGGAGCGGTTCCTCCAGGAATGTATAACCCTATTTTTTGAATGGGTCTTTTTTCTTGCCAGCATTGTACTCCCTCAGTAGTTTCAACACTAACACGATTTGTTTTTTGGGCTTGGTGAAATTTTTCAATATTCGATTTGGCCAATTGAATCGCTTCTTTCAATTCGTTAGAAACAGCAGCAATAGCTTGTTGGATTTCTTCATTGGAAACCAAATTATTTTCCAAAATAATTCCGTCAAACTGAGTGGTATATTGTTTTACCGCATCGTCTCCTTTGGATTGTACTGCTGCAAAAATTTCTTTTACTGTTGCTTCAATATCGCCCACAGTTTTAGTGGGTCTTTCTAACAAAGAAGCCCAGTTTTCCTGTTTTGGATTGTATATTTTGTTCATTGTTTTCTAAGATTTAAGAAACTACAACACCATTTTTTCAATTGGGCAAACCAAAATGCCTTCGGCACCAGCTGCTTTTAACTCATCGATTACTTCCCAAAAACGATCTTCTTCAATAACAGTGTGTACACTTGACCAACCTTCTTGTGCCAATGGCATAACCGTTGGGCTTTTTAATACGGGTAAAATGGTATTAATCAATTGAATTTTATCGTTAGGTACATTCATCAAAATGTATTTTGATTTACGTGCTCTTAAAACAGATTGGATTCGGAATTGTAACTTATCTAAAATCACTTTGTTTTCGGGAGTCATTTTAGGAGAAACAGCTAAAACAGCTTCACTTTTAAAAATAACTTCTACTTCTTTTAAATTGTTTTTAAACAGGGTACTTCCGCTAGAAACAATATCTACAATAGCATCAGCTAAACCAATGTTAGGTGCAATTTCTACAGAACCTGAGATTTGGTGCAAATCAACATTTACATTTTTAGAATTAAAGAAATCTAAAACTGTATTGGGATATGAAGTAGCAATTCGTAATCCGTCTAAGTCTTTAACCGAATTGTAATTAAAATTTTTAGGTACCGCCACCGAAACTTTACATTTTGAAAATCCCAGTTTCTCTGCTACCTGAATGTTTTTTCCTTTTTCAACCAAAAGATTATCGCCTACAATAGCTGCGTCGACCACTCCATCGATCAAATATTGAGGAATATCTGAATTTCGTAAATACAAAACTTCTAATGGAAAATTCGAAGCCGTTGCTTTTAATTGGTCGTTGCCATTGTTGATAGAAATTCCACAGTCTTTTAGAATTTGGATGCTGTCTTCGTTTAAGCGTCCTGATTTTTGAATTGCAATTTTTAAAGTACTCATTGTTTTGTTGTTTTTGTTTGTTGTGATTTGAGTACAACAGATTTTTAATAAAAAACCCGCTTGATGTACTCAAACGGGTTTTTAAATATGTGACTTACACGCATACCATTAACACATCGCTTGAGAGCAATTTTGTAAATGATGATGATGTAATTGATTTGATAACATAATTATTGATTAGAAATTTTCTTCTATTTCGAGTGCAAATATAAAGTAAAATATAGTTACAACCCAATTTTTAATTTAACTTAAAGCTACATTATTGTTAAAATAAAAACCCCATTAACTTAATTTAGGTCCTGCACTTACTAATCGTTTTCCTTCTTCAGTATTGGTATATTGATCGAAATTTTTGATATAACGGGCTGCTAAATCTTTAGCTCTACGCTCCCATTCTGATTTGTCTTCATACGTATCTCTTGGATCTAAAATACCATCGCTTACATTTGGTAAAACGGTAGGTATAGATAAATTTAAGAATGGAATAGCTCTTGTTTCAGCTTCTTCAATTTCGCCACTAATAATGGCATCAATAATGGCTCTGGTGTTTTTTAACGAAATTCGTTTACCTGTTCCATTCCATCCTGTATTTACCAAATAAGCTTTAGCTCCGTGTTCCTTCATTTTTCCAATTAAGGTTTGAGAATAACGAGTTGGATGTAACGTCAAGAAAGCCTCTCCAAAAGCCGGTGAAAACGAAGGAACAGGTTCTGTGATTCCTCTTTCGGTACCTGCTAATTTTGACGTGTAACCACATAAAAAGTGGTATTGTGCTTGGTCATCATCTAAAATAGAAACTGGAGGCAACACCCCGAAAGCATCTGCTGATAGATAGATGATTTTCTTAGCATGTCCTGCTTTTGATGGCAAAACAATTTTATTAATATGATAAATGGGATATGAAACTCTTGAATTTTCGGTGATAGAATGATCATAGTAATTAATTTCACCATATTCATCTACAATTACATTTTCTAAAAGTGCATCTCTTTTAATTGCTCTCCAAATATCCGGTTCATTTTTCTCTGATAAATCAATTACTTTGGCATAGCATCCTCCTTCAAAATTAAATACCCCGTTATTGTCCCAACCGTGTTCATCATCACCTATCAAATAGCGTTTAGGATCAGCTGAAAGTGTGGTTTTTCCTGTTCCTGAAAGTCCAAAGAAAATAGCCACGTCACCTTCTTCTCCCACATTAGCAGAACAGTGCATGGATGCCATTCCTTTTAGCGGTAAATAGTAGTTCATCATAGAGAACATGCCTTTTTTCATTTCGCCACCATACCAAGTTCCACCTATGATTTGGATCTTTTCAGTAAGATTAAATACTACGAAATTTTCTGAATTCAATCCTTGTTTTTGCCAATCTGGATTGGTGGTTTTAGAACCATTCATGACCACAAAGTCAGGTTCTCCAAAATTTTCTAATTCATATCCAGATGGTCTAATAAACATATTAGTTACAAAATGTGCCTGCCAAGCGACCTCCATAACAAATCGTACTTTTAATCTTGTATCAGCATTGGTACCGCAAAAAGCATCTACTACATACAATTTTGGCGAAGTTGATAATTGTTTTAATACTAATTTTTTTAAATCACGCCAAACGGTTTGTGTGGTAGGAAAGTTTACTTTATCATCCCAATAAATAGTGTCTTTAGTTACATCATCTTTTACAATATATCTATCTTTTGGCGAACGACCTGTGAAAATTCCTGTTTTTACGGCAACGGCACCTGTATCTGTTAGAGCGCCTTTTTCAAACCCTTTTCTTCGATGAGACATTTCATCTTGATACAATTCTTCATAAGATGGGTTATATGATACCTCATGGTATCCTGTAATTCCTAAATTGTGTAATTCTTGAATGATTTTGATGTTTTTCATTTCTTACTGTATTTTAAAAAAATAGCATTTTATATGCCTCCAAAATTAAAAAAAATAAAATTACGAAATCGATATAGTTTTAAATAATATAACACAAAATAAATTTATTATCATTTTTATAACAAAATTTAATAATAAAAACATTTGTACTAATTAATTGATATTATTTTTTTTAATACAATAATAAAAACGCTAATTCATAAAAAAGGAATTACTTCTCATCAAGATCATTATTTCCTTTTTCAGTAGTAGTATTTTCATAATTCGCTCTAATCTCAGTATGACGAATTTCTCCACCTGAAGTCCCTACCTTTTGAACGACCACAAGATTGGCAAGTGCAATTCCTAAAATGATAAACGATACCATTTTCTCTTTTGCGTTCTTTTTATAATTTAAATATAAAGCTACTACTGAAAGTAGTCCTAAAACATATAATAATAACGCTAATTTCTCGGCTATTTCTTCGTGTTCATGAATAATTTCCCAACCTACATTGGGCATATCCTTTACTAATTCTTCTGCGCCTTCTCCGGTCCACATACTCAAGGCACCAAAAATAGCTGCAATAATGAATACGAAATAAGAGGTATTTCTTATTGTACTATTTTTCAAAACCAATCCTGAAATTAAAATTCCAATTGCTAAAATGGTTCCAATGATTGGAAAATGGTTGACTACCATGTGTAAATGTGCATCGTTCATAATTGTTGTTTTTTTACGGTTGTTAATTTGACTATTAGTTCACTACATCAAAAGCCCCTTTGATTAAAATCTTTGAAGAAGCTTCAATTTCACTGTTAGGTATTACTTCAACAAAATCTTTATTTTTTTCTCCTATTGAAATAGCTACTTTTTTAAATGAATAGCTATTGTTTTTCTTACTTTCCAATAAAAGTAAGAAATTTTTATTGTTTTCAGTAACTAATGCTTCAGAAGGAATAGCAAGTCCTTTTTTGGAATTAATTATAATTTTAGCCTCAACAAACATACCTGTCAATAATTTTTGTTTGATAGATTCATCTAAATGTCCGTGAACATTAATCGTTCTGTCATTTCCTTCTATTGATTTTCCAACCAAATGTACTTCAGCAGGAAATACCTCTTTTGAAGCTTCGGGAACTGAAAAGTTAATTTTCTGACCTATTTTAACTTTTAAAATATCTTTTTCAAAAACAGCTAATTCCAAATGTAGATGTTGTGTATCCACGATTTCTAGAATCACAGCTGATGGAGCAATATACATTCCAATATTGGCATTCATTACTACAATATCTCCAGAAATAGGTGATGAAATAGTAACGGTAGAAGTTAATTTGCCTTTTTCTACATTGGCTGGGTTAATTTTTAATAGTAGTAATTTCTCTCTTAAAGTCTGGTACATTCCTTTCGTTTTTCGGTAATCACTTTCTGCTTTTAAGTAATTTTTTTTCGAACTGATTTTTTCGTCAAATAAGGTTTTCTGACGTTCGTATTCTGATTTCAAATACTTGATCTGTTCTGCCACTTCTAAATATTCCTTTTGAATATCTAAAAATTCGGTACTTTCTAAAGTGACTAAGGCTTGGCCTTTACGAACTTTATCACCCACTAAAAGTGTTGTAGATTTTACATAACCACCAATAAAAGTAGTGACCTGTGCTCTATTTTGAGGTGGAACATCAATTGTACCAGATGTTTTTATACTAACATCAAAGTCTTGTTCTGTCGGATTACCAATACCCATTTCTCCTGATTGAAATTGAGATTGAGTCACATGAATTAATCCATCTTCCTTTGGTTTTTTTTCTTCGGTTTTGGTTTCTTTGCAGCTTACTAAAATAGTAGTTAAAGCAAGTGTATATAATATTTTCTTCATCATAAACGGATTAAAAATTAGGGTAATATAATTCCAACTGAGTATTGTTGTATTGCAACAATGTATCTAAATATTCGACTTGAATGGCCGTAGCATTTTCTAAACTTTGGATGTACTGAAAGAAATCAATTTCACCATTTTTATAACTCAAATTAGCTACTTTACTAATTTCTTCAGATAATTTTTTGCCATACTTGTTATAATAATTAATTGCTTCCTGGTATTTAGTCAGCTCATTTTCTTTTTGACTTAAGTAGCGCGCTATTTTTTGTTCTTCGTGTTGTTTTTGTTGTTCCCAACTTTTTAAATCCAATTGCGCTACTTTAATTTTAGAAGTTGTTCCTGAAAATAAAATAGGAATAGCTAACCCCACTTGAAATCCATACAACGACTGTGATAATCCATTATTTCTACCTTGGAAATAATCAACATTAATATCAGGTAACCAATGTTGTTTTTGTAATGCTAATTGTTTTTTATATGTTTCTGTAATTCGTTCTAAATAAATAGAATGAAGTTCTTTTCCTGAACTACTCAATGAAATAGTAAGCGGAATCATTTGAGTATTCAATACTATAATTTTCTCTTCGGATTGCACTAAAGAATTCAACAATTCATATTGCGCTAGTTTCTCTTTTTCAATTTGAGATTTCTTGGTTTGAATTTGTCCTGATTTGGCTTGAGCGGTAATCTTTTCTAAATAATTAGTTTCTCCTAATTCAAAACGACGTTTGCTCGCTTTAGAGAAATTTTGGTACAGAC
Organism: uncultured Flavobacterium sp.; assembly: GCA_963513255.1. Classification (GTDB taxonomy): domain Bacteria; phylum Bacteroidota; class Bacteroidia; order Flavobacteriales; family Flavobacteriaceae; genus Flavobacterium. Next base: position 85,988 of record CAUPPG010000003.1, read on the forward strand.
TATCCAAATAAGCATAACGCTTTTCTTGATTTTGCAAATAGACAATATATTCATAGACTTTAGAAACAGTCAAAGTCAATTTTCTTTTTTGCAACTCGAACCGGGCTTTTTCTTTCTCATATTCTGAAGCAAGAACGTTTCTCTTGGCTCCATAAACAGTAGGAAATTCAAATTTCTGCTGAATACCAAAAACGCGTAATGGTTCATTGTTTATAGCTAAATTATTCTGATCATAACTATAATACACATTGGTTTTATCAAACGAATAGGCAGTTTGAATCGCAGCATTAGACTTCTCTAATTGCAATTGGGATGCTTTAATTTCTTTGTTGTTTTCTAATGCTAAATTAATAATGCGTTCGCGTTCTGAAATTGTATTTTGAGCCATTACAATGGTGGTACTCAATAAAAACAATACTACATACGTAGATTTATGATGCATTTTAAATTTTGGTTTTTTTAATTCTTTTTCAGCCAACACTTTAAAAAGAATAGGTAATACAATCATAGTTAAAATAGTTGCTGTGAATAAACCGCCAATTACTACCGTGGCTAATGGACGTTGTACTTCGGCACCTGCAGAAGAAGAAATAGCCATTGGCAAAAATCCTAAAGCAGCAGCAGCAGCGGTCAATAATACAGGACGTAAACGATCTGTAGTTCCTTTTAAAATTAATTTGTCCATATCCTTAATTCCTTGATGTTTAAGTTCTTTAAAATGTTCAATCAACACAATTCCATTTAAAACTGCAATTCCGAAAAGAGCAATAAATCCAACACCTGCCGAAATACTAAAAGGTAAATCTCGTATCCATAAAAATAGTATCCCCCCCACGGCAGAAAGTGGTATCGCTGAATACACCATTAAAGCTTCTTTAATCGAGCCAAAAGCAAAATACAATAGGATGAAAATTAAAAACAAAGCAATGGGTACAGCAATCAATAAACGAGTTTTGGCACTTTGAAGATTTTCAAATTGACCGCCATATTTCACATAATAGCCTGCAGGAAGTTGAATTCTAGTATTCACTATCTTTTGAATATCGGCTACGACACTTTGTAAATCGCGATTTCTTACATTAATTCCTACTACAATTCTACGATTGGTATTGTCTCTTGAAATTTTTGCGGGTCCTTGGGTGTATTCTATAGTTGCTAATTCACTTAATGGAATTTGTTGGTCGTTTGGTGTCGAAACATATAAATTTTTTAAGTCTTCAATATCATGACGATTACCTTCATTTAAGCGTACTACCATATCAAACCGTTTTTCTCCTTCAAATACATTACCCACTGTTTTTCCTGCAAAACTTAGGGCGATCATCTCGTTCAAATCAGCAATATTTAATCCATAACGAGCAATTTTAGACCGATCGTATTGTACAAACATTTGTGGTAAACCTTCTGTTTTTTCGATAATAATGTCCGATGCTCCTTCTACGTTTTTGATAGCTTTCTCAATTTCATGTGCTTTTTGTGCTAAAACATTTAGGTTTTCTCCAAATATTTTCACTGCTACATCCGAACGCGTACCTGAAACTAATTCGTTAAAACGCATTTCGATAGGTTGTGTAAATTCAATTTCCATATTTGGAATTTGATTTTCTAATGCTAATTTGATTTTATCAGCCAATTCGTCTTTGGTTGCAGCCGAAACCCATTCTGATTTTGGTTTTAATTTTACAATGACATCACTTTCTTCCATAGACATTGGGTCGGTTGGAACTTCGGCAGCACCTATCCTACTTACAACTTGATTTACTTCGGGGAAATTTTTCAAGATTATTTTTTCAATTTTAGTCGTAGTAGCAATTGTTTTTGTCAAAGAAGTTCCTGTTTTCAAAACGGGCTGAATGACAAAATCCCCTTCGTCTAATGTTGGGATAAATTCACCTCCCATAGTACTGAATAATACTATTGCAAAAACCAAAAGCCCAAAAGCACCGTACAAGACTTTTTTGGTATTGGCCAAAGCCCAAGTAATTATAGGCACATACCACGAATCTAATTTTTGAATCAATTTGTGTGAAAAAGAATTTGGATTTTCTTCCTTTGGTTTTAAAAATAAAGAAGAAACTACAGGTACATACGTAAAGCAGAATAACATCGCGCCAAGCAAAGCAAAACTAAAAGTCATTGCCATAGGTTTGAACATTTTACCTTCAATTCCGGATAAAGATAAAATTGGGATAAAAACGATAAGAATAATTAGCTGTCCAAAAACAGCCGAATTCATCATTTTAGAAGCACTTTTAAAGGTGATTTGATCAATTTCAATTTGTTGATCTTCTTTTGGAAGTAAAGCCAAATGAGCCGACTTGTGTGCGATTTGAAATGCAATAAATTCTACAATAATTACAGCTCCATCAATGATAATTCCGAAGTCAATGGCTCCCAAACTCATTAAATTAGCGTCAATGCCAAAAATATTCATAAAGGAAATGGCAAATAATAAACAAAGTGGAATAACTGATGCCACCACTAAGCCTGAACGCCAGTTTCCTAATAACAAGACCACTACAAAAATTACAATAAGACAGCCTAAAATTAAGTTTTCAGCTACGGTAAAAGTAGTTTTGCCAACTAATTCACTTCGTTCTAAAAATCCATTAATATACACCCCTTCAGGCAAATTATTTTGAATTTCGGCTACTCGATTTTTAACATCTGTAATCACTTGTTTAGAATTACCTCCTTTTAGCATCATTACTTGTCCTAACACCTTCTCTCCTTCTCCATTCCCCGTAATGGCGCCAAATCGGTTGGCATGACCAAAGTTTACTGCAGCAATGTTTTTAACATAGACAGGCATTCCATTGGTATTTTTCACCACAATGTTTTCAATGTCTTCTAAAGATTTTACCTTTCCTTCTCCACGAATGAAATAACTTTGGTTTACTTTTTCGATATAAGCGCCACCAGCTATACTATTATTTTTTTCTAAAGCAGTATAAATCTCTGTCATACTAATATTCATTGCTTTTAGACTAGCAGGACTAATCGCAATTTCATATTGTTTTAAATAACCTCCCCAAGTATTGATTTCTACCACCCCTTTAATTCCAGATAATTGACGCTTTACTACCCAATCTTGAATGGTTCTTAAATCAGACACAGTATAATTATGCTTGAATTCGGGTTTAACTTCTAGTGTATATTGATAAATCTCTCCAAGTCCTGTCGTGATTGGTCCCATTTCTGGTGTTCCAAAACCTGCTGGAATTTTCTCAGAGGCTGATTTTATTTTTTCAGCAATTAATTGTCTTGGCAAATAAGTACCTAAATTATCTTCGAAGACAATGGTTACTACTGATAAACCAAATTTTGAAATCGAACGAATTTCTTTCACGCCAGGTAAATTGGCCATTTCAATCTCTACTGGATAGGTGATGAATTGTTCAATATCTTGTGTGGAAAGATTTCGAGAAGTGGTAATAACTTGAACTTGATTATTGGTTACATCAGGAACAGCTCCAATTGAAATTTGGAATACCGAATAAATTCCAAAACCAAATACTCCAAGAGTAAATAGCAAAATAATGAGTTTGTTTTTTAAGCTAAAAGCTATGATTTTTTCGAGCATCTTACAGTTCTATTTATAATCTTCAAAAATAGAACATAAATAGATTTCTTTTCTTAAGAATTACTTAAGTCTTTTATTTGACATTGTTAGGATAACTTTTGTACCAATACCTTCTTCGCTGGTTATTTTTACCACTATAGAAAGTAGAGAACATAAACGTTGCACAATAGACAAACCGATTCCAATTCCTTTAATTTCAGGATGGTGTATGGCTTTTGAACGAAAGAAAGGTTGGAATACTTTTTCTAAATCAGCTTTTGGAATCCCAATTCCGGAGTCTGAGATAATACATTCTATTTGATTATCTCTTTTTTTCAACCGAATTTCTGTCTTGCTATTTTCTTTAGAATATTTCAGTGCATTGGAAATCAAATTATCAATAATTATAGAGAATAAATGAAGGTCTGTATCAAAATGAACATCTCCTTCAAATGAAGGGATAATTTGAATTCCCTTCGATTCGATTAACAACAATTGTCTGGCTATAGCATCTTCCAACACTCTATTCAAATGAACAGATTCTATTTTTAACGATTGATTTTCATTTTCATAGCGAGCTAACAACAATAATTGATCTACTAAATGATTCAAGCGATCTACTTCGGTCACACAGAAATTAATTTTTTCTTCGTATTCTACTGTAGTTCTTGGTTTTCTAACTAGAACCTCTAAAGTTCCTTTTATCACTGTTAAAGGTGTTCGTAGTTCATGAGACGCATCAGAAGTAAATTGTTTTTCACGTTCTATAGCATTTTCTAATCGATTCAATAAGTTATTGATTGTTTTAGATAAAACGTACAATTCGTCTTTCTTTTTTGGCAATGGAATTCTGGACTTTAAATTGTCTTTAGTAATTGCATTAGAAGTAGTTATTATTGAGTTAATAGGCTTTATACTTCTACCCGCAATTAATCGTGCTATCACAAATAAGATGGCTAATATTGATGGGTAAGCAATTAATAAAACTTCTAATAAGTCATTCAGCACCATGTATGAGTTTTCTAATGACATTGCTACCATTAAATATCCTACAATCTTTTTCTCTTGATAAATAGGTAATTGAATTTGGCGAATCGATTTACCCTCTAATTTATAATCAAATAATTGGCTAAAAGGAATTTGTGAGTTAAATTGAAGATTACTTCGCTTTAAATTCGGTGACTTTTCAACTAATTGTTTGTCTTCATCAATAAATTGTACAAAAACAGGATTCACATCTATGGTATTGTGTTCTCTTTCCATCCACTCCTCTTTATGAATTAAGTGGAAATTAGTATCACTAACAGCTATTTCTGTCAAATGTTTTGCCGATTCTGATTGAATATCATCATTTACGTGACTATAAACGCTAAAACTTACACTAATATAAATTACAACAAAGACTACTGCGATTAATAAGGCAGTTGTAATGATATAAAGTGAAGCAATTCTATTTTTGAAAGAAAGTTGTTGCATGAATTAGTCGTTTGCTATATACCCTACACCACGAATGGTCTTGATATAATCGTCTTCTTTTTTTAAATTTAATTTTTTGCGAATGGAATTCATAAAAACATCAATTACTCCTGTGTCATAATCAAAATGAATGTCCCAAACATCTTCTATTATTTGAGTTCGGGTACAAACTGTCCCTTTATTTTTAACTAGATAACACAATAATTCAAATTCACGATGTGTTAGAGTCACCTCATTATTATAAGAAGATACTAGGTGTTTATTCAGGTTAATTTCAATTGGACCTAATGATAAAATTTGAGTTGCTTCACTATTTCGAAAATGAATTTTAATTCTTTCGACCAATTCGTCAAAACTAAATGGCTTTTTGATGTAATCATTAGCTCCTGCTTGAAGACCTTCAATAGTTTCTTGAACGGTGTCTTTAGCAGTCAAAAAAATGACAGGTGTTGTTTTATCTATCTCCCGAAAGCTTTTACAAATTTCTATTCCTGTTATTTTGGGTAACATCCAATCCAATAAAACCAAATCAAAATCTTCGTTCAAAAGTAATTTTAAACCTAATTCTCCATCAGATGCAGTAGTAATAATATAGCCTTCTTCTTCCAGTCCTTGTTGTAAGAATTGAACAATTCCAGCTTCGTCTTCTACTAGTAGTATGCGCATTAGTTAAAATAGATTTATTGCAAAATAAATTTAAAAGCAATCGTTGCTATACTTGCCTTGAGTCTATCAGTGCGTTCATATTGATGGAATCTAAAATCGATATTCTTAAGTCCGAATTGCCAAATTTTAGCTGAAGCAAAAATATCAGTATAATTAATTCCAAAACCCAATTGCTTAGTATCAAAGGTAGCTAAATCAGGGTCAGATGTATAATATTGTTCCGTAGAAAAGTGTTTTTCGTATGGAGCATAAAACTTCGAAGCCGTTTGTTTGTAATAGCGAAATGTTGGAAACACTGTAAATTTGTCTGATAATTTGATTGGTAATTCTACACTTGCTGTATGGGCTTGAATATCCCAATCATCCGAATAGTATCTGAAATACGTACGCAATACTAAATATTCATTAATATAATAATTAAGACGAGCTCCAATAGGCAATTTAAAACGGGTATCTGGCAATCGTTCTATATCGTCGGCTAATTTAAATACGCCGGTATTTGTAGTGTTTTCATAATTAGCTATATATTGTGATTGACCAATAAAAAAATTGGTTTTATCTGCAAAATAGATTCGGTGGTAAGGTGTTGACAATAATCCTTGTTGTTGCAAAACATCAAAGAAAACTGAAAACTGGAATCGTTTAGTTAGGACTTGAGAAAAGCCAAAGGAAGCCGAATACGAATTTCTATTGGTCAAAGCTAAGTCCTTAAATTTAGTAGGAAGATACGTCTCTGTAGCTGAAACCCCGTTTTCATTGTAAACAGTAACTCCGCTAAAATAACCTTGATTTAAAAAGTTAGTGCCATATTTTGAATACTCGTGAAGTTCTGTTGGATAAATGGGGCGCCATTGGTCTAAGTACACGTTGGCTTTTATATTTATCTCTGTATTTTTTTCATTAAAAAGCGCGGCAATTCCTCCACCAAATCCAGCAGAGGTATAATCGTACTCATTTGAAAATGAAACGTCTGCATTCCAAATAAAATTTCTAGAATCGCTACTATGACTATAATTTGCCATAACAGAAACTAATTGATCGCTTTTGGAAGCTCCCGAAGATGCTTGCCAAGGCGTTCCATAAGGCCCTGTCGCTGACGTTGCTTTAGTATTAGTTCTTTTGTCGTCATCATAGTCATTTCCTGAGGCACCGGAATTATTACTATTTCCAGAAGCACCTGAAGCATTGAATGGATTAATATTGCTTGATGATGCTGAAGAATAGGCTGAAATTCCAGCATCAATAGTCAAAACATCGTCATCATTCAAAGGCATTGCTACCGTAATATTAGAAGCAACATCAGTTAGCTTTTCAGTTCCAATTCCTCCTGTAACAGATGATTTTGAACCGTCCTGCTTGTAATAACTAGCCAAGAAATCTACTTCCGTACTTTCTAATACCCTTTTTTTGAATGTGGGTTGCTTACTTCCTTGCGAATAAATACAAGTTATAAAAAACAGAAATAGAATTGTAGTATATTTTTTCATTGATAAAGTCATACCAAAATTAATAATTAGTTGCAACCGCATCCTCCACCCGACTTTCCTCCATTAGCTCCAGCTGCAGCTTCTCTATAGACTTGAAAAGTAGTTTCATATTTTTCTGCTGTTCGAGCGGCTAATTTCATATCGACATCGTTGATTTTTTCTTTTTCATATTCTTTAACAATAGTACAAGACTGCATTAATAAAAGAATAAAAAAGGCCAAGCTTATATTTTTCATTTCTTATTTATTGTATTTTTTAATATCAATTCCTTTTGACGAATGAATTTTTCCTTTATCATCGACAATGATACATTCAATTCCTTTTAATTGGTTTACTAAATCTAATCCAACTTCGACTCCTAATACAAATATTCCTGTAGCTAAAGCATCGGCAATTTCAGTTTGTTTAGCAAATACCGAAACGCTCACCACTCCTTGTGCTGGATAACCCGTTCTTGGATCAATAATGTGCGAATAACGAATTCCGTTGAATATTACATATTTTTCATAATTCCCTGAAGTTTCTACAGAACTATTTTCCAAAGGGAAAGTGGCAAACACTTTATTCTTATTCATTGGATTAATGATTCCAATTGTCCATGGTTTTTGATTGATTTGTTTACCCCAAGCATTAATGTCTCCAGAGACGTTTACAATACCAGACTTACAACCATTGGCCACTAATAAATCCTTAACTTTATCGGCAATATAACCCTGTCCAATTCCGCCAAGACCTAATTTCATTCCTACTAGTTTTAAGAAAATTGTTTGATTGGATTTATCCAAAATAATGTTTTTATACCCAATTTTAGCCACCGATTTTTTAATCATTTCCTCTGTAGGCATAGTGGTCATACTTCCATCAAATTTCCAAATTTTATCCATTGAGGCATACGAAATATCAAAAGCACCATCAGTTAGTTGCGAAATTTTAATGGCTCTCTCTACTAAATCAAAGACTTCTGAATCTACTTTTACAGCTTGTATTCCAGCATTTTTATTTACCAATGAAATTGGGGTAGTTGGAATCCAATCGGATATTTGGTTTTCAATACGTTTCACTTCAGCTATTGCTAAATCTGTAAAATGATTACCTTCTACAGAGTCTTTGGATACCACTGTAATCTCAAAAGGGCTGCCTAACATAGACACTTTTCGTTTGTATTCTATTTGTCCAAAAGAATAGAAACTGACAATTAAAAAAGCTAATACAATACTATTTTTCATTATTTTTCGAATGAATGAATTAATTTTATGTATTCTGAAGCAGTATAATTTTTATACCCTTCAACACCTAAAACAGCACCAGTTTTATCTAATAACAGTACCAACGGAAAATTACCCGATGCATTATATTTTTCAGCTAACTTTTTATTTGTTTCGGTTAAAGAGGGGCTTAATTGGTTTGCTTTTTTCTTTGGGAAATCGGCTTTATAAATTACCCAATTAGTTTCGGATTCTTTTTTAAACTCAGTAGATTGCCAAACGGTTTTATCTAATTTCATACAAGGAGCACACCAATCAGATCCCGAAAAAACTAAAACTATTTTTTTATTTTCAGCTAAAGCTTGTTTTTCGGCTTCTTCAAAAGAACTTTTCCAATTTTGAGAATATCCTAAGGCGGTAAAAAGTAATAGAAATAAAAATGTTTTTTTCATTTGATATACGATAGATTATGAAACGATTTTACAAAAGTAACTTAAAATCAACTGTTTTATTTTTGTTGCAATTTATTTTAAGCTAACCTTAAGTTTTAATTTCTTGAAATTGCACAGTCAATATAATTATTTAAGTATAAATTAAGCCTACGTATTTTGCATCAGTTTGTATTCCTTTCAAATTGCTTATTTTTGCAGAAAATAAATCAATTATGTCTGTTCTAAAAAAACTATCTCCTTTTTATACTCTTACTTTATTTTATATCATTGTAAGCTTTGCTTTAAGAGTTACATTATTATTTCATCCTATCACACAAGCTACTTTTTCTTGGATAGATACAATTAAAATTTTTACTCTAGGAATCATTTCAGATAGTTTAGTTTTTACTGTATTAGGTGGTGTTTTATGGTTGTATTTGATTTTTATATCCAATTCCAAATACCTAAAACCTTCGGGATATATCATTTTTGGACTACTCGTTAGTTTGTTTTTATACATTACTTTTGGAAATACCATTTTGAATGAATACGGAGGTGCTTTACCTGAAATAGGAATGGCTTTTATTGGTGTTAAAACACTTCTTTTCGGATTGTTGTTATTCCTTCCAAAATACAGAAACACCATTCGTTTTTGGTTGTTTTCATTTGTTATTTTTCTTTTTGTCACTTTGATTCTTCAAAATGCGATTAGTGAATTTTTCTTTTGGAATGAATTTGGAGTAAAATACAATTTTATTGCCGTAAATTATTTGGTTTACACCAATGAAGTTATTGGGAATATTATGCAGTCTTATCCTGTTATTCCAATCTTTACAACACTGTTTTTAGTATCAGGAACGATTACCTATTTTGTTGTAAAGCGTTCTAAAAATTACATCGAATCCATTCCTTCTTTTGCAGAAAAAATAAAAATTTCAGGATTGTATTTGGTTATGTTAGCCCTTTCATTGGCTACAATTCCTTATTTGGCAGCCAAAGAAAATTCTCAAAACATCTTTACTAATGAATTACAATCTAACGGAATTTATAAATTCTATTTAGCATTCATTCATAGCGAATTGGATTACTTTAAGTTTTACAAAACGATGCCAAGTCAAGAAGCGTATGCTACTTTGAAAGAGCAAATACCCGGTATTACTGACCAATCAACATCCAGACAAATTATTGGAAAAGGTCAAAAAAATCATAAAAATGTAGTTTTAATTACTATCGAAAGCTACAGTGCCGATTTTATGAAAGCTTATGGAAACGAAAATAATATCACACCATTCTTAGATGAGTTGGCTAATCAAAGTTTACAATTTACTAATTTGTATGCCGTTGGAAACCGAACCGTTCGTGGACTAGAAGCGGTAACACTTTGCTTTCCTCCTACGGCGGGTGAAAGTGTGGTGAAACGAAAAGACAATAAGAATAAATTTTCCACAGGAAGTGTTTTCCAGCAAAAAGGATACAATGTAAAATATTTGTATGGTGGCGATGCTTTCTTTGACAATATGGAGGATTTCTTCTCCGGAAATGGATATGCTATAGTTGATAAAAAATCATTAAGTCCAAACGAAATTACCTTTGCTAATGTTTGGGGAGTTTGCGATGAAGATATGGCAAACAAAGCCATTCAGGTTATGAATACCGAGGCACAATCAGGTAAGCCTTTCTTTAATCATTGGATGACGGTAAGTAATCATAGACCTTTTACGTATCCAAACAATAAAATCGATATTCCAGGCGATGCCAAGTCTAGAGACGGAGGAGTTAAATATACTGATTATGCTTTGAGACAATTTTTTGAAATGGCAAAAAAACAGCCTTGGTTTAAGAATACTATTTTTGTAATTGTAGCGGATCATTGTGCCTCTAGTGCTGGAAAAACAGAACTTCCATTAGATAAGTACAGAATTCCAGCCTTAGTCTATAGTCCTGGATTTATTACACCTCAAAAATACAACCAGTTGATGTCTCAAATTGATCTAATGCCAACGGTAATGGGACTATTGAACTTCAACTACCAAAGTAAATTCTACGGTCAAGACGTACTCCAATCTGATTATAAACCAAGAGCTTTGATTGCTACATACCAAGATTTAGGTTTAATAAAAGACAATGTGTTGACGATTATTTCGCCCAAACAAGAAGTAAAACAATTCCAATTGAGTTTAAAACCCGACCAAAAAATGGCTCCTGAATTCCAACTCTATTATGACCAAGTCTTGTTGAAAAAAGAAAGAAGCGACTTAGTTAAAGAAACAATTTCGTATTATCAAACCGCTTCAGATATGTTGAAGAAAAAGAAATACCAAAAAAACTAAATTAAAAAGGTGCGATTTTAATCGCACCTTTTTAATGTTTAATCGAAATCTTTTTCACTTTCCAAACCAAATAACTTTCCTTGGTTCCAAAGCTTTAAATCAGCTTTTAAGTTTTCTTTATTGCGTTCCGTTTGATCTGGTGTGTCTAAACTGGATAAATCAGGTTTTCCAGCGTTTACCCAAGCAGTGTACCAATAACTAGATGTCATTACAATTGCTTTTCGCAATTGCTTTTCTACCATTCCATTCAAGGCTTGGTTGTATCTTTTAACATAGTCATCAGTGTGAATTAAATCGTTAAATTTATTTTTTGCAATGGTTCCTTTTGCATCTAAATTGTACAGTTTATCAACTCCAATAGCTTCTCTTAAATTTTTATCTGTTAATAACAAAGGTGCTATTAAACTATGAGAATCATTGATGATAGACCAAGTTGTTGTCTCTATATTGGTGATGTATTTAGCTCCTTCAGTATGAAAATTATAGTCTTTTCCAAACATTTCAGGAATACGCGCTTCCCATAAAGCATGAATTCCTTTTTGATTAGTCAATAAACCATCATGATTTACAGCAGTATGCAATGGCATGTGGGCATCTCCAATGTAATGTCCTAAATCAGCTGCCAAAAATAAGATTTCCGTTTTACGTTTATCTTTAAATGCTTTGGTTAATTTTACCATTACATCTTGGATGTACCATGGCAAAATTCCATTACTGGATAAGAATTTTTCGTCATATTTCTTTTTAGCTAATTCAAAAGTTCTAGGAATAGTATCCGCATTACCATAATTTTCTAAATCAATATAGTGACGCGGTTTTTCTGCATTGTCTCGCAAAGTATATTTTCTCAAATCAGGTACTGTTGATTCTTGAGTTACAAAATCGATATGATTATAAAAAAAAGTCCGTACGGGTTCTGGAAGTGCTAATACGGCAGCTTTATTGATGTGTTCATGACCAAATGGTCCCCATGAAATGGCTACAAAAGTTATACTCGCAATAGCAAGAGAAAGTACGATTGTTCTTATAGATTTTAATTTCATAATAGTGAATTTAGAGTGTAAATATATTCATAAAAAATAGAAACGTATATTATAACAAGCCATTATATTTTCTAACAAACCACTCTATAGCAAGTACAGAAGCTATAATAACTAATAACCAAATCCAATCAATCAAGGGAGTATTTTTGATTACATTTTTTTGTAACGCTTGGTACTCTTTATTTTTCAAAAGTTCTTGTGTCAAATCGTCAACTTGATTGGGTAAATATACTTTCCCATTTGTATGAGTTGCCAATTGAGTTAATTTGTCAAAATTGGGATTTACAAATTGCTTTTCGATATCAAAATCTAAGATCTCAAAATGACTCAAATAGCGTTCTTTAGAGTTTAATTCGGTAATCGTAAAATTATATTTTCCTGCCGGAAGTCCGTCAATATTGACTTTGTATGAATTATTTCCTTTTAGTAAATCATAATTTTTAACCATTTTAGTTTGTGTATTTTCAATAGTAATACTCAGTTTTGCTTTCTCTTCAAATTCGTAATTTTTATTAAAATACTGGGCGCTAATTTCTATTTTATCGCCTAAATTATAAAACAACTGGTGTTCAACTACTAATGATTTCTTAACTGTATTAGAAGCTAAATACTGAATAATCTTATCTATAAAAATATCATATTTTTCAAAAGACTGATTGTCTATAAAGCTTTGCGAACGCCATTTCCAGCTATATTCACCTAAAAGAAAAGCAGTTCGTTTCCCTTGATTATCTGCAAAAGCGAGCAAAGGCGATTGCGTATCGATATTTCTAATTTTTGAAGAAAGTAAGACAGAAACATTTCCTTTAAGGCTAATGGTTCCAAAACTATTTTGCAAGGGAGGAAAAGATTCAAATCCCATATTGTTTATTGCAAATAAGTTAAATTGCATATTAAATTCTGCAAAATAATCTTCGGTTTGACCTCCCATTTTGAACTCTAAATTATTTTGTTGTTGGTTCAAAAATGTAAAATCAGTTGAAGTTCCTGTAATAATAAAAGAATTGATATTTGCTGATTTTAACGTATCAAAAGTAGCTTTAAAATTAGAATTAGGTTGGTATAAGATAACAATATTATATTTTTTTAATTCATTGATATCATTAGGATTAATCAAAGTAACTTTACGTTGTACATTAGATTCAATAGCGCGTTTTAAAGCACCAATATCCGGATGGTTAATTGCTGAAACTAAAGCTATAGTAGTCTTTTGGTCAATTACTTCAACAGCAAATTTTTTATTATTGTTGAATAGATTTTTTTCTTTTTCTGAAGATGAAAGAATAGCTTGACACAACTGTAATCCAATTTTATTTGCCGGTAATACCAAATTAATAATAGCCGTTTTCTTGGCTGGTGAAAAAGAAAGAACTTGTTGAAAAATTGTTGTTTTTCCTTGTTGAATACTGAAGTTAGCAGCTACATTTTTGTTTCCTGAATACTGAACAAATACTTCAATAGGAAATTTATTTTTGTAAAAAGCATATTTATTGACATTGATCTGATTGATTTTTAAATCAAGGACTTTTGTCGTATCCCCTAGAACAATAGGATATGCTTTGTTTGCAGTATCAAAACTATATTCGTAATCATTCCCAGTAGTTTGATTTCCATCGGTTAAAATGATGGTTGGAAAGGTTTTGTGCTTGAACATATTTTGTAAACCTTGCGCAACCACATCTAGGTTGGTTTGTTTACCCTTAAAATTAAACGTGTTTGATAGTTGTAAATCAGTATCAAATTGATACGATTGAATGCTAAATTTCTCTTGTAATTCAGTATTATTAACTAATTTTTGGTAACTTTCTTTAGCCTCTTCATTAGAATTAAAAAAAGGAATAGAACTTGAATTATCCATTACTATCACTAAAGGTGTTTTTTCTACTTCTAGCGTGTTTTTCGTAATCGTAGGATTAATTAACAAAATAAAAATTCCTAAAAAAGATAAAAAACGTAAAAAAGCCAAAAATAAATTCAATCTGAATTTATTTTTGGCTTTGTATACATATTGAAAAAAGGCTAAACCAGCAGCAATCAAAACAGAAAGAATCAGTAATAAGATTGTGTTGGTGTCCATTTTATTTAAAAATTGCAGTTTGAATATTAATCAAACTATTAGCAACCGATTAGGTTAGCATTCCACCACAAACGTTAAGTACTTGACCGGTTACGAAAGCACTCATATCTGAAGCAAAGAAAAGACAAGCATTAGCTACATCGTCAGTAGTTCCTCCACGTTTCAACGGGATTCCGTCTCTCCATCCTTGCACTACTTCTGGGCTTAATTTAGCCGTCATTTCAGTTTCGATGAAACCAGGAGCAATAGCATTACAACGGATATTTCTTGAACCTAATTCTAAAGCAATAGATTTAGTAAAACCGATAACTCCTGCCTTAGACGCTGCATAATTGGCTTGACCAGCATTTCCCTTCACTCCTACTACACTACTCATGTTGATGATAGATCCAGAACGTTGTTTCAAGAATGTTTTTTGAATTGCTTTAGTCATATTGAAAACCGATTTCAAATTCACATCAATTACTTGATCATAATCGGCTTCTGACATACGCATCAACAAATTATCTTTTGTAATTCCAGCATTATTGATTAAGATATCAGCGGTGCCAAATTCTTCAATAACGGCGTCTACAAAAGCTTGTGCTTCGTTGAAATCAGCTGCATTCGATTGATACCCTTTGGCTTTAATTCCCATCGCATTTAGTTCATTTTCTAATGCCAAAGCGGACTCTACAGATGAGCTGTAAGTAAATGCAATGTTAGCACCGTGTTGAGCAAAAACCTCTGCTACTCCTTTACCGATTCCACGGCTTGCGCCAGTAATGATGGCTACTTTTCCTTCTAGTAATTTCATAGTATAAACTGAATAATATTTTAATTCTAATTTGTCTTGAATTGGATACAAATCTTTTTATTAAAGAATCGATATCAGAGTTCAAATATAGGAATAATTGTGGTTTGAAAAAAAGCTCAAATCCAATTTAAAAGTTATAATAGTTGAATTAAACAATAAAACTCATCATTAAACCAATCCTAATTATTTATTAAAATAGGAATCTATTTTACTTTTATCATAATTAAATCAATACTTTTCCGTTTTATGAATAAATCCCAAATAAACTGACACTCAAAACTATGAAGAAATTTACTTCTTTTCTAACAGTACTACTAGCTTTTACATTTTTATCTTGTAGTAACAGCGATAGTAATTCTATAACTACCGAAACCTATCCTAATGTAGTTGCTACTTTTACTGTAAAAATTGATCTCAACAATTTAAGTAATTATGCCAATCAATCCAAACCCGCCTACATCACAAAGGATAATACCGTTGGAAATCCAATAACAGATAAAGGAGCTACTCTAGGGAGGGTGTTGTTTTATGACAAAAACTTATCTTCAAATAATACCATTTCTTGTTCTTCGTGTCATATACAAACTAATGCTTTTGGAGATAATGCAGTTGCAAGCGCTGGAGTAAATGGCACCACCACCCGACATGCTATGAGATTAATCAATTCTAGATTTTCAAATGAGACTAAATTCTTTTGGGATGAAAGAGCAACTACTTTAGAAGTACAAACATCTGAACCAATCAAAAATCATATTGAAATGGGGTTTAGTGACACAAGCGGTGACGGCTCTATTACGACTCTAATTGCAAAATTACAAGGAATTGGATATTACAAAGAGTTATTTAAATACGTGTATGGCTCGGAAGAAATAACCGAAAACAAATTACAATTGGCTTTAGCCCAATTTATAAGAAGTATTCAATCTTTTGATTCCAAATACGATGCTGGAAGAAGTTTAGTACAAAATGACAATCAAGCCTTTCCTAATTTTACAACTCAAGAGAATCAAGGAAAAAATTTGTTTTTAACACCGCCTATTTTTGATACTTCTGGAGTGCGAACTTCGGGAGGTTTTGGATGTGCTGGATGTCACGCGCCACCTGAATTTGATATCGATCCTAATACCAAAAACAATGGAATTATAGGGGTATTAAACGGTACAGGGATTGACATTACTAATACAAGAGCTCCTTCTTTACGAGATTTACTTAAATCTGACGGAACTCCTAACAGCCCGATGATGCACACGGGAAATTTAGCTACATTACAAAGCGTTATCGGCCATTATGGTACCATTACTATTGCTCCTCGAAATACAAATTTAGACCAAAGGTTAACACCAAATGGTTTTGGGCAACAATTAAATATTACTGCCGCAGAAGTAAATGCAATGACTGCATTTATAAAAACGCTAACAGGAACGAATGTTTATATCGACCCTAAGTGGTCTAGCCCATTCAAACAATAAAAAAGCGCCTAATTGGCGCTTTTTTATTCGATATAGTCAAGAGAAATTAAAATGCTACATTCCATCTTGGTAAACGATTATTTTCGTCTAAGAAATTTTGTAAAACTTGACCTTCTATAAAAGTAGGAATCACTTTTACTTTATCATTAAAAGTATCATACCAAGCTACTTCTAATCGTTCAATATTCTCTAATTTCATTTGAGCTGGCCAAGAATATTTTCTTCCTGTTTTAGCAAATTGATGACCGTTTACAATTTTGTCATACAAACCGCCATTCTTACTTTTCAATGTACCGTCATTTTGAACAGTTCCTGTAGAACCTACCATAATTAATTCTTTCTCATCACCTTGAAGTGCATAGACCAAGAAAATTCCACTGGCACTTTCAGAAGCATTACACACTTCCTCTAGACTATCTTCTTGACCAAAAGTAAAACTTTTAGTTACTTTAAACTTTTTAAATTCTTTGTACATTCTTATTACTGTATTTATTAAACAAAATACCCCACGAAACCGTGAGGTATTTTTGATTCTATAATGAATTTAGGACTAACCTAAAACTTCTTTTACTTTTTTACCAATTTCTGCTGGAGAGTCAACTACGTGAATTCCGTTTTCTCTCATAATTTGTTTTTTAGCTTCAGCGGTATCATCAGATCCACCTACGATTGCACCTGCGTGACCCATTGTACGTCCTGCTGGAGCGGTAACTCCTGCAATAAATCCAATTACTGGTTTACGATTACCATCAGCTTTAATCCACTTAGCAGCATCTGCTTCTAATTGACCTCCAATTTCACCAATCATAACAATACAATTAGTTTCAGGATCGTTCATTAATAATTCAACTGCTTCTTTAGTTGTTGTTCCAATGATTGGATCTCCACCAATCCCAATTGCAGTAGTAATTCCTAATCCTTGTTTAGCTACTTGGTCAGCGGCTTCATACGTTAAAGTCCCTGATTTAGAAACAATACCCACAGTTCCTTTTTTGAAAACAAAACCTGGCATAATACCCACTTTAGCTTCACCGGCAGTGATGACACCTGGACAGTTAGGTCCAATTAATCGTGCGTTTCTATCTTTGACATAGCTATTAGCTTTAATCATATCTGCTACAGGAATTCCTTCTGTAATAGCAATAATTACTTTGATTCCCGCATCTGCAGCTTCCATAATTGCATCAGCTGCAAAAGCTGGTGGCACAAAAATGATTGAAGTATCAGCACCTGCTTGTTCAACAGCATCTTTTACTGTATTAAAAACAGGACGATCTAAATGTGTAGTTCCTCCTTTTCCTGGAGTTACACCACCTACAACGTTTGTACCATATTCAATCATTTGAGAAGCGTGAAACGTTCCTTCGCTTCCTGTAAATCCTTGAACAATTATTTTGGAATTTTTATTAACTAAAACACTCATGATATATTTTTTATATGATTTTAAAAATTGTTATACAAAAGTAAGGTTTTGAAATTATTTTTGAACTTTTAATTGAAAATAAATTAAGAAATTTGACTCATTTGATAACCTCGATATAATTTATTGTCTTTTAGTTGCCAAATTACTATAAAATTTGCTAAAAACATTTCTTCTCTTGGATTTTCGATAGTCTTTACGTAATGTGAATATCGAACAGAAACTAAATCATTTTCAGAAAGAATATGACTAATTCTAACTTTAGAACGGACATACGCTTTACTTAATTCATTAGCTAAATTAAGAATGGATTCATAGTTCATTTGAACAAATCCTTTGCTGCTGTTCCAATCTAAAATAATTTCAGGATGCAAAAAATCCTTCATGACTTCAGCATCGATTAAAGCATCTGATTTGTAAAAATTTTGCACTAATTTTTTCGCAGACATTATTTCAATTTATTTAATAGTTCAGGTATTTTTTTGATATTGGCTAATTGTTTCAATTTCTCTCTAGATTCTTCTATTGGTGTGCCAAAATAGGATTTTCCACCTTCAATAGATTTGGTTACCCCAGTTTGTCCCATTACAACAGCTTTGGTACCAATAGTAATTCCGCTAGTGGTTCCCACTTGTCCCCACAGTGTTACTTCATCTTCAATAATCACACATCCTGCAATTCCTGTTTGAGAAGCAATTAAACACTTTTTCCCAATTACGGTATCATGACCAACATGCACTTGGTTGTCTAATTTACTTCCCTCTCCAATAGTAGTATCTCCTGTAACTCCTTTGTCAATCGTGCAAAGTGCTCCAATACCAACATTGTTTTCAATAACCACTCTTCCTCCCGAAAGCAATTGATCAAATCCTTCCGGACGTTTTTTGTAATAAAAAGCATCGCCTCCAATTACTGTTCCTGCGTGAATTATCACATTATCACCAATTATGGTATGATCGTAAATGGCTACATTGGCATGAATTAAACAATTATTTCCAATAACCACATTATTTCCAATGAACGAATTGGGTTGAATTATCGTTCCGTTACCAATTTTTGCCGAAGGCGAAATAGATACATTTGAGGATTGAAAAGGCATAAAATGTCTTGTCAATATATTAAAATCTCTGAACGGGTCATCCGAGATTAACAAAGCCTTGCCTTCTGGACAATCCACTTCCTTATTGATTAGGATAATGGTGGCATTGGATTGTAATGCTTTATCATAATATTTAGGATGGTCTACAAAGACAATATCTCCTGGCTCTACTACATGAATCTCATTCATCCCCAAAACAGGAAAATTTGCATCCCCAACAAACTTACAATGAATTAAGTCGGCAATTTCTTTTAGAGTCTGATTTTTAAAAAATTTCATGTACTATATATTAAATATAAAAACAAAGGTTGATAGTCCAGAGACAATCAACCTTTTGCAATTAATTCATTTATTCTTTTACACGTTCCATGTATGAACCTGTAGCCGTGTCAATTTTGATTTTATCTCCTTCGTTAATAAACAAAGGTACGTTTACTGATGCACCCGTTTCCACGGTTGCTGATTTGGTCGCATTAGTTGCTGTATTACCTTTTACACCTGGTTCTGCATATGTAACTTCTAAAATTATAGAAGCTGGCATATCTACAGAAAGTGGTGCTTCCGTTTCAGCATTAATTTGAATCATTACGTTAGTTCCTTCTTTTAATAATCCAGGATTATCTAACACATTTTTACTTAAAGTAATTTGCTCAAAAGATTCATTATTCATAAAATGAAAATCATCTCCTTCTGCGTACAAGTATTGGAATGTATGTGTTTCTACACGAACTTCTTCAATTTTATGACCTGCAGAAAAAGTATTATCCAATACTTTTCCGTTAGTTAAAGATTTTAATTTTGTTCTTACAAAAGCAGGACCTTTACCTGGTTTTACATGTAGAAATTCAATGATTTTATAAATATCGTTATTGTATTTGATACATAATCCGTTTCTAATATCCGATGTACTTGCCATTTTAAATTGTATTTGTTGTTTTATCTAATTTTATTAATAATTGCCACTATAACCTTTCATAACACCTCTTGATGAATTTCTGATAAAATCTAAAATTTCATCACGTTCTGGAGTGGCTTCCATTTCAGCTTCGATAATACCGATAGCCTGAGTTGTATTGTAATTTTTTTGATATAGAATACGGTAAATATCCTGAATCTCTCTAATTTTTTCTGTTGTAAAGCCTCTTCGTCTTAATCCGATAGAATTAATTCCAACATAGGACAATGGTTCTTTTGCGGCTTTTGTAAAAGGCGGAACATCTTTTCTTACCAATGAACCTCCAGAAATCATAGCGTGATCACCAATGTGTATAAATTGATGTACCGCAGCCAATCCTCCAATTACTGCATAATTACCTACAATAACATGCCCTGCCAAAGCTACACCATTTACAATGATGGCATTGTTTCCTACAACACAGTCGTGAGCAATATGTGCATAAGCCATTACTAAACAATTATCCCCAATGACTGTTTGTCCAGAAGCAACTGTTCCTCTATTTATAGTTACACATTCTCTAATGGTACAATTATCTCCAATAATAGCCAACGAATCTTCGCCACCAAATTTCAAATCTTGAGGTACAGCTGAAATTACTGCTCCAGGGAAAATATTACAATTTTTTCCAATTCTGGCCCCTTCCATAATAGTTACATTGGAACCAATCCAAGTACCATCACCAATAACTACATTATTATGAATAGTTGTAAAGGGTTCAATAACCACATTCTTGGCAATTTTTGCGCCAGGATGAACGTATGCTAACGGTTGATTCATCTATTTTGTTTTATAATTTCTATTAATTAGAAAATTTGCAGTAAAACTACTTCGAATTTTCTAAATTTTATTGTTTTCTAGCAATTTGCGCCATTAATTCTGCTTCTGCAACTAATTTACCATTAGCATAGGCATTGGCCTGCATGTGACAAATTCCTCTTCTTATAGGAGTAATTAAGTCACATTTAAATAGTAAAGTATCTCCAGGAAGTACTTTATGTTTGAATTTAACATTGTCCATTTTCATGAAATAGGTCAAATAATTTTCTGGATCTGGAACAGTACTTAATACTAAAACGCCCCCTGTTTGTGCCATAGCTTCTACAATTAGTACTCCCGGCATAACGGGTGCTTCCGGAAAATGTCCTACAAAGAAATCTTCATTCATAGTTACATTTTTCATTCCCACCACATGATTTTCAGACATTTCGATAATTCTATCGATTAACAAAAAAGGAGGTCTGTGAGGTAAAGTTTCCATGATTTTATGAATATCCATCAATGGTTCTTGATGTAAATCATACGTTGGAACAAAATTGCGTTGTTCAATTTTTATAATCTTAGCTAGTTTTTTAGCAAACTGAGTATTAACATAATGCCCCGGTTTATTTGCAATTACTTTACCCTGGATTCTAGTTCCAATTAAAGATAAATCACCAACAACATCTAAAAGTTTATGTCTAGCAGCTTCATTCGGATGGTGTAAGGTAAGATTATCTAAAATCCCATTTGGTTTCACTGTCAATTCCTCTTTTCCAAATGCTTTTTTAAGATTTTCCATTGTAGCTGCCGATATCTCTTTATCTACATATACAATAGCGTTATTCAAATCACCACCTTTAATTAGTCCGTTATTTAAAAGAGATTCTAATTCGTGCAAAAAACTAAAGGTCCTTGAATCTGAAAATTCTTCTTTGAATTCAGAAAGGCATTTCATAGTAGCATTTTGAGTCCCTAAAATTTTAGTACCAAAATCCACCATGGTAGTAATACAATAACTATCACTAGGCATTACTAAAATCTCACTTCCTGTTACTTCGTCAGTAAAAGAAATTACTTCCTTAACTACATAAACATTACGTTTAGCTTCTTGCTCTTCAACTCCAGCTTTTTCGATTGCTTCAACAAAATATTTAGAAGAACCATCCATAATTGGCAATTCAGATGCGTTTAATTCAATAATAACATTGTCTAAATCACAACCTGTTAAAGCCGCTAAAACGTGTTCTGGAGTTTGAATTTGAACCCCTAGTTTTTCTAGATTAGTTCCACGTTGCGTATTGACTACATAATTAGCATCAGCCTCAATTACTGGTTGCCCTTCCAAATCTACTCGAACAAAAGTAAAGCCATTATTTACTGGAGCAGGTTTGAAAGTCATAGTAACTTCTTTTCCTGTGTGTAATCCAACTCCTGTTAGCGAAATTTCTGTTTTGATGGTTTTCTGTTTAACCATTGTGTTTGTTTTTTTGGTTTAGTATTTCTTTTTTTAATTCTTCTAATTCAGCGACAATCTTAGGTAAATTTTTAAAATGAATGTAAGATTTCGAGAAATCTGTATAGCCAAAAGCAAGGCTTCCTTGTAAAATTTGTCCATCCTTTACATTCTTAGAAATACCTGATTTGGCCTTAATGCCAACATTATCTCCTACCGTAATATGTCCTGCAAAGCCTACTTGGCCTCCAATCATTCCATTCTTCCCTATTTTGGTTGAACCTGCAATCCCAGTTTGAGCTGCAATTACCGTATTTTCTCCAATTTCAACATTGTGAGCAATTTGAATTTGGTTATCCAACTTGACCCCTTTTCTGATAATTGTCGAACCCATAGTGGCTCTATCAATTGTGGTACAGGCACCTATTTCAACATCATCTTCAATAACTACATTACCTATTTGAGGAATTTTTGTATACGTTCCATCTGCATTAGGCGCAAACCCAAAACCATCAGATCCAATTATTGCTCCAGAATGTATGGTACAATTATTTCCAATTACCGTTTCTGAATAAATTTTACCTCCTGCAAAAATGGTCACATTGTCACCAATTACAGCATTATCGCCAACAAATGAATTAGGATAAATTTTGACATTATTCCCTAAAATTACATTTTTCCCGATATAACTAAAGCTTCCTAAGTACAAATCAACTCCATATTGAACACTCTCGTCAATAAATGAAAGTGGTTCAATTCCTGTTTTATTCAACTTAACTTGATTGTAAAACTCTAATAATTTGGTAAAAGCGCTATAAGCGTCCTCTACTTTAATCAAAGTTGTTGTTAAAGCTGCTTCTGGTACAAAGGTATTATTTACAATAGTAACAGACGCTTTTGTCGTATAGATGAAACTTTGGTATTTTGGATTGGATAAAAAAGTCAAAGCCCCTTCTTGTCCCTCTTCTATTTTGGATAATTTAAAAACTTCGGCGTTAGGATTACCTACTACTTCTCCTTCTAAAATTTCCGCTATTTGCTCTGCTGTAAACTTCATTTTAAAGGATCGTTTTTGGGATAGGCATACAATGAAACACACTTAATAAAGTGTTTTGAGTATTTAATAAAAATAACTTTGTTTGTTTCATTCCGACAAAAATATAAAAAATAGATTTTATTATAGTGTTTTTAGACCAGTTGTTTTGGAAAGCAAATGTAATATTTAGTTACCAATTTTGATAATGATTTCAAATTCAATTGGTCTGAAGCTTCTATTACATCTTCAATAGTTCTGTCTTTTTTCAATATTCGAATAGGTTCAGCTTCTTTGCTATACGCTTGATTCTTAATTTTTCCTTTAAAAATAAAATAAGCAGTATCTGAAACCGATATGTTGTTTTCAGCCGCAAAACGTTCTTGTAATGGAATTATTTCTTCCAATAGTAATTTATCAGTTACTACTTTAATCTTAGGTAAATCACGATTGATGATCATTTTACTCAATGAGGATAAAATAAAATCATCCTGTCGCTGCCATGATTTTAAAGCACTAATAATATCAAAATCGTCTAATTGCGAAAATAAATCGAGTGTGTTGGCATCAAAATTTTCAAGAGCAATTCGGTTTTGCATAAAAAACAACAACGGCTCACTACAGGGTAATTGAACCCCTTTCAATGTTAATTCTTTAGCGCGTTTCAGTACTTTGGTTAAAATTAATTCAGCCACCAAACTAGTTTTGTGTAAATACGCCTGCCAATACATTAACCGTCGTGACATCAAAAATTTCTCTACTGAATAAATTCCTTTTTCTTCAATAACCAAAACATCATCCACCACGTTCATCATTTGAATCAGACGTTCTGAATTGACATTCCCTTCTGCTACTCCCGAATAAAAACTATCGCGTTTTAAATAATCCATACGATCCATATCCAACTGACTTGAAATCAATTGCAACATGAATTTACGATGGTATTCTCCTTTAAAAACTTGAATAGCTAAACTCAATTGTCCATTGAATTGTTCGTTCAATTGGTTCATGAAAAGTAGTGAGATGGCTTCGTGATGTACATCTTCTACAATACTTTTTTCCATAGCATGAGAAAATGGTCCATGCCCAATATCATGTAGTAATATGGCTATATATAAAGCATTTTCTTCTTCTTCCGAAACAGAAACACCTTTAAATCTCAGAACATCAACGGCTTTTTGCATCAAATGCATACAACCTAAAGCATGATGAAAACGAGTATGATTGGCTCCTGGATAGACTAAATACGATAACCCCATTTGGGAAATGCGTCGCAAACGTTGAAAATAAGGATGCTGAATTAAATCGTAAATTAAAGCGTTGGGAATTGTAATGAATCCATAAATAGGATCATTAAAAATTTTAAGTTTATTGATTTGGCTCACATTATAGTGCTTTAGGGCAACAAATATAAGGAAAATTGATTTATGTTTTGAATCCGTTTTTTTCTTAAATTTGTTAGAGAGGGTGTTAATTTAGACCTAAATTAGAAAAGATATGGACAATCAAAAATTACAGAACGACAAGCTACATTTGATTAATTGGATTACTCAAATTCAGGATCATGCTTTAATAGAAAAAATTAAATCGTTAATGAGCGCTTCTAATGAGAATTTACAGCTTACCAAAGAACAAGAATTAATTCTAGCCTTAGAAAAAGGAAAAGAAATTGGCACTCAAAAAAATGTCGATGAACTAAGTATTGACTCTAAAACAGATTATGAATTGTAAATCAACTTTAATAAAAAAGGAGAGCAATTGCTCTCCTTTTAGTTTTTTTTTATAATCTTCTCAGCCAAATGTTTCTGAATTGTGTTTTGCAACCATGGTCTTGAAGTGAGATAACATCTTCTCCATGAGATTCAGGATAATTATGCAATCCCATATACAATGTCAAACCATTGATAGTAGTGTTGTTTTGAACTACAACTCCATTATGAAAAACAGTAATTCTAGCTGGAGCATCAATCAATCCATTCGCTTTGAAACGAGGTGCTGTATAAACTACATCGTATACATTCCACTCTAATGGAGATTTCATTGCATTTACTAATGGTGGGTGATCTTTGTAAACACTTCCCGCTTGTCCATTGTTGTAGGTTCTGTTGTTGTATGAATCTAACACTTGTAATTCATAACGGTTTTGCAAAAATACACCGCTATTTCCTCTCATTTGACCACCATCAACTACTTCATCTGGAGCACTCCACTCGATGTGCAATTGGCAATCTCCAAATTTCATTATAGTTTGAATGTCTCCTGAATCAGGAACTACTTCAAAATAATCATTATTGACAATTTTCCATCCTGCTGGCTTGCTATTGTCTTTTTTATTTACCCATTGGTTTAGGTTTTTACCATCAAATAAGACAATCGCATCCGAAGGTGCATCACCTATTTTTTTAGCTGGAGTAATTACTCTTACTTCTGGATTCCAAATTTCAGTCATTTCTGGTTTCATTGGCATTGGCGAAACTTCAGGAGGTGTGTTTACAAAAGCGTGTTGTGCAAAAGACGCTGTAACTGAAAATACAGTAACTAATAAAGCGTTTTTAATTGTTTTAGTTTTCATAGTTTTTAGTTAATTTGATAAAGTATAAAAGTAGTAAATTCGTTTTGACAATCAAGTTAAAGCGAATTATTTTTTTAGTAGTGGAAAATTCTGTTTGTCACTAGTTTAGCTTCAGTTACTTCAAAAAATTATATTTATTTTAGCAAAGCAACGTTTTAAAAACTGTAAATTGCCCTTCGGTAATAGATAATGCACTATGGAAGACACAATAAAGATTCTTTGGGTAGACGATGAAATAGATCTTTTAAAGCCTCATATTTTATTTTTGGAAAAGAAAAATTACAACGTAACCACTTGTAATAATGGTTTAGACGCCATTGGTATTTTTGAAAACAATAACTTTGACATTGTCTTTCTTGACGAAAACATGCCGGGTATGAGTGGTTTAGAAACACTTTCAGAAATGAAAGAAAAAAAATCATCTGTACCGATGATTATGATTACCAAAAGCGAGGAAGAATATATTATGGAGGAAGCGATTGGTTCTAAAATTGCCGACTATCTAATTAAACCCGTAAATCCCAATCAGATTTTACTAAGTTTAAAAAAGAATCTAGACCATTCTCGTTTAATTTCACAAAAAACAACTTTAGATTATCAAAAGGAATTTAGGAAAATTACCTTAGAAATGGCGTCAGTCAATTCTTTTCAAGATTGGATTGAGTTGTACAAAAAATTAATTTTCTGGGAATTACAACTCGAGAATATCAATGATGCTGGGATGAGTTCTATTTTGGGATCCCAAAAAACAGAAGCCAATTCTCAATTTGGGAAATTCATAGAACGCAATTACGAAAATTGGTTTGAACCCAAAGCCAATCGTCCTGTATTATCACACACTTTATTTAAAGAATTAGTCGTTCCTGAAATTAATAAAAAGGATAAACCAATACTATTTGTTGTAATTGATAATTTGCGTTATGATCAATGGGAAGTGTTGGAAAACGTAGTAAGCAACCATTATAAATTAGAAAAAGAAGTGCCTTACTACGCTATTTTGCCTACTGCTACACAATATGCTCGAAATGCTATTTTCTCTGGTTTATTACCCTTAGAAATGGAAAAACAATTTCCTGAATATTGGAAAAATGATACCGATGAAGGCGGAAAAAACATGTTTGAAGCCGAATTTTTAACCGCACAGCTAAAGCGTCTCGGATTGAATATCAAACAAGATTATTTTAAAATCACTAATCTAGCTAGCGGACGCAAGTTAGTGGATAGTTTCAAATCGTTAAAAAACAACGATTTGATTACGGTGGTCTACAATTTTGTTGATATGTTATCCCATGCTAAAACTGAAATGGAAGTAATTAAAGAATTAGCTCCTGACGATAAAGCTTACCGCTCTTTAACTTTAAGTTGGTTTAAAAACTCACCGCTTTTAGGCATAATTCAACAAGCTCAAAAAATGGGATTCAAGTTAATTATCACTACAGATCATGGCACTATTAATGTTAAAAATCCTTCAAAGGTAGTGGGTGATAAAAATACGAGTTTGAATTTACGCTATAAAACGGGTCGAAGTCTATCGTATGAAAACAAAGAGGTATATGCAGTAAAAGATCCTAAAAAAATAGGATTACCTAGTATCAATATGAGTAGTTCTTATATTTTTGCAAAAAATGATTTGTTTTTGGCGTATGTCAATAACTTCAATCATTATGTTAGTTATTATAAAAATACGTACCAGCATGGAGGGATTTCATTGGAAGAAATGATTATTCCGTTTTTGGTATTTAATCCTAAATAAATGGAAATAGTATTTAGTATAGAACAACTTGAATCGGTTGCACAACAAATCATTACACAACAGCCTCCTAAAGTAATTCTTTTTCACGGAGAAATGGGTGTAGGAAAAACTACTTTAATCAAGCAGTTATGCAAAATACTTGGTGTTACAGCAGCTACAAGTAGTCCAACCTTTTCTTTAGTTAATGAATATGAAACAGTTACTAATCAGACAGTTTATCATTTTGATTTTTATCGATTAAAGAATGAAATGGAAGCTTTGGATATGGGAGCTGATGATTATTTTTATTCGGGAAATTGGTGTTTTATTGAATGGGCTGAAAAGATTCCTAATCTCATTCCAGAAGAACATGCTATTATAACAATTGAATTAGTCGAAGACGGAAAACGCCATCTTACACTGACTAATTCGCAATAATTAAAAAAAGGGTAAAAAAAAATACGTAAATTGTACCTCTTAATTTGAATACACCATGTCACTATCGCCATTCACTAAAGAACAGCTATTACCTCAAGAGGAAAAATTAGAAATAACCAAACAAAAAAGCGAACTTTTTATTGGTATCCCTAAAGAAACCAGTCATCAAGAACGCCGAATTTGTTTGACTCCTGATGCAGTGAATTCATTGACCTGTCATGGACATCGTGTTATGGTTGAATCGGGTGCGGGTGAAAGTTCGAGTTATTCTGACAAAGAATATTCCGATGCAGGAGCCGAAGTAACTCAAGATCCGAAAAGAGTATTTGGTTGTCCGATGATTCTAAAAGTGGAACCGGCGAGTTTATCAGAGATTGAAATGATGAATCAAAATACCATAGTCATTTCGGCTATTCAGATTAAAACAAGAAAAAAAGAGTATTTTGAAGCTTTAGCAAAGAAAAAAATAACCGCCTTAGCTTTTGAATACATTAAAGATGAAGATGGTACGTATCCAGCAGTCAAATCCTTAAGTGAAATAGCTGGAACAGCATCAGTTCTTATTGCTGCTGAATTGATGATTACCAATCAATTTGGAAAAGGCTTACTATTTGGCAATATCACAGGGGTCCCACCTACTGATGTGGTTATTTTAGGGGCTGGAACAGTGGGTGAATTTGCTGCCAAAACGGCGATTGGGTTAGGTGCCAATGTTAAAGTTTTTGACAATTCAATTACCAAATTACGTCGCTTACAAAACAATTTAAACCAACGGATTTTTACTTCTACAATTCAACCTAAATCGTTGCTAAAAGCACTGAGACGTTGCGATGTAGCTATTGGTGCTATGCGTGGAATAGAACGTTGTCCTGTTGTAGTAACCGAAACAATGGTGGAACACATGAAACGAGGTGCCGTAATTGTTGATGTTAGCATCGATACAGGAGGCTGCTTTGAAACTTCGGAAGTAACCACTCACGAGAAACCAACTTTTATCAAAAACAATGTAGTGCATTATTGTGTTCCCAACATTCCTTCTCGTTATTCAAAAACAGCGTCACTTTCAATCAGTAATATTATTACGCCTTATTTGATGCAAATTGCCGAAGACGGCGGTATCGAAAGAGCCATTCGTTGCAACAAAGGACTAAAAAACGGAGTTTATATGTACCACGGAATCCTTACCAATAAAGCTATTGGTGACTGGTTTGGTTTATCTGACAACGATATTAATTTAATTGTTTTTTAAATTAAGTTTCCTTTACCTTTGCCAAAAAATTAGTATATGAAATTCTTTCAACGTTTTGCGTATTATTTTGTGGGACTTATTATGGGGTTGTTCTTTGTTTCAATGGTGTTTAGTGGTAAAGATACCCGTTGCAATTATTTTCCAAATGCCCGCGTTTTAAATGATTTGAGAAATAAACCTTTTAACTATTCCCCAAAGGCAACCCAAATTTTAGGCCAACCTTGGATAGATACTACTGATATTAGAAACACATTACAATATGGCGATGTTGATTTTGATCAAAGTAACATCGCTGTGGGTAAAGGTAAAAAATACGTTATTGAAGGAAAAACAGTAAAAAATCAAGAAATTACGCTTACTATAACCAACTATTCTGACAAAGCGGTTTTAGAAGATATAGCTAAAAAGTAATTATTGATTCAGCCAATGTATTGATTCTATTCCATTCGATTCTAGAAACGCATTGGTTTTACTAAAATGCTTATTTCCAAACCATTTTCCTTGATTAGCACTCATAGGCGATGGATGTCCGCATTCTAAAACCAAATGTTTTTCTCGGTTAATCTTACCTCCTTTTTTGTGTGCAAAACTACCCCAAAGTAAAAAAACGACATGTTCTTTTTCTTTGGATATTTTTTGAATCACAGCATCTGTAAATGTACCCCATTTTAAATGTTTGTGACTATTTGGTAAGTCTTCTCTAACGGTCAATCCAGCATTCAATAACAAAACGCCTTGATTAGCCCATGACTCTAAATTTCCAGAAGTAGGTATAAATATACTACCCAAATCATCTACTAATTCCCTGTAAATATTGCGTAAGGAAGGTGGAATTTTAACCCCATTATTGACTGAAAAACACAAGCCATTAGCTTCTCCTTTTCCGTGATAGGGATCTTGACCAATGATCACTACTTTGGTATCCGAAAAACTACAATGGTCAAAAGCAGAGAAAATAAAGACTTTAGGAGGGTAGCACGTATAATTTTGATACTCCAAGTCCACCATTTCTAGTAATTCCTTAAAATACGGTTTCTGGATTTCTTCTGCCAGAATAGATTGCCATTCTGAATTTAATTGGAGTTGCATAGTTGTAAAAGTATTACTAAAATATGTTGGACGTAAAATTATACTTTTTCTGCAAGAAACTCCTCTTAAACTTTGTAACTTTGCTTCTTTCCAATAGCAATATAAATGATATCCATTACCGAAAAGACCTTACAAGATTTACAATTCCCAACAGTTTTAGAAACGTTGTCTGCTATTTGTAATACCGATATTGGAAAACAAAAATCCCTTGAAATTACACCTTTCAAAGACAAAGAAAGCTTAATGGAAGCCTTGTTACAAACTTCGGAATATGTGTCGTCTTTTCAAAATAATAATGCGATACCCAATCACGGATTTGACGCTATCACTCACGAAATTAAATTTTTAGGTATTGAAGATAGTTTTTTGGAAGTAGGGAGTTTTAGAAAAATTGCCAATTTATCCAGTACTGTTAATTTCTTGCTGAATTTCTTGAGAAAATTCCACGATTACTACCCTAACATAAACAATAGAGCCTCGAGAGTAGAATTGACCAAAGACATCATCACTATAGTCGATGAAGTGGTCGATAAATATGGAGAAATTAAAGACAATGCCTCGCCTGATTTGCTAAACATTCGTAGAGATATGAACTTAGTTCGCGGCAAAGTGAATCAAAGTTTTGGTGTGGCTTTAACACAATACAACTCGTTAGGCTATTTGGATGATATTAAAGAAAGTTTTGTGCAAAACCGTCGTGTTTTAGCCGTTTTAGCAATGTATCGACGTAAAGTAAAAGGATCGATTTTAGGAAGTTCTAAAACAGGAAGTATTGCGTACATTGAACCCGAAACTACTTTAAAATACTCTCGTGAATTAAGCAATTTAGAATACGAAGAAAAGGAAGAAATCACTCGGATTTTAAAACAATTATCGAATAAAATTCGTCCATTTTTAGATTTACTTATTGAATATCAAAATTTCTTAAGCGATATTGATGTTATCGCTGCTAAAGCAAAATATGCCAACAAAATCAATGCGATTTTACCAACAATAACCGATGAGCGTCGCTTGTATTTTAGAGATGCCTTCCATCCTATTTTGTATTTGACCAATGCAGAAAAAAACGAAGTTACTTATCCGCAAACTATTGAATTAGAACAAGAAAACCGAATTATTGTCATTTCGGGTCCGAATGCGGGAGGAAAAACTATTTCGTTAAAAACCGTTGGTTTATTACAATTAATGCTGCAATCGGGAATGCTGATTCCGGTGCACGAACGCAGCGAAACTTTCTTGTTTGATAGAATTTTAACTGATATTGGTGACAACCAATCGATAGAAAATCATTTAAGTACGTACAGCTATCGCTTGAAAAACATGAATTATTTCTTGAAAAAGTGCAACAAGAAAACCATGTTTTTGATAGACGAATTCGGTACAGGTTCAGATCCAGAATTAGGAGGTGCTTTGGCTGAAATTTTCTTGGAAGAATTCTACCATCGTGAAGCCTTTGGAATCATTACGACTCACTATTCTAATTTAAAAATTCTGGCTAACGAATTGCCATTTGCTACCAATGCCAACATGCTTTTTGACGAAAAATCGTTAGAGCCTATGTATAAATTGGTTCTAGGTCAAGCAGGAAGTTCGTTTACTTTTGAAGTGGCTCAAAAAAACGGTATTCCGTATGGTCTAATCAACCGTGCCAAAAAGAAAATTGAAGTAGGAAAAGTACGCTTTGACAAAACCATTGCTACACTTCAAAAAGAACGTTCTAAATTAGAGAAGACTTCCTTAACGCTAAAAGAAGAAGAAACCAAAGCGCGTGAAGAAAGTAAAAAAATGGAGACTATCAATGTCAAAATCAAACAGAAATTAGAGAGTTATCAGGAATTGTATGATAGCAATCAAAAGACAATCTACATTGGACAAAAAATTGAAGATATTGCCGAGAAGTATTTCAATAATAAAAACAAGAAGGAGCTAATCGGTGAATTTTTAAAGATTGTTGAAATTGAAAACTCCAAGCGTAAAAAAGCAACTGCAAAAGAAACTAAGGTAATTGCCGAAAAGAAAAAAGAAGTGATTAAAGAAGTAGCGGTTCAAGTAGAGGAAATTCGTGCAGAGAAAAAAGCTAAAAAAGTAAAAGTCGTAATCGAAAAACCTCGACCTATTCTTAAAGTAGGCGACCGTGTCCGAATGATTGATGGAAAAGCCGTGGGAAGTATTGATAGTATTGAGAAAAACAAAGCTACTGTTAATTATGGTTTGTTTACTTCAAAAGTAAGTTTAGACGAGTTGGAATTAGTTGAAGCGGTGAAAAAGTAAAATGCAAAACCTCCCTCAACATAAAAAAATCATTTTGTTTGACGGACTTTGCAATTTATGTAATGCCTCGGTACAATTCATTATTAAAAGAGATACAAAAGACGTTTTTCGCTTTGTGTCTTTGCAATCGAATTTGGGCCAAAAACTACTTCAGCAGCTTCCAATTTCCACACAAAAAATAGATAGTATTATTCTATACGAATCGGATAAAGTGTTTTATTACAAATCAAAAGCCATTTTTGAAATTGTAAACAACATTGGTGGAATTTTTTATTGTTTACTTATTTTCAAATGGCTCCCAATAGCTATAACAAATACCATTTATGATTACATAGCCAAAAATCGCTATCGATGGTTTGGTAAAAAAGAGCAGTGTTTAGTTCCTACAAAAGAATTGCAATCTAAATTTTTAGAATAAATTGGCTCACATGACAAATATCATAAAATAACACGTTGTTTCGGATTAAATTTGGCTCATCTTAAAAGTCTTAATTATGAGAAATTTACCATTATATTCTTGGGCAAACGGTTCCTTTATTATGATAGTTGTTTTTGGTTTGGTAATAGTAGCTTTAGTAGGTGCCGTGCTAATAATGATGAATTCTGGTAAGAAGAAATAAGAAAATAAAAAAAGAGGATGCCGCAAAACATCCTCTTTTTATTTATTGAAATTAAACGTATTAACTTCGTATTAATTTTCTGTATTTCAATCGTTTTGGAGTTAAATCTCCTCCTAAACGTTTCTTTTTATTTTCTTCATAATCAGAGAAACTTCCTTCAAAGAAATACACTTCAGAGTTTCCTTCAAAAGCTAAAATGTGGGTACAAATTCTATCTAAGAACCATCTGTCGTGCGAAATTACCACTGCACATCCTGCAAAATTCTCTAAACCTTCTTCTAAGGCACGCAGCGTATTTACATCCAAGTCATTCGTTGGCTCATCCAAAAGCAAAACATTCCCTTCTTCTTTCAAGGTCATAGCTAAGTGCAAACGGTTTCTTTCCCCACCAGAAAGCATCGATACTTTTTTGTTTTGATCGCTTCCACCAAAATTAAAACGGGATAGATAGGCTCTTGAATTTACTTGCTTCCCTCCCATCATAACTAATTCTTGACCATCAGCAAAGTTTTCCCAAATTGATTTATCAGGATTGATATTAGAATGTGATTGATCTACGTAAGCAATTTTTACTGTTTCTCCAATACTAAACTCTCCTGCATCTGGTTTTTCTTCTCCCATTATCATTCGGAAAATAGTCGATTTACCAGCACCATTTGGCCCAATAATACCCACGATTCCGGCTTGTGGCAAAGTAAAGTTCAAATTATCATACAATAATTTATCTCCAAAAGCTTTGGCAACATTTTTAGCTTCAATCACATTGGTTCCCAAACGTGGACCATTAGGAATATAAATTTCTAGATTTTCATCTAGTTGTTTTTGGTCTTCATTTAATAATTTATCGTAGTTCTGCAAACGTGCTTTTTGTTTGGTTTGACGACCTTTGGCTCCTTGACGAACCCAGTCCAACTCGCGTTCTAATGTTTTTCTACGTTTGGATGCTACTTTTTCTTCTAAAGCCATACGGTTTGATTTTTGATCTAACCAAGACGAATAATTTCCTTTCCAAGGAATACCTTCACCTCTATCCAATTCTAAAATCCAACCCGCTACATTGTCTAAGAAATAACGGTCGTGCGTTACTGCAATTACAGTTCCTGCATATTGTGCTAAGTGTTGTTCCAACCAAAGTACGCTTTCAGCATCCAAGTGATTCGTTGGCTCATCCAAAAGTAATACATCAGGCTGTTGCAATAACAAACGACATAAAGCCACACGACGACGCTCTCCTCCTGATAAATTCTTAATTGGAGTATCTCCCTCAGGCGTACGTAGGGCATCCATGGCAATTTCTAATTTGGTGTCAATTTCCCAAGCACCTAAAGCATCTATTTTATCTTGTAGCGCCGCTTGACGATCCATCAATTTGTCCATTTTGTCCTGATCTTCATAATTTTCTGGAAGACCAAATAAATCATTGATTTGATTGTATTCTTCCAAAACAACCATAGTTTCAGCAACACCTTCTTGAACAATTTCAAGCACAGTTTTAGAATCATCTAATTGCGGTTCTTGTTCTAAGTAGCCAACAGTGTAACCAGGTGCAAAAACAACATCACCTTGGTAATTTTTATCAACTCCTGCAATAATTTTTAAAAGTGATGATTTACCAGAACCATTCAATCCTAGAATACCAATTTTAGCTCCATAAAAGAAACTTAAGTAAATATCTTTTAATACTTGTTTGTTGCTGCTTGAATAGGTCTTGCTCAATTTAGACATTGAAAATATTACCTTCTTATCGTCTGACATATAGTTTATTTTTGTAATTATAATTCCTGTAGCTACAAAGATAGTTTTAAATAAAAACAATACAATAATTGGGATTGAATTTATTAGTCTTTAAAACCAAAAGATACCGATTATCGACTATTTAGGTCAATCAAAGAGAAAGTATATCGTACTTTTTGATTGTTTGTAGTTTTAATCACATCTAAAATTCTTGAGCTATGAAAAACATTAGAACCATTGACTTATTCAATTTCGATTTAGAAAAAGGGAAACAACAAGAGCATATTGAGCTATCGTATGAAGTAGCTGGGCAACCCATTGGTACTGCTCCAGTTATTGTTGTGAATCATTCACTCACTGGAAACGCAACTGTTTGTGGTAGAAATGGATGGTGGAATGGATTGATAGGTGAAAACAAAACAATCGACACGAATACCTATACCATCATTACCTTTAACATTCCTGGAAATGGATCCGATATTAATTTTGAGGATTTGATTCCAAATTATCGGGATTTTACCATCAGAGATATTGCTACAATCTTTTGGGAAGGACTCTTTTATCTAAAAATAAAGAATGTGTTTGCTGTAATTGGAGGGAGTTTGGGGGGGGCTATCGCTTGGGAAATGGCCGCATTACAACCTAAAAGAATTGAAAATCTTATCCCAATTGCAACGGATTGGAAAACCACAGATAAAATTATTGCCAATGTTTTAATACAAGATCAAATTTTAAACAACTCCGAAGATCCTATAGTTGAAGCTCGATGTTTTGCAAATTTACATTATAGAAATTTAGAATATGTCAACCAAGTTTTCAAACGCACCAATTTTGAAATTAGTTCTATCTCACCAATTGAAAAATGTGTGTTAGCCAATAATAAATGTCAAATTTCAGGGTATAGACTGATGAATTTTTTGCTTAAATCGAATGACTTAACTCGCAAAAGAAGAGATTTTTCATCGATTGCCAATACCATAAAAGCCAATATTCATCTCATTGGAATCCATACTGATGGTTTATTTCCTGCTGATGAAAATCGTATCACATTTCTCAAATTAAGAAAAATCAAACCCAATGTTTTTTATCACGAAATTGATTCTGATTTTGGTCACGATGCCTATTTAAAAGAAACAGAGCGTATCTCCTATTTACTAAAACCTATTTTCAAATCGAAAAAAATCATAATTCGAAATAAGTTCAATTATACAATGGGAAATTATTTTATGAATATTTAAAAAAATTATATCATTATTATTTTTTAAGTGTTATAATTATTTTATCGCAACTAATTGTGTCCCCAATTTTCTTTGTACAACTTACTTTTTACTTAAAATTCAATACGAATTAGAAATACCAATTTGTTACAAATAAATATTAATCAATTAAATCTCAAAAAAATGAAGAAAGTAGTACTAATTGCATCATTCGCAATAGTTTTGTTTACAGGAGTAGTATCTCAAGCACAAACCACAACAGGTAAATCAGCTGCAACTACATTGAATGTCAATCTAGATAATGCATATGACATCCAAGTGGGTCAAAGTAGCGTTTCAATAGACATGAAAACCCCAGTCCATTTCCAGCAAGGTAACAGTTCTGGAAAACAAACGGGACATGTTATCGTTAGTTCAAACACAGGTTATGAAGTAAAAGTCGCTGCTGAAACTGAACTTGTAAATAATGGAATATCTATCCCTGTAAGTACAGTGACCGTTACTCCAACCTTAGGGGAATATAGAGGAGCTGGTACTGCTCCCGCTGCTGCTGATGTAACCTTAACTCAAAATGCCTTAGCTGTGGGTACGGAAAAAACAATTATTGCTAAAGATTCAGGTGAAACAAAAAGAGAATATGATGTAGAATACGCTATTTCTGCACAACAAGCTAATGAATATTTGAATAAAAATACTGGGGTTTATTCTACCAAAGTAACTTATTCTTTATATGCCAAATAGCCATTTAATTTTAGAGTCTAAGAGCATCAACTGCGGTTGATGCTTTTTTTAGCACTATTAAATTCATCTTCTTACGATTCGCTATGAAATTAAAAAGTCACTTTATATTAGTTGTATTAATGACTCCAATAGTAATTATTGGACAAGTTAAGACTGCTCAAACACAAGTCAATGTTACCATTGCCCAAGCACAAAGCATTACTATCACCCAATCAGCGGTAGATATTCAATTGACTCAGATGGCACATTATATATCAGGAAATAGCTCTGCAGTACAAACCAATCATATCAATGTAGGTTCTACAACTAATTATCAAGTAAGTGTCAAAGCCGAATCTGATTTTTTATCTTTTAATGGTAGCAGTAGTACCATTCCTGTGAATACTATTGCCTTGCATACAACTATGGGATCTGATCTTACAGGAAGTAATACCCCTGCATCGGCAACAACAGTAATAACTCCTTCAGTCACATTAGGTGGTGCTGATACTATTGTAATAAAAAATGCTTTAGCAGAAGGAGCTAGAGGTTATAATGTTACGTATGCTATTCCAGCTACTCAAACAAGTTTCTATTTGAATAAACCTATAGGAACTTATACAGCAACGGTTATCTACACTCTTGCTTCACAATAATTTCAAAATGTAAATCATGAAACAACTCTATTTAACTCTATTTATAATTCTTTCTATTCCAGCAACTTGGTCTCAGGCAGGAATTTCAGTTACACCTGGGCGATTATATTATAAATTAGGTCTTAGCGAAAGTAGTTCGCAAATAATAAAATTAATGAACCCAAACGATAAAGAATTAGAAATCGGGGTTTCTTTTAGCGATTGGAATTACGAAAATTCAGGAGCAAATCACATCTTAGAATCAAATAGTTTACCTAATTCTTGTGTGAATTGGATTCAGGTTTTACCCTCATCTTATTTTGTCATTCAACCTGGTGAAACCAAAGAAATTGAAATTCTTTTTAAAGTTCCTACTGATGCCAATACGGCTATTCCAGTACATAATGCAATGGTTTTCTTTACCCAATTAAATCCTGGTCAAGCCAAAGATGAGAGTGGCGCTGCAATACAAGTAACCGTGCGAATGGGGGTTAAAATCTATCATAGTTTTAATCAAAAAAGCGAACCCGTAATAGAAATTGCCGATTTCAAAAATTATATTGATACCGACAAAGCCAAATTTGTCAAGCTACAGATAGCCAACAATAGTACTACTTGGGCAGATGGAAAAGTAAAATGGGAATTATTCAATAATAATACGGGAAAAAAAAGTAATTTGAATGAAACTGATTTTTTTACTCTTCCCAACGATTTACGAGAACTGAATTTTCAATTACCTAAAGATTTAGAAAAAGGCAAATACACCATTTCCGCTCAATTATCTTTTGGAGAAACAGATGTCATAAAAGTGGCTGAATTAGAATTTGAAATATGAAAAAGCGTCTACTGACACTATTTCTAGCTAATGGGATTTGGTGTATGTCTCAAAATAGCATTTCAGCCTATTGCAATCAACAACCCGTATTCAATACTTATAATGAACTAAGTGTTGGAAAATCTCAATTAAATCAAGTTAATATTAGTATTCAAAGACAAACGGGACAAAACAGTTTAAGTAATTGGAAATTAACGGTTCGATTAGTTCAAGATTATATTTATTTAAATAACAGTGTTGGGGCTCAATATTCAGCATTACAGTACAATACTCAATCAAACTCAAGCGATAATGCAAGTTTAATTACTATTAGTTCAGGACCGTTCGCTTTAAATAAATTCAGTGAGACTACTTTAATAAATAGTTCAATTCCATTGAAAGGAATCGTTAATCGTATTTTTAGTTTCAATTTGAATATTCAAGGAGGAAACCAACTTTTAACAGTGCCCAATGGTTCGTACCAATCGGCTTATGAATTTAAATTATATGAAGTCAAAGGAAATAATGATGTGCTTGTAAGTTCTTACATGACTTCTATTGGGAATAGTGCTGGCTTTACTATCAATTATAGCGGTAACGTTGCAAACAACAATATCGTACTTCAAAATGGAGCAGATCAATTCAATTTGACTTTTGCAAATGCTGCTGATTTTGCAACAGGAAAGTCCAATACCGTCCTAAAAGGGTTAAAAGTTACTTCAGATTCAAATTATCAGCTTTCGGTAAAAGCAGCTAATACAGTATTAACTTCAGCTACAACGGCAGCTACATTACCCATTTCTGTTTTGAAAATAGGATTAGCTACGAGTACTGCAATAAGCGGATTGACTATTAATTCTCCGTTAACTCTAAGTACCATTGATCAAATTATCGCTATTAGGACCACCTGGATTCATAGCATTGAGTACGATTTGACTTTTTCAATATTACCCAACACCCCTGGAATGAATGTACCATCAGCTACCTACTCTACTTTCGTCTATTTTGTCTTGACCCCCAATTAAATTCATACAATGCGTTGCTATTTAGCTAAAATTACAATCTCAATACTCATTTTTTTTTCGATATTTTCTGTTCAGGCACAAACCAATATGGTACGTATTTCATTGGCCGAAAACAAAGATAAATCGATAGATCGTGCTATAATAAATGCTACTGTAGAGCTAAAAAATACGACTAATACTACTATTGAAGGTCGTTTGGAAATTTTGAGTACAACAGAGAGTTTGTATGTTTTACAAAATAAATCCAAAGCAATTATTTTGAATCCAAATGAAAGTCTCTTTATAGCTGTAAAAGCTATGATTTCTACTACTGCTTCTCCAGAAAATTTAGCCCGATTAGAAGCTCATTTTACATTTTCTAATTCAAAAGAAAAAATCAGTTCTTTTTTACCTATTGTTATTAAAGAAATGCGATTGGTTAAAATGATAGTGCAACAAGTTAATTTACTCTACGAACAAGTCGGTGATAGTTTACGAATTCCTATTCGCCTTCTAAACGATGGAAATTCAACTCAAACTATTACTATTCTAGCCAATTACCCCGAATTTGTTTCTAAAAATCGAATCGAAAATAACACCATAACTATTAAAGCTCACACCGATTCTTTGCTAATTTTAAAAAAAGAAATCAATCGAGAAATTTTGAAACAAGAAGAATTTTCGATTGCAATTCGTTCATTATATCAAAATGGGGATATCATTGGATTTGCCAACATTCGAGCCAATCCAATCAAACAAAGTCGGCGCTATAAACCTGAATTTGTAGCTGACTATTCTAATCCGTTTAGCCCAATCAATCAAATCACAACAAGTCAACAAACGAGTAATAGCCATCAAAATGTAATGGCATTCTATGGAAATGCACAAGCTGAAATTAACAAAGGAACTGTGTATACCAACCTTGATCTAAATTGGTGGGAACAATCTAATCAAACATTCATGAGAAACACTTGGATTGGTTACAAAGAAAAAACATTTGGACTACAAGTTGGGAATATATCCAAGTTCAATGATTTAAACTTAATAGGAAGAGGTATTGAAACGTTTTTCAAAACATCGACTAATAAGAAGATAGAAGCCGGATTTTTAGAAAAATCATATTCTGTTATTGATTTCTCAACTCCTTCTACAGGACAGTCGGCTTGGGTAAGTTTTACTAATAAAGACGGGTGGGATAAAGGCTATAAAACGGCTGTTTTAATTGATAACGATAGTAATGAGGCTATTCAAAAAGCACTTGTAACCAATCAATTTTCGATTATACAAAAACCTAATTTTTCCTTACAAACAGGAACTGCAATAAGTACTATCAATTCAACTGAAAATACAAATCAAAAATTGGGAGCTGCTGCAGAAGTGAATCTTCATGGAAAAACTACAAAATTATTTTACAATAGTTTGAATTATTTTAGTTCGGGATATTTTGCAGGAATAAAAAGCGGTGCAGTGAACTTGAACGAAAGTATTCATGTCAATTTGGAAAAATATTCTTTTTGGTTGTCTGCTAATCATTTTTCATTTGCTCCCAAAACTATTAAAACTACTGCTTATTTTTCTTCAGAATTTTCAAATACACAACTGAGTACTGGGATTTCTAAACGATTGGGAACTCTGTTTTTTTCATTATCACTAACTTCTATTTCTGAGATACGAAAAGAACCAGTATTGGTTAGTCCTTTATTCCAAGAATATAAAATGAATGCAAATCGAGTGACAATTGGGGGCAATTATTTTAAAAATAATCATAGCTTTAATCTTTCTTTAGAAGGAGGATTTTTTACTACCAATTTGAATCCGAAACAGCAGCTCCACTTTAAAACTAATCTCAACTATACTTGGAATTTTTTCAATTTAACGGCATATTATCAACACAATAATTTTTATCTCGGTGAAATTATTGCAACACAACAACAAGTAGAAAAAAACTATTTCAATTGCATTATTTCTCCAAGTATTCAAATGCACTTACTGAATAAAAAATTACACCTTCGTGCAGGGATAATGTATTCCAAAAATAATTTTACATCGAATACATTACAATCCAATAGTCGAATTGATTTTGATTGGGATAAGAACTTGAATTTGTTCATAAACAATTTTTATAGCGATTTCTCTAATAGTTTTCAACCAGTAAATACAATTCAATTTGGCTTGACTCAACGGTTTAATCCCATTCAAATTGATGCCTCTAAAAGTGATTTAGAATTGTATCTTTTTTATGACACTACAGGAAATGGTGCAATAGATTCAAATAACAAACCTGCCATCAATCAATTAGTTATTATTAATGACAAAGCCTTTAAAACCAATGAACATGGGATTATAAAATACAAAAGACTACCCTCTGGTTATTACGAAATCCGTCCTGTAAATTCTAATGAATGGCACGCACCTTTGCAAAAGATCAAAATAGAAAAAACTACTAAAATTGCTATAGGTCTAAGCCGTACAAGTACTATTAAGGGAAGTATTCGCTACTTTTCAACTGAAAATTCATTTTCTATCAATCAAAAAATAGCTGGATTGTCAGTAATCTTAACCGATTCTTCAGGGAATGTTTTTTACACAAAAACAGATGAAGCTGGTAAATTTATTTTTTATGTTCCTAAGAATTATTATACCGTCACCCTCGAAAAAAAAGGACTTTCAGAATACGTAACTGTTCTTTCAAACAACATCAATATACAAGCAATACCCGAAAAAATTATCGAAACAGACTTTGTATTACAAGTGAAAGAAAAAAGAATTGAAACCAAAAAATTTGGTAACCAACAATTCTAAACTCTACCTTTAAGAGAACTGAAAACCCAAGCATTGGCTAAAAATCCAACCCCCACAGCAGCAAAGCCCCATCCTGCAACATCGTCATATCTAAAAGCACCTAAGCCTATTAGTAATAAGCCCATTGCAATCATAATTAAAGTAGCCAATCCTAAAATGGTATTTTTATTCATTCCCATACTTGTGGTATTTTCTATTTTTTGGTGGTGCAAATATCTAAATTTAGTACTAATTAAATATTTTAAATAGCATTTCTTTTAACAAATCCGACTGAGACATAGTCGCTCCTACTCCTTTACTTTTTACATCCACATCTCGTAAAGAAGTAATGATTTGGCTTACTTTTTTCATAGGATAATTTTTCAAAGCCACATCATAATCTTTCAAAAAATAAGGATTTACTCCTAAAGCAGATGCCACTTTTGAAGGATTTCTATCTTTCAATCCGTGGTATTTTAGAATTTTTACAAAAAATCCAAATACAAGACCTGTGGTTACTACTAAAGGATTGGCTTTCGGATTTTCTGAAAAATAGTGCGCAATATGGAATGCCTTAGCTTGATTTCGCGATCCCAAAGCATTCAGTAACTCAAAATTATTGAAGTCTTTACTAAAACCAATATTCTCTTCAATATGTTGTGGATTAATAGTGCTTCCTAACGGAAGTATAATTTGTAGTTTCTCTAATTCATTATTAATTTTACTCAAATCAGTTCCTAAAAATTCCACAAGCATAGCAGTAGCTTTAGGTTCGATCGCATATTTTTTACCCGCCAAAACACGTTTTATCCAATCGCCAACTTGATTCTCATACAGCTTTTTACTTTCGTAAACAATCCCTTTTTGAGCCAGTAATTTGGTCGCTTTTTTTCGTTTGTCCAATGTTTTGTATTTGTAACAAAAAACCAAGACCGTTGATTCCATTGGATTTTCTACATAACTCTCTATTTTATCAATTGTTCTAGACAATTCTTGAGCTTCTTTA
This sequence comes from uncultured Flavobacterium sp., assembly GCA_963513255.1. Lineage (GTDB taxonomy): Bacteria > Bacteroidota > Bacteroidia > Flavobacteriales > Flavobacteriaceae > Flavobacterium. The sequence continues at coordinate 129,134 of CAUPPG010000003.1, forward strand.
ACAATCACTACTTGACGTTCGGCCATCATTGGATAGCGCTTAGCGGTCGAAACAATATCATCAATTGTAACATCCCGACCATACAAAACCGTTTGATTGAAGCCTTTTTCTGCTTCAGTCAATACATTTTGTTCAATAAAATCGGATAATTTATCAATATAATACGGCTCTTCTCCCATCAAAAAATAGATTGGTTTGATGTTTCCGGCCTTAATATCATTTACAATTTTTACTACTTCGTCCACAAAAAGTTGTTTTGGTTATGTGTTTATTCGGAAAATTGAAATTTAAAATAGTAATTTTGACACATGCAACAATTGAATTTTTCATCCTATTCTTTCCGTTTCAAAAATAGCGAAAATAAAGTGTCTATTTTTGATGCCATCAGGAAAAAATTTATAATTCTTACTCCCGAAGAATGGGTTCGCCAACACGTTGTTCAATTTTTAATGTTCGAAAAAAACTATCCTAAGTCATTGATTAATGTTGAAAAAGTTTTAAAAGTCAACGGATTACGAAAAAGATATGATATTGTGGTGTACAATTCAGACGGTTCCATTTTTATATTAATCGAATGTAAAGCCCCAGAAATAAATATTTCACAAAGTACTTTTGACCAAATTGCTCAATACAATATGACCTTAAAATCGAATTATTTAATGGTGACTAACGGTCTGAATCATTACTTTTGCCAAATGGATTTTGAAAATGAAAAATACCAGTTTTTACCTGAGTTACCCCACTATCAATCAAATACAATCTAGATGAAAGTAGCAGTTGTTATACTCAATTGGAACGGAAAACAATTACTAGAACAGTTTTTACCTTCTGTGGTTCAATTTTCCAAAGAAGCGACTGTTTATGTTGCTGACAATGCTTCTACAGATGATTCAGTGGCTTTTGTAAAAGTACATTTTCCAACGGTTTCTATTGTGGTTAATTCTATTAATACTGGTTACGCAGGAGGTTATAACGAAGCATTGCAACATATTGATGCAGACATCTACGCTTTAGTCAATTCCGATATTGAAGTGACAGAAAATTGGTTACAACCCATCATCAAAACATTTCAAAACGAACCTACAACGGCCATTATTCAACCGAAGATTTTAGACTTTAAGAACAAAGCTTATTTCGAATATGCTGGAGCTGCTGGAGGTTATATTGACCAATTCGGTTATCCTTTTTGCCGCGGTCGCATATTTGACACTTTAGAGAAAGACAACGGTCAATACGATACTAATCAAGAAATCTTTTGGGCTTCAGGAGCTTGTTTCTTTATTAGAAGTCAAGTTTACAACGAATTAAATGGATTTGACACTTCCTTTTTTGCACACCAAGAAGAAATAGATTTATGCTGGAGGGTAAAAAATAAAGGATATACAATTAAGTACTTATTTGAATCAAAGGTGTATCATGTTGGTGGTGCTACTTTACAGCAAGGGAATCCGAAAAAAACGGAGTTGAATTTCAGAAATTCATTATTGATGCTCACCAAGAATTTACCTAAAAAAGACTTGTTTAGAGTGCTTTTTATCCGAATGATTTTAGATGGAATTGCAGGTTTAAAATTTTTATTAGAAGGACAACCAAAACATTTAGTAGCAGTATTAAAAGCACATACTGAATTTTATAAATTCTTTATAGAAAACTATAATAAAAGAAGTAATTTTCAATTACGTGAATACTATTATACAAAAAATATCGTTTTAAAATATTTTCTAATAAAACTCCGTTTTTTTTATGAAATAAGTTCAAATAAATAAATTATAAAAACTAAATTTGCTACAAATCAAATAATCCAATAAAATCATCATTTATGAAAAAAGTTGTAATTGCTTTATCAGTATTGGCGCTTTTAAGTTCTTGTGTTTCTAAAAAGAAATATGCTGAATTAGAGGCTAAAAATAAAGAAACTCAAGACTTATTAAATACTTGTACTGTAAAGTTAAATTCTTGTTTAGAAGAAAAAGCTGGACTTGCAGCTACTGCGGCAGCTTTAAAAGATCAAAATTTAAATTTAATTGAGACTTCTAAAGAAATGGCAGTTTTGTCATCTAAAGGTGCTCAAAATATTGAAAAAGCGTTAGAGTCTATCAAAGAAAAAGATTTGAAAATCAACAGAATGCAAGATGCCTTAACTAGAAAAGACAGTGTTACTTTAGCTGTAGTGACTAGCTTAAAAAGTGCTGTTGGATTGTCTGATCCAGATATCGAAATTAATGTAGAAAAAGGAGTGGTTTTCATTTCTATTGCTGATAAACTATTATTTAAAAGCGGTAGCTATGAGGTAACTGATAAAGCGAAAGGTGTCTTGGCTAAAGTGGCAAAAGTAGTAAATGACAAACCTGATTTTGAATGTATGGTGGAAGGACACACAGATAATATTCCTTATGTAGCTTCAAATGTATTATTGGACAACTGGGATTTAAGTGTAAAACGTTCTACATCTATTATTCGTGTTTTAACTAATCAATTAGGAGTTAAACCTTCGCAATTGATAGCAGCTGGTAGAAGTTCTTATGTACCATTAGTAGAAAACAATTCAGCTGAAAATAGAGCTCGTAACAGAAGAACGCGTATTGTTGTGTTACCTAAAATTGATCAATTCTACGAAATGGTTGAAAAAGAAATGAAGAAACAACAAAAGTAAAATTGTTTCCATTACATAAAAAAACGTCTTGAAAAATCAAGACGTTTTTTTTATGTAAAATTTTAAAAAACAAATAGTTATGTGTGACGACTTAAAGTATATCTAAATCTCCTTTGCCTTCTCTAATAACAACAGGCTCATGACCTGATAAGTCAATTATGGTAGAAGCCATATTATCTCCATAACCACCGTCAATCACCATATCAACATGGTTTTGCCATTTCTCAAAAATCAATTCTGGATCAGTAGTGTATTCAATTACATCATCTTCATCGTGAATGGAAGTCGATACAATTGGATTTCCTAATTGGCGAACAATTTCTAAAGCAATGGAATTGTCTGGCACACGGATACCAACGGTAGTTTTCTTTTTAAATTCTTTTGGTAAATTAGTACTTCCCGGTAAAATGAAGGTATAAGGTCCTGGTAAAGCTCGTTTTAAAATTTTAAAAGTAGCAGTATCTATTTGCTTCACATAATCGGATAAATTACTCAAATCGTGACATATAAATGAGAAATTGGCTTTCTCTAATTTTACTTCTTTGATTCGGGCAATCCGTTCCAACGCCTTTGTATTCGTAATATCACAACCCAATCCATAGACTGTATCGGTTGGATAGATTACTAAACCTCCTTCTTTCAATACCTTTACCACTTTGGCAATAGCCGACTCACTCGGTTTATCAGGGTATATTTTTATAAATTCAGCCATAGTTTGTGTTTTTTATTTTGACACTTCGAGTGATTTTACCCAATAATCTCCAATTTTGCAAAACGCAATAATAATTTCTTGATACCCCCAACTTCAAAACGGATTTCCGCTTTTCTGTCGGCACCCACACCTTCCATATTAATAACTTCTCCTTTACCAAAACGTTCGTGCATTACGATACTTCCAGCTATTAATTTATTATCAAACAAATTAGCATTCCCAGAAGTAGGTGCGTTTCCAGTAACCGGTTTTAATCGTCTAATTGCGCTATCTGGTTTAGGTTGATTGTCTGTAATGTATTTGGGTGGTGTTCCTGAAACCGGTTTGGCTAAACGTAATTTGGACTTGTCCACGTCACCAAAAATATCACTATCAATCATCGGTTTGTAGCGGTAATTCGATTCGGCAGGCGTTAAGTATTCTAAATATTGACTGTCAATTTCTTCGACAAAACGAGAAGGCTCGCTATCGGTTAATTTTCCCCAACGGTAGCGCGATTGCGCATACGTTAAATATGCTTGATGTTCAGCACGAGTTAAGGCAACGTAAAACAAACGACGTTCTTCTTCGAGTTCAGAACGGGTACTCATACTCATCGCACTTGGAAACAAATCTTCTTCCATTCCCACCACAAAAACGTGAGGAAATTCCAATCCTTTTGCCAAGTGAATCGTCATCAACGCCACACGATCTTCATCGCTAGTGTCTTTATCCAAATCAGTAGCCAAAGCCACATCCTCCATGAATTCTGACAAAGCACCGCGCGCACCATCAATTTCTTTTTGACCTTCAGTAAAATCCTTGATACCATTGAGTAATTCCTCAATATTTTGGATTTTAGCCATGCCTTCGGGGGTGGCATCTTTTTTCAGTTCTTGTACCAAACCTGTTTTTTTGGCCACATGATCCGTAATGTAAAACGCATCTTGGTTTTCATTAATAATCTGAAAACTCTTTATCATATTGACGAAATCCGTCAACTTTTGTTTGGTTCCTGCATTCAGTTTCAAATCGATTTTATCAATGTTTTGCATCACTTCAAAAATCGAACGCTTGTAATGATTGGCTGCAATAGTCAACTTTTCGACAGTAGTATCCCCTATTCCTCTAGCGGGATAGTTAATCACACGAATCAAGGCTTCTTCGTCCTTTGGATTGATGACCAATCGCAAATAACACAAAACATCCTTGATTTCTTTTCTTTGATAAAAAGAGAGTCCGCCATAAATTCGATACGGAATATCTCGTTTACGCAAGGCATCTTCCATAGCTCGCGATTGCGCATTGGTACGATACAAAATAGCAAACTGACCATTTAGCATTTGGTTTTGCATCTTTTGTTCAAAAATCGTACTGGCTACAAAACGGCCTTCTTCGGCATCGGTTAAACTGCGGTGTACTTTTATTTTTGGACCAAAATCATTGGCCGTCCAAACAATCTTATCCAGTTTGGTTTTATTCTTATCGATAATGGTATTGGCCGCCTCCACGATATTTCGGGTCGAACGGTAATTTTGTTCCAAACGAAAGGTTTTCACATTGTCGTAATCCTTTTGGAAATTCAAAATATTATTAATGTTGGCACCACGGAATGCATAAATACTCTGCGCATCATCTCCCACCACACAGATGTTTTGAAATTTATCTGACAAGGCACGAACAATCAAATACTGCGAATGATTGGTATCTTGGTACTCATCCACCAAAATATAACGGAAACGATTCTGATATTTGGCTAATATTTCAGGGAAACGAGTGAGTAATTCATTCGTTTTCAATAACAAATCATCAAAATCCATCGCGCCTGCTTTGAAACAACGCTCGACATAATTTTGGTAAATTTCGCCCAAACGCGGTTTCTTAGACATCGCATCAGCTTCTTGTAATTCGGGATTATTGAAATAGGCTTTTACCGTAATCAAACTGTTTTTATAGGTAGAAATACGGCTTAACACCTGTTTGGGTTTGTAAATGTCCCGATCCAATTGCATTTCCTTTATAATTGAAGAAATCAAACGTACGGAGTCTTGCGAATCGTAAATTGTAAAATTTGACGGGTAGCCCAAATGCTCTGCCTCTGAACGCAAAATACGTGCAAAAACCGAGTGAAAGGTTCCCATCCAAAGATTCTTTGCCTCGCTAGCTCCCACAATAGAGGCAATACGATTTTTCATTTCGCGTGCGGCTTTGTTGGTAAACGTTAATGACAAAATATTAAACGCATCCACGCCTTGACTCATCAAATAGGCAATTCGAATAGTCAACACACGGGTTTTACCAGAACCGGCACCCGCAATGATAATCATTGGGCCGTCTTTTTGAAGGACTGGTTCGCGTTGCGCTTCGTTCAATTGATCAATATAGTGCTGCATTTGAAAATTAAATTAATGAAAGCAAAAATAAGGATTCGCAATGTATTAATGTAACAAATGGAAAATTAAAATTGATTTAAAAACTAATAAATCATAACTGCTTTAATTACTTAAAAAACACATCGTATCCAAAACGAATTAAAGTCCCAATTACCACAATCAAGAAGAAGATTCGGATAAATTGATTTCCTTTGTTAATAGCTAATTTAGCCCCTAAAAAACCTCCCAGAGCATTGCTAAACGCCATCGGAATAGCAATCGCCCAAATGATTTTTCCTTTGATAAAAAACAAACAAATTGAACCAAAATTAGTCGCTAAATTGACCATTTTTGCATTGGCAGAAGCGTGTAAAAAATCAAATCCCATCAAGGCTATAAATGCTACCACCAAAAAACTTCCCGTTCCAGGCCCAATAAAACCATCGTACAATCCCACCACAAAACTGATACTCACGGCATTAATTAGTTGTCTTTGAGAAGAAATATTCTTTTCTATTTGTTGTCCAAAATTTTTCTTAGCGTACGTATAAATCACTAAAAAAGAAAGCACTACTAACAAAATCGGTTTCATAAACTCATTGCTCACATAGGTCAACAAAGTAGACCCTAAAAACGCTGACGGAAAGGCTAACAGCATCATAATCGAAAGCAATTTCCAGTTCATATCTACTTTTTTAAGGTATTGATAAGCTGCAAACGAAGTACCACTAAAAGCTGGAATCTTCAAACTTCCCACTACAGTAGATACGGGTAAATTAGGTAATAAAATCAATCCCATTGGAGTTTGAATTAAGCCACCGCCACCTACAACAGCATCAATAAATCCTGCAAAAAAGGCGGCCAAACAAAGTAAAATAATGATGTAATTTTCCATAAAAGAAGTAATTGAAAAAAACAATCTTCTTGTAGCTTTAGTAACAAAATATTCCGTTACATTCTCAAAAAGAGTATTTTTGTGTTTCAAAAATAGAAAAAAACAAATGGAAACAGCCAAAATACTTGAAATCCTTGGATATACATTGCCCTCTCTAGTAACGGGTGGCGTTGCTTATTTTTTATTTGATAACTATTTTAAAGATCAAGAGAAAATTCGCCGTTGGTTATTGCAAAAAGAAAACAAAAAAGACACTTTACCTCTTCGCTTGCAAGCTTACGAACGTTTGAGTTTATTAATGGAACGCATCAATCCCTCTCAGATATTGCTACGAAATAGCCCTGTAACCAATGATAAAAAAGAATATGAAAATTTTATCATTGACCAAATCCAGCAAGAATTTGAACACAACCTAAGCCAACAAATTTATGTGTCTGGCGAATGTTGGTCTATTATTCAAACCGCTAAAAATGCGACTATCCAATTGATACGCATTGCCGCTCAAAACGAAAAAGTACAAACTGCTGCTGATTTGAGAGAATTTGTAGTAAGTAGTTTGGTAGATAAAGCCGCTCCTACTTATGCTGCTTTGGACTTGATTAAGCAAGAAGTAGGACAGTTGTGGTAATAGCGACGCTATCGTAACTCCTCATACATAGCTAACAATTGCGTCACCGTATTCCAATTTCGTATCGTAGCCGTGACATTCAGTTTTTTCTCTATGTATTTTTGATCTAGTCGTGTTTTTCCTGCACCTACTGCGTATTTGATGTAAATTCTATTGGCATCAATATGAGCTTGATCCGGTTTCACCTGACTCATCTTTAAATCGTTAATAGAATCGCTTCGCAAAGCAATTGATACAAAAGCCACATAGAGTTTTTTGGTATCCAAATCTTTTTCTTTCAAATAAGGATTGTTATCCAAACAGGCTTCTAAATCGGATTTGGCAATTACCACCACGGGCACTTCATGACCAAACGCTTTGAAGATTTCTTGTTTGATCAGGAAGCCTACTTTAGCTGGATTGTCTTCTTCAGTGGTCACAAATACATTCCCTGATTGAATGTAGGTGGTCACGTTTAGAAATCCAATGTTTTCCAAAGCCGTTTTTAACGCCTCCATTTTAATCATATTGTGTCCGGAAACATTGATGCCACGAAGTAAAGCGAGATGAGTTGTCATTTTTTTATTGAAAGATTAAAAAATTAAAAGATTGAAAAGAGTAACAAAAACTCGTATTACGATTCCAGAATTACTCAATCATAACTTTTATTACTACTTTCTTTACTTCAGCAGCGGATTCTATTTGTACGCAAGGTTGGTGCAAATCATCTGGAAAGAAAATGGTAAACATTCCTTTTGAAACGCGCACTAAAGAAGTCTTACCTTCGTAAAACGTATAGTCTTTATCTTCGTCTTGTTCCAGTATCTTTTGATTGTTTTTTGTAGTTACTCCCATGAATTCCTCACCACGAATCACATATTGAATGTCAATGTATTTTTTATGACTTTCTAATTTACATTTGCTCAAGGGCTTGGTTTGGTATTCTTGTACTAAAGCAAAAATAGTATCGCCTTCTATATCATGTTTTCCTGAGACAATAGCATCTAAATCGGTGTTGCGTAAAAAGGCAAAACCTTTGGCTATTCTTTCATTTATGGTACTGTACAACTGGTAATTTTCTAGCGTGTCGAGAATCATTTTGTGAATTTAATTTTTTCCAAATATATCATTTTCAAACGCTATTTTCTATTTTCCAAACAAAAAACTATCTTCGCAGTATGCAGCAAAATCTTCTACAAACTCCTATCGAATACCTTAAAGGCGTTGGTCCTCATCGAGGCGAACTCTTACGCAAGGAATTGGGGATTCATAAGTACGGAGATTTAGTGAATTTCTTCCCAAATCGCTACATCGACAGAACACGTTATTATAAAATTAACGAGTTGCAAAACACAGCTTCGGAAGTCCAAATCATTGGCAAAATCATCCATATTAAAACGGTTGAATTTGGCAAAAATAAGAAACGTTTGGTTGCTACTTTTGTAGATGATACGGGGCAAATGGAATTGGTTTGGTTCCAAGGTCACAAATGGATTCGAGAAAGTTTAAAGTTGAATGAAGTCATCGTGATTTTTGGAAAATGCTCCTCATTCAATGACACGTTCAATATGGCGCATCCCGAAATGGAACTGCTTAGCGAACACCAAAAAAGTCTTCGCTCGGCTATGCAAGCCATTTATCCTTCTACAGAAACCTTGGCAAATCGAGGCATTTCGAACCGAGTTATTATCAAAATGATGCAGCAGTTGTTTTTGGAAACACAAAATTTGTTTTCAGAAACCTTGCCTGATTATTTGTTAGACGAATTAAAACTAATTCCTAAGAAAGCCGCCTTATTCAACATTCATTTTCCTAAAAGTTCGGAAGCTTTGGCGAAAGCTCAATTCCGATTGAAGTTTGAAGAATTATTCTTCATTCAGCTCCAATTAATTACCAAAAACCTGATTCAGAAACACAAAATAAAAGGACATCCTTTTACTTCTGTTGGGCAACATTTTAATGACTTTTATCAAAATCATTTGCCTTTTGAATTGACCAATGCGCAGAAAAGAGTGATTAAAGAAATCCGTACCGATATGGGAAGTAACGCCCAAATGAATCGGTTGTTGCAAGGCGATGTTGGTTCTGGAAAAACTATTGTAGCATTTATGAGTATGCTTTTGGCTATTGATAACGGCTTTCAAGCATGCTTGATGGCGCCAACAGAAATTTTAGCCAACCAACATTTTTTAGGCTTATCCGAATTGGCTAAGACCGCCAACATCAACATCCAATTATTGACCGGTTCTACCAAAACCGCTGATAGAAAAATAATTCATGAAGCATTGGAAAACGGTAGTTTACATATCCTTATCGGAACCCATGCTTTATTAGAAGATAAAGTGCAATTTAAGAATTTAGGACTAGCCGTAATCGATGAGCAACATCGTTTTGGAGTAGAGCAACGTTCTAAACTATGGAAGAAAAACGAAATTCCGCCACACGTTTTAGTGATGACCGCCACTCCTATTCCGCGTACCTTAGCCATGAGTTTGTATGGTGATTTGGATATTTCAGTGATAGACGAATTACCTCCTGGACGAAAACCCATTCAAACTGTACATCGTTTTGACAGCAACCGACTGAAAGTTTGGAAGTTTTTGAAAGACGAAATTGCGTTGGGTAGGCAAATTTATATTGTCTATCCGTTGATTCAAGAGTCTGAAAAAATGGATTTCAAAGATTTGATGGATGGCTATGAAAGTATTTCAAGAGATTTTCCGTTACCACAGTATTCCATTTCTATTTTGCATGGAAAAATGAAACCTGCTGATAAAGAATCTGAAATGAAGCGCTTTTCCGAAGGAAAAACCAACATTATGGTAGCCACTACGGTGATTGAAGTAGGTGTAAATGTTCCCAATGCCAGTGTAATGATTATTGAAAGTGCCGAGCGTTTTGGACTGTCACAATTACATCAATTGCGTGGCCGTGTGGGACGTGGCGCCGAACAAAGTTATTGTATTTTGATGACAAGCCACAAATTGAGTTCGGATAGTAAAACCCGAATGGAAACGATGGTAAGTACCAATGATGGCTTTGAAATTGCCGAAGTCGATTTGAAATTGCGAGGTCCAGGCGATTTGATGGGCACACAACAAAGTGGAGTTTTAAATCTTCAAATTGCGGATATCGTTAAGGATAGAGATATTTTAATGTTAGCCAGAAATTATGCCTTACAACTTCTCAAAAACGATGCAAGCATGCACAAACCGGAACACGCAACCTTGCGTGCCGTGTTTATAGAAATGACCAAAAAGAAAAATATTTGGAATTATATTAGTTGACATTAAATCTACACTAAAAATAATAACTTCAACTTAGCTCAAAATCAAAATCAAAGTTCTAAATTTGATGATTGCGTTAAAAAGACACTAAAAAATAGATGTATCAATAATTATGAAAATAAAAACTCTCGTATACTCCTTATTACTAATAGGATTAATTGGTTTAATTGGTTACCGAATTACAAAAAACAGTGATACCAAAGGGGCTAAAGACAAAGAAAAAGACAAACAAACTATTACGGTAAGTGGAACAGTGGTTCATTTACAAACATTCGACAATAATTTAGCCCTTTCGGGTTCAATTGAAGCCAATGAAAAAGTGGAAATTCGTTCCGAAGTTTCAGGAATTGTAAAAAACATCTATTTCCAAGAAGGAAGCAATGTGACTAAAGGCCAAGTGTTATTCAAAGTGAACGATATTGAACTGAAAGCACAATTAGCACAAGCCAAAACCAAAGAAAGTTTAGCTTCTGAAAATGAAAGAAGAGCTAAATTGTTATTACAAAAAGAAGCGATTAGCCAAGAAGAATATGATGTAGCACGAGCTGATTATCAATCTGCGAAAGCACAAAGCCAACTGATTCAAGCACAAATTGAAAAAACTTCGGTACGTGCGCCTTTTTCAGGAAAGATTGGGTTGCGTTCTATTTCGCCAGGAACTTTCGTTACTCCTACCCTTTTAGTGGCAAAATTGGTGAATAGTGGTCAGCTAAAAATTACTTTTTCTATTCCTGAAAAATATGCTTCTCAAGTGAAAAAGAATAGCACCATTACCTTCAAAGTAACGGGATCTAACCAATCCTATTCAGCTAAAATTTATGCTATTGAACCCGAAGTGGAGATTGCAACTAGAACTTTAAAAGTCCGTGCTTTGGCAAACAATAAAGATGGAAAATTATTACCTGGAACTTTTGCTGATGTTCAATTGCCTTTGGATATCATCAAAGACGCCGTAGTTATCCCAACGGAAGCGATTATTCCAGTACAAGACGGAAAAAAAGTATTCATTGCTAATAAAGGAATGGCAAAAGAAGTAATGGTGGAAACTGCTACACGAACTGATGCTTCTATTTTAGTGCTTTCAGGATTAAAAGTGGGTGATACCGTATTAACTTCAGGGGTAATGTCGTTAAAAGACGAAGCGCCTATTGTAGTAAAAATCAAATAAGGTTGTATTAATCCATTCTTCTTTAAAAAAACATAAATGAGTTTATCTACTTTAAGCATTAAAAGACCTGTATTTACTATAGTTGTCAATCTGACCATTGTTTTGTTTGGATTGATTGGCTATAGCTTTTTAGGAGTTCGAGAATTTCCTTCCATAGACCCTGCACAAGTTTCTATTCGTACCAATTATACTGGTGCCAATTCTGATATCATTGAATCGCAAATTACGGAGCCATTAGAAAAAGCCATCAACTCTATTGACGGAATTCGTAACGTTACTTCGTCCAGTATTCAAGGAAGTAGTAATATTACTGTCGAATTTAATCTAAACAAAGATTTAGAAGAAGCGGCCAATGACGTTCGTGATAAAGTATCACAAGCCACACGTAGTTTACCACAAGATATTGATGCACCGCCTGTAGTGTCTAAGGCAGATGCCAATAGTGACGCTATCATTTCGATGACTATTCAGAGTGACTCCAGAAACGAATTGGAATTAAGCGATTTTGCCGAAAACGTAATTGGGCAACGTTTGGAAACTATTCCTGGTGTGAGTGGTATCCAAATTTGGGGTCAAAAACGATATGCCATGCGTTTGTGGATTGATCCAGTAAAATTAGCTTCTTATAGTTGTACCGTTTCCGAAGTTCGAAATGCGCTGAACAAACAAAATATAGAATTGCCTTCGGGAAAAATTACCGGTGCTAATACCGAATTAACAGTTAGAACGATTGGTAATTTGTCCAAAGCAGAAGAATTTAATAATATCATCATTCGCTCTGAAGGAGAAAAAATTGTGCGTTTTAGCGATATTGGTAAAGCCGAAATTGGACCTGAAAACGTCGAAACAAAAATGATGCAATCAGGTATTCCATTAGTAGGTGTGGCTATTGTACCACGTCCGGGAGCCAATTATTTAGATATTGCTACCGCATTTTACAAAGAATACCAACGATTTAAAAAGGATTTGCCGAAAGACATTCACTTAAATATCGTAATTGACAATACCATTTTCGTAAAACAATCCGTAATTGAAGTGGCTGAAACATTGGGTATTTCTATCTTGTTGGTGGTTTTGATTATCTATTTGTTCTTTAGGGATTGGGCTATTGCATTCCGACCTTTGATTGACATTCCGGTTTCATTAATCGCTACATTTTTTATTATGTGGTTATTTGGGTTCTCTATCAACGTATTGACGTTATTGGCTATCGTTTTAGCCACAGGATTAGTGGTCGATGACGGAATTGTAGTAACCGAAAACATCTTCAAAAAAGTAGAAGAAGGCATGTCGCCTATCGAAGCAGCTATCAAAGGATCTAACGAAATCTTTTTTGCAGTTATTTCAATTTCTATCACTTTAGCAGCGGTGTTCTTACCTGTAATTTTCTTAGAAGGATTTGTAGGACGACTATTTAGGGAATTTGGAGTAGTGATTGGGGCTGCCGTATTGGTTTCGGCCTTTGTATCGCTTACACTAACACCCATGTTGAATGCTTATTTAATGAAAGGTGGCAAACAAGAAAAATCGAAATTCTACAATCTAACCGAGCCATATTTCCAGCAATTAAATAGCGGTTATGCCAATGCTTTGAAACGCTTCATGAAAAAGAAATGGTTGAGCTTTCCCATTTTGATAGCTTGTTTCGGATTGATTTATTTATTTTTTAATCTGTTAAAAAAAGAAACAGCTCCCTATGATGATCGAAGTGGAATGATGATGAGTATTACGATGCCAGAAGGCGCTTCCTATGAGTATACGGACCGTTTCATGCAAGAAATTTCAAGATTGATTGATGATTCTATTCCGGAAAAGAAAGTAGCTTTAGTAATTACTTCTCCAGGCTTTGGCGCATCTACTGTAAACAGTGGTCGAGTAAGAGTTTCTTTGGTACAACCGGAAGAAAGAAAACTGAAACAAAAAGAAATTGCCGAAAAACTGACTAAATGGACCAATAATTATTCTGAAGCGAAAACGGCAGTTTTGGAACAGCCCACCATTGCAGTAAATAGACGTGGTGGATTGCCTATTCAGTATATCATTCAGGCTCCGAACTTTGAAAAATTAAGAGAAAGAATTCCGTTGTTTATGGAAGAAGCGGCTAAAAATGAAACCTTCTCTACTACCGATGTGAATTTAAAATTCAACAAACCAGAAATCAATGTTACCATTGATAGAGAAAAAGCAGAGAGTTTGGGTATATCTGTTTTAGATGTGGCACAAACGTTACAACTTTCGTTAAGTGGACAACGTTTTGGATACTTCATTCGCAACGGGAAACAATACCAAGTAATTGGTCAATTTGAAAAAAATGATCGTGCTAAACCTTTGGATTTGACTTCAATGTATGTTAAAAACAACAAAGGAGAGTTAATTCAAATGGACAATGTGATTACGATTGAAGAACAAAGTAATCCGCCACAATTGTACCATAATAATAGATACATGTCGGCGACTGTTTCGGCGGGATTAGCTCCGGGTAAAAGTATTAGTGACGGAATCGAAGCCATGAATGAAATCAAAGCCAAAGTGTTAGACGATACTTTCACTACCGATTTAGGAGGAGAATCAAGAGATTTTGTCGAAAGTAGTTCCAATACTTCTTTTGCCTTTGGATTGGCATTAGTCTTAATTTTCTTGATACTTGCAGCACAATTTGAAAGTTTTATTGATCCTTTCATTATTATTTTAACCGTACCAATGGCAGTTGCTGGAGCTTTATTTTCATTATGGTTATTCAATCAAACCTGGAATATCTTTAGCCAAATTGGAACCGTGATGTTAATTGGTTTGGTTACCAAAAATGGAATCTTAATCGTGGAATTTGCGAATCAATTACGCGAACAAGGAAAACCTAAGTTAGAAGCTATTTTAGAAGCTTCAGAAGCACGTCTACGTCCTATCTTAATGACGAGTTTAGCCATTGCTTTAGGTGCTTTGCCAATTGCTTTATCGCTTGGTGCTGCTTCTAACAGTAGAATCGGAATGGGAGTCGTTATTGTTGGCGGAACTGTTTTCTCATTAGTTTTGACTTTATTCGTTATTCCAGCCTTATATCTAATGTGGTCAAAAGCCAGAAAACATTATCCTGAATTTGATCATATTAACGAATATGAACAAGAAAGTAAATAAGTATGACACACTATAAATTCATCATAATTAGTTTGGTTTTTTTAGGTTTTAGCAATGCTAAAGCACAAGAAATTTTAACACTTGAAAGCGCCGTAAAACTAGCTTTAGAGAACAATTACGAAATAAAAATCGCCTCGAACAATTCGCTTATAAACACAACTAATGTAGCCGTTGGTAATGCCGGAATATTACCCGTAGTTGCAGCGACAGTAGCAGCCAACAATAGAGTACAAAATAGCTCGCAAACCTTGCAAACAGGTGCAATCAATTCATTGGACAATGCCAAAAATAACAGCTTGAATTACGGTGTCAATCTAGATTGGACGGTATTTGACGGATTTAAAATGTTTGCCAAATTAGACCAACTTAAAGAACTACAAAAATTAGGAGAAACGCAGTTGAAACAAACAATTTTAACCAAAATTGGTATTGTAACAAGCACTTATTTTGATTTGGCACAACAACAACAGCAATTAAAAGCCATGGATTCCACAATCGTGATTTCAAACCAACGTTTGGCTTTGGCTCAAAACCGATTTATTATTGGGAAAGCTTCAAAACTAGAAGTTCTGAACGCACAAGTAGATTTGAATACTGATAAGGTTGCCCTATTAAGACAGAAAGATTTGTATGCCAATACTAAAATTCTATTCAATCAAATTTTGGCTCGAGATACACAAACAAATTTCAAAGTAATTGATGCGATTAAAGTCGATGGTGCTTTAGTTCTAAACGAATTAACTGCTTTAGCCGAAAAACAAAACCCTCAATTAGTGGCACAACTCATCGCAAACAAAGTTGCAGAATTGCAATTGAAACAAGTAAAAGCCAATCGATATCCAATCGTTCGATTAAGTACAGGGTACAATTTATCGGAAACACAAGCTAGTTTAGGTTTTGCTACAGCAACATCGGCTAAAGGATTTAATTATGGCTTTAGTGCTGCATTGAATGTATTTGACGGCTTTTCGCAAAATAGAAATGAAAAAATTGCTCAACTACAAATTGATAATTCAAAATTAACTATTGAGCAGCAAAATTTAGCCTTACAATCGCAATTAGCCACTTCATTTCAAACCTATACAACTAATTTGGAATTAATAAGTTTGGAAGAAAAAAATGAGGCAATCGCTAAACAAAATTTAGCCATTACCTTAGACAAATTCAAAATAGGAACTATCACTACCTTAGAATTTAGAACTGCTCAATTGAATTATGTAAATGCAATAGTACGCAATAGTAATGCGCAGTTTCAAGCTAAATTATCTGAAATTGCTTTAAAAGAATTGGCAGGAATTATCAACCTAAATTAAATAGTCCCAATGACATCGTACAACCCAAAAGATTGGATAAGTTTTATATTTCATTTTAGTAAAGCCGATACGTTTAGAAAATTAATTCCAATAATGATTATCATCGGAATATATTCAGCGATCATAGCTTATCTCGAAATTGAATATTGGAATTTACCTGAGGATAGCCACGTTAAAAATATTTCTGTAATGCATGGCATGTTAGGTTTTGTAATTTCTTTACTGTTAGCATACAGAACGAATACCGCTTACGATCGTTGGTGGGAAGGAAGGAAAATGTGGGGCGGTTTAGTAAATAGTTCCCGTAATCTAGCTATCAAACTAAATGCTATGTTAGTAGATGATACTGACCGAGTATATTTTAAAAAAATGATTCCACACTACGCTTCAATTTTGAGAAAACATTTGAATGATAGTGACACAGGCAAGCAATTATTTGATGATGTTGATTTAGAAATAGATCATCACAAACACCGTCCGAATCAAGTCGCCAACAAATTATTTCTAAGAGTAAACAATTTGTATTTATCTAAAAAAATATCAGGAAATCAATTAATTATAATAAACAACGAATTACAATCGTTTACGGATATTTGTGGTGCTTGCGAGAGAATAAAAAATACTCCTATACCCTATTCCTATAGTGCATTCATAAAAAAATTTATTTTCATTTATGTATTGACTTTACCTTTTGGCTATGTATTTAGTTTAGGATATTATGTAATACCAGTGGTCGTTTTTATATTCTATGTTTTAGCTAGTTTAGAATTAATTGCAGAAGAAATCGAAGATCCATTTGGAGAAGATGCTAATGATTTACCTACAAAGAAAATAACAGAAAACATCAAAAAACATATCGAAGAAATTTTATAAAATTTACACCGAATCCTATGAAAACTATTGCTAAAATTATTTTAGTTTTAACACTTTCTTATTTTACTTCTTGTCAAAAAGGAACTGTTGAAAATCCATCTGTGTATTTTGAAAAAACAACTGATAGTATTCAAACTGGTGGCGTAAAAGTTATTCCTATTACAACTTCAAAAGGTACTTTTAACGTTTGGACTAAACGCATTGGGAATAATCCTAAAATAAAATTACTCCTTCTTAACGGTGGTCCTGGTGCTACTCACGAATATTTTGAATGTTTTGAAAATTTCCTACCTGCTGAAGGAATTGAAATTATTTATTACGATCAATTGGGTTGTGGAAACTCTGATAATCCGAATGATGTAGCGCTTTGGGATTTAGGACGCTATGTAGAGGAAGTCGAACAAGTTAGAAAAACATTGAATTTAGATGCTACTAATTTTTATTTGTTAGGCCATTCTTGGGGTGGCATTTTAGCCATGGAATATGCTTTGAAGTACCAACATAATATGAAAGGATTGATTATTTCCAATATGATGTCAAGCTGTCCTGAATATGGAAAATATGCTGATGAAGTACTAGCCAAGCAAATGGATCCAAAAGTGTTAGCTGAACTCAACCAAATTGAAACCGCAAAAGATTTTGTAAACCCAAGATATATGGAATTGTTAATTCCTAATTTTTACGAAAAACACATTCTTCGTTTTCCTGCAAAAGATTGGCCAGAACCAGTGAATCGCTCTTTTGCGAAAATGAATCAATCATTATATGTGACGATGCAAGGTCCGAGTGAATTTGGCATTTCAGGAAAATTAGAAAAATGGGATAGAAAAGCCGATTTGAAAAACATCACTATTCCTACTCTAGTTATTGGGGCTAAATACGATACAATGGATCCAAAACACATGGAAGAAATGTCAAAATTGGTCCAAAATGGTACCTACTTATTTTGTCCAAAAGGAAGTCACATGGACTTTTATGACGACCAAAAAGTGTATTTTGGAGGATTGATTTCATTTCTTAAAAAATAATAGAATTTAATTATCTAAATAAATATTTAGTATCTTTAAATAATTAAATAATTGCAAGTTGCCTAAAACCTTATTACACACTCCTACCCTAACCCATGAAAAATCACTAAAAACTTTAGTGGAGAATAGGACTGTGTATTCATTAAATAATTGCGAATTGAATCTTTTTGAGACCTATGAAACTTCTCAATTAGTTCCTTTGAAATTTAATGATTTGGTAGTGACCAGTATGTTGAGAGGAAAAAAAGTCATGCATCTTTTCGACGAACCTGGATTTGATTATTTACCTGGCGAAACCGTCGTAATTCCTTCTAATGTAGGTATGAAAATTGACTTCCCAGAAGCTGATGCTAATAATCCTACACAGTGTTTGGCTTTGGCAATAGATCAAGCTAAAATAACAGAAACTTTACATTTCTTAAACGAGCGTTATCCAAAAGAAGGCACTACCCAATTTTGGCAATTGAATTATCAAAACTATTTTTTTTACAATAATGTAGAATTGGCTACCACCATCAATAAATTAGTAAAAGAATGTATGAGTACTTCCATCACAAAAGACGTTTTAGCCGACTTAACTTTGCAAGAATTACTTATTCGAATTATACAAACCCAAACGGCAAAAGCCATAGAAGATGGCTCGTTTAGAGATCCAAACAACCCGATTACAGAAGTAATTGAATTCATTCGATTGAACTTGAGAGAAAATATGACTTTGAAACGATTAAGCGAAAAGTCATGTATGAGTACTACTTCTTTCTATCGTTTATTCAAACGTGAATTAGGAATGAGTCCGATAGATTTTGTATTGCACGAAAAAATACGCGCTGCCAAAAAATTATTAAAAAACCCTACAATTCAAATAAACGAAGTCTGTTATTTATCAGGTTTTGAAGATGCCAACTATTTCACTCGTTTGTTTAAAAAACAAGAAGGAATTACGCCTAAGCAATACCAGTTATTGCATGTAAATACGATTATTCAATAAAAGTTACGGGTTCTAAATCAGCTTCTTCCTCTGGAGTAAAAATTCGATATGCTACTCTAAATGTTTTCTTCATTGGGGTTTCTAAAGAAAAACCACCTGCTCCAAAGCCATCAATGACATCCAAAGTAAAATGAGCGTGCTTCCAATATTCAAATAAATCTTTGTCTACCCAAAATTCTGTGTTTTCAATGGTGCCAATACACACGTCTCCCATACGTTGATAAAAACCTCCTTTTTCAAAACATTGGGGTTGGGTTCCTTCACAACAACCTCCTGCTTGGTAAAACATCAAATCACCATGTTGTTTTTGCAAAAGATGAATGAGTTCTATCGCTTTCTCTGTAGCATCAATGCGTCTTATCATACTATTCAATTTAAAATAAAACCTGACAAATTAGATCTGTCAGGTTTAAAGTTAGTCAATAAAAGAAGCTCTACTAAAAGAAACCTAATTTATTTTTATCATACGAAATCAACATATTTTTAGTTTGACGGTAGTGTCCTAACATCATTTTATGATTTTCACGACCAATTCCTGATTGTTTGTAGCCTCCAAACGGAGCTCCCGCTGGATAAGCATGGTATTGATTTACCCAAACACGACCTGCCTGAATAGCTCTTGGTACTTGATACAATTCATGTGCATCACGTGTCCACACTCCTGCACCTAAACCGTACATCGTATCATTAGCAATTTCGATAGCTTCTTCAGTAGTTTTAAAAGTGGTTACAGCCAACACAGGTCCGAAAATTTCTTCTTGGAAAATTCTCATTTTGTTGTGCCCTTTAAAAATAGTTGGTTTGATATAATATCCACCTTCTAAGTCACCCCCTAAATTATTTTCTTCGCCTCCAATTAACACCTCTGCTCCTTCTTCTTTTCCTAATTTGATATACGATAGAATTTTTTCTTTTTGAACAATTGAGGCTTGCGCACCCATCATTGCAGTTTTATCCAATGGACTCACTAGTTTGATAGCTGCTGTTCTTTCGATTACTTTCGCCATGAATTTATCATAGATAGATTCGTGGATTAATAATCGTGATGGGCAAGTACAAATTTCACCTTGGTTTAAAGCAAACATAACGGCTCCTTCTACAGCTTTGTCAAAAAATGCATCGTCGGCTTCTGCCACTGATGGGAAGAAAATATTGGGTGATTTACCTCCTAATTCTAAGGTTACTGGAATAATGTTTTCAGTAGCATATTGCATTACTAAACGTCCTGTTGCTGTAGATCCTGTGAAAGCAGCTTTAGAAACTTTTTTATTGGTAACTAAAGCTCTTCCTAATTCAGCTCCAAATCCATTGACAATATTGATCACACCTGGAGGTAAAATAGCTCCAATCAATTCCATCAATACCATAATCGAAATTGGTGTACTTTCGGCCGGTTTTAAAACTACTGCATTTCCTGCAGCTAAAGCTGGTGCTAATTTCCAAACCGCCATTAAAATTGGGAAATTCCAAGGAATAATCTGAGCTACAACTCCTAATGGTTCGCTCAAAGCTATAGAAACCGTTTGTGAATCTAGTTCCGCAATAGAACTTTCTTCTGCGCGAATTACTCCAGCAAAATATCTAAAATGATCAATTGCTAAAGGAATGTCAGCTGCTAGAGTTTCGCGAATTGCTTTACCATTATCGATAGTTTCAACTGTAGCAATATATTCTAGGTTGTCTTCCATTACCTGAGCAATTTTATTTAATAAAATGCTACGTTCTGTTGCAGAAGTCTTTCCCCAAGTTTGGAATGCTTTATGGGCTGTATCAACAGCTAAATCTAAATCTTCTTTAGTCGAATGAGCGGCTTGTGTAAAAACTTTACCGTCAATTGGTGATACTACATCAAAATACTTACCTCCTGCTGGAGCTACAAATTTTCCACCGATGTAATTGTCATACTTTGCCTTAAATTCAGGTCTTTGTGCTAGGTTACTCATAATCATAATTTTTTAGGTTACCCAAATGTAGCTTCATACTAGATTGTTGAATAGCACAATTGTTGCAATTGATAGCATTAAATTTCCATATAGCTATTTTTAAATGAAAATAATTTTAGTATCCATAATTTTATCTAAGTATAATTACATTATTTACAAATAAACTTACATCTAATCCCCTTTCTCCAACTATTGAAAAATCAAAAAAATTGTTTCCTACTCCAATCAGCAATCCTTATATTTGCAAACCTGAAAATAATTCAAAATGAAAATATCGTACAACTGGATAAAACAGTTTATCAAAATAGATTGGCAATCAGAAGAAACTGCAGCTTTATTAACTGATTTAGGTTTAGAAGTGGAAGTGGTAGAAAAATACCAATCCGTGAAAGGCGGGTTAGAAGGAATTGTAGTAGGAAACGTTTTGACTTGCATTCCTCACCCTGATGCAGACAGACTAAAAGTAACCACCGTAGATTTAGGCAATGGAACTCCAGTTCAAATTGTATGCGGTGCTAGTAATGTAGCTGCCGGACAAAAAGTACCTGTAGCTACTATCGGAACCGTTTTATATGATAACGATGGAGAAGCATTTACAATCAAAAAAGGAAAAATTAGAGGACAAGAAAGTCACGGAATGATTTGTGCCGAGGACGAAATTGGTCTTGGTACTAGTCATGACGGAATTATGGTTTTAGACCCATCACTACAACCAGGTACTCCTGCTGCTACCGTTTTTAAAATTGAAAATGACGAAGTATTCGAAATTGGATTAACTCCTAATCGTGCAGACGCAATGAGCCACCTAGGTACAGCACGCGATTTAAGAGCCGGAATGCTTCAAAGCGGTGCAAATGTAGAATTGATCACTCCTTCAGTAAGTAATTTCAGAGTAGACAAGCGCACATTAAAAATTGACATCGACGTTAAGGAAAGTAAATTGGTTCCAAGATATTGCGGTGTAACTATTTCAGGAATCACTGTAAAACAATCTCCAGCTTGGTTACAAAATCGTTTGAAATCTATTGGATTAAATCCAAAAAACAATATTGTTGATGTTACTAATTATGTATTACACGAATTAGGACAACCACTTCACGCTTTTGATGCTGCTAAAATTAGTGGTAAGGTAATTGTAAAAACCGTCCCTTCTGGAACAAAATTCACTACACTTGACGATGTAGAAAGAAGTTTGCATGAAGAAGATATTATGATTTGCGACGAAAAAGGTCCTTTGTGTATTGCTGGAGTTTTTGGAGGCAAAGAATCAGGTGTTTCAGAAAGTACCAATGCTATTTTCTTAGAAAGTGCTTATTTTAATCCGGTGAGTGTTCGTAAAACTGCCAAAAGACATCAATTAAACACCGATGCTTCGTTCCGTTTTGAAAGAGGAATTGATCCTTCTATAACTGAATATGCTTTAAAACGTGCAGCATTGTTAATACAAGAGGTAGCTGGTGGAGAGATTACATCGGATGTGATTGACGTATATCCTAAAAAAGTAGAAGACTTTAGTGTTTTCTTAAACTTCAATAAAGTAGCCAAAATTATTGGTCAAGAAATCTCGAAAGACATTATCAAAAAGATATTAGTTTCTTTAGATATCAAAGTGAATAGCGTTTCAGATTCTGGATTAGGATTGACTATTCCAGCTTACCGAGTAGATGTACAGCGAGAAATTGATGTTATTGAAGAAATTCTAAGAGTATACGGATACAATAATATTAAATTCTCTAATAAAGTAAACGCTACTGTTGCTAATTCACCAAGAACGGAAGATTATAAAATTCAAAATGTAGTAGCTACTCAATTGAATTCGCAAGGATTTCACGAAATGATGGCCAACTCATTGACCACGGCTAATTATGTACAACTTTCTGAAATGTTGAAAGAGGAACACAATGTAACCATGTTAAATCCGTTGAGTAGTGATTTAGCAACCATGCGTCAATCATTATTATTCTCTGGACTAGAAGCCATTTCGTATAATATTAATAGAAAAAATACCGATTTAAAATTATTTGAATTCGGAAAAACATACCACAACTACCCTTCTGGATATGAAGAGAAAAAACATTTAACACTTTTCCTTACTGGAAATAGAAATCAAGAAACTTGGACAACTAGTCAAAAACCAACTGATTTCTTTTTATTCAAAGGATATGTGAATGCTGTTCTAGAACGATTAGGAATTCAGAAAACACAAAATCAACCATTAATATCAGATGTTTTTTCTGAAGGAATTGCTATTAGTTTAGGTAAAGACACTATTGTAGAAATAGGAGTTGTAAAGAAATCAATAATAAAACACTTTGGAATTAAACAAGAAGTATTCTTTGCTGATTTTAATTGGACCGCTATTTTGAAATTAATTTCGAATAAGATTAAGTTTACCGAAATCCCAAAATATCCTGAAGTTCGTAGAGATTTGGCATTATTAATTGACCAAGCCGTTACTTATGAAAGTATTTATACTATTGCTAAACAAACGGAAAAATCATTATTGAAAAATATTGATTTGTTTGACGTGTACGAAGGACAAAACTTACCCGAAGGTAAAAAATCGTATGCGCTAAGCTTCAGTATTCAAGACAGCTCAAAAACCTTAACTGATGAGCAAATTGACAAAATAATGAATAAATTACAGAAGAATTTTGAAACAGAATTAGGTGCTGTTTTGAGATAATTTATTTTAACCACAATAAAACAACCCCCAAAACTAATTAGATTTGGGGGTTTATTTTTACATACTACTTATGATTACACCAATCATACTAAATACAAATAGTAACGAATAAAGTACCGTGATAACTAAGGTGAAGATGCCAATAAATTTATAATG
Source organism: uncultured Flavobacterium sp. (assembly GCA_963513255.1). Lineage (GTDB taxonomy): Bacteria > Bacteroidota > Bacteroidia > Flavobacteriales > Flavobacteriaceae > Flavobacterium. The sequence continues at coordinate 152,926 of CAUPPG010000003.1, forward strand.
TGACTTCAAATATTCAAAAGAAGTATTTAATTGTTTATTATTATCAGTAGCAAAAGCCACTTTCGCTTTAGAAGCAAATTGATATAAATAGTACACAGGAAAGAAATAGATCACTGCAATTATCAGATAGATTGCTGTAACAAATCCACTCCCTAGTACTCCCATTGCAGCTGTACTTCCACCCAAAGAGCCTAATTTTGTAAATAGTGTTCCCACAAATAATGCTAACAAAACCAGCAATGCAATTCCAATAAATCCCATGATTGATAAAAAATAAGCCCATTGGGCTGTTTCTTTCAAAAATGATTTTGAATTCTCTGTCAAATACATTTTTGTTTCTTCTGTTGTTGTAATTTCTTCCATTGTTTTTAAGATTTAGTTACTACATTAAAAATAGAAAAAAAATTAATACCATAAAAAAAAGCCTCACATTACTGTGAGGCTTTTGTATTTAAAAAGAACGGAGAATTATTTTTTCTCTGTTTTTTCCATTTTAGCTTTCAAAGCAGCTAATACATCATTGTTATCTCCTAAAGTTGCAGCTGGTGCATTAGTTGATGCAGATGAAGTATTTTCAGAAACTGTTTTCACATTTTTCTCTTCTTCTTCACGGAAGATAGCAGTGTGAGAAGCAACTACTCTTTTGAATTCTTTGTTGAATTCAATTACTTTGAAGTCAGCAGATTCTCCTTTTTTCAATTTCTTACCGTCTTCTTTTTCTAAGTGACGTGTAGGAATGAAAGCAACGATATCATCACCAAATTCTACAGTAGCTCCTTTGTCAACGATTTCAGAAATCTCTCCTGTGTGGATAGTTCCCACTGCGAAAGAATCTTCGTATTGATCCCAAGGATTAGCAGTAGTTTGTTTGTGACCTAAAGATAATTTACGTCCTTCAACATCTAATTCTAATACTACTACATCTAATTTTTCACCAACATTTACAAATTCAGATGGGTGTTTGATTTTCTTAGTCCAAGAAAGGTCAGAGATATAAATCAATCCATCGATTCCTTCTTCTAATTCTACGAAAATACCAAAGTTGGTAAAGTTTCTAACGATACCAGAATGTTTAGAACCTACTGGGTATTTAGAAGTAATGTCAGTCCATGGATCTTGAGTCAATTGTTTGATACCTAAAGACATCTTACGATCATCTCTATCCAAAGTTAAGATAACTCCTTCTACGATATCACCCACTTTTACGAAATCTTGAGCAGAACGTAAATGAGTTGACCAAGACATTTCAGAAACGTGGATTAAACCTTCAACACCTTCTGCAACTTCGATAAATGCACCGTAATCAGCGATTACAACTACTTTACCTTTTACTTTATCTCCAACAGCTAATTTAGCATCTAAAGCATCCCATGGGTGAGCGTTTAATTGTTTCAATCCTAATTGAATTCTTGTTTTCTCATCATCGAAATCAAGGATTACAACATTTAATTTTTGGTCTAATTCAAGAACTTCGCTTGGGTGATTGATTCTTGACCAAGAAAGGTCAGTAATGTGGATTAATCCATCAACACCACCTAAGTCAATAAACACACCATAAGAAGTAATGTTTTTAACAACACCTTCTAATACTTGTCCTTTTTGTAATTGACCAATGATTTCTTTTTTCTGAACCTCAATATCAGCTTCGATAAGCGCTTTATGAGATACAACAACATTTTTGAATTCGTGGTTAATTTTAACTACTTTGAATTCCATGTTTTTGTTTACGTAAACATCGTAATCACGGATTGGTTTCACATCAATTTGAGAACCTGGTAAGAAAGCTTCGATTCCGAAAACGTCAACGATCATACCACCTTTAGTTCTACATTTAACGAAACCAGTAACGATTTCACCTGTTTCGTTTGCAGCGATAACTCTATCCCAAGATTTGATGGTACGTGCTTTTCTATGTGATAATACTAATTGACCTGTTTTATCCTCACGGATGTCAATTAATACTTCTACTTTGTCACCTACTTTTAAGTTTGGATTGTAACGGAATTCGTTTAATGAAATAACACCTTCCGATTTTGCATTGATATCAACGATAACGTCTCTATCTGTAATTCTAACAACTACCCCTTCTACTACTTCTTCTTGATCTGTAGCGATGAAAGTTTTTGATACTAGTTCTTCGAATTCTTGTAAGTTTTTCTCATCTACTGCATCAATTCCTTCTTGGAAGTTATGCCAGTTAAAATTTGCTAAAAACTCTTCTTGTGATTTTAATTGTTCAGACATGCTGATTAAAAATTTGTATTCTGTATTTTCTCGGATTTCTTGATGCGAAAGAAAACAACAGAAGTTGTTTGTATAATTAATTGATACCTAGAGGAAATCCTTATCCACCAAAAGGTGCGCAAAGGTAATACATCTTTATCCAATTATCAAATTTATTTTAATTTAAAACAAATGATTAATTCATTGACAATCAGAACCAATAGCTCATTTGAATTTACAAATAAAAATTCACCCTCTTTACCTGACTCTGAGTCATAAAAAAACCAAGAACAAGTCTTGGTTTATATAGTATCGACAAAGGAAATTTTAATGCTTAACTTGTTCTAATTCAGAAGGATTATGTTTGTGTTTAAAGAAAATAGCAAACCCTACACCAATAATTAAAGCGTAAGATGAGAAAGCGATCCAGATAGTATGCCAGTCTTTAATTCCATTTTGAGTATAATAATTATCAATTACAATTCCACTTAGATAACTTCCTAAAAAGGCACCTACTCCATTGGTCATCATCATAAACAATCCTTGAGCAGAGGAACGTATCGAAGAATCAGTTGTAGTTTCTACAAATAATGAACCTGAAATATTGAAGAAATCAAACGCCATTCCGTACACAATACAAGACAAAATAATCATCCAAAGTCCTCCCGCAGGATCCCCGTAGGCAAACAATCCAAAACGCAACACCCAAGCAATCATTGAAAACAACATTACTTGTTTGATTCCAAAACGCTTTAAGAAGAATGGAATTGCTAAAATAAACACCGTTTCCGAAATTTGAGAAATCGACATAATAATAGTCGAAGAACTCACTACAATTGAATCTTTGTATTCTGGGAAGTTTTTAAAATCATTTAAATAAGCATCGCCAAACATATTGGTTAATTGTAAAGCTGCTCCCAAAAACATAGAAAACAATAAAAACAGTGTCATTTTTGAATTGGAAAACAATTTAAAAGCATTCAAACCCAACTGTTCTGTAAAAGACGCATCTTTTGAAATTAATCGTTGTGGAGGACATTTTGGCAAGGTAAAAGAATAAATTCCTAATACAATGGCAAAAAATGCCGCAAAATAAAATTGATTAGCTGTAACAGGACTGTCCAACAAAGTAGCAATTCCATTACCAACACTCAAGCCAAAATCGTGTAAAAAACTTGGTGGATTTGGCGAACTAAAAATATTAGTCAACCACATTGCCGCAATAAAACCAACAGTTCCCCACACACGTATAGGTGGAAAAACTTTTACCACATCGTAATCATTGTTTTTTAAAATCGTATATGCAATAGAATTTGACAAAGAAATCGTTGGCATATAGCAAACCATCGCACCAAAAATCACGTAATACAATACATTAGGATCATCTACTTTTGGAACATAGATCAATATAATTCCGTACAAAATATGTAGAATTCCGTATAATTTTTCAGCATTCAGCCACTTATCCGCTATAATACCGGTAATGGCTGGCATAAATAGAGAAGACAACCCTAAAGTAGAAAAAATAGCTCCAAATTCAGCTCCCGTCCATCCTTTTGCATTAAAACAATAGGTACCAATTGTGATTAACCAAGCTCCCCAAACAAAAAATTGCAAAAAGCTCATGACTGTCAATCTAAATTTTATACTCATAATTAATTTATGTATTTGTAATAAATAGTTTGTAAATCTAACATTAAAAAAGAAATACGCAAAAATTTAATTCTCTTTAATAATTGCATTTACCAAGTCCAAGACCGCCTCAAACTGCTCTTCTCTACTAAGATGGGAATTGTCAATTTCAACAGCATCTTCTGCCATTACCAAAGGTGAGTCATCACGATGCGTGTCGATATAATCTCGTTCTTCCACATTTTTCAACACTTCTTCATAAGTTACAGAATCTCCTTTTTGTAGCAATTCATCATAACGTCTTTGAGCTCGAGTGACCGCGCTAGCCGTCATAAAAATCTTCAATTCAGCATCCGGAAATACAACCGTACCAATATCACGACCATCCATAACAATTGCTTTGTTCTTCCCCATTTCTTGTTGCTGTTCCACCAATTTAGTGCGGACTTCAGATACTTCAGCCACCTTACTTACAAAACCAGAAACCTCAATAGAACGAATAGCTTTTTCTACATTTTCACCATTCAAGTACATTTCCGCAAAACCTAATTCAGCATTAAATTTAAATTCTAAAACTATGTTTTTTAATTCATTAAGTAATTTTACCTTATCAAAAGAATGAATTGAAATCAAGTTATTTTGCATCGCAAATAAAGCTACCGCTCGATACATAGCTCCCGTATCAACATAGACATAACCCAAATGCTTAGCTAATTGTTTTGCTAAAGTACTTTTCCCAGTAGATGAAAATCCGTCTATAGCTATCGTAATTTTTTTTGTCAAAATGTAATGTGTTAATGCTGTTTAATTAAACTCTTGCGTTGCGAAGATAAAATTATAAATACAATAAACGAAAAATTCCAAACTCCAAAACCGAAAAATATTCAGTTTGGAATTTGGAATTAGTTTTTTGGTATAAATTAGTATTACACTAACTTCTTCGCATTTTTAACATTCTGCTCTGTGATAGCGATTTTCAAAACCTCACTCATCTCTTTAACATAATGAAATGTAAGCCCTTCTAAATATTCCGGTTTAATTTCGTCAATATCACTTTTGTTCTCATGACACAAAATAATATCCTTAATATTAGCTCTTTTTGCAGCCAATATTTTTTCTTTGATTCCACCCACAGGCAATACTTTTCCTCTCAACGTAATCTCACCTGTCATTGCCAAATTTTTCTTGACTCTTTTTTGAGTTAACAGAGACACTAAAGAAGTTAACATCGCAATACCAGCACTTGGACCATCTTTAGGTGTAGCTCCTTCTGGAACGTGTAAATGAATGTTGTATTTGTTTAATATTTCCGAATTCAGTCCCATTATATCCGAATTGGCTTTAATATACTCTAAAGCAATCGTAGCCGATTCTTTCATAACCGTTCCTAGATTTCCTGTAAGAGTCATAGTTCCTTTTCCTGGAGAAAGTAACGCCTCGATAAATAAAATATCCCCCCCTACACTGGTCCAAGCTAATCCTGTAACCACTCCGGCTACATCATTACTTTCGTATTTATCTCTTTCCAATCTTGGAACTCCTAATACTTTTACGATATCTTCATCAGTTACTTTTTTATTATACTCCTCCTCCATTGCAACTGATTTTGCTGCATTTCGAATGACTTGTGCCAATTTGTTTTCCAAGCCACGAACCCCTGATTCACGTGTATATCCTTCTACAATTTTTTCCAATTGCTTTTTAGCAATAGTCAAATCTTTAGACGTCAGTCCATGTTCTTTCAACTGTCTTGGAAACAAATGTTGACGCGCAATTTCTACTTTTTCTTCAATAGTGTAGCCCGACATTTTAATCACTTCCATTCTGTCACGCAATGCGGGTTGAATAGTTGCCATGTTGTTAGAGGTGGCAATAAACATCACTTTAGACAAATCGTATCCCATTTCGAGGAAATTATCATAAAATGAATTGTTTTGCTCTGGATCCAGGACTTCTAATAAAGCCGAAGATGGATCTCCACTGTGACTGTTTGATAATTTATCTATTTCGTCCAAAACAAAAACGGGATTCGAAGTTCCTGCTTTTTTCAAACTTTGAATAATTCGGCCAGGTAAAGCACCTATGTATGTTTTTCTGTGACCGCGAATCTCTGCTTCATCACGTAATCCTCCTAGAGAAATTCGAACATATTTTCTACCCAATGCCTCTGCAATAGAACGCCCAATCGAGGTTTTACCTACACCTGGAGGTCCTGTTAAACAAATGATAGGCGACTTCATATCATTTCGCAATTTTAAAACTGCCAAATGTTCAATCATTCTTTTCTTCACGTCTTCCAAACCAAAATGATCTCGATCCAGAATTTTTTGTGCACGTTTTAAATCGAAATTATCCACTGAAAATTCATTCCAAGGCAAATCCAAAAACAAATCCAGATAGTTTCTTTGAATACTAAAATCAGGTGCTTGTGGATTCATTCTTCGCAACTTAGACAATTCTTTTTCGAAATGTTTTTGCGTAGTTTCATCCCACTTTTTAGTTTTGGCACGCTGACTCATTTCGTCAAACTCTTCTTCATGCGAAACGCCTCCCAATTCTTCCTGAATGGTTTTCATTTGTTGATGAAGAAAATATTCGCGTTGTTGTTGATCTAAATCAAAACGAACTTTGGACTGAATATCATTTTTCAATTCCAATTTTTGCAACTCTACATTCATAAAACGTAAAGTTTCTAAAGCGCGATCTTTTAGATTATTAATCTTTAACAAATCTTGTTTCTCTTTTACCGAAAGATTCATATTTGAAGAAACAAAATTGACCAAAAACGATTTGCTTTCAATATTTTTGATAGCAAAAGTAGCTTCACTAGGCAAATTAGGACTTTCTTGAATAATCTTAACTGCCAATTCTTTTAGTGAATCAATAATTGCATTGAACTCGGTATCGTTCTTTTTAGGACGTTTTTCAGGCACTTCTTTTACTGTAGCAGTGATATAAGGTTCTTCTGAAACTACTTCAGCAATTTCGAAACGTTTTTTTCCTTGTAGAATAACTGTAATATTACCATCAGGCATTTTTAGCACACGTAAAATTCGGGCCACCGTTCCAATAGTGTTAATATCGGCTTTAGTTGGATCTTCGTCTTCTTCGTTCTTTTGTGCTACAACACCAATATTTTTCCCTGATGCGTTAGCATCATTGATTAATTTAATTGATTTGTCACGTCCTGCAGTAATAGGAATAACAACACCAGGGAACAAGACCATATTGCGTAAAGGCAAAATTGGTAATGAATCTGGTAATTCTTCATTGTTCATTTCCTCCTCATCTTCAGGAGTCAATAATGGAATTAATTCAGCATCTGAATCAAATTCTTGAAGTGACAGATTGTCAATAGTGAGTATTTTATGATTTGACATAAAGTATAATAAGTCGTTTTGTCATTAATTTTTGTAATTCTATTGGTCTATGCAATATGCAATGCAGATGTACAGATCGACTCTTAATAAGTCAATCTCTGTGCCAAAATAGAAAATCAGATGGGAATGATTATTCCAATTCAGTGGTTTTTGGAACACGTCGTAATAAAACAAGCCCTATTACAAAAAAGATTCCTAAAAACACGATTGCAAATCGCGGACTACCCGTATTTTGATCTATGATTCCATAAACACACATCCCAATAACAATTCCGATTTTTTCGGCCACGTCATAAAAGCTGAAAAATGAAGCCGTGTCTTCAGATTGCGGTAACAATTTTGAGTAAGTAGAACGCGATAATGCTTGAATTCCGCCCATTACCAAACCGACTAAACCAGCCATCACATAAAAATGAATGGGCAATGTGATGAAATAAGCCATCACACATAATACCACCCAAAATCCATTAATAGCAATCAAGGTGGGGATATTTCCATACTTAGCAGATGCTTTAGAAGTAAAGGTAGCCCCCACTATAGCAACTAATTGAATCAATAAAATACAGATAATCAACCCTGTAGTACTCTCACTTTGCGAAGACCATTGGATTTCTTGTGCGCCAAAATACGTTGCAATTAACATTACCGTTTGCACCGCCATACTATACACGAAGAAACTAGCAAGGTATTTTTTCAAAGCCTCATTTTCGGCCAATAAATGCCAAACTTTTTGTAACTCTTTGTAACCGTTGAATACAATGTGTTGTTTTATTTTACTTGCTACAATTTTATTGCCTTTTGGTAAATAGTAATAGGTATATTGGCTAAACAAAATCCACCAAATTCCTACCATAACAAAGGAATACCGCATGGCTTTCATGGCTGCTTCTCCTTTTGACCCTGAAATTCCAAATACATCTGGCATCATAATCATAGCCAAATTAACCACCAGTAAAATTACACTTCCAATATAACCATAAGAAAATCCTTTGGCACTAATTTCATCTTGTTGTTCAGCAAAAGCAATGTCTGGTAAATACGAATTATAAAAAACCCAACTTCCCCAAAAACCTACTAATCCTAAAAAATAAAATACTAAACTGAGGTAAATATTTTCAAGGCTAAACCAATACAATCCAATACAAGATAAAGCCCCTAAGTAGCAGAAGAACTTCATGAATGATTTTTTATTACCTACGTAATCTGAAATTCCGGAGAGGATTGGAGAAATAAAAGCCACTACTAAAAATGCAAAAGCAGTAACGAAACTAATTAAGGCCGAGTTTTTAAGCGAGAAACCAAAAACAGTGATATAATGGCTGCGTTCTGAAAATAAGGCTTCATAAAAAATAGGAAAAACAGCGGAGGATATTACTAATGAATACACTGAATTAGCCCAATCATAAAATGCCCATGCATTCAATAATTTCTTATCCCCTTTTGGTAAATCTGCCATAATTATTTTGGTTTAGGGGACTAATTTATTTATTTTTTAATTAGTATCACAAAAACTAGGTAGAATTCGGACTTTAAACAGTAATTCATAAAAAAACAGGCTACTCTTTTCTTAAAGAATAGCCTGTTTTTTTTATGAACTAATTGTATTATCTAGCAATAATTCCAACTTTAGTAGCAATCGTTTTAGCCTCTGGAATTAAAGTCTTTAAATCTTCAATACGAGTAGCATCAGAAGGGTGAGTACTTAAAAATTCAGGTTGGGATTTACCGGATGATTTAGCAGCCATTCTTTCCCAAAAAACTACTGCCTCCTCTAAATTATACCCAGCAATAGCCATCAATGTCAAACCAATCTTATCTGCTTCGCTTTCATGACTTCTGCTAAAAGGTAACATTACACCTACTTGAGATCCAATACCGTAATATTTTTGCCACATCTCTTGCTTTTCAGCACTTTCTTTACCTGTTGCAAGAGCTACTCCTACAGCGCCTATCTGTTGTAACTGAGCTGCACTCATTCGTTGCGCTCCATGATTGGCTAAAGCATGGGAAACTTCATGTCCCATAACCGTTGCTAATCCGGCTTCATTAAGAGTTACGGGTAATATTCCTGAATAGACTACAATTTTACCTCCTGGCATACACCACGCATTGATATCTTTACTTTCTACTAACTTATATTCCCATTCATAACCTTTCAGATATTGCGTTTGTCCCAAATAATTCAAATATTTTTCGGCGGCTAATTTAATTCTGACACCTACTTTTTCCACTAATTTAGCGTCAGTTGTACCTGTAATTACTTTATTTTCTTTTAAAAACGTTCCATATTGTTGAAACGAGGAGGGAAATAATTCTGTATTTGAAACAAAATTAAGTGTTGATTTTCCTGTCAATGGGTTGGTTGCGCAAGAAAATAATAATCCGAAAGCGGATAGTCCAAGTAAAAAATATTTTTTCATTCGATTTAGATTTAAGAGTTACAAATTTACGGTTTTAAAATCTTTATTAAAATCTAAATCGAACAAAAACAAAATATACGGTTGAATTACGAAATTCTGAATACCATGACCGCCAAAGGAGCTAAATCTAATTCTATAGAATAATCTCTACCGTCGTAAGGTGAATTTTCTATGGTTAATTTAGCTGAATTAGTTACCCCACTTCCTCCAAAAACTTCAGCATCACTATTGAATATTTCGACTAATTTTCCTTTTTTAGGCAAACCAATTCTATAATTTTTACGTACCACAGGAGTAAAATTACACACTACAATCACATCTTCTTTTGGGTTATTTCCTTTACGGATATACGTCATTACTGCATTATGATGATCCGAATAGTTAATCCACTCAAATCCTTCTGGACTAAATTGTTTTTCGTGTAGAGCAGGTTGGCTTTTATACAAATCATTCAAACCAGCGATTAACTTTCTTACTCCCTCATGAAATGGATATTGTAGTAAATGCCAATCCAAACTTTGTTCAAAATTCCATTCACCACTTTGACCAAACTCAGCTCCCATAAAAAGCAACTTGGTTCCAGGATGCGTAAACATATAGCCGTAAAGCAATCGTAAATTGGCAAATTTTTGCCATTCATCACCAGGCATTCTACCTGCAATAGAGCATTTTCCATAGACAACTTCGTCATGCGAAAGTGGTAACATAAAATTCTCCGAGAAAGCATAGGTCATCGAAAAAGTCAAATCATTTTGATGGTACTTTCTATGAATTGGATCTTTTTTAAAGTATTGTAACGTATCGTGCATCCAGCCCATCATCCATTTCATTCCAAAGCCTAAACCACCCGCAAATGTTGGTCTTGAAACCATTGGAAACGAAGTACTTTCTTCAGCAATAGTTTGTACACCTTCATAATTAGCATAAACGGCTTCGTTGAAATCTTTTAGGAAACTAATCGTATCTAGGTTTTCTCTTCCACCAAAAATATTGGGCTCCCACTCTCCATCTTTTCTAGAATAATCCAAGTACAACATCGAAGCTACTGCATCTACACGAAGTCCATCAATATGATAATGTTGCAACCAAAATAAAGCATTACTAATCAGGAACGAACGCACTTCATTGCGTCCATAATTAAAAACTAAACTTTTCCAATCGGGATGATATCCTTTACGTCTGTCGGGATGTTCAAAAAGATTCGAACCGTCAAAGAAACCTAAACCGTGTGCATCATCAGGAAAGTGTGAGGGAACCCAGTCCAAAATCACTCCAATTCCTGCTTGGTGTAATTTGTCTACCAACACCATGAATTCTTGTGGAGTTCCAAAACGAGAAGTTGGCGCAAAATAACCGACTAGTTGATAGCCCCAAGAAGGATCATACGGATACTCCATCACAGGCATAAACTCTACGTGAGTAAAACCTGTTTCTCTTACGTATGCTACTAATTCATCCGCAAATTCTAAATAGGTCAAAAATCGATTTTCTGAACCATGACGTTTCCAAGAACCCAAATGCACTTCGTAAACCGAATACGGCTTATCCAAAGCATTGTGTTCTTTACGGGTTTTCATCCAATTGGTATCTTTCCATTTGTAATCCAAATCCCAGATTACAGAAGCCGTAAGCGGTGGTTTTTCACAGTAAAAAGCAAAAGGGTCTGCTTTTTCAGTAATTATTCCACCATTTTCAGATTGAATTTTATATTTATAGGTAGTTCCTTTTTGAACTCCAGGAATGAATCCTTCCCAAATTCCAGAAGAATCCCAACGAACATTTAATTGATGCTCACCTTGAATCCAATAGTTAAAATCTCCAACTACAGATACAGAACGTGCTGATGGCGCCCAAACAGCAAAATAAACACCCGAAACTCCATCCACTTCAATAGGATGCGCTCCCAGTTTTTCATAGAGTCTAAAATGTTTTCCTGCTTTAAATAAATCGATATCAAAATCGGTAAAAAGGGAATATCCTTGTACTTTGCTCATTGTGTGTTTTTATTTCTATAAGTATTAAATATACTTTTATATACTACTAATTTTTATCAAATTCCATAATACTTGCAATTCCGGTCAACGGAATTACAGACCAACGCGGACGTGAATTGAGTTCATATCCTAGTTCATAAATTGCTTTTTCTAATAAACAATATTTCAACAAAAAGTCAATTTCTTTATTGTAACCAATATTCAAATTACCTGCTTGAGCTACTTCCACATAGGTTTGTAAAAAGACTCCAACAAAATATTTAAATAAGACTTCTCCTGCTTGAAACAACTCTTTTTGTTCGTAAGGATACTTCTCTTTATTATTAAAAATCGTTGCGTAAATAGCATAATGAAACGAACGAAACATCCCCGCTACATCTTTCAATGGCGGCTGCTTCACTTTTCGATCTCTAATAGTACTCTCTGGCTCTCCTTCAAAATCCAAAATGTAAAAATCATCTCCGTTGACCAATACTTGCCCCAAATGATAATCTCCGTGAATTCGGATACGTTCCGATTTCATTTTAGTCCAATCAAAATCCAAAAATAATTTTCGAATTGATTTTTTATTGTCCAAAAATTGATTGGCTAAATCCAGCGCTAAACCATCTAGTTTATGCAAATTATTCTCTAGAATATTCAAACGATTTTGAAATTGATAAGTCAACCTATTCTTAAGCCAAACCGTATAATCACCATTGTATGTGGTCGGTGTAAAAGCCGTTTCGTGAATATCACTCCCCAGAGCAATGTGCATTTCTGCGGTGCGTCTGGCTAAAGTTTGAATGCGTAAAATAACACTTAATCCTGCCCAATCAATAATTTCTGGTGGCACTTCGTTCAACCGCAATTTTTGAAATAATTCAATATTGGGTAGTTTGTCAATTTTGATTTTTTTAGCACTTAAATTAGAAAAAATCCGATCCACTTCGTCTAACATGTATTTCCAAGCATCGCCTTGATTAGGAACCAATTCTTGCATTAATCCCAATGTGATATCGCCCTCTGAAAAATTAACACTGATACTTCCTTTATATTCTGGCGAACTTTTAAAATTCATTCTCTCAGTAAGAAAACGACTGATTTCATAGTCTGGATTCATACTAATATAAATTCTTCGAAAAATCTTTAAGACTAAGTTATCGTTATAAATAATCGAAGTATTGCTTTGCTCTACCCCCATAAATTTGGACGAAATATACTCTTTGTCTAATAATTTCACGCCTTTATGAAAATTCACTTTAGAAATATCATTTTCGTTAGAAATAATAATTTTATCAAATAATAACTTTCTGAAATCTTCTTGATGCAACGCATCGACCAAGAATCCATCCTTACCATTCAATTGAACAGGAGCAATTATTGTATTGGTATCCAATTCCTCTTCTAACATAAAAGCAATTGGCATAAAATAATGTTGAAAAAAAGCCTCTTTAAAATTGACTTCTAACAACACTCCAAAATAATTATTGTGTTTTGATGTAATTTTGAAAGAATCAACGACTTCGATGTATTTCAAAGTACTTGCCTTACCCCCATACCAACGTTTATTGATGATGTAGTTTTCTAAAATATCTGACGAAAAAACTTTTATAAATTCTTCGTCGTCAAAGGCATTCTTCCAATCTGTTTTAAAAACAAAAGGATTTTGAAATTCGTCTTCGTTGATTTTATTTTCTTTCATTAGCGCTGAATTTTAAATAAATGAAAAGGTAGTTCTGGAGAAAGTTCTATAAAATTCCATTCTTGATTCCAGAAATAAGCATTACCAGTTATCAAGTCTGTAACCTGAATTTGGGTTGTTCCCAAATGTTCTACAGGAATTCTAATCGTGGTTTGAATAGTATTAAAAGCGTCCAAATTCACTACCATCAAAGTTTCATTTTGTTTCTCATCATCAAATTTATAATAAGCCAATACTTGATCGTTATTGGTCTCACAAAAAATAATATTATTAGTTTGCTGTAGCGAAATTTGCTGTTTTCGTATGAAATTAATTCGAGTGATTAATGTCGTTATTTTATTTTGTTGGTTCCAATCCCATTTCACAAACTCGTATTTCTCAGAATTCAGATATTCTTCCTTACCTGGAGCCTGTGGTTCGCAAACACGATATTCAAATACCGGCCCATAAATCCCAACACTAGAACTCAAAGTAGCTGCTAAGAAATATTTTTGCAAATGCACCGACTCGTTACCACTTTGCAATGCAAATGGGTTAATATCAGGAGTATTTGGCCAAAAATTAGGTCGGTAAAATTCTTTTTGATCCGATTGCGTTAATTCGGTTACATACTCTGTCAATTCACTTTTTGTATTTCTCCACGTAAAATACGTATACGATTGGCTGAAACCTTGTTTAGCCAATTCGTTCATAATTTTTGGACGTGTAAAAGCTTCCGCTAAAAACAGTACATCTGGGTGTTTTTTCTTAATTTCAGCAATGAGCCAACCCCAAAAGTAAAAAGGTTTGGTATGCGGATTATCTACCCTAAAAACACGTATTCCACATTCTTCCACCCAAAATAAAGCGACATCAAGCAACTCTTTCCAAAGATTTTTCCAGTCGCTACTTTCAAAATAAATGGGTAATATGTCTTGGTATTTTTTAGGTGGATTTTCAGCATATTGTACTGTGCCGTCAGGACGCCATTTGAACCACTGAGGAAATTCTTTTACATAAGGATGATCAGGAGCCGCTTGTAGCGCATAATCCATAGCAACTTCAATTCCTAAATCCTTGGCCGTTTTTACTAACGATTTGAAATCTTCAATTGTTCCTAATTCAGGATGCGTTGATTTATGCCCGCCATATTGAGAACCAATTCCCCAAGGAGAACCTACATCTCCAGGTTCAGCATTGGTTGCATTATTCTTTCCTTTTCGATTCACTTCCCCAATAGGATGAATGGGAGGAAAATACAAGGTGTCAAAACCCATTGCTGCCACTCTTGGCAAAAGCGTTTCACAGTCTTTGAATGTTCCGTGTTTGCCTTCTTCTTGCGAAGCAGAACGTGGAAAAAACTCGTACCAAGTACTAAATAATGCTTTTTCTCTATCTACATAAACTTGTAATTCTTGCGATTGATTGGCAAGAAAACGCGTCGGGTACTTCTTAAAAATTTGTGTTAACTCATGCGAAATTGCTTCTCTAACTCCATTATCGTATTCGGATTCTGTTGTGAACAATTTGACTACAGTGTCCAAGTATTTTTTTTCCTCTTTAGAAGAAACTTTAAGAATTTCTTTTACATATTCCGCACCTTCTAACAATTCCGACTTAACCTGTTGGCTGTCGAAGATTTTACGTTCAGTACCGTGTTGCCAATTCAGTGCGTAATCTACCCAACCTTCAACAAAATAAGTATAGGTTCCTTGCTTTTCGACTTTAAATTCACAATACCAATCATCATTATCAGCAGGAATCATTCGAATTTCTTGCCATTTTTTATCTGATTGATGCTTGAATTTTACACTACATTGAATTACATCATGTCCATCTGAAAAAACAGAAGCAGTTACTCTAACTTTTTGACCAATAATTCGTTTTATTGCAAAGACACCTCCATCTAATTGAGGCAAAACATTTTCTATTATAATACGGGTTTGATTCTGCATTGTATAAAATTATATTGAATTCGAAATTTAGTAAAAAAAACAGATGTGCAAACCTTTAGAATAAAAATTATGGGTATTCTAAAAAAAACAAGTTTTTACTGCTAATAATTACAGATAAATTCAAAATTACCAATAATTACTCTGTTAAATATTACCAATTTAGTTTTACTTTTTAATAAGAAAATAGCCAGTTAAACTACTTCACAACAAAATTGTTAGGAATAGTTGCTCCTTTTTTAATCACAACGATTCCATCTTTAACAGCATACAACTCATTGGAACAATTTTCTAAGTGTTTGCCTCCATTAATATATACATCGTTGCCAATTCGGACATTTTTATCGACAAGTGCGTTATTGATGTAACATCGCTCCCCAATACCAACTAATAGTTTGTCATTATAAATATCTTCGTTCATATCCTCTAAACTTTGATAATAGTCATTTCCCATTACATAGCTATTTTGAATAACAGTATCTACACCTATTCGGGAACGAATTCCAATAACTGATTTTTTAATTTCCTTGGCATTTAAAATACATCCTTCTGAAATTAAAGACTTTTCTATTAGCGTTTTTTGGAATTTAGAAGGCGGTAATAATCTTGGACGCGTATAGATTTTATTTTCGTTATCAAATAAATTGAATTGCGGAATATCATCTGTCAACCCAATATTGGCTTCGAAAAACGAATCTATATTTCCAATATCCGTCCAATAACCCTCATATTGGTAACTTACTATTTTTTGATGACCAACGGCTTGCGGAATGATTTCTTTACCAAAATCTTTTGTATCCGGATTTTTCATCAATTCCACCAAAAGCTTTCTATTGAAAATATAAATACCCATGGAAGCCAAATAATGTTTGCCTTGTGCTTTCATTTCGTCGCTCACATCCGATTCCCATTGTGGCAATAACTCTGCGGCTGGTTTTTCTATAAAAGCCTCAATACAGCTTTCTGAATTGGTTTTTAAAATTCCAAATTCGGGTGCATCTTTGGCATTTACAGGCAATGTAGCAATAGAGATATCGGCCTGAGCAGCAATATGCGCTTCAATCATTTCATTAAAATCCATTTGGTACAATTGGTCACCAGAAAGAATCAAAACATAATCAAAATCATGATTGAGGAAATGAGGCATACATTGACGCACCGCATCCGAAGTACCTTGAAACCAAGTAGGATTGTCAGGCGTTTGTTCAGCAGCTAAAATATCAACGAATGAATGGCTAAAAACACTAAAATTGTAGGTGTTTTTGATGTGTGCATTTAAAGAGGCCGAATTGAACTGCGTCAAAACAAACATCCTATAAATATCGGAATTTAGACAATTGGAAATCGGAATATCGACTAAACGGTATTTTCCACCTATGGGAACTGCAGGTTTTGAACGGGTCTCTGTTAACGGATACAAGCGAGAACCTTGTCCTCCTCCTAAAATAATCGCAATTACATTTTTCTTTTTTGCCTTCATTTCCGAATGAATATTTAATGTTAGTAAAAGTGTTATGGATTCTTCAAAATATTGGGATACTGCGTTGTTAATTAAAGTACTTTTATGTTTTTCTAAATTTAGTAAAAAAACGATTACTTTAGAACTTTCTTAAAAAATTACGACAATGTCAAAAAAGACAATAAATTCGCCCAAACCATTAGCGATTCCTAAAATTATACTATTGATTAGTACATTTTTAAGTAGTATTTCTACACGGGCTGTTACTTTATTTGCTGCTAAATTATTTACTACTCCCATCAAACATAAAGTCCCTAAGCGAGAATTGGCCATGGATAGTATTAGTAAACAACAACTAATCCCTATTCCTGCCATCAATAAATCGATTATGGTGTATGAATATGGAAATAGTACAAAAAAAGTGCTTTTAGTTCACGGTTGGTCAGGTCGAGGAACGCAACTTTTTAAAATCGCCGATGCTTTATTGAAAGAAGGTTATGCAACTATCAGTTTTGATGCCCCTGCTCACGGAAAATCACCTGGTAATTCAACTATTATGATTGAATTTATTGCTTCCATTTTTGAATTGGAAAGACAATTCGGGCCTTTTGAAATTGCAATCGGACATTCATTAGGTGGAATGGCCGTATTGAATGCAGCAAAATCTGGATTAGAAGTTCAAAAAATAGCAGTCATTGGCAGCGGAGATATCGTTCAAGATATTTTGGATAACTTTATTTCACGTCTACAATTAAAGCCAATTATTAGTCAGAAGTTGCGCAACTATTTTGAAACAAAATATGGAGAGGCTATGGACAATTATTCTGCTTATAAAGCAGCATCAACTCTCGAAATTCCTATTTTGGTCATCCACGACAAAAACGATCTTGAAGTTCCTGTTGAAGCAGGAATGCATATTTACCAACACCTAAAAAATGGTGACCTAATGCTAACAGAAGGATTAGGGCATCGAAAAATACTAGGCGATGCTCATGTTATTCAAAAAGTAATTGAATTTATTAAGACCAATAACTAAAACTGTTTCGTTAACTTTGACCTATCTAAACAACTGAATTTATGAAAACTACTTCATTTTTGTATGCAATACTACTCTTGTTCATTTTCCAAAACAACAATGCACAAACTACTGTAAGTGATCCCGAAATTAAAAAAATGGTTTCTGAAGTTAGTGCTTCTAATATGGAAACTACTATTCGTAAATTAGTGTCTTTTGGCACACGCCATACCCTAAGTGATACCAAAAGTAATACTCGTGGAATTGGTGCTGCACAGCGTTGGGTAAAAGCCGAATTTGACAAGTATGCTTTAGGGTCAAACGGAAGATTAACGGCTAAAATCGATTATTTTACCGTCAAAGCAGATGGGAAAAGAATTGCAACCGACAGTCAATTAGGCAATGTCATGGCGACTTTAATAGGTACCGACCCAACAGACAATCGAGTTTTGATAATCAGTGGGCATTTAGATTCACGAGCAACGGATGTAATGAACACCACAATCGACGCTCCAGGTGCCAATGATGATGGTTCTGGTGTAGCTGCCATGATGGAAATCAGCCGAATTATGAGTAAGAGAGAATTCCCTTTCACGATTATTTTTGTGGCCGTTGTAGGAGAAGAACAAGGATTATATGGTGCTAAACATCTAGCCGACAAAGCTAAAGAAGAAAACTGGAATGTAGTAGCCATGCTAAATAACGATATGATTGGCAACAGTTTGTCTAATGGTACAGGCTTGCGAGACAATTTAAACGTGCGCGTTTTTAGCGAAACCATTCCGTGTTTAGAAACCGAAGCCGAAGCCAAAATTCGCAAAGCAACCAATCGCGAAAATGATAGTCCATCACGTCAATTGGCTCGATATATAAAAACAACGACAAGTCAATATGTTGACCAATTGAATATCAATTTAGTGTACCGAAATGACCGTTTTCTACGAGGAGGAGATCACACTCCTTTTTGCCAAAATGGATTTACAGCCATTCGCTTTTGCGAAATGAATGAAAATTACGATCACCAACATCAAGATGTTCGTTTAGAAAAAGGAACGCAATACGGTGATTTACCTGAATTCATGGATTTTGAATACATGCAAAAAATAACTTGTGCCAACTTAGCCACTTTGAGTAACTTAGGTTGGTCTCCAAAATCCCCAAAAAGTGTTGGTATAAAAATAAGTGAGTTAACTAACTTTTCTGATTTAGTTTGGACCGCTCCTGAAGGCAAACCAGTGTACGGATATAACATTCTCATTCGAGAAACTTCGGCTTCGCAATGGGAGAAAACAGTATTCGTAAAAGATACTGTTGTTACTATTCCGTATTCAAAAGACAATTATTTCTTTGCGGTACAAGCGGTAGATGAATTGGGACATGCCAGCTTACCCATCTTTCCAGTTCCGGTTAAATAAAAAAAAAGGAGTTCAATAAAGTGAACTCCTTTTTTTTTATTAAACTAATTTTTTAAAGTAATTCAGTAAAATGGTATCGTTTTCTCTAGTCGGGGTGAATATTTCTAATAGTGCTGGCTGGTCATTCATAGCAAATAGATGAGTTAATACTTTCTCTACACTATTTTCATCGCTTGCTGTACTGTAATTAAAACCATACATTTTAGCTAAATGTGCTGCCGTCAAGCAATGCGAAGTTTCAAAAAAAGTATTAAAAACTGGTGTTTCTTGATGACCTGGGAGAATTCTAAAAATTCCTCCTCCTCCATTATTGATTAGAATAATTTTGAAATTCTTTGGAATATAATTGTTCCAAAGCGCATTGGTATCATACAAAAAACCAACATCTCCAGTTATAAAAGTAGTCTGTTTTTGATTGGCCACAGCCGCTCCAATAGCGGTGGAAGTAGCGCCATCTATCCCACTCGTTCCTCGATTGCAGTACACTTCAATAGACGCATCTATTGGAATTAATTGTGCATATCGAATCGCTGAGCTATTACTAATTTGCAATTGGCTATTTTTAGGCAATTGAGGAATTAGTTGTTCAAAAACTTTAAAATCAGAAAAAGGAATCGTTGACAAATAATTGTCGTGTTTTGCCTTTCTGCTTTGTTTAACGTGATCCAATCGCTGTGCATAATCACTTGCTATTGCTTTTGTCAATGGAATAAATTGATTAAAAAAGGCTTGCGGACTAACTTCAAAATGGTGACTTAGAACACCAAAAGTATCGTAAGCACGTAAAGTATCAATATGCCAATGGTGTTTGGGTTGGTATTTTCGTAAAAAAGCTTTGATACGTTTAGAGACTATCATTCCGCCAAAAGTCACCAGTATTTCTGGTTGAAAATTTTTAAAATCCTCCGTAGTGAAAGGCGTAATTATTGTATCAATATTCGCAATAAAACTAGGATGGTGTAGATTCGAAGTAGTCTCTGTTAATACTCCAATAGAAGAATCGTTTGCTAAATAATTAATAGTAGCTTCATCTATAGCATCTGGTTCATTTACTCCAACTAATACCATTTTTCGGGAAGCTTGATTCCAAATATCGGCGAATGAACTTAGGTCTTCAATAGTTTTTGAATTTTCTTTCGGGACTGAAATATAGGACTGAACCGAGATCGATTCAACAGTTTCATACAAAGGTTCCTCAAACGGCGCATTAATATGTACGGGGCCTTTTTTGGCGAAAGCCGTATCTAAAGCTTCATTAATTTTTATATCATTTTCTTTACTGGCCAATTCGTGTAAATTAGCGTTGTATAACGAATGATTTGCAAATACATTTTCCTGACGAATGGTTTGCCCATCACCAATATCAATTTTAGATTGTGGGCGGTCTGCCGAAAGTACTACTAAAGGTATTTGGCTATAAAAAGCTTCGGCAAAAGCAGGATAATAATTCAATAATGCCGATCCTGAAGTACAAACCAAAGCTACTGGTTTATTAGTTTGCTGCGCTATACCTAAAGCAAAAAATCCAGCCGAACGCTCGTCAGCAATACTGTAACATTGAAAATCAGGATTGGATACAAAACCAATTGTTAAGGGCGCATTTCGAGAACCAGGTGAAATTATTATGGTGGTAATTCCTTTGGCTAAAAAAATCTCAAGGATACTTTGTGCTAAAGGTATTTTGGGGTATATCATGATTCTGAATACTTCTTTTAGAATAAAAACTCAAATGAAGAACAAATTTACAATTGTAATTCTATTCTATTAGTAAAATCGAATATAAATTTGAGTGGAATTCTAAAAAACAAAATATATTTGCAACCAACATTTAATTACTATTGTATGAAGCCCCACTTTCGACACTTGATTAGTTCCCTTCTATTATTTTTTACTTTTTCCATTCAGGCACAAGACTCTATTCGCTTTGATGAAAGAGGATTAGAATTGGTTATGCAACATGCCAAAACTGAAAACAAACCTATTTTTTATATGGTTTACACCGATTGGTGTCCGCATTGTAAAAATATTAAGGCTACTACTTTGAAAGATTCAGAAGTGATTTCTTTTATGAATGCCAATTATGTTTTTGCAGGATTGAATTTTGAAAAAGCGGGTTCTGAATCTTTCAAAAGCAAATACAATATCAAGAACTTCCCTACTTTTTTAGTTCTTGATACTAACGGAATAGAATTGGCTCGATTTACGGGTGAATTAAAAAAAGAAAAATTCCTTTCGGAAGTCAAAATAGCTTTAAATCCAAAACAACAATTGCCTTTTCTAAAAGCAGAATACGAAAAAGACAAAACCAATGGAGCGAATTGTATGCGCTATTTAGTTGCTTTGAAAAAAGGAAATGATCGAAAAGAGCTAAACCCGATTGCTCACGACTACTTTGAAGGAATACAAGACGACAAAATGGTTAATGAAATTAATTGGAAAATATTTACCAATGGTGTTAGCGATATTGAATCTAGAGAGTATAGATTTGTAATTGTAAACCAACAAGCCTTTGTCGCTATTACATCTCAAAAAAGAGTAAATGATAAGTTCGTAAATAGTGTTGTAGAATTACTAAAACCTATTGTAAAAACAAGTGATACCACTAACTATACTAAACAACGTGCTATTGCAAAATCGATTACAGCTCCTGTTATTGATTCGTTAGTATTCCAATACGATTTAGATCATTTTGAAGCTAATAAAGATTGGACAAAATATAAAAAAGTAGCCGCTGAAAATATTAAAAAATACGTTTGGAATAGTCCCAAAGACATCAAAGATATTGTTTTAATCGTGATGCAAAATTCTACTGATACACCAAGCCTAAATCAATCTTTAAGTTGGATCAAACACTCCAATGAATTAGAAGAATCGTATGATGGTATTTTGCTTGAAGCTCGTGTTCAAAGAAAGTTAAACAATATTACAACAGCCATTGCAATGACCAAAAAAGCAAAGGCATTTAGTACGAATATGGGATGGGAAGGTAAAGAAGCAGATAAATTACTTGCTGACCTGTTAGAAAGACAAAAAGTAGTGGTTATACCAACTCCAAAAACAAAGAAATAATGGCAATTACAATTCGGAATTATCAAAAATCAGACGCTATAGCAATACTTGATATTATTAATTATAACATTTTGAATTCTACTGCTTTGTACGATTATTCTATTCGAAGTTTAAAACAACAAGAATCGATTTTAGAATCCAAAATACAAGCTGGGTTTCCGGTAATTGTAGCCGAAAATAATGGTGAAGTAATTGGTTTCGGAATGTACTCCGAATTCCGATTTAGAGAGGCGTACAAATTCACCGTTGAACATTCTGTTTATGTACATCAAACCAGTCAAGGATTAGGCATTGGAAAACTATTGTTAACTGAATTGATTCAATTAGCAAAAAAGCAAGGATTACATACCATGATTGGCGTGATTGATGCCGAAAACCAAAACAGTATTGACTTCCATCATAAATACGGATTCAAAACGGTAGGTGTTATCAAAGAGTCGGGATTTAAATTTAATAGGTGGCTGGATTCTGTATTTGTTCAACTCATTTTAGAATAAAACAATCGTATCTTTGCTCCCTAACAAGCACTATGAATTTTACCCTACTCTCCTCTCCTTTACAAGGATTTACTGATTTTCGCTTTAGAAATGCTATCAACACCTATTTTGGAGGGATTGATACTTACTACTCGCCTTACATTCGATTGAACGGAAAATTAGCCATCAAGTCTTCTTACGAAAGGGATTTATTACCCGAAAACAATTCGGGCTTAGAAGTGATTCCGCAAGTAATCACAAATGATGCGGATGAATTTTTATTTGTTGCCAAATACGTTCGGGAATTAGGTTACAAAGAGCTGAATTGGAATCTAGGCTGTCCTTATCCAATGGTAACCAAATCAGGCATGGGATCTGGCTTAATTAGCAATACCGAAAGAATCAATACTATCCTGGAAAGAGCACATTCAGAATCTGACATTTTGGTATCAATGAAAATGCGATTGGGGTACGAAACCACACAAGAAATTCTAGATGTTTTCCCCATTTTGGATAAATATCCGCTAAAAAACGTAGCTATTCATGCTAGAACAGGAAAGCAATTGTACAAAGGAGGCGTGCATTTAGATGCGTTTCAGCATTGTATAGACAACACCAAGCACAAACTGTATTATAACGGAGACATTACTTCGGTTACTAAATTTAGAGAAATGCAGGAACGTTTCCCAAGCATTGATCATTGGATGATCGGTAGAGGATTAATTTCTGACCCTTTTTTACCGAGTATGATCAAACAAGACACTACAGAATATCCTGCCAATAAAATAGCTTTGTTTAGTGATTTTCACGATACTTTGTATCAAGGCTATAGCGAATCGCTTTCAGGACCTGCCCATATTTTACTGAAGATGCATCATTTATGGGAGTACTTTTCGGTTATCTTCTCTAATCCGAATAAGGTGTTGAAGAAGATTAATAAAACCAAAAATATTCGAAATTACGAATTGGCTGTCAAAGAGATTTTAGCAGCAGAGTAAATCATTTTAAATCAAAAAAGAGAGTTTCATTGAATGAAACTCTCTTTTTGTTTTTATTTGTTTTTTTTTTTTAAACTATCCTTTTATCCAATTGACAATTTCATCGTCAGTTGGCAAAGTCCTTGGTGAAATTACTTTTACCAATTCTCCTTTTTCATTTAATAAATACTTTTGAAAATTCCATTCCACTTGAGAATCTTGCAAACCATTTTTAGATTGTTGCGTTAAAAACTGATATACTTCGCACA
The DNA here is from genome assembly GCA_963513255.1 of uncultured Flavobacterium sp. Lineage (GTDB taxonomy): Bacteria > Bacteroidota > Bacteroidia > Flavobacteriales > Flavobacteriaceae > Flavobacterium. The sequence continues at coordinate 176,870 of CAUPPG010000003.1, forward strand.
TATCATTTCCTTTTACAGAAACTTTTGCCATCATGGGAAAAGTAACTCCGTAATTCAATTGACAAAATTGAGCAATCTCTTCATTGGTGCCTGGTTCTTGCGAAGCAAAATTATTGGCTGGAAATCCAACAATCACAAATCCTTTGTCTTTGTATGTTTTATACAAGGTTTCTAAATCTTTGTATTGTGGAGTCAAACCACATTTAGAGGCAGTATTGACTACCATAACTTTTTTCCCTTTCAAGGATGCGAAATCAAACACATTGCCTGATAAATCAGTCACTTTAAATTGATGAATGGATGGTTTGATCATAGTTATAGTAGAATTAGTAGTTGTTGTCATTGCAGTTTGCGCTTTGTTTTGACAACTGAAAAGGAATACGATACAACAAATTAAAGAGGATAGTTTCATCATTATAAATTTAAAAATAATTGTAAATGTAGAATTTATAAATGAAATACAACGGCAAACAATTGATAAATAAAAAAGTGCTTTCATTATGAAAGCACTTTTTATATTAAAAATAAATTATATCAAATTTACATTCCACCTAATTTCGAAACTCTCCAATACGTTCCATCAAAAACCAAAGTTGTATTTTTGTTCGAATCAATATTAATAGCTCCTGGAGCTATTAATTTTTGAACTCCATCATTGTTACTAGAATCATAATTCCATAAAGATAAACCGGTACAACAATTCGATGTCTGATTATTTACAGTATAAATATGAATAATTTGACCAATTACACCACCCGTTAATCCATAAATATTTGTCCACGTCGAATTTGGTTTTACAAAAAGAATTGACACATTGGACACATCATAATTATTTAATTGAGAATATTCAATAGTAGCGGTACTCATTACCATTCTTCCTGAAGAAATTATTGATTTAGCAGTTAAAGAGCCACTAGTTTTTACATCCGTTACATTAGAATTACCCAATTGAATCGTATTGTTCGTTGAAACATTAGCATCTTTACCAATCGCAATTGAATTTTCAGCAGCAGCATTAGCTTGGTATCCTAGAGCAATTGAATAATTACCGGTTGTTTGAGAAAATGGTCCCAAAGCAACTGAATACATTCCATTAGATTGCGAATAACTTCCAATTGCAAAACCATATCCAGTTCCTATAGAAGAATGATATCCTATTGAAATCCCTTGAGTCTGATTAGCTGATGCTTCAGATCCAATAGCTATAGATTGTGGTCCAGTAGCACTAGCTTTGTATCCAAAAACTGAAGATTCAGCTGCAGCACTAAAACCCGAACCAACTGTAGCTTGATTGCCAATAATAGTTGAAGAATAAGACCTACCCATCATTGAAGTGCCATTTGAACCAATCGTTAATCCATTAACTGTTAAATTATAATTCCCTAAATCTACTGCAGATGTAGCGCCTATATATGGTATTCCTGAAGAACCTGAGGAACTTGACACCGAACCATCAGCCATTAAATATTGAGACGATGTTCCTGTTGGTGTTTTGAATCCAGTTGCAGTTGTGATTCCTGAAAGTGTCCAATCGGTACCATCATGTTGTGCTTTAATACCTCCTGTACCATTGGCTAAAATAATATTATTTGAAAGTCCTGCGGCTAAAGCAGTATTTGGAGTTGCACCTACATTAGCACCCAGGATAGTGTTATTATCCCCTAATGTAATTCCTAGTCCTGTGTTATATCCTAAAGCAGTATTCCTGCTACCAATATTGTTCGTAAACAACGCTCCCGCACCATTAGCGGTATTATTAATCCCACTAGTGTTACCGTCAAGTGCCGTGTTCCCAGTGGCAGTATTGTCACTACCTGTACTGTTTGACCTGAGTGCTTGAACTCCAAGGCCTGTATTTCGAGTTCCACTAGTGTTTGAAAGAAGTGACTCGTAACCAGTCGCAGTATTTTTATTTCCGTTGTTGAATTTAAGGGAATAATATCCAGAAGCGGTATTTTCTCCTCCTGAAGTGTTGCTTTTCAAAGCACCAATACCAGTGGCGGTGTTTCTTACTCCACCTGTATTAGATTGTAGAGCACTATTACCAATAGCCGTGTTGTTGTCTCCGCCGGTATTGGAATAAAGAGCCTGATAACCAAATGCAGTATTAGCTGATGTTCCTGAACCACTTCCTACTGTCAAACCATCTACAATTATATCTGTACTAAAAGTTTTTAAACCCGCAATTGTTTGATTAGATACTAAATCAACCCCTGAAGAGCCTGAAGAACCTGAGGAACTTGAAACCGAACCATCAGCCATTAAATATTGAGATGATGTTCCTGTAGGTGTTTTAAATCCAGAAGCCATTACAGACCCACTGGTCTTTACATTTGTAATCGATGAATTACCCAATTGTATTGTATTGCTTGTAGTAACAATAGCTTCACTTCCAATAGCTGTAGAATTAGAAATTGTACCCGTATTACTATTTGTTCTTGCTTGAGTACCAACAAAAGTATTATTAGATCCTGTTGTTAAACCATCTCCTGAACGTGCTCCCACTCCCACATTATTATCACCAGAAGTATTAATTAATGATTGATTTCCAATACCTGTATTGTTTGAAGCCGCACCCACATTAAACATTGTTTCAGCACCTATAGAAGTATTACCATATCCAGTAGTCAACCCAATCATATTAAAATACCCAACCCCTGTGTTATTATCAAAGGTATTTCCAGCATATTGAGTTAATGCAAGATATCCTATAGCTGTATTTCTTGTTCCATTGGAGTTGCTCGAATTTAAAGCGCCCGCTCCAAAAGCAGTATTATAATCATTTTGTCCCTTTCCTTTTCCTACTGTTAGTCCATTTACCTTTAAATCAGAACTGAACGTCTTATTTCCAGCTATTGTTTGATTTGTAGTCAAATCCACAAATTTATTTGTGACCGCATTATTCACAAAAGCTGTAGTCGCAATTTGTGTTGTATTATTACTTGAAGATGCTGTTGGTGCAATTGGTGTCCCTGTGAAAGTAGGGGACAATAAGGGAGCCAACAAGCTCAAATCTTGAGTCCCTCCCAAAGAAGCTAATTTTGTTTTCTCAGCTGTAGTAAAATCTTCAGTTGATAAATTTTTTCCAACAACTTTATCTACTTTTGTATCCAAAACCAATTGAGTTGATGTCGTGATAGGTTTGTCTAAATCTCTAGTATTGTCTACATTTTGCAATTGTAAATTTGTTTTAGCTCCTATTATAGTTGAAGCATTAGTCCCTCCATTAGCAATTCCAACAATGCCAGAAATTGAAGTAGCACTATTTGCTGCCAAAGCAAAAGGCACATAACTTAAAACCTGATTGCTAATTTCTTCAAACGAACTACATGTACCCGATTGATCTAAGCCAACTTTTAAATATTTTTTGGTAGAAGACCAAACAATAGTTCCAAAGGAACTAGCATATCCTCCAGTCTGTGTTCCATTTCCAATAACCAAATTCACCATTCCAAAAGCATCTGTTGTTACTGTGATTTTTTCCTGGTATTCAGTTTTTGTATAATCATCAACAATGCTAAATTGCATACAAATTTCTTTATTTACCAAGGGAGCATTTGGGTTATTAATACCTGGTACAGATTCACCATTAGCATTGTAAATTACCGCTTGATAGGTAATTCCATTGGTTTGTCCAAAAGTAAAAGCAGATAGTAAAAGTGCTAAAATGAGTAGTGTTTTTTTCATTGCAATTATTTATTAACGTTAAAATGTAAACCAAAAACGATTTGGTTTGTTGAAATAGTTAGGTGTTCTTTATTGGTTAGACTTGGTTTAAAAGTGGTCGAATGGTTGTAACCAATAGATACAAAACCGTAATCTTTAATTTTATACTTCACTTTCAAACCTAAATAAGGCATCAATTTTAAACCCTTAAAATCACCATTGGATGTAATATTAAAAATGGCTCCGTTAGTTTCTTGTTTCCCGTAAATAATCGTAGCGAAATTAATCCCGAAAAGTGGAACAAATTGAAATCGTGGCAGGTCTAAAAAATCATATTCAAAACCAGTACGGAGTCCTAAATATTTTGTCTGCCAACGATACGAATTAGCGTAATTACCAGCTAACGCGTTGTATTCATGAACACCTAATCCAAACGTGTAGTTTAACTTTTCCTTATTAGACGGCAGTAAATAAGCCACTTCAAAAGATGAGCCAGTACCCACTTGTAAAGGAGTACCTGAGAAATTTTCAGGGTTTTTTAAATTAAATTGAGTAAAATTTGTTCCCGTAGTAATGGAAATTTCTTGTGATCTAACTGTATAAAACGCTAGAAAAACAAATAGAATTAGTAGTTTTCTTTTCATTTGGTTTGGATTATTTGTGTTGAGTAATTATAATTTGGTGCTGATAATTTTACTAGATATTCATTTTGAAAAAAATGAAGATTGTCTAATGTTAGAATATTTTGTGAGGCTTCTTTTTGGTCTTTGTAAACCAATCTTCCTAAAAGATCATAAATGCTAATCGTAATGAGTCCATTAATTGGTTTAGAAAATTGAAAATGAATTTTATCTACAAATGGATTCGGATACGTAGTTGTAGTAATTCCATTAGATATAGAAGTTATTCCTGATTTAGCAATAAGACTTTGTTGAAATCCTTGTCCTGCAACAGTATTCGAAAATTTGTAATTTCCAACAGCACTTTGTTGCCCTATTGTTTGATAGACTAAAGTACCTGTTGAAAGTAAGTTTGCACTTCCTTGCGAAGACAACATCTGGTGATGTAACTGTTGTCCATACATAGAAATTCCAAAAAATAAAAGTAGTAGTTGTTTCATAATGATGGGGATATTTGCCACAATAGTACAACACTCTCTATAATTAGTAACATAGTGTCATCTATCAACCCTTTATTTTTAAAAGTTTAGATAACAGCTTTTAAGGTTTTAGTAAGTTGTAATTAATAACAATACACTTTTTAGGACAATAAAAAGAGTGTTCATTAGAGATAATTCCACAATACAACAAATTGAGAAATCATATTAAATTGATAAAACAATGCCCCTCATCTATGAAATTATACTAAACAAAGTAGTACATTTGCAATATTCCACAATCTAAATCAAAAACTAGCCCCCCCCTTTCTAGAGTAATAAATAGTTAATTTATTTCTAAATTGAATGATTGAGAATTTAATAGTTTCGTTTACTGGACTTATAGGCTTCTTAACTGTTTTTTTAATTCTATTACGATATCAATCGAATCGAATTACTAACATCTATTTAGTTATTATATTCCTTATTATATCAACGCGAATGTTGTTGGTGGGTACTCTTAATATTGATAATAATCCTTTTATAATAATACTACTTAGTAAATACAACAATTTGTCAATTGTTATTATTCCTTGTAGTTACTTGTACTTTTCTAATTTAATAAAGGATCAAAAAGAAATTGAATTAAAAAATTACTCTCATTTCATAATTCCTTTACTTTTTAATATAATAGATTACATACTAGAGAATAAATATGTAAACATCACAAAGACTGATTATTCCTATTACACCTTTTTTACAATTTATACGATTGTTTATTTTTTCCTTATTTTTAGATTACTTAATACAAACGTTTGGAATAGAAAAGGAGAAATTAGTATTGTGGTAAAACAAAACCAACTAATCAAAAAATGGAGTATTTACTTATATTCATTTTTAGCAGTTACTGCTCTACGATTAATTACAGTACTACTTTGGGAGATAAACAATAGCAAATATATTTTCGGAACAAGTTATCTATGGATTTCTGCTATTTTTTGGCTGATTTTATATTTTAAAATTCTTATTTCACCTGAAATTTTGTACGGGTATACTTTCCTAAATACAAAAATAAATGAGCAAAAAAAGAATGACAACCCTATCATTTCTTTTTGGGCTAATTCTCCAATTTCAGCGATTAATAATATACAAGACATTCAACTAAATGAAAAAATTAAAAATTCTATTGAACAATATATGGGCGAAGTAGATCAATTTTCATTTCATAACCAAGCGTATCGAAACACTAAATTTTCTTTAACTGATTTAGCCAGTAAATTAAATATACCTAAAAGTCACCTTACTTATTTATTCAAATACCATTCTAAAATATCTTTCCCTGAATATAAAAAAATAGTCCGTATTTATGATGGTTTAGAATTAATCAACTCAGGGTATTTAACAACAAACACCTACGATTCTTTAGCGAAAGAGATTGGTTTTACCTCTTATAACACTTTCTTTGTAAGTTTTAAAGACGTAACAGGAGTTACTCCTCAGGAATTTCTTCTCAAAATATTAAAAAACAAACATTACGCTTAATTCCATAAAAAAGGTTCAATTAAAATTGAACCTTTTTTTATCTATAGTTTTCTATTATTTTTTATAATATTTTCTGTATTTTGGGTAGGTAACTGCTCCTAAAAATGCAACCCCTCCTAGCGTTTCCCAAATCCAACTCAATGATTTTGCCTCACCACTGGCATACGAATGCAAACCAACCAAGTGGAAATTTACTCCGTAATAAGTAAACAAAATTGAAATAAAAGCAAACATACTCATCAAGTTAAAAACCCATTTTCCTCTCAAAGCAGGTACAAATCGGGCATGAATTACAAACGCATAGACCATGATACTAATCAATGCCCAAGTCTCTTTCGGGTCCCAACCCCAATAACGTCCCCAACTTTCGTTAGCCCATTGTCCGCCAAGGAAGTTTCCAATGGTCAACATAATCAACCCAATAGTCAATGCCATTTCGTTAATATAGGTAATCTCCTGAATATTCAAATCCATTTTAGCTTTGTTCTTTTCATTGGTAAACAAAATCAATACTAAAGAAACTAATCCTAGAATCATACCCAACGCAAATGGTCCGTAACAAGCTACAATAACAGCTACGTGAATCATCAACCAATAGGAATTAAGAACTGGCTGTAGATTAGCAATTTCTGGATCAATCCAGTTCATATACGCTGCCATTAAAATCATAGCCGTCACAAATGCCGAGGAGGCTACCGTTAATTTTGATTTTCTATCGAAAGCCAAACCAAAGAACATGGTAGACCAAGCCACATAAATAATCGATTCATAGGCATTACTCCAAGGAGCATGACCCGAAATTACCCAACGAGCAATTAATCCTAATGTATGTAAGAGAAACAATAATCCAATAGCAACATGAATTACATTAATACTAATTCGAATTGCTTTTCTTGATTTATAAATATCTAGAATACAAAATAATAGCATCAAAACAGCCGCCGTCAAATACCAATAGGGTAAATTCTTAAAAACATCGTATTTGTTGTAAGCAATCTCCAAACCTATTTTATCATCAGAGGGCATTACCGAACTTCCAAACTTCTTTTGAAAACCTTTTAAACTTTCTAATAATTCATCGGCTGATTTATAATCATTAGAAGTAGCCGCAGTATTTAAAGTCCCAAAATACAAAGGTAAAATACTCTTCGTATAAGTAGCATCCATGCCTTTCATTCCCGACTCGTTTAATTCTAAGTAGGAAATCCATTTATTATTAGGTTCGTTTGGAATAGGAAATATCTTTAAAATGCGACCACTTAACGCCGATTCCATCAAATTTACTTTTTTGTCTGTTTCAATAAAATCTTTTTCAAACTGATTCGGGTTAGCACTTTTGAAAGACTCTTCTAAATAAGGGGTCAATTTGTAATTCCCTTTAGCATCAAAAAAAGAAATAAAAGGAGCAAACTTCGCTTTAGAATCTATCCCGATGATTTTACGAATACTGTCATTACCCATTTTTATATAGATAATAGGCACCTGAATCCAAGCACTGGCGTATTGGGTCATCGACAAAAAAGCCTGATCAGAATTCATTCCGTTGTAGGTATCTGAATGACTAACTTTTCGCAACAATTCAGAAGAGAAAGTATTAATAGGTTTCATTCTACCTCCAGCATCTTGAATAATCAAACGTCCAAATTGGGCAGCGTGTTTTTCTGAAACCTTAAATTTTGCAATCAAAGAATCGATTTCTTTTAAAGATGACATTTTTTGACTAGTCACTGAATGACTATGGGCTGCTGTTGCCTCGTGCGTATGATGCTGTACTTGAGACCAACCATTCCAACTGAACATTAAAATTACCAACATCAACAAATTTGCTTTCTTCGATTTCACCACTTCTAATTTTCGTTTCAAATCGGCAAAACGAGAATGCTTGGTAAACAAAATGGACATCATAGCAATATACAAAAGGAAGTACCCTAAATAAGTGATATTGGTTCCCCAAAAATCATGGTTAACAGACAAAATAGTTCCTTTCTCGTCTGGATCGAATCCAGACTGGAAAAATCGATAACCATCATAATCCAAAACGTGATTCATATAAATTTGCGCATCAAATGTTTCTGATGAATCTTTCACCGTTACCTGACTCTCAAAAGCCGAATAACTTTTTTCTGTTCCAGGGTATTTTTTAGCAATAAAATCATTCAATTTAATAGTAAAAGGCAAATCGTAGGTCTTACTTCCAAAAAAGAAAGAATAGTCTTTGTTACCAATTTTTACTGTTTGTGGTTCGCCGGTTTTTCCTTTAGAACCTAAAACAGTTATCTCTTTTTCTTGCCCTTCGGCTTTCAATTTAATCACCAAAGCATCTTCGTGATTTTTGGCTTTAAAATCATTACTAGATTCATACGCTATTACTCCTCGAGTAGGCACATCTGGGAAAACAAATCGCTTTTCACCAATCGAATACAACGAACGCATCATTAAAGGTTGTACAATGTCTTTTTCCACCTTACCTTGTAATTTGTCTGCCATTCGCATAAAATTTCCTTCAAAAGGAGTTTGAATGGTTGGAGCTGCTCCAGCTGTATTGATATTGATAGCTCCTGCTGTAGGTTTATTCAATGCAAATAATACGTTGTGAATATTCTGTACTTCTCCTTCTTTTAAAAAATGTTCTTCTCGACCACCTTCACCCGCTTCTACTAATTTCAAATACAAAGTTCCTTTGGCATCTGGAGTAATTTTTTGTTTGGCACCCATAATATAATTAGAATACTCTATTTTGAAGGGACTGTCGGCAAATTCACCAGAAAGTGTAAAATCATTATTAGCAACCGGAGAAAGTAATAAAGGCTTCTCAAACACACGACGTTTCATTTCGCCCTTGTATTTCCCATCTACAAAAACAGTCAAAAAAGTTTTATCCGAATATACTTTATTTTCTGTTGCGCCTTCGCGAATAGGCATCACCCCTTCATAACTTATGTAACGGGTAATAAAAGCGCCTAAAAGAATAAAAACGAATGCCAAATGCAATAACAAAGTGGCCCATTTTTCTTTTTTCAATAATTGATAACGTTTGATATTTCCAATGAAATTAATCATAAAAAACACCATTATTACTTCAAACCACCAAGCGTTATATATCCATATACGAGCAGTATCGGTATTGTATTTACTTTCAATGAAAGTTCCTGCTCCCATCGCCACCGCAAAAACTATAAAAAGAACCGCCATCAAGCGAGTAGAAAACAAAATTGAGCTTATTTTTTTATCCATTAGTAAGGAGTTATATTTTTGTATAAGTGGGACAAAAGTACTTAAAAATGTTGACTTCTATAATCGGACACTTGTTAATTTAATCCAAAAATAAGCCTCATTAGGATTTGAATAAATTGAAGCCAAACTCTTCATTTTTTTGCTAAATTTGCGGGTATGACTAAAGTAAGTATCATCGGTTCTGGAAATGTTGCCCAACATTTGATTCAGGCATTTCAAAATCAAACTGTTTTGAATAGCCAAATTGAATTGGTTCAGATGTTTGCACGCAATAAAAAGAGTCTGACTCACCTACTCGATTCCAGTCTTATTACTTCTGACTACAGCCAATTACAAGATGCTGATGTTTACATTATAGCAGTGTCCGATGATGCTATTGCTGAGGTTTCAGCACAACTGCCTTTTGAAAATCAATTGGTGGTTCATACTTCAGGAACGGTACCTTTGGGTAGTTTAGAAAATAAAAATCGTCGTGGGGTTTTTTACCCGTTACAAACGTTTTCCAAAGACAAAGCATTGAATTTTAAAACAATTCCCATTTGTTTAGAAGCCGAAAATGAAAAGGATTTACAACTATTAAAAAATATAGCAGATTCTATTTCTGATTCAGTTTATGAAATTAGCTCAGAACAACGAAAAGCCTTGCATGTAGCGGCTGTATTCGTGAATAATTTTGTCAATCATTTGTACCAAATTGGTAACGAAATTTGCGATAATAACAACGTTCCTTTTGAGATTCTAAAACCATTAATTCAAGAAACGGCGAATAAAATTGTGTCGCTTTCGCCAAAAGAAGCACAAACAGGGCCAGCAAAACGGAATGACATTACCACTATTGAAGCGCACCAACAGTTTTTGACTGATAAAAACCAATCTACTATTTATACAATACTAACTCAATCTATACAAAATAATGGCAAAAAGCTATAAAGAAATAATGAACGACATCACTACTTTTATTTTTGATGTTGACGGTGTACTAACTGACGGTTCTGTTTTTGTTTCTACCGAAGGAGAAATGTTACGAACGATGAATATTCGCGATGGCTATGCTCTAAAATCAGCGGTGGATTGTGGCTATAATGTGTGTATCATTTCAGGAGGAAGTAACGAAGGAGTTCGTGTTCGTTTACGCAATTTAGGTATTACCGATATTCATTTAGGAACACCCGATAAAGTAGCTACTTTTGATGAATATACCGATGTTTATAATATCAAACCGGAACAGGTGTTGTATATGGGGGACGACATTCCTGATTATCACGTGATGAAATTAGTGGGATTACCTACTTGCCCTCAAGATGCTAGCCCCGAAATCAAAGCCATTTCGACTTATATTTCACATAAAAATGGAGGAAAAGGTGCCGTTCGCGATGTGATTGAACAAGTGATGAAGGTGCAAGGGAAATGGATGGAGAATTTTGACGGAAAACACGACTAATAATTCAATCTAATGCTTAAAAATAAATTAACCCAATATTCTTTGATTTTAGCTTCAGGTTCGCCGAGACGCCAACAATTTTTCAAAGATTTGGATTTGGATTTTGAAATTCGGCTTAAAGAAATAGAAGAAGTTTATCCTCCTGAATTGAAGGCAGAAGCCATTACTAATTATTTAGCCAAACTCAAAGCCAACGCTTTTGAAGGAGAACTTAAAGAAAACGAAATCCTAATTACAAGCGACACGATTGTTTGGCACAACAATACTGCTTTGGGAAAACCCAAAGATGAACAAGATGCTTTTGCCATTTTAAAATCATTATCGAATGCCACGCACGAAGTCATAACTTCGGTTTGTTTTAAAACTAAAGAGAAAACAGAGACTTTTTCTGAAGTGACTAAAGTAACTTTTAATACACTAAGCGATGAAGCTATTCAGTATTATTTAGACCATTACAAACCGTATGACAAAGCGGGAGCTTACGGAATTCAAGAATGGATTGGTTTTGTTGGTGTAGCCAAAATCGAAGGTTCTTACACCAATGTGATGGGAATGCCAACAGATAAAGTATTTGATTATTTAAACAATTTAGACAACTAAACTATGTACATTTCATTTTTTAACGATTTTGCACGCGAAGCTATTGGTACTGGGATTGTTTTAATGCTACTAGTACTATTACGAGTGATCACAACTAAATTAGTACGCCGCTATGCGCGTCTGAGCCAAACTATAGAAAGAAGAACCAATTTGGTGATTAAGTACCTGCATTTACTAATCAATATTCTATTAATCGTAGCTCTAATTATTATTTGGGGAGTAGATACTAAGGATATTATTTTAGCGATTTCGTCTATCGCAACAGTTGTAGGCGTAGCAATGGTAGCGCAATGGTCTATTTTGAGTAATATTACCTCAGGAATTATTTTATTTTTCGCCTTCCCTTTTAAAATCGGAGACACTATTCATATTCACGATAAAGACTTTCCTGTGATTGCAGAAATTGAAGACATTAGCGCTTTTTACATAAGTATGATTAACAAAGAAGGAGAATTAGTAATCTATCCTAATAACTTATTGCTACAAAAAGGAGTCTCGATTGTCAATCCTGATTTAAAATCAACAACTGATTTTACAGATTAAAAATACTAAATTAGTAACAAGATAGTCCGTTATAAATGAAGTCAAAAACTAAAATTTGGAAAAAAAGTTATACTTGGGTACTTGTAATTAATGCCATTTATATCTTGTTGTTTTATCTCATAATGCAGTTATACGCTTAAACTATGCAATTATTTGACTGGATCATACTCATTGTTACACTGCTATTTATAGTAATTTATGGCGCATGGAAAGGTCACGGAAGTAAAAATGTCCAAGACTACATTCTTGGAAGTAATGAAACCCCTTGGCACGTCGTTGGGCTTTCTGTAATGGCAACACAAGCCAGTGCTATTACCTTCCTATCTACTCCTGGGCAAGCCTACCATGACGGAATGGGATTCGTTCAGTTTTACTTTGGTTTACCCATAGCTATGGTAATTGTTTGTGTAACATTCATTCCCATTTACCACAAATACAAAGTGTATACCGCTTACGAATATTTGGGCAAACGATTTGATTTGCGCACCCGTTCTTTGGCTGCTATCCTCTTCTTATTTCAAAGAGGACTCGGAACTGGATTGACTATTTATGCGCCAGCTATCATTCTGTCGGCCTTATTGGGTTGGAATATCAATTACCTTAATATTATTATTGGAGTACTCGTTATTATTTACACCGTAACAGGTGGAACCAAAGCAGTCAACGTAACCCAAAAACAGCAAATGTTTATCATTTTATTAGGAATGGTAATTACCTTCTTTTGGATATTGTATTACTTGCCCAATGACATGAGTTTCAGCAATGCTATGCACATCGCTGGTGCCAATGACAAAATGAATAGTGTCAATTTTTCGCTTGATCCAGAAGAAAAATATACATTTTGGAGCGGAATTACAGGCGGATTTTTCTTGGCTTTAGCCTACTTTGGTACAGATCAATCTCAAGTGGGGCGGTATTTATCTGGAAAATCAGTAAGAGAAAGTCAGATGGGATTATTGATGAATGGACTATTAAAAGTACCAATGCAGTTTTTCATTCTATTGACAGGAGTACTCGTTTTTGTCTTCTTTCAGTTCAATCCAGTTCCGTTAAATTTCAATCCAAATAATAAAATTATAGTTGAAAATTCGCCTTACAAGAAAGAATACCATGCATTAGAAAAAAAATTAGAGCTGGTTTCTGAAGACAAAAAAGTAATCAACCTCTTGTACATTGACCAACTCAATCAAGATTACGACAATCCTATTCTTAGAAAAGAAATGATTGCTTTATCTGACAAAGAAAAAGACTTGAGAGATCGTGCCAAAGAAATCATTTCGAAAGCGGATATCCACAGTGAAACGAACGATAAAGATTATGTGTTTTTTCACTTTATCTTAAATTATTTACCCAAAGGACTCATCGGATTGTTATTGGCTGTAATCATTTCAGCAGCCATGTCTTCAACCGCTTCGGGATTGAATGCATTGGCTTCGACCACAACCATTGATATTTACAAACGCAATTTACGAGTAGAAAAATCAGAGAAGCATTACCTCAATGCCAGCAAACTTTTTACTTTATTTTGGGGAATTGTGGCTATTCTTTTTGCTTGTATTGGTACCTTATTTGAAAACTTAATTCAATTGGTCAACATCATTGGATCTATTTTCTACGGAACAGTTTTAGGAATATTCCTAGTAGGTTTTTACTCCAAACGAATTCAATCGGATGCTATTTTTTACAGTGCTGTTTTTAGCCAAATTACCATATTTATTATTTACTACTTTGCCATTTATATTTACCCAAGTGGCGAAGAAAAATTAGGGTATTTATGGCTCAATTTCATAGGCGCTTTATTAACCATTGTTATTGCTTGGCTTCTGGAACGATTGGTATTCAAAAATCAGAAAGCCTTTGTTAGCTAAATAAAAAAATCCCGTTTAAAGTTTTAAACGGGATTTTTTTATTGAAATGAATAACAAATTATTTTTTGCTCCATTCAGCAATACTATCTTTATTCATTTTTACGTAATCTTGATTTTTTGCCGCTTCAGCGGATTCTAAAGATAATTTAGCGGCTTCAATTGCAGCTTTTTTATCTCCTTGTTTCGCTAAGATCAATGATTTCAAACGGTTGAACCAAAATGGTTTTTCAACACTCATGTCTAAAGCTTTATTGATATAACCTAAAGCTTTTGTTAAATCACCGTTAGATTGATATAAAAATTGTGCTGCCGAATTATAATCTGCAGCAGTAGGTCCTGCTAAGACTTTTTCAATATTAGCAATAGCTGTTTTTTGAGTAGGCACTTCAAATTTCAAAGCCACATACGAATTTTCCCAATAAATTTCTAAATAAGCAAAATTAGCATCTAAACCAGCAATACTAATAGTTAAACTTTCTACTGGTTTCGTTAATGCTTCTTCTTTTACCGTAGTTCTAAGCGCCACATTAGCCTCGTTAAATTCTTGTGGCAATCCCCAGTTATCAGTAGTAGTATAAAAAATAACATCCCAACTTTCAATTCTTGGCACAGTGTACAAAGCATATTTTCCTTTTTTCAAGGTTTTCCCATCAATGATTACATCATCGCTAAACGAAATGGTGGTGTTTTCATTGGCACCTGTTCTCCAAAGTTTACCAAACGGTACTAAATTTCCAAAAACAGGTCTCCCCTTTGCTCCTGGTCGAGAATAGTTTACTTCTACATCCGTTAAACCAACAGTTTGAAACACATTGGATCTAGGACTAGCTTGAGGTGTTTTTACTTGTGCTTCTGCAGTAAAATGACAGATTACAATTGCCAAGGCAAAAATTATTTTTTTCATAGTTATATATTTATTGAGTTCAAATTTACAAATTCAATTGAATGTTTAGTGTTAATATTAATTTAATCCACTTATAACTTTAGCATTCAACTCTTTAAAATGATTGATAACAACATCTGCCTCGGACAAATTCTGGTCTTTTGAGTGTTCACTATTGTATCCCACGCAAAAAATCCCAGCGGCTTTTGCCGCTTTTACCCCGTTAGTACTATCTTCAATCACAATACAATTTTCTTTTGGAGCTATCGATAAAGAAGCGGCATGTTCAAAAATAGCCGGATGTGGTTTAGATTTTGGAAAATCTTCTCCACTCACAATATGAGTAAAAAAATCATGCAAGCCAAAACGAGTAAAAACACGGTCAATTGTCACTTTAGAAGCCGAAGACGCAACAATCAATTGGATTCCGTTTTGAAATAAATCTTCAATTAAAGCGCGAACACCTTCTAGTAATTCCAAATCTTCTTTCGTATCAAAAGCATCATTAAAAATACTTCTTTTTCGCTGAATCAAATCTTCTACCTCCTGCTCTAGTTGAAATTGTTCTTTTAACGTTTGAAATGTATTCCGAGTGGAAAATCCTGTAAACGAAGTGTACATCGCCTCAGTTACCTCGATATTCAATTCTGCAAATTGTTTGTAATACGCATAGCGGTGTACTGGCTCTGTATCTACAATTACACCATCCATATCAAAAATTACAGTCTGTATCATATTTTTATACTATTCACTAATTACTATTCACTAATCACTCTATCCAATAAATAACGAATCACTGTTTCGGCAGCGTACAAACCAAATAACCCTGGCATATAACTATTAGTGCCGTAAAATGATTTTTTAAAATTCTTTCCGTCAGTAGTTTTTAAACTGCTATCATCTTGTATTTCTGAAGAGAAAACCACTTTCACTCCTTTGTCAATTTTCACTTCTTTCAAACGTCTTTTGATGGTGCGGGCTAAAAAGCAATTTTCTGTCTTACTAATATCAGAAACTTTAACTTTAGCGGCTTCCATTTTGCCTCCAGCACCCATACTGCTGATGACTTTTACTCCTTTTCGTTTGGCAGCAATAATCAAATTTAATTTGGGAGTGACACTATCGATACAATCCAAAACATAATCAAATTCAGGCGAAACCAATTCAAACGCACGTTCTGGCGAAAGAAATTCTTGGATTCGAGTTAATTGCAATTCGGGATTGATGTCCATTAAACGGTCGCCAACAATTGTAATTTTAGGTTGACCAACGGTAGAATGTAAAGCAGGTAATTGTCGGTTAATATTGGTAATATCCACCACATCGCCATCAACTATAGTCATATTGCCTACTCCTGCTCTTGCTAAAAATTCAGCGGCAAAAGACCCCACTCCTCCTAATCCAACGACTAATACTTTAGCGTTTTGTAATTTTTCTAATCCTTCTTTTTTAAATAATAATTCGGCTCTTTCTGTCCACTCTGCCATACTATTTTTGTTTATTGGGTTATATGTTTAATTGTTTATTCAGTTCTAAAGACTTTTCGGAAATTGGCATTCACAAATTCTTGTATTTGCGCTACGGATAGCCCTTTATATTCTGCTGCCAAGTCATATACTTCTTGAATCGTTTGCTCATCCGTATCGGTTTCCAAAAAAAACCGGTCATTGGGCATAGCGCAAAAAACGGATTCTAATTGGGGCATTCGCAATAAATATTTTCCAAATGAAATGTAACAACCATTTGCCAATAATTCCTTGGCTACTTGTTCATTTTTAGAAAATCCGTGAATTAAAAAGGGAACCGAAATTTTCAATCTCTTTTTAATGGCAATCAATTCTTGAAAAGCCGCTACACAATGAATCACAACTGGTTTTTGGTACTGTTCTGCCAAAAGCAATTGACGCTCAAAAACGGTTTGCTGCAATTCAAACGAAATTTCAATTCGCTTGTCCAATCCACATTCGCCCACTGCCGAACAACTGGATTCCTTTAACTTACTTTCGATAATTGCCAAATCACTTTCGATACGATCTTCCACAATAAACCAAGGATGTATTCCAATAGAATAATTAGGAATAGCATCGGTAAATTCTTGAGGATATTGATTGACTAATTCAACCACATCTGCCTGATTGCTATACGAATGAGTATGTAAATTAAAGTAGTGCATTAGTCATGAAACTTTTTAACTCCAGCTCGAATGGCGATTTTTAAATCGTTCTCCAAAGGCACTTTGGGACATGAATATTTATGACTATACGCACAATACGGATTATACGAGGTATTGAAATCAATTACAATAGTATCTCCTTGCGGAATTTTCATGTCAATATATTTTCCGCCAATATAACTTTCGTCCCCGCAAGTCAAATCAGAAAAAGGCAAAAACAAATAGTCTTTGTATTGCTCTTTCTTAGATAACTCTATATTTCTGTAAATATTGAGCTGAAAAGCTTGACCGTCAATGCTAAAATGCGCTTCTCCGTATTTCACATAAACAGGTTTTCTATCCGTAGAGGTTTTCATTTCAAAAGGTTGCTCATTTTCGGTACGAATGAATTTAGCCACCACGTAGAACTTCTCATTGGCAGGATAAAAATCTAAGGTTTGGAACGTTTTTAAATCTTCAGGTAAAAGCGGACTCGTTTTAGCATCGGCATATTCGGCATTCAATTCGTTTTGGAATTTTTCTACTGCAGCCAAGCTGAATTGGGCTTGGGCAAAGCCAAAACCAAACTGCAACACCATTAAAAGCACAAGTAACTTCTTCATCTGAATATCTTTTCAACAAAAATACTACACAATACAACAGAAAACAAAGTGTTTTCTATTCAAATGAAATTTATTTCACATAGTCCTAATTTCAAAAATAAATCCTTGACTAAAAGTTGGTACCTTTGTCGCTCAAACTATATTATGATTCAGTCCGGACTGCAACGATACATCAATAATTTCAGAGGCTTTCGAAGAGAGGTTTGGATTTTGGCGTTGATCACCTTTATCAATCGTGCGGGGACAATGGTATTGCCCTTTTTATCCAAATACTTAAAAGAAGACTTGCATCTTTCCTATTCACAAGTAGGTTGGATTATGGTATGTTTTGGTTTTGGCTCCATGCTAGGCTCTTGGTTGGGCGGCAAATTATCGGACAAAATTGGGTTTTACAAAATCATGATTTTCAGTTTGTTTACTAGCGGCGTACTCTTTTTTTTCTTGCAATACGTCACTTCGTTTTGGGCCTTGTGCGTCAGTATGTTTACCATTATGGTCATTGCCGATATGTTTCGTCCTGCCATGTTTGTATCGTTAAGTACCTATGCCAAACCCGAAAATCGCACTCGTGCCTTAACTTTAGTACGTTTAGCCGTCAATCTTGGTTTTGCTGCAGGCCCTGCTTTAGGAGGCTTGATTATTTTGAGTCAAGGCTATCAAGCGTTATTTTGGGTCGATGGAAGTACCTGTATCATTGCGATTGTACTATTTGCAGTTTTGGTCAAAGAAAAGAAAGTACCTGAAGATTTGATTGCCAAAAAACAAGCTGAATCCGAACGTGAATCGGTGTTTAAAGACAAAATATTTTGGATATTCTTATTCGTTTGTTTTATTACAGCAGTTTTATTTTTTCAGTTATTTACCACATTACCGCTCTATCATAGTGAGCATTTTGGTTTAACCGAATTTCAAAGCGGATTGATTCTGTCCTTCAACGGAATACTCATTTTCTTTTTAGAAATGCCCATTGTCAGCTATTGTCAACGCAAAGATATTAGTAAACTGAGCATCATTCTTTGGGGATGTGTCTTGATGGCGATTAGTTTTTACATTTTGTTATTCAACGCTTGGGCAGGCATCTTAATTGTGAGTTTACTCTTCATTACTTTTGGTGAAATGTTCATTTTTCCCTTCTCCAATTCCTTTGCTATGAGTCGCGCGCCTAAAGGTCACGAAGGGCGTTATATGGCGTTGTTTACTATGAGTTTCAGTTTGGCACATATTGCGAGTTCTAAAATGGGCTTGGAAATCATTAGCCAATGGAATTACCAAGCCAATTGGTTTGTCATGGGTAGTTTAGGCGTAATCGCTGTATTGTGTTGTATTTGGTTGCAACGCTTATTGACTTTGGAACACTAATCTCTTTTCAGAAAAAAATGTTGGCATTTTCTTATCAAAAAGTTAATTACGTTAAATTTTTGTAAAGGTATTTTTGGGTACAAAAATCAATTAATAGGTTTGTTTCGTTAAAAACAAAAATCAGTCGTATTAATTAAATTGTATACTATGAATATCAAAAAACAGTATTTTACATTAGCACTTGCTTTTACTTTAATTATTGGTGGCTCTGTTGCTGTATTGGCACAAAACAAAAAAAACCAAGACCGCTTAGAAATCAACAACACTTTAGATGATGTGGTGATGTCTTGGAACAAAACCACACCTGAGTCAGAAATGAATGACGATGTAAAAGCCTTAAAAAAATACGGTGTGACCATCAATTATTCGGATGTGAAGCGCAATGCCAAAAACGAAATCACGGCCTTAAAACTAAGTTACGAAGACGAAAAAGGCAACAAAGGCGAATTGAAACTCAACCAGCAATCTCCTATTTCAACTATTAACTTTTACAAATCTGGAAACGAAATTGGTTTTGGATCTCCTGCTAGTTCCAATGGAATGGGCAATTTTTTCTTTAATGGCGTGCCCAATGGAGACGCATTGAAGCAATTTGGTTTCCATGATGAAGACGGAAATCCATCAACTGAGCACTTCCGATTTAATTTCTCAGACAAAAACGATGCTCCAAAATCGACTAAAAAGTCTAAAATCGTTATCAAAAAACCGAATACAAAAGACTTGATTATTGAAGATGGTGAAGTCATTTCAGGAAAAGACGATTACACTGCTGAAGAAATTGAAAAAATAAAGAAAGATTCCGAAATAGCTTCAGATAATTTTGGAACTACAGAAGCGAACCCATTAGGTGAATTTGATTTACGAAATGAAAAAGGCATTCAAGATTTCAAGAAAAAAATCAAAAAAATGATGCATTATGAAGATACGGATGCCGACGAAAAGTCAGAATTGGCCAAAGCCAAAGACGAAATGATCAAAGCAAAAGAAGAATTAGAAAAAGCCCGAATCGCCTTGGAGAAAGCCAATCAGTCGAAATCCAAAAAGAAATAAATGATAAAAAGACCATATATTGATGGTCTTTTTTATTTTTACCAAAAAAAGTAATGTTCAAAGTGTTAGCCAAAATCAACAAAATACTATTACCGAGTTTAACCAAACAAGGTTTGGAGGTCACCAAAGCGAAGAAATGGCAGATGGCATTGATAGGATACCGTTATTACGTAACTTGTAGAGCCTTAGATAAATAAATACCAAAAGGCAGTAGTTGTCCAAAAAAAGCAGTTATTTTTTAATTTTCGATTTGGATATCTACTAATTTTACCTATATTTGCACCCGCAAACAAGTTCGCTGAACTCCTATTAGATTAAGAGTATAGTGAAGCAATAAGGCCTCGTGGCGCAACTGAATAGCGCATCTGATTACGGCTCAGAAGGTTACTGGTTTGAATCCAGTCGAGGTCACGAATAAAAACAAAACAATCCAAAAATAATCAAGTTGACTTGAAATTATTTTTGGATTTTTTGTTTTTTCAAAGCGGAGCTTTACTGGATATTTAATCCAGTCACAATATAAATCCCTTCAATTTATGACCACTTATTTCTTTGATATCACTTACCAAGACACCACTTATGGTGAGGAAGCCATGCACCTCAAAGAATTTGAATCCTGTCAGTTTATCAATTGTGATTTTACAGCTTGTAATTTCATTGGGGTTACTTTTATTGAGTGTATGTTTACCAATTGCAACTTCAATAGCACCAAACTCAATCATACCGCTTTACGAACCGTACAGTTCAACAACTGCAAAATGCAGGACATTAATTTCTCCATGTGCGATAAATTAATTTTTGAAATAGCGTTCAGTCGTTGCAACTTGGATTTCTCCAAATTTTATACGCTAAAACTAAAAGAAACACAGTTTAAAAATTGTAGTTTGATTGCCGTCGATTTTATGGCAACTGATTTGTCAGAAGTAGTGTTTGACCATTGTGATTTGTATCGCGCAGAATTTGACAAAGCCAATGCCTCAAAAGCTTATTTTAGAACCAGCTATAATTACACTATTGACCCTGAAAAGACGAAAATTAAAAAAGCAACTTTCGCTTTAGAAGGTCTTAAAGGATTGTTGTACAAACACAATATTATAGTAGAGTAATTAAATCTTGAATTCCATTTTGTAGTCTTCCATTAGGTAGCCGTGCTCTAAGGCAACGTCTTCTTCTCCTACAATGACAAATCCCATTTTTTGATAAAAGGTAACTGCGGTATTGAATCGATTCACATTCAAAGACACTACATCAGATTGGTTTTCTGTAGCCGCTTTCACTACCGAATCAATCAACAACTTCCCTGCTCCTTTACCTTGCGACTCGGGTACTAAATAAATCTTGTGTAATCGAGTCGTATTTTGTCCTAAATAATGGTGTTCATAGGAAGCAAAACCCAAAACAACTTTGCCTTCACACACTAAAATAAATTGATGTCCCTTCTCCTCCATTTGCGCTGTCAAAGCTTCATCTGAATAAAATAATTCTAACATGTACTCCAACTGAGCTGCAGGAACAATATCGCCATACGTAACCGGCCACGTTCTATAAGCGATGTCACGTATTGCTGCTGTATCTAATGGTGAACTTTTTTGAATGGAAAGCATTTGAGACTAGAGTATTAGAAGGTTAGACTTTTTAGATTTTGAAATTGAAATTGTTTTAAACCATATAAGAAATACAAGAAAATATAAGGTTTCACTATTGAACAATGAACTTTGATATTGTCATTAACCTTTGTATTACTACCCGTGAACGGTTTCGCTTTTACCATAATTGGTAATAATAGAAGCTTCAAAGTCCAACCATTCTCTCCAGCGTTGCTCTACATCAATACCTTCTCCATATTTTCGGGCATAGCCAATAAAAGTGGCATAATGACCCGCTTCACTTTCCATCAAATCACGGTAGAAAGTTGACAATTCTTCGTCCTCAATATTTTCAGAAAGCACTTTAAATCGCTCACAACTTCTAGCCTCAATCATAGCCGAGAACAACAAACGTTCTACTAATCCTGAAACCCGACTCCCCGTATTGCTTCGTTTCATGTACAAATACAACTCATTCACATAATCATCTTTGCGTTCGCGACCTAATTTCAGTCCGCGTTTGATAATGATATTGTGTACTTGTTCAAAATGGTCAATTTCTTCTTTGGCCAAAGCCAATAAATCCTGAACTAAATCTTGATGCTCCGAATTGTGCGTAATTATTGTAATGGCATTGGTAGCGGCTTTCTGTTCACACCAAGCGTGATCTGTCAGAATTTCTTCAATGTTTTTCTCAACAATATTTACCCATCTTGGGTCGGTAGGCAGTTTTAATCTCAGTATGGACATTTGAATCGGAATTTATAAGGGAGTAAAAATAAAAAAGTTTAAAGTTTTGCGAAAATAGTGTTACACAAAACTTTAAACTTTATATCAATAAGAAGTGCTATCTTAGAAAACGAAGATGGCTCTTTCGCTCATCATTTCATTTACTTCAGCAGCTACTTCTTCGATTACATCTTCGTCAGTGTTATTCATCAAGACTTTATCGATAAGTGCTACAATAGTTTCCATATCTTCTTCCACTAAACCACGAGTAGTAATCGCAGCAGTTCCCACACGAATTCCTGAAGTAACAAATGGTGATTTGTCATCAAATGGAACCATGTTTTTATTTACTGTAATTTCTGCTTTTACTAACGCATTTTCAGCGTCTTTACCAGAAATATTTTTGTTTCTTAAGTCAATCAACATCATGTGGTTATCTGTACCTCCTGAAATGATTTCGTATCCTCTTTTCACAAAAGCGTCAGCCATAGCTTTCGCATTTTTTTGTAACTGCATCGCATACGTAAAGAATTCGTCTTGTAATGCTTCACCAAAAGCAACCGCTTTAGCAGCGATGATGTGCATTAATGGTCCTCCTTGGTTCCCAGGAAAAACAGCCAAGTCTAATAAATTAGACATCATTCTGATTTCTCCTTTTGGAGTCGTTAAACCAAATGGGTTTTCAAAATCTTTCCCCATCAAAATCAATCCACCACGTGGTCCACGTAATGTTTTGTGCGTAGTAGTAGTTACAATATGACAGTGAGGCAACGGATCGTTCATCAATCCTTTAGCAATCAAACCTGCTGGGTGGGAAATATCAGCCAATAAAATAGCCCCAACGCTATCTGCAATTTGTCTGAAACGAGCAAAATCCATATCACGAGAATAAGCCGAAGCTCCAGCGATAATTAATTTGGGTTGCTCTTTAGTTGCAATTTCTTGAATTTTATCGTAATCTAATCGACCTGTTTCCTTATCAACACCGTAAAAAACTGGGTTGTACAAACGTCCAGAAAAATTCACTGGCGAACCGTGAGTCAAGTGACCACCGTGCGCCAAATCAAATCCTAAAATAGTATCACCTGGTTTAATACAAGCGTGGTATACCGCAGTATTGGCTTGAGAACCTGAGTGAGGTTGCACATTAGCATATTCAGCACCAAATAATTCTTTAGCTCTGTCAATAGCAATTTGTTCCACAACATCCACTACTTCACAACCGCCGTAGTATCTTTTTCCTGGATATCCTTCTGCATATTTGTTAGTCAAAACAGAACCCGCAGCTTCCATCACTTCGTCACTTACAAAGTTTTCTGATGCAATTAATTCTATTCCGTGAATTTGTCTTTCTTGTTCTTCTAAGATAAGGTCAAAAATTTGTTCGTCGCGTTGCATTTGTGTAGTTTTTGTTAATTTCACGCAAAAATACAAAAAAACGTTGGCTAAATAGTAGGTTACCAATATATTTGACCGAGTATTTTTTAACAAATTAATTAACAAAGAACCCGCTCACTTTTTTAATGGCATCGTTTTTGAAAAAAGTACCCTATTCCAAACTAAAATTAAAACCACTATTCATGAAAAAAATTATACTCCTTTTTAGCTTTTTAGTTTTTCTAACCAATTGCGCACTCAAACACACTCAAGAATTAGTGCACTCTGGCGACTATGATAATGCCATCACAATAGCCGTTTCAAGTTTGGAATCCAATAAAGATAAAAAGAGTAAGCAAGACTATGTGTATTTGTTGGAAGAGGCTTTTACCAAAGCCAAAGAAAGAGACCTAAACACTTTAAACTTACTCGAAAAAGAGAATAATTCAGCACAAATAGAACGCATATATCAGCTTTACGTAGGATTAAATAACCGACAAGAAAAAATAAAACCTTTGCTCCCACTGCAATTATTCAAAGAAGGGCGCACTGCTATTTTCCCATTTGAAAATTACAACGACAAATTGGTTACCACCAAAAATGCACTTTCCAATTATTTGTATGCCAACGCAAAAACATTGCTCAAGAGCACTAACAAATTGGATTTTCGTAAGGCATTTGACGATTTTACCTATTTGAACCAAATTAATCCCAATTTTAAAGACGTTATCGAGCTGTTAAAAGAAGCTAAATTCAAAGGCTCTGATTATGTTTTGGTCAGTACAAAAAATGAGACCAATATGATTATTCCAGTTCGTTTACAAAATGATTTACTCGATTTCAATACCTATGGTTTGAACGACAAATGGACCGTATATCACAATGCGGAACAAGATGGAATTCGCTATGATTATGGGGTTCGTATTCGTTTTAGAGAAGTAGTTATTTCGCCGGAACAAATCAAAGAGAAAGAATTCATCAAAGAACGCCGCATCAAGGACGGACAAAAGAAATTGATCGATGCGAACGGAAAAGAAGTGTTAGACGAAAAAGGAAAAGTCGTTTTTGTAGACAATTGGAAAGATGTAACTGTGAAAATTAATGAAGTTAGACAATTCAAATCTTGTATGATTGTGGCTAAAGTGGATTATAATAACTGGACCACGAATCAGTTATTGCAAAGCTTTCCATTGAGTAGTGAATTCATTTTTGAAAATGTATATGCCAATTACAAAGGAGACCGAAGAGCTGCTGACGATAGTTATTTCCCAAATTTTGATAAAAAAACAGTTCCTTTTCCTACTAACGAACAACTAATTTTTGATACTGGAGAGGATTTAAAAAACAAACTCAAAGGAATTTTAAACCAAAATCCGCTGCGAAATTAATTTCACACCAATACATAACTAACTCGTTGAATATCAAAACTCAACGGGTTTTATATTTCTACATCCTAACATTGACGTAAAAAAATGTTAGAAATTGTAAAATTGCTCTTGTTTTATAAAAAAAGTTGTATTTTTGCAGTCGATGAATAAAATCAGTTTACATATAACTTCTTTATCACGGATAAACACAGATTCGACCTCTCCCGAGGTACGGACACTATTTATATAGTATCCACAATGTGTTGTATCATTTATTCATTTTTCAATTTACCGTTTTGAAATCATTTTCGTTTTACATTGGATGTACATATCCTAAGAATTACATTTTAAATCCTTTAG
The DNA here is from genome assembly GCA_963513255.1 of uncultured Flavobacterium sp. Lineage (GTDB taxonomy): Bacteria > Bacteroidota > Bacteroidia > Flavobacteriales > Flavobacteriaceae > Flavobacterium. The sequence goes on from CAUPPG010000003.1 coordinate 202,346, forward strand.
TACTAAGTTGGAACACTTTACAGAAGTGGGCTGTTACTTGGAATGCAATTGGTTCAAAACAAATTGTTATTGTTTCATTTAATTCAAAATTCAACTCTTGAAATGAATATTAAAATTGTTGTAACTCAAGAAGAGCATTATAAGTTTGCGGAAGAGATCTGCGATACCATCGAAACCTCTGCCAAATTAAGAGGAACTGGTATCGCCAAGAGAACTCCGGAATACATCCAAAAAAAGATGGAAAACAAAGACGCCATCATCGCATTGGCTGATGGTAAATTTGCTGGTTTTTGTTATATCGAAAGTTGGGAACACGGAAAATTTGTAGCGCATTCGGGTTTAATTGTACACCCTGATTATAGAAATCACGGTTTGGCCAAAAAAATCAAATCAAAAGTATTTGATTATTCGCTTCAAAAATACCCTGATGCCAAGGTTTTCGGAATCACTACTGGTTTAGCAGTAATGAAAATCAATTCGGATTTAGGATACAAACCTGTTCCGTTTTCTGAATTAACTACAGATCCAAGTTTCTGGAAAGGATGTCAAACCTGTACCAACTATGAAATTTTAAAGAGCAAAGACAACAAAATGTGTCTTTGTACCGGAATGTTGTACGATCCAAAGGAAAAACCAAAAGATCCACCCAAACATCCCTTTAACGTAAAAGTACTCAACAGATTAAAAAAAATTAAAGAAGCCTTATTCTTAAAAAAATAATTATACCATGAAAAAAGTTGTATTAGCCTATAGCGGAGGATTAGACACCTCATATTGCCTAAAATATTTAAAAAACGAAAAAGGATATGAAGTTCATACTGTATTAATCAATACAGGTGGCTTTGATGACGAAGAGCTACAAGCTATCGAAGATAGAGCCTATGAATTAGGAAGTGCCAAACACGCTAACCTTACTATTCTAGACAAATACTACGATAAAGCGATAAAATATCTAATTTACGGAAACGTATTGAAAAACAATACCTACCCACTTTCGGTAAGTGCGGAACGTGTTTTTCAAGCTATTGAAGCGATTAAATATGCGAAATCCGTTGGCGCAAGTGCAATTGCTCACGGAAGTACTGGTGCTGGAAACGACCAAATTCGTTTTGATTTGATTTTCCAAACCATCGCTCCTGAAATTGAAATCATCACTCCTATTCGTGATTTGAAATTATCACGTCAGGAAGAAGTAGATTATTTAGCTAAAAACGGCGTACACTATTCTTGGGAAAAAGCACAATATTCCATCAACAAAGGACTTTGGGGAACGAGTGTGGGTGGAAAAGAAACCTTAACTTCTCACGAAGCATTACCAAGTGAAGCCTACCCTTCTCAATTACAAAAACAAGGAGAAGAAAAAGTAACTTTGGAATTCAACGAAGGACAACTAGTAGCCGTAAATGGTAAAAAAGACACGCCTCCAAACAACATTGTGATTTTAGAAAAATTGGCAAATGCCTATGCCATTGGTAGAGATATCCACGTGGGTGACACCATTATCGGAATCAAAGGAAGAGTTGGTTTTGAAGCCGCTGCTCCATTAATTATCATCAAAGCACACCATTTACTAGAGAAACACACTTTGGGTAAATGGCAACAATATTGGAAAGAACAATTAGGCAACTGGTACGGAATGTTATTCCACGAAGGGCAATTCTTAGATCCAGTGATGCGCAATATTGAAACTTTCTTGGAAGACACTCAAAAAACAGTCAACGGAACCGTGACCGTAACTTTGAAGCCTTACCACTTCTCATTGGACGGGATTGAATCTAAAAATGATTTGATGAATACTGGATTTGGACAATATGGCGAAATGAACAATGCTTGGACTTCGGAAGATGCTAAAGGATTCATTAAGATTTTAGGAAATGCACAAAATATATTTTCATCAGTAAACCAATTGAGTCATGATTAAAGTTGGAATAATTGGAGGTTCTGGATATACGGCAGGCGAACTCATCAGAATTTTGATGTTTCACCCCAATGCTACTATTGATTTTGTGTACAGCACAACTAATGCTGGCAAACCTTTATCCATTGCGCATCACGATTTGATGGGCGATATCGAAATGAATTTCACCAACCAAGTGAACCCTAACGTAAATGTGGTTTTCTTGTGTTTGGGACATGGAAAATCAAAAGCGTTTTTAGAACAAAACCAATTTTCAAACGACACTAAAATTATTGACTTAGGAAACGATTTTAGATTGACTAAAGATGCTGAATTTGACGGAAAGCAATTTGTTTACGGCTTACCTGAATTGAACAAAACAGCTATACAATCCGCTAATTATATCGCTAATCCAGGTTGTTTTGCGACCGCGATTCAATTGGCATTATTGCCGTTGGCAAAAAACGGATTACTTAACGAAGATGTCCATATCAATGCTACAACCGGAAGTACAGGAGCTGGGGTAAGTCCTTCAGAAACCACCCATTTCAGTTGGAGAAACAACAATATGTCGCACTACAAAGCTTTTGAACACCAACATTTAGGCGAAATCAACCAAAGTATTCAACAATTGCAAGTAGGATATCCTAACGAATTGATTTTTGTTCCTAACAGAGGGGATTTTGCTAGAGGAATTTTTGCTACTTTATACACCACTGTAACGGATAGTTTAGAAGATATCGTAGCGAAATATGAAGCCTATTATGCTGATCAACCCTTTGTAACGGTTACGACTACCAATATCAACATGAAACAGGTAGTGCAAACCAACAAGTGTATTATTAGTTTAATGAAAAAAGGAAACCGGCTTTTAATTACTTCGGTAATTGACAATTTAACCAAAGGAGCCTCTGGACAAGCGATTCAAAACATGAACTTGTTATTTGGCTTAGACGAAACCACAGGATTGCATTTAAAACCTTGTGGATTTTAAAAATAATTAAAAGATTGAAAAATGAACTTATTTGACGTTTATCCTTTATACAATATCACCCCTGTAAAAGCTACAGACTGTACTATTACAGATGATAAGGGTGTAGAATACTTAGATTTATACAGTGGTCACGGTGTAATTTCGATTGGCCATACCCACCCGCACTATGTATCAAAATTAAAACAACAATTGGATGCAATTGGGTTTTATTCCAATGCAATACAAAATCCATTGCAAGTAGAATTAGCTGAAAAATTAGGGAAGTTATCAGGTTATGATGATTACAGCTTATTTCTTTGTAGTTCTGGGGCTGAGGCCAATGAGAATGCACTAAAATTAGCTTCTTTCCACAATAATAAGTCACGTGTTATTGCTTTTAACAATTCCTTTCACGGAAGAACTTCGGCAGCAGTAGCTGTAACCGATAATAAAAAAATTGTAGCACCATTGAATGCGCAACAAGTGGTTACCTTTTTGCCTTTGAACCAAACCGAATTGGTCGAAGCCGAATTGAAAAAAGGTGATGTTTGCTGTGTAATTATTGAAGGAATTCAAGGTGTAGGCGGATTGGACGAAGGAACTACCGAATTCTTCCAAGACTTAGAAAAAGCGTGCGCACAATATGATGTAGTTCTAATTTTAGACGAAGTACAGTCTGGTTACGGAAGAACAGGAAAATTCTTTGCACACCAACACCACAACATTAAAGCCGACATTATATGTTTGGCTAAAGGAATGGGGAACGGATTTCCAATTGGGGGTATTTTAATCTCGCCAAAATTCAAAGCGAGTTACGGTTTATTAGGTACTACTTTTGGTGGAAGTCATTTGGCTTGTGCAGCAGGAATTGCTGTTTTAGATGTGATTAAAGACCAAAAATTAATGGAGAATGTGAATGAAGTATATGCCTATTTCTTAGAAGCCATTCAACAAATTCCCGAAGTAAAAAAGGTAAAAGGAAAAGGATTAATGCTTGGAGTTGAATTTGATTTTGAAATCAATGATCTCCGTAAAAAAATGATTATTGACAAGCATATCTTCACAGGAAATGCCAATAACAAAAATCTATTAAGAATACTTCCTCCTCTGACAATCAACAAGAAAGGAATAGATACTTTTATCATTGCTTTAAGAGAAACTTTGAAGGAAATTCAATCTTAATTTCATGAGTACACTACTTTCAATAGAAAAAAGAAATGCAGTTTTAAGCCGAATGGCAACGCTTCTTGAAGAAGAAAGAGCCAACCTTAAAGCCATTAACAAGCAAGACTTGGATAATTATTCTGGAGCCGATTTAGCTATGGAGAAACGCCTTTTGGTAGACGACGCTAAAATTGATGGAATGATTTTGTCGATGCAACAATTGGCAAGCCAAGAAGATCCTATTGGAGTAGAACGTTTTCATTTTGTTCATGAAAAAGGAATGAAAATTACCAACAAAACTGCCGCTTTTGGTACGGTGATGATTATTTACGAATCGCGTCCAGATGTTACTGTTGAAGCGGGTGGTATTGCTTTTAAATCCGGAAATAAAATTCTATTGAAAGGCGGAAAAGAATCCTTACTTTCTAATTTAAAGATTGTAGCGCTTTGGCACCAAGCCTTGAAAGAGAATGAAGTTTCAGAAAACTGGGTAGCATATTTGAATTACAACCGAACAGAAACCCAAGCTTTTTTAGAAAAACCAACACAACGAGTGGACTTGATTGTTCCTCGTGGTGGCGAACAATTAATTGCTTTTGTGAAGCAACACGCTACTTGCCCTGTGATTGTAAGTGGTCGTGGTAACAATTTTGTGTACGTGAATCAAGAAGCGGATTTACAAAAAGCAACGGATATTATCATCAACGGTAAGACATCTAATATTTCAGTTTGTAATGCTTTAGACAAAGTTTTAATCGACACCAATTTAAGTAATTGGGAGTCTTTTGCTCAACAAATAGTAGCCAACCTACAACAATACAACGTAACTGTTTTGGGTGACCAAAAAGTAGCAGCTGCAACAGGAGTCCCTTCAATTGAATCCGATTTAATTTGGTACGAAGAGTTTTTGGATTACAAAATTGTGATTGGAACTGTCGATTCTGACCAAGAAGCTATTGATAAAATTAATCACTATTGCGGCGGACATTCGGCGTCTATCATTACAGAAAATGAAGCTACAGCACAAGAATTTATGGACAATGTCGATACGGCAACAGTCTATCACAACGCCTCTACCCGATTCACCGACGGAGGACAATTTGGATTAGGAGGCGAATTAGCCATTAGCACAGATAAATTACACCAACGCGGCCCTATTGGCTTACAGCATTTGGTAACTAATAAATGGTATATTTACGGAGATGGACAAATCAGGTAAAAAAAGAATTTTATTAAAAATAGGAAGTAACACGCTCACCAAAGAAACCAATCATATTTCGAGAGGAAAGATTGAAGACATTGGAATGCAAATTGCAGCACTGAAAGACGATTACGAATTTGTAATTGTAAGTTCAGGAGCTATTGCTGCCGCAAAACAGTTTGTTAAATTGGAAGCGCCAGATAACGAAATTTTTGTCAAACAAGCCTTGGCTTCTATTGGTCAACCACACTTAATGCGGATTTTTCATGAGAATTTCAGTGATTTAGGCTTGCATACTTCACAATGTTTACTTTCGTATTCTGATTTTGAAAAAACCGAAACCAAAGTCAATATTGTCAATACGATTGATGTTTTGGTCAAAAACAGCTACATCCCCATTATCAACGAGAATGATACCGTTTCAACGGATGAGATTAAATTTGGAGATAACGATAAATTAGCCGCTTTGACAGCTGTTTTATTGAATGTTGATATTTTGATTATTGCCACCAATACCAACGGAATTTATACTAAAGCGTCTATTCATGATACACATCCTGAAACGATTCGTTTAGTGACAGATTTACAAACTTTAGAAAAAGAAATTGGAGATGCTAAATCTTCCCACGGAACAGGTGGAATGCAATCCAAAATTGATTCGGCAGCCATAGCCAAAGCCGCCAATATCGAAACTTGGATTGTCAACGGATTAGAAGATAACTTTATTTTAAAAGCCTTACACAACGAGATTCCTATTACGAAGATTATATAAAAGATAAACGAGTTGTCAACTTATTTAGTGATCCAAATGAACAGACAACCAAATAAACTAATACACTTAAAGTAATGAATTACATCAACATACAAGAAATAGATTCGCTTCAAGAATGGGTAAAAGAAGCGATTGCAATCAAAAAAAATCCATTACAAAACAAAGCCTTAGGCGAAAATAAAACCTTAGGAATGTTATTTTTCAATCCTAGTTTAAGAACGCGTTTGAGTACACAAAAGGCAGCATTGAATTTAGGAATGAATGTGATGGTGATGAACTTCACCAATGAAGGTTGGACACTCGAATTTGAAGATGGAGCGGTAATGAATCAAGGCGCCTCTGAACACATCAAAGAAGCAGCTCAAGTCGTGTCACAATATTGCGATATCATTGCTATTAGAGCTTTTGCAGGATTGACCGATAAAGAAAAAGACAATGCCGAAACCGTATTGTCAGGATTTTTAAAATATGCTACAGTGCCCATTGTGAATATGGAAAGTGCTACGGGACACCCCTTACAGTCATTGGCAGATGCCATCACCATGGAAGAACACAAAACGGCTCACCGTCCAAAAGTAGTTTTATCTTGGGCGCCGCATCCAAAAGCATTACCACAAGCCGTAGCCAATTCGTTTGTACAAATGATGCAATTGCAAGACGCTGATTTTGTAATTACACACCCTGAAGGGTATGAATTGAACCCTGAGATTACAAAGGATTCAAAAATTGAATACGATCAAAACAAAGCCTTTGAAAATGCCGATTTCATTTACACCAAAAACTGGAGTAATTATAAAGAATACGGAAAAGTAACTAACTCAGACCCAAACTGGACCGTTACCGCTGAGAAAATGAAATTGACTAATAATGCCAAATTCATGCACTGTTTGCCTGTAAGACGTAATGTAATCGTGGCAGACGAAGTGATTGATAGCGAAAATTCAATTGTGATTGAACAAGCCAATAACCGAACCTACGCAGCGCAATTGGTTTTGCAAAAAATATTGGAAGATGGAAAATAAGCAATCAGTATCCATTATAAAAATCGGCGGAAATATCATTGATAATCCTACGGAATTAGCATCGTTTTTAGCTGATTTTGCTGCTTTGGAAGGCAATACCATTCTAGTTCATGGCGGTGGAAAATCAGCTACTAAATTAGCGCAAAGCATGGGATTAGTTCCTCAAATGATTGAAGGACGTAGAATTACCGATGCACCAATGCTTGAAGTAGTGGTGGGTGTTTATGCAGGTCAAATCAACAAAGAAGTGGTAGCACAACTACAAGCCAACGGTGCCAATGCTATGGGATTTTCGGGTGCGGATGGAAATTTAATTCTGTCTGATAAACGAAATCATCCTACTATCGATTATGGTTTTGTAGGCGATGTAAAAAAAGTCAATACTACCTTGTTATCCAGCCTACTTGAAACAGGAATAACACCTGTTTTTTGCGCCATCACTCACGATGGAAAAGGCCAATTATTAAATACTAATGCCGATACGATTGCTAGCGAATTAGCGATTGCTTTATCTGATCAATTTGATGTAACCCTTACTTATTGCTTTGAAAAAACAGGTGTTTTGTTTGATGCAGAAGATGATAATTCGGTGATTGAACAAATCAATCCCGATTTGTATGCCAAATTAAAAACAGAGCAAGCGATTCATTCTGGAATGATTCCCAAATTAGACAATTGTTTCAACAGCCTATCCAAAGGAGTAAAACAAATCAGAATTGGACACCACCGGATGTTACAAAACAAAACCGCTACTTATACGACAATTACTTTATGAAGACTATAGAAATACTTACATTAGAAGCTATTGCCCTATTAAAAGCGCTAATTGAAACCCCTTCCTTTTCAAATGAAGAAGATAAAACAGCACTATTAATCGAGAATTGGTTTACCCAGAACGGAATTCCTTTTCAAAGAGAGAATAACAATATTTGGGCTTTCAATCAATATTTTGACGAAAGTAAACCAACACTTTTATTGAATTCGCATCACGATACTGTGAAACCGAACCAAGGTTATACCAATGATCCTTTTGAAGCCATTGTCAAAGACGGTAAATTATTCGGATTAGGAAGTAATGATGCAGGAGGTTGTTTGGTTTCGCTTTTAGCCACTTTTGTTCATTTTTACGGACAAGAAAATTTACCGTACAATATGGTTATCGTTGCTTCCGCAGAAGAAGAAAGCAGTGGGAAAAATGGTTTAAACAGTGTTTTAAAACACTTACCTGAATTGAATTGTGCGATTGTGGGCGAGCCTACATTAATGCAATTGGCTATAGCCGAAAAAGGTTTATTAGTGTTAGACGTTGTCGTCAAAGGGACTGCCAGTCATGCGGCACATCAAAATGAAGACAATCCTATTTACAATGCGATGCCTGTGATTGATTGGTTCAAAACCTATCAATTTGAAAAAACATCTGACGTTTTAGGTCCTGTAAAAATGACTGTAACTCAAGTAAGCGCTGGAAAACAACACAATGTAGTTCCTGCTGAATGTCATTTGGTTGTAGATATCCGAGTGAATGACTGTTATAGCAATGCCGAAATTTTGGCTACTGTAAAAAATCATGTAAGTGCAGAAGTAAATCCTCGTTCGATGCATTTAAACGCTTCATCCATTCCGTTAGAACACGGTTTAGTTCAAGCTGGAATTGTATTGGGAAGAACTACTTATGGATCGCCAACTCTTTCAGATCAATCGGTATTGAGTTGCCAATCCTTGAAATTAGGACCTGGAGAAACGCTCCGCTCCCACTCGGCTGACGAATTTATATTTATTAACGAAATAGAAGAAGGAATTCAGTTGTACATCAAAATACTAACTGATTTTTTCAAGCAATAAAATTACACATATGAAACTCTGGGAAAAAGGAATTGCCACTGACAAGCAAATAGAACATTTCACTGTTGGAAACGACAGAGAATTAGACTTAGTTTTGGCTAAATACGACGCATTGGGTTCTATTGCTCATGCGAAAATGTTAGGTCAAATTGGTTTATTGACTGAAGTAGAAACATCTTCATTGGTTATCGCTTTGGAAGAAATCATTAAAGATGTTGAGGCAGGTAATTTTGAAATCGAAGATAGTTTTGAAGACGTTCATTCCAAAATTGAATACCTATTGACTATCAAATTAGGCGATGCTGGAAAAAAAATCCACACGGCCCGTTCTCGTAACGACCAAGTTTTAGTAGACGTTCATTTGTATTTAAAAGATGTTGTCAAAGAATTAAAAGAACAGGTAAAAGTACTTTTTGATTTATTGATGGAATCGGCTGATAAGCACCAAAATGTATTATTACCTGGTTATACGCATTTACAAATCGCAATGCCTTCTTCTTTTGGCATGTGGTTTTCGGCTTATGCTGAAAGTTTGATTGACGATATTACGATGTTAAATGCCGCACTAAAAGTGGTGGATCAAAACCCATTGGGTTCTGCTGCAGGTTATGGAAGTTCCTTCCCAATTAACAGAACGTTTACCACTCAAGAGTTACAATTTGAAACTTTAAAATTCAATGCCGTAGCTGCTCAAATGAGTCGAGGAAAAACGGAAAAAACTGTGGCGTTTGCTATGAGTAGCGTGGCGGCAACTTTGGCTAAATTTTCTATGGATGTGTGTTTGTATATGAGTCAGAATTTTGATTTCATCAGCTTGCCATCTCATCTTACAACAGGATCAAGCATTATGCCGCACAAGAAAAACCCTGATGTATTTGAATTGATTCGTGGAAAATGCAACAAAATTCAAGCTTTACCATATGAAATCACTTTGATTACAAACAATTTACCAAGTGGTTATCATAGAGATTTACAATTATTAAAAGAAGGATTGTTTCCGGCAATTCAAAATTTAAAAGCTTGTTTGGACATTGCGATTTTTGCTATCAAAGACATTACGGTAAAAGAACATATTTTAGACGATAAAAAATACGACTATCTTTTTACAGTTGATTCCTTAAACGAAATGGTAGTTGCTGGAGTTCCATTTAGAGATGCTTACAAAGCAGTTGCTGAACAACTGGAAAATGGCACATTCCAATCGCCTAAAGCAACTAAGCACACTCACGAAGGAAGTATCAATAACTTATGTTTGGATGCGATAAAATACAAAATGAAACGTTCTTATTAACTCTAAATATTCCCATAAAAAAAGCTCCAATTTCTTGGAGCTTTTTTTATTTCTAAAAACGAATCTTATTTTTTCACAACCAATCGGAAACCTTCTCCGTGGATGTTTAAAATTTCAACATTTTCATCTGATTTCAAATACTTTCTTAATTTGGCAATATACACATCCATACTTCGAGAAGTAAAGTAGTTATCATCTCTCCAAATTTTAGTCAAGGCCAATTCTCTTGGCATCAAATCATTCTCGTGAAGAATCAACATTTTTAATAATTCGTTCTCTTTTGGAGACAATTTAATTGGTTCGTCATTTTGATAGGTCAAGAATCGCAATTTAGAATTCAAGTGAAATTTACCCACATTAAACTCAAACTGCACTTGTTCTGCTTTGACATCCGATGATTTTCTCTGAATGATGGCTTTGATTTTCATCAACAATACTTCAGAATCAAAGGGCTTGTTCAAATAATCGTCTGCTCCCGCTTTATAGCCTTTTAATACGTCTTCTTTCATCGATTTAGCCGTCAAAAAGATAATTGGCACTTCGGCATTTTTCTCTCTGATTTCTTTAGCTAAAGTATATCCATCTTTGTAAGGCATCATCACATCCAAAATACACAAATCATAATTGTCTTTTTTGAACTTCTCAAAACCTTCCATCCCGTTTTTAGCTAAAGTAACATCAAAATCATTTAGCATCAAGTAATCTTTTAGTACCGCTCCAAAATTAAGATCGTCCTCTACTAAAAGTATTTTTTTATTGGTATTTTCCATAGTCTAATTAATTAGTGGTAATTTTATAATGAAGGTACTTCCTTTCCCTTTTTCACTTTCTACATATACTTGACCGTTATGGTCTTCTACAATTCTCTTAACATAGGCCAATCCTAAACCATGTCCTTTCACGTTATGAATATCTCCGGTATGTTCTCGGTAAAATTTCTCAAAAATTCGTTTTTGAGCCACCTTACTCATTCCCAAACCTTTATCTTGTACTTTTATCAACACCATATCTTTGATATTCTCAGTATAAATATCAATCTCTGGTGCCTCTGGCGAATATTTAATCGCATTTTCTAAAATGTTTACAATCACATTCGTAAAATGATTATCATTGATCAGTACCGTTGTTCGGGTAGCATCAAAATGTGTGGTAATGCTTCCCCCCCTATCTTCTAAAATCAAATTAACATGTTCAATAGCATCGTTAATTACATCTTCAATATGATTGGATTCTTTATCAATTTCTAATTCTTTTTTCTCCAATTTAGAAATTCGCAATACATTCTCCACCTGAGCATGCATTCGCTTATTCTCGTCTCTAATCATTTGGAGGTAGCGCAATACTTTCTCCTTATCATCAATTATTTTTGGATTTCGAATGGCATCCAAAGCTAAATTTATAGTAGCAATAGGTGTCTTGAATTCATGCGTCATATTATTAATGAAATCCGTTTTGATTTCGGAAATTTGACGTTGGCGAATCAACTGACTCAAAGCACTCGTATACGCTATTATAATAATCAACGTAAAAATGATCGAGAGGATTGTAATACTCACCAATTCAGACAATAAAAATCGCTTTTTATGCGGAAAAGCTACCATTAATTTATATTGCTCATGCCCTTCATTATCTGTTAAAATTGGAATCGAATAACTTGCATTTTTATCGTATTTAAAATCATCTGATTTTACTTTGGTAGCCAAATCATTATTATAAATCCCAAACTCAAATTTGGTATTAACACCATATTCTTCTAATTCTTTTTTAATCAATTTTTGGATATTGTCTGCAGATACTCTTTCTTCGAGAGGCATTGCCATCGCAATATCTTTATAGAAAATTTCAAATTGCGCATTGTCTAACACATCTAAATTTCCTGACTTCTCAGTGCGTTCATCTGGAATTAGACTTTGCCCTAATAGCGAATTATCTAATGGCTTATCATTGTAGACTTCGGTGACACGTTTAGAGCTAAAATTTTTAAATAATTTTGTATTGTCCGTTTTTTTATCAAAGAGCGATGAATTAATATGAAAATCTTCGGCGATGATACTATTCGAATATACAATAGTCTTATTTGTTTTTAAGTTTTTTTGAACATAAGTAAACTCTAACAAATCATCTTTTTTAGGAATTTTACCTGTACTATCTTTCAAATGATTGTACTTGTCATAAAAACTATACGCCTCTTGTTTTTGCAATTTTTCGGCTACGTTGCCCAATACTTGTTTGACATGAAATTTGAATTGTTCGTCATTGTTTTGAAAAGAGGTATTGAACCAATACACCTGAACAAGAATAATCCCAATTAGGGACAAACTCATCAACAAAACTAACAATCTAAAAAATAGCTTACTCATCAAAACAAATTTAGTATTTTAACAATATAATAAATAATACATTAACCAAATATTAACATCTAGGCTTCATTTTGCTGAATCTTTAAAATTTTAAGAATTTTATCAAGTTGTGATTTTGTATTTTGAGTGTCAGTATTTTCAATTATGAAGTTACTTTTAGCAGCCCGTTGCTCATCGGTCCATTGCGCATTAATTCGATTCAACACTTGTTCTCTCGAACTATTATCGCGTTGCATTACCCGTGCAATTCTATCTTCTAAAGGAGTGGTAATGGTTATAATACTATCACAGTTTTGATAACTACCACTTTCAAATAAAATAGCGGCTTCATAAACAACAAAAGGAGCCGACTGATGTTGGTCAAGCCAAATGGTAAATTGCTTTTTAACTGCGGGATGAATGATACCATTGAGTTGGCTTAATTTTTCTGGATTAGAAAAAACAATAGCAGCAAGTTGTTGCCGATTCAGTTGCCCCTTTTCAAAAACAGCTTTCCCAAAAACAGCTTTAATTTTGCCCAAAACTTCAGCAGATTGCATCAGTTTTTTGGCTTCATCATCAGCAATAAACACAGGTATTCCCAGCGATTCTATATACATCGCAAGGGTAGTTTTACCACTACCAATCCCTCCCGTTAGGCCAATTATTTTAGACATTTGTTATTTTTTAAAAAACAAATACGGAAAAGCTACTTGAGGTTGACGTTTTAAAACAATCACTTTAATATACGATTCTAAAAATCCTAAACCGTAACCGTAAAATTGTTTCCAAACCGCAATTAACGACAAATACCCAATGTGCACACTCCTATTTTGAATACTTGAAGTTACAAACAAAATAAAGAAGTACAACATATAGAGTTGTAAAAAATAATCAAAAGTTAGTAGTAACAAGGCTACCGAAAGAAAGAATCCCAAAATAAAAGCAGTTGGAAAGAAAAAAGTCAACTTGTTATGTTCCGGATACCAACTGTTCAAAATAGGTCGGGCTTTACCAAATTTACTTACTTGAACAGAAAATTTATCCCAATCAATTCTACGTTTATGGTATACAAACGCCTTAGAGAAAAGTCGGGTTTCAAAACCTAAATTCCACAAACGAATAGACAAATCTGGATCTTCGCCTGGGTGAATATTACCAAAACCTTTGGAAGCTTCAAAGGCTTTGCGAGACAATCCCATGTTGAAACTTCTCGGTTGGAACTTTCCTATTTTCTCTGATCCACCACGAATACCTCCTGTAGTTAAGAACGACGTCATAGCAAAGTTGATGGCTTTTTGAATGTCTGAAAAACTATCCAACGCCTTGTCTGGACCACCAAAACAATCTACATAATCTTGTTTCAAAGCTTTGTCTACTTCGTCCAAATACTGAACTGGAATAATACAATCCGAATCAAAAATGATAAAATAATCACCACTCGCCTTAGTCATTCCATAATTACGAGAATCACCAGGACCTGAATTTTCTTTATAAAAATAAGCAATGTTCAATTGCGCCATGTACTTCTGAATCACTTCTCCACACGGAATTGTGGAGCCATCTTCTACAATGACAATTTCAAAATCATTTTGATAGGTCGTTTTAGCTAAACTTTCTAACAACTCATCTACTTCGTCAGGACGGTTGTACACCGGTATAATAAGAGAAAAATGCATACTTTAAGTTAAAATAATGATTCGTTTTTGGATTGTGCTACAAATATAGTCTTTATAGCCAATTGGTAACAAAAAATAGTTGCGAGTCATTAAGTGAGATTATTAAAAGTCTATTTTATAATTTATTCAATTTAATTTAAATGACAAAAAATGTACTCTAAATCGTATTAATAAAAAAAAATACTATATTTGAATCGCCCTGTAACTGCATTTTGACCCAAATCGATCTTCCTTTACAGACTTTAACACAAAATAATCAATTGTTAAGCACTTCGTAACTTTTCGATGCTCAAACTATTGACTTTTTTTATTTAACTAACTACTTAAAAGATTTATATATCTTATAATAGTTCACAAAATAATATAAAACTTAAAAAAGAAAAGAATGAAAAGTGAATGGATAACCAATTATGACGAAAATGAAATAAAAGTAACTAACAGTTGGTTCAATGGTGAAAAACTGTATGTGAATAATGAAATACAAGACGAACAATTAAATTTCATTACACCAAGTAATTTGACAGGATGTCTAGTCGATAAAAACGGAAATACAGTAAACATTAAAGCCAATATTTCAGGATTTTTCATGGTGAGTTGTAGGCTATTTATTGACCATAAGAAAATGGAACTAAAGCAAACCAAATAAATTAACAGACCCCAAAACCACCCCAACCATGAAAATAAAATTTAAGAAAAAAAAGTTACTGCTTGAATTAATTGCAGGTCTGGTTTGGATTGCACTTGGGGTAATAAACATAATCGAAATGGAACACATCCATTGGTCAAAATATGGTTATTTTGTATTTGGATTAATATATCTTAGTCAATTTTTATACCATTTTACCAATCAATACCTAACCATTGAAAACGGAACCCTTCAAAAAAATGGGCTATTCAGTTTCCGTAAAAAAATCAATTTGAACGATATAATTGAAATCAAAACGGTTGCAGGAGACTACACCCTACTAACCGATACAACTAAATTGAAAATTCAAGTCGAACTTATTGCAGATGATTCTCTTTTAGAACTGAATAGAATTTTATCTGAATTGGATTTACCCACTGATAAAACTCCGTTTCAGAACACAACAATTGAATAATTAACCAATTACCATAGATGTGGAGTCCAGAAACCACTATAAAAACGGGGCGTAACCGAAAAGCCTTACGATTAGGATAATTTTAAAAAACATTATGGGACTATTTTCTGCTATTCTTGGAAATGCTGGTGCAGTAAGCCAAGAAGAATTAATTAAAAAATACGGACAACTCCTAACCGATGGAGAAGAAATTGAATTGGGTTTTAAACTCCTAAGAGATACTTTCATCTTTACAAACAAAAGACTTATTTTAGTCGATATTCAAGGTTTAACAGGTAGTAAAACTGAATACAAATCCATTACTTATAAAAGTATTTCTAGATTCAGTATTGAAACTGCAGGTACGTTTGACTTAGATGCTGAGTTAAAAATATGGATTTCAAGTGAAGTACAACCAAGTATTAAAAAGCAGTTTAATAAATCGGTAAATGTGTATGATGTTCAAAAGGTTTTGGCGCATCATGTTCTAAAATAAATTCTAGCTACTCAAAAGTTTCGAACCCTTCGAAGGCAACAATAAAAAAATGCACCCAATTGGGTGCATTTATATTTCAATTGAATGAGGTATTACGAAATACTCGGTACTTGTACCATTTCATCAGCTTCAGCTAAATAATTTACTCCTTCGAAACCAAAACCAAATAGGTTCAAGAAATCTTGTTTGTATCCTGCTAAATCACCAATTTCTGGTAATGTTTCTGTTGTAGATTCTTTCCACAAAGCTGCTACTTTAGCTTGTACATCCTCGCGCATTTCCCAATCGTCAATACGAATTCTTCCTTTATCATCT
Source organism: uncultured Flavobacterium sp. (assembly GCA_963513255.1). Lineage (GTDB taxonomy): Bacteria > Bacteroidota > Bacteroidia > Flavobacteriales > Flavobacteriaceae > Flavobacterium. The sequence goes on from CAUPPG010000003.1 coordinate 218,416, forward strand.
GTTGGAACAGCTTTACCTGTGTACAAACGTTGTTGGTACAAACGTTGGATTTGTTCGATACAACCTTCATGAATTCCTTCTGCTTTCATGATTTTGTATAACAATGAAATATACAATGGAATTACTGGAATAGCAGAACTCGCCTGAGTTACCAAAGCTTTATTTACAGACACATAGGCTTTACCATTCAAAGAAGCTAAATCTTTCGAAATTTCAAAAGCAGTCGCTTCTAAATGATCTTTGGCACGACCAATAGTTCCTTTTCTATAGACCGCTTCAGTAACTTCTGGTCCAATATATGAATAGGCTACAGTAGTAGCACCATCTGCTAATAAATTAGCGTCTTTCAAAGCATTCATCCACATAGCCCAATCTTCACCCCCCATAACCACTACGGTATTATCGATATCTTCTTGGTTAGCAGGTTCAATAGAAACTTGTGTTACATTTCCAGTATGAAAATCAACCGTTTTGTTTGTAAAAGTACCTCCAATTGGTTTCAAAGTAGAACGGTGCAATACGCCCGTTTTTGGATGCATACGCACTGGAGAAGCTAAACTATAAATAACCAAATCAATCTGACCTAAATCGGCTTTAATTAAATCAATTGCTTGTTGTTTTACTTCATTAGAAAAAGCATCACCATTGATACTTTTGGCATACAAACCTGCTTTAGCAGCTTCTTTTTCAAAAGCAGCAGAATTGTACCAACCTGGTGAAGCAGTTTTTCCTTCTGCTGGTGCTTTCTCAAAGAAAACTCCAATAGTAGATGCATTTGAACCAAAAGCACTCGTAATTCTTGATGCTAATCCAAATCCGGTAGAAGCTCCAATGACCAATACTCGTTTAGGTCCATCAATAGCACCTTTTGATTGTACATAAGCAATTTGATTTTTTACATTTTGCTCGCATCCAGCTGGATGAGCTGTCAAGCAAATAAATCCTCTCATTCTAGGTTCTATAATCATATCTTAAATTCTAATTATTTACTGTTTGTTGTTGTTTAATAGTGTGCAAATATAAACCAAATCTTTAGTTCAGCAAGGATTTAGCGTGATTTAGAGCAGAGTCAGACACCACTGATCCTGATAACATTTGAGCAATTTCTATAACTCTTTCTTCTTCATTTAATAATTGTAATTCGGATTGTGTATCCTCTCCAACGGTAGATTTAAACACTTTGAAATGCGCATTTCCTTTAGCGGCAATTTGTGGCAAATGCGTAATGGCAAAAATTTGCATTGTCTGGCTCATTTCTTTCATAATCTCTCCCATTCGGATAGCAATTTCTCCTGAAACTCCCGTATCTATTTCGTCAAAAATCAAAGTGGGTAACTTAGAATACTGTGCCAAAATAGCTTTGACAGCCAACATAATTCGAGACATCTCTCCTCCTGATGCTACTTTTTTCAGTAAGCCAAAATCAGTTCCTTTATTCGCCGAAAACAAAAACTGAATTTCATCTTTTCCATTTTGGTAATAGTTATCAGCCGCTTTAATTTCAATATTAAAACGCACGTTAGGCATTCCTAATGTAGCTAAAATAGCAATTAATTTATCGGATAAAACAGGGACAGCATTGGTTCTTTTTTGATGAATTACCAAGGCTAACGAATCCAATTGACTCGTTTTATCTTGAATCGATTGAGTTAAAGTAGCAATATCACTTTCAAAATTACCCAGTTCAAATAAGGTATTTTCTAAGCTCGTTTGGATAACCAATAATTCATCAACAGTAGTGACTTGGTGTTTCTTTTGCAAATTGAAAATCAATTGCAGTTTTTGACTAATCAAATCCAATTGTTCCGGATCATTGATTAGTTTTTCAGAACAATTAGTCAATTCATCTGAAATATCATCTAACTCAATAGCCAAACTTGTAATACGTTCTAACAACAAAGCATATTCTGGAGCAAAAGAGGCTATTCTTTGCAAGGCAATTTTAATTTCTTTCAAAGTAGACAACGCTCCTATTTGCTCTTCATTGGCCAAAGCCAAAGACTTATCCACCGCTTCTTTAATAGTTTCAACATTATTCAGTTTCTCAAAATCAGATTCGAGCTGTTCTTGTTCACCTGATTTCAGTTGAGCAGCTACCAATTCGTTTAATAAGAAAGTATTGTATTCTTGTTCCTTAATGGATTCTGCTTGCTTTTTTAAAAGTGCGTTTAGATGGGATTTATCTTCTTTGTAGCTTTTCAAAAGAGTTTGATAGCTTTCTATTTCGTGTTGATTGTCAGCAATGGCGTCAATAATTTTGAATTGTACACTTTCGTCTGACAATTCTTGGGTTTGCTGTTGCGAATGGATATCAATCAAAAACAAGCTCAAATCCTGTAATTCTTGTAAATTTACTGGACTATCATTAATAAAAGCTCTTGATTTCCCGGAAGGAAGAATTTCTCTACGAATAATAGTTTCGCCTTCGTAATCCAAATCGTTAGCTTCAAAAAAGGCTTGTAAATTGTATTTCGAAATATCAAAATATGCCTCAATAACACACTTTTCTTCTTTGTTTTTAAGCGAAGTTAAATCGGCTCGTTTTCCTAAAACCAATCCCATCGCTCCCAAAATTATCGACTTACCAGCACCCGTTTCTCCTGTAATAATAGAAAATCCTTTTGAAAAATCGATAGCCAATTTTTCAATCAATGCATAGTTTTTTATCGATAGCGATGTAATCATTTTGGTAATTTACCTTGGGTTAATTTTAGTATTTAATAGCACTCCATTTACTGGAATTCATGGGCGACACTCTATTTAAACTATCCACTAAATCCGTGATAGACAAACTAGGCCCTCCTGAAAATATAGAAACAATTTCGTCTGATTTGGCATCAAAAAACACTCGAGTTAAAAAAGCATTCGGTCGTATCGAATGTACTTTATTCAATCCTAGTAAGGCCGATTTTACTTTTTCTTTAGCTCCTTTCAAATCTTTGCTCATGCCGTCCAAAGCCGTGTTGTAATTAAATGAAGTAGTACGCACTTCACTAAACGTTGGCGACAATAAATCGTTAATTAAAAAATACCTGTTTTGATTGCCCTCCGATTGTGTCCAACCTTTGTAACCAGCTTGTTGCGCCATATTGGCAATATTCTGAGCCGCTTCTAGACTAGGAGTCCCTGATTGTTCTGCGAAAGAATCGGCATCCAATCCTAAAATAAGATTACAATAAAAAGAAATCACCGAAACTAAATTAGAGTCAAATGCATTAGGGTTATATATTAAATTTTCAAATTCGACATAGCGAAAATTGAAATCCTTGTCATTAAAATTAAATATTGGACTCGAATAGGTAGAATCAAAAATTGGACGCGATGATTGTACTTGAATTGTTCCTGAGAATTGATCAGATGAACCTGCGGTTAGGTTGATATAAATAGAACAATTGATTTTTTCGTTCTGTTTCATCACTTGACCTGTCCAATCCGTTTTGTTGACAAAATCAGTTAAAGAGGATTGTAATGTTTTGAAAATTTGTTGGTTAACGTTGGTAATTTGTTGTGAATTGACTGTAACCGTACAATTTAACTGCTGTGAATTTACAGTTATGCCAATCAAAAAAAAGAATACAACAATTAGATTACGCATTGAAATGGTTTATTACCTTGTTTATAACATCAGTTGCCACTGCTTCTTTAGATTTCAATTCCATTGGTTCAATATTGAAATTTTTATCAATAAAAGTGACTTTATTGGTATCTTTTTGAAAACCAGCTCCTTCATCTTGAAGCGAATTTAAAACAATCAAATCTAAGTTTTTTTTCTGAATTTTCAACTTTGCATTCTCAATTTCATTTTCAGTTTCCAAAGCAAAACCAATCAAAAATTGATTTTTCTTAGCCGCTCCTAAAGAAGCTAATATGTCTTTTGTTTTCTCTAATTCAATAGAGAATTCGGTATCTGATTTTTTGATTTTTTGAGAAGCCACTGTTTTGGGTTTATAATCGGCAACAGCTGCAGCTGCAATAGCCACATCTACTTTCGAATAATAGGTATGACAAGCATCATACATTTCTTGAGCAGAAACAACAGAAACCAATTGTATGCCCGAATGATTTACTTTGCAATGGGAAGGCCCCGAAACTAAAACTACCGAAGCCCCTAATTGTGCTGCGCACAAAGCAATATCGTAACCCATTTTCCCAGAAGAATGATTTCCTATAAACCGTACAGGATCAATCGCTTCATAAGTAGGCCCCGCAGTAATCAATATTTTTTTTCCTTTAAGAGGTAATTTATTGGCTAAATCAGCCTCGATAAAAGCAAGGATATTTTTAGGTTCAGCCATACGTCCTTCTCCAGACAAACCACTTGCTAATTCACCACTTTCCGCAGGAATTATGGTATTGCCAAATTCAAGTAACGCTTTAAAATTAGCTATTGTACTTGGATGTTTGTACATATCCAAATCCATGGCTGGCGCAAAATATACTGGACATTTTGCCGATAAATAGGTAGCTAAAAGCAGGTTGTCACAAGTTCCTGATGCCATTTTCGACAACGTATTGGCGGTAGCTGGAGCTATCAACATTAGATCTGCCCAAAGTGCTAATTCCACATGGTTATTCCACACTCCTTCTGCTATCACGTGTTGCGCTTCAGAAGTGACAGAATCATTTGTATCGTAAAAAGTAGAATAAACGGGATTTTTAGATAATGTCGCAAGAGTAAGTGGGGTGACAAAATCCTTAGAAGCAGGTGTCATTATCACTTGGACATGTGCACCTGCTTTTATAAATAGTCTTACCAATGAAGCTGTTTTATAGGCAGCAATTCCACCAGAAACTCCTAGTAAAATTTTCTTACCGTTTAAAACTGACATGGTAAATGTATTATTGGTTTGAGTCTCTGTGGTAGATTTTTCCGTCTAACCATTCTTGAACTGCTAAAGCGTGTGGCTTAGGCAATTTTTCGTAGAATTTAGAAACTTCAATTTGTTCCTTGTTTTCAAAAACTTCTTCCAAACTGTCATTGTAAGTAGCAAACTCTTCTAATTTTTCAGTCAATTCTTTTTTGATTTCAGAATTGATTTGGTTTGCTCTTTTAGCCATAATGGTTATTGCTTCATACACGTTACCAGTAGGTTCTTCAATAACTGTTTTGTTGTATGTTATTGTATTTACTGGAGCATTCGTCTTTTTTAAATCCATGACTTTATTTATTTAGTAAATTTTTGTAAATCTTTTTCGATGCGAACCAACATTTCGTCCGCTTTTTGTTTGTATTTAGTATCTGCTTTGAATTTAATCAAATTAGCATGTGCTATCTTTGCTACATTCAAACGCTCTTCCATTTTTGAAGGAATACTATTTATACCTAATTGATACGCTGAATCGTATTTATAAAACAACGCCTCTTCTTTAAAAGGAGTACCAGGATAATCTGCAATAAAATTATCTAAGGCTACAATCGCTGATTTATAGTCAGAAATAGTGTTGTAACCTTTTGCATTTTCAAACACTTTCTTTTCAATTTTTTCATTCAGATTTTTTATTATGATATTCGCTTCTGTCAAATATTCCGAATTAGGATAAGAATCAATAAATGTTTGTAATTTTTCAATTGCTTTTGTAGTATCTGTTTGATCTAAACTAAATACTGGAGACAACATTGAATAACTTTTAGCACCTAAAAAAGCCGCTTCTTGTACTTTTTCACTTTTGGGATAACTCGAAACAAAACTTTCAAATTGGTAACCCGCTAAATAATATTGCTTTGTTTTAAAATACGATTGAGAAAACATATAAAACAATTTCTCTGCTTGAGGTTTTCCTCTGTATGATGGTGCAATTTGTTCAAATATACGTAACGCTTTATTGTACTTCTTTGCTTCATACATCTTAGTAGCAACATCAAACTTAATGGCTACATCTTCGGATTTCAATGCTTTCTGGTATTCGTTACACGAACTAAAAAGAACAATGACAAGTAAGAGAGATACTATTTTTTTCATTTTTTTACTTTTATTATGTTTACTTCAGATTGACATCAACCTGATATAAGCATACCGAAGTTAAGGTCGCAAATTTAGGTATTAATTTAGCGACTACAAAATATTTTTTGAGTTAAAAAAATGTGAAATAAATTGCTTTTATTTATTGCTTTTTTGAACAAACAGGTTAATTCTATTAGCTAAAGAATCATCAACTTTTACCAATGGTAAACGCACTGTATTATCAGCAATTCCTAACGATTGAAATACTTGTTTAATTCCTGCCGGATTACCTTGTTCAAAAATCATATCGATGCAATCTGACAATAAATATTGGGTTTGAAAAGCCTGGTCTACTTTTCGGTTAAGTCCCAAACGAATCATTTCTGAAAAAACAGCAGGAAACCCTTGCCCAATAACTGAAATTACACCTGAACCACCTGCCAAAATTAAAGACAAAGCGGTCATATCATCGCCAGAAATCACTAAGAAATCCTTAGGTTTTGTTTTCAATAATTGGAATCCTTGTACCAAATCTCCAGAAGCTTCTTTAATAGCCACAACATTTTTAAAATCGTTAGCCAAACGAACTACAGTTGCTGGCAACATATTACTTGAAGTCCTACCTGGAACGTTGTATAAAATTACAGGCAACGGAGACGCCTCAGCTACTGCTTTAAAATGCTGATAAATTCCTTCTTGAGTTGGTTTATTATAATAAGGCGAAACGGAAAGAATAGCAGCAAAAGCAGCAAAATCTCTAGTTTTTAGTTCTGTAACAACTTCCATTGTATTATTACCCCCTACTCCTAACACTAAAGGCAATCTTCCTTTATTAGCTTCGATGACAGTTGCAATAACTACTTCTTTTTCTGATGCTGACAATGTTGCATTTTCAGCCGTCGTTCCTAATACCACAAGATATTCAACACCACCATCAATGGAAAAATTAACAATTCTGGTTAATGCTTCTATATCAATTGAAAAATCAGCTTTAAAAGGAGTTACCAAAGCAACACCTGTTCCTATTAATGATTGCATATTAAGATTCTATTTTGTTTAATATTTTTAAATATTTAAATAATTCGTGAACGAAAATGGTATAATTTTCAATTCGTGTAGTAATCGTCAAATGATGTAATCTTTTATCAATTGAGGAAAACCCTACTTTAAATTTTGCTTTCGAATTATTAGTAATGAGTAGCAAAATTGCTTTTTCTATTTCATAATAACTCACCAATAAGTCAAATTCTGTTTCGATAAATTTACTTACAGTCGCATCTGTAATCTCACCACTCCAACTCAAAACAGATGAATTAAAAGTATATCGAGAATGGATTTCTTTTTTATTTATTGTATCCCTATAAACAAGAATACTAATGTTATTTACTTCAAACCCATTCGAAATTAATTCTTGAATCAAACTTTTTCTATCAGAAAATACCGTTTCATCTATCAACAAACCAACTGTACGTATAGCATTTGTGGTAGCTAGGCTACTCACTTCTCGCCATTTGTTTTTTAACGTATATTTTAAAAAAAAATTCTTTAAATAATTTAAAAACATAGTACATTTACCTGATTACAAAACTAATTAATAAAGTTGCATTAGAGATGGTAAAACTAAAAAAGTATAATCAATTTTTCAAACTTTTTGTTATAATTATAACATCTTCGTTAATTGTTTCATGTGGAAAACCTAGTTATCAATTAACTACGATTGAAGGAAAACGCATTCCTATTACAGAAACAATACAACAAACCCCAGAAATAGAAAAATACATCAGTCCGTATCGCGAACATATCGATGCCGATTTAAGTGCTATTTTAGCATACAGTCCAGAAACTTTAGATAAAAGTGGTAGCAAATGGCAGTCTCCATTAGGAAACTTACTTGCTGATGTAACACTCAAAGCAGGGGATAAAGTATTCCAATTAAGAGAAAAAAAATCGGTAAATATTTGTTTGTTGAATAGTGGTGGTATTCGTTCTATACTTCCTAAAGGGAATGTAACCGCGCGTACTGCGTTTGAAATCATGCCTTTTGAAAACAGCTTGGTAGTAATTGCATTGAAAGGCGAACAGGTACAAGAATTAGTAGAATATTTTATTGCTACTAAAAAAGCGCATCCAATTGCCGGAATCACTTTTACCATCAAAAAAGACAATGCAGCTAAAAACATTTTAATCCAAGGAAAACCTCTTGATTTGAATACTATCTATAATGTAGCTACCAATGATTACTTGGCTAACGGAGGAGACAATATGAATTTTTTCAAAAAAGGAATTCAGAAATATGATTTAGATTATAAATTACGTAATATTCTGATTGACTACTTCAAAGAAGTCGATACCATTCCGGTAATCAATGACATCCGAATTACTGAAGAATAAATTCCAAAAACAGAAAGATGAAAAGAAGAGATTTTATAGAAAAAACAGCAGCAGGTTCTGCATTTGTAGGATTGGGATTGTCGTTGAGCAGTTTTAAATCGGCTGATATTAAGAAAATTACCATTTTACATACTAACGATGTGCATAGTCATATCGACCCATTTCCTGCCGATGATCCTCGCAATGCCAATATGGGCGGAGTAAGCCGAAGAGCCGCATTAATAGAAAGTATTCGTCAAGAAACTCCCAATGTATTGCTTCTTGATGCAGGTGATATTTTCCAAGGAACACCTTATTTTAACTACTACGGAGGCGAATTGGAATTCAAATTAATGAGTATGATGAAATACGATGCTTCTGCTATTGGAAATCACGACTTTGACAATGGCGTCGATGGTTTACACGCACAAATGCCTCATGCTACTTTTGAATTCATTTCAGCCAATTACGATTTTAAAAATACCGTTATGGACGGGTTGGTAAAACCGTATAAAATTTTCATCAAAGACGGAATTAAAATTGGAGTTTTTGGATTGGGAATTGAGTTTAGCGGACTTGTAGACAAGAAATTGTACAAAGAAACGGTGTATAACGACCCCGTAGAAATTAGTCAAGACATGGTTCGTATTTTGAAAAAAGAACAAAAATGCGATTTAGTAATTTGTCTATCCCACCTTGGCTATAAATACACTAAAGAAGATGCCGATAAGATTAGTGATTTAAAATTGGCTGCCGCAACCGAAGATATTGATTTAATCATTGGTGGTCACACCCATACTTTCTTGGACAAACCAACGGTAGTCAAAAACAAAGCTGGAAAAGAGGTATTAGTCAACCAAGTAGGCTGCTACGGTATTAACTTAGGACGCATTGATTTTTACTTTGACAGCAATAAACAAAATATTGCTAAAGGCAAATCAATCATTGTTTAATTTATATACCGTTTTATGAAAAATTTCTTCAACTTAAAAACTACCTGGACTAATGCCGAATTCATTCCGTTGAAATTATGCATTGCTTCTGCTTATATTTTAATAGGCATTTATTTTGTTGATTTCTTCAAAACCTATTGGCAATTGGTAGCCCTGATTTTTTTCATCACAGTAATTGCTTCCTTGTCCATGTGGATAAAAAAGATGAAACAAAATAATTAAGCAATCATCACTTTAAAATCCTCTTCCGAGATAATAGGGATATTAAGTTTATTGGCTTTATCTAGTTTGGCTGGCCCCATATTATCACCTGCTACTACATAATCTGTTTTGGCCGAAATGGAGCTCCCTATTTTTCCGCCGTTATCTTCAATAGCTTGTTTCAATTCGTCTCTTGAATACAGCGTAAATACTCCCGAAACCACAAAGATCTTACCTTGTAATTTATCGGTAGCATTAGGATTTATTTTTTCTACGATTTCAAATTGAATACCGTAGTTTTTTAATCTCTCAATAATAATTCGATTCTCTTGATTGTCAAAAAAATCAATCACACTTTGCGCTATACGCTCTCCTATCTCATCAACTAAAATCAAATCCATCAAACTAGCTTGACGTAAAGCATCAATATTTTTATAATGTTTGGCTAATTTCTTAGCTACAGTTTCTCCCACATAACGAATTCCTAAAGCAAACAACACTCGCTCAAAAGGAATATTTTTAGAAAGTGCCACACCATTGACTAAATTCTCCGCTGATTTCTGAGCCATTCGTTCCAAAGGCAAGATTTGCTCCACTGTTAATTCGTACAAATCAGCATAATCATGAACCAAACCATTATTGAATAACAAAGCCACCGTTTCTCCACCCAGACCTTCAATATCCATTGCTTTTCTAGAAATATAATGTTGAATTCGGCCAATAATCTGCGGTGGACAACCATAAAAATTAGGGCAATAATGATTGGCTTCTCCTTCGCTACGCACTAATTGAGTTTGACATTCCGGACAATGCGTGATATAATGAGTAGGCTCCGTAAATAAAGGGCGTTGTGCCAAATCAACAGCAATAATTTTCGGAATTATTTCTCCGCCTTTTTCAACAAAAACGGTATCTCCAACACGAATGTCTAATTTTTCAATTTGATCGGCATTGTGCAACGAAGCCCGTTTTACAATAGTTCCTGCTAGTTGTACTGGCTCTAAATTAGCCACAGGCGTAATGGCTCCTGTGCGTCCAACTTGGTAAGAAATAGAATTCAAACGAGTAGCCACTTGCTCAGATTTGAATTTATACGCTATTGCCCAACGAGGCGATTTGGCGGTAAAACCTAATTCTTCTTGGTGTTGAAATGAATTTACCTTCACTACTACTCCATCTGTTTCATAAGGTAAAGTATGACGATGTGTATCCCAATAGTCTATAAATTGAAATACTTCATCCAAACTTTTCGCCAATTTCGCTTCTTTAGGTGCTTTAAATCCCCATGATCTTGCTGATTCTAAACTTTCAAATTGTGAATTAAAAGGCAATTGATTGCCAATTAAAAAATACAGTAAACAATCTAAAGGTCTTTTAGCCACTTCGGTACTGTCTTGTAACTTCAAACTTCCGGAAGCAGTGTTTCTAGGGTTAGAATACGGAGTTTCTCCAATTTCAATTAACTCCTGATTCATTTTTTCAAAACCTGCAAAGGGTAAGATAATTTCGCCACGCACATCAAATTTTGGAGGATAATTTCCTTTTAATTGTAACGGAATCGATTTGATGGTTTTAATATTATTCGTTACATCATCTCCCTGAAAACCATCACCACGAGTGACTGCACGTTGTAGTTTTCCATTCACGTATGTAATACTAATTGATGCTCCATCGTATTTCAACTCACAAGTGTATTCCAAAGGAACATCACCCAATACTTTTTGAATTCGTTTTTCCCATTCCAACAAATCTTCTTTAGAATACGAATTATCTAAGGAATACATTCGATGTTCGTGAGCTACTGTTTCAAAATTCTTGGTAATGGCTCCACCAACGCGTTGTGTAGGAGAACTTTCGTCAAAAAATTCAGGATGTTGCCTTTCTAAATCTTGTAATTGGGCCAATTTCAAATCAAACTCATAATCCGAAATGGTAGGTTGATCTAACACGTAGTAATTGTGGTTGTGTTGATTTAATTCCTCTCGTAAGTTTTGAATCGTATTTTGAATATCCATAGAAAATAAAATTGGCTATTTTAGTTTTTGAAATAGTGTACTAAAATAGCCAAATTAATAGAAATACCAATACAATTACGATTCAATAATCGAATTTATTTGTTGGTACAATTGTCCGTCACTCAAGAAAGCGCCTTGTTGAATTAGTCCAAATATAGAGGCATTTCGCTCTTCTGTAAATACTTTTTTACCTATTTTTATTTCAATAGTTTCGGTAAACATATTGTCACTCAACCATTGTAACCCTTCTTTAGTCAGAAAATCTACTTCTGGAACTAATGATTTTAATACAATAGAGTTCACATAGGTATCAAAACATTGAAAAAGGAAAATATGATTCTTAGAGAAGTGTTCTAGATATTCTGCTTTGGCCAAAACCCCTTCCCAAATCAAATCAGAAAAAACATCTAATTCTTGTTCGGCAACTTCTGGTTTATTTTCTTTAATTGTATCCCATTCGGCTTTATCAATTGATTGGCTTGCCAAAAAATTAATAAACTCAGGATGCAATTCTTCAAATTGTTCTTTAGTTAATCTTGAATACTTCATATCATTGAGGGAACATTCTAAACTAGTTCCAAATTGTTAAAAATAAAAAAATGAGATTGCTTCGTTTCTCGCAATGACATTAAACAAAAAAAATCCCGACTTGCATCGGGATTTTAAGATATAAGTTAAGAAATTATGCTTTTTCAGCAACAATTTCATAAGCTAATTCTACGATAACATCTCTGTGTAAACGAACTGAAGCAGTATATTTTCCTGTACGTTTAACAATTCCGCTAGTGATGAATTTTCTATCAATTTCTTGACCTGCATTAGCCAAAGCTGCAGCGATATCAATATTAGTAATAGAACCAAATAGTTTTTCACCACCTGCTTTTGCAGTGATTTTAATTTCGATAGCTTTTAAAGTTTCAGCTAATGCTTTTGCATCTGCTACTACTTTAGCTTCTTTGTGCGCTCTTTGTTTCAAGTTTTCAGCTAATACTTTCTTTGCAGAAGGAGTTGCTAATTGTGCGAAACCTTGTGGGATTAAGAAGTTACGACCATAACCGTTTTTCACAGTTACTACATCATCTTTAAATCCTAAATTTTGAACGTCTTTTTTAAGAATCAATTCCATGTTGTTGTCCTTGTTATAGAAGTTAGGTTCTCTTTAATGAGAAACCAACAACTGAGTTTTAAATTATTTTAATAAATCGGCCACGTATGGCATTAAAGCTAAGTGACGTGCTCTTTTCACAGCAACAGATACTTTTCTTTGGTATTTCAATGAAGTTCCTGTTAAACGACGAGGAAGAATTTTTCCTTGCTCGTTAACAAATTTCAATAAGAAATCAGCATCTTTATAATCGATATATTTGATACCTGATTTTTTGAAACGACAATACTTTTTAGTTTTGTTAGTTTCTATGTTCAAAGGCGTAAGATATCTGATATCTCCGTCTTTTTTTCCTGAAGCAGATTGTTGTAATGTAGCCATGATAATTAAGCTTTTTGAGATTTAAGTTTAGTTCTTCTTCTTTCAGCCCAAGAAATTGCGTGTTTATCTAAACTTACAGTTAAGAAACGCATAACTCTCTCGTCACGTCTAAATTCAGTTTCAAAAGCAAGTAATACTTCACCAGCAACTTTGAATTCGAATAAATGGTAAAAACCACTTTTCTTGTTTTGAATTTCGTAAGCCATTTTTTTAAGGCCCCAGTCTTCTTTCGATACCATTTCAGCTCCACGACTAGTAAGAAATTCTTCAAATTTGCTTACTGTTTCCTTTACCTGAACTTCAGATAAAACGGGATTTAAAATGAAAACAGTTTCATAATGATTCATAAATAATGTATTTATTTGTTAATTTGGGTGCAAAAATAATCATTTTTTTTATATAGACAAGCGATAATTATTTTTATTATATTTTTATGTAAATATTTACTTTCATTTTTGATTTTTTAAAAAATTTTATTTAAATTAGTAATTGATAATCAATTCTTTAAAGTTATGAAATTAAATTGTTTAATAATCGAAGACAGCGCTGTTCAGCGAATGATTGTGGCAAGATTAGTTAACAATCATCCACAATTGAATTTAGTAGGAGATTTTTCTAATGCTATAGAAGCGAGAAATTGTATGGCAATTCACCCAATAGATCTTGTTTTTTTAGACATTGAAATGCCTGTAATAAGTGGATTTTCTTTTTTAGAAGGACTTAAAACAAAGCCTCAAATCATTTTTGTAACTGCCAAAGCAGAATACGCATTAAGAGCATTTGAATACGATGCAACTGACTATCTACAAAAACCAGTTACACTAAACCGATTTGAAACCGCCGTGAAACGTGCCTTGCATTTGCACTCGCTCGAAAACGAAACCAAAGAAGAATCTGGTGATCATATTTTTATTAAAAGTAATCTCAAAAAATTAAAAATATTCACTTCTAAGATAAAATGGATTGAGGCATTTGGAGACTATGTGAAAGTAGTTACCGAAGAGGGCAATAATCTTGTGCTTTCCACAATGAAATCATTTGAAAATAACTTAAGCAAAGAAAAATTTGTTCGAGTTCACAAATCCTACATCATTAATATTGACAAAGTAGAGCGTTACAATAGCAAGTTTGCCGAGATTGGTTCTTCAAAAATTCCTTTAAGTAGACATAAAAAAGAAGATTTAATTAAAGCTCTTGACTTTGAGTAGATTAATAATAATCTACATTTATTGCAACTTTTATTGCCCTATATTGTGGAACTGCTTCAAAACTATTTAGTATTTTCTGAATCGTTTTTTTAGTACTTCCAATTGGACTATTTTGAGGGATTTTAATTAAAATAGTTCTAATATATTCATTTCTTATCCTACTAATGGGTGGTTCTTCGGGACCCAAAACAGGTAATGCTAAATTTTGATTCATTACCTGATACAACCACATTGCCCCCTCCTTTAATTTATCAAAATCCCGATGCTTCAACGTTAATTTAACTAATCTGAAATAAGGTGGGTATTTATATATTTGGCGGTCATACAACTGCTCTTTATACATTCCGATATAGTCGTTATTCGTCACCTGCTGTATCGTATTATGATTCGGATTATAGGTTTGAATCACCACTTTCCCTTGTTTTTCTGAACGTCCGGAACGACCAGCAACCTGAGTCATCATTTGAAAACTTCTTTCAAAAGCTCTGAAATCAGGATGATACAACATCGTATCAGCATTCATAATACCTACCAAACTCACATTGTTAAAATCTAGCCCTTTAGCTAACATTTGAGTTCCTACTAAAATTTCTATTTCTTGATTTTTAAAACTATCAATGATTTTTTCGAACCCAAACTTACCCCTGGTGGTATCTTGATCCATTCGGCCTATTTTAGCCTCTGGAAAAATAGTAAGCAATTCTTGTTCGATTTGTTCCGTACCAAAGCCTTTTGTAGCTAAATCAATACTGGAACAACTGTGACAATGCGTTGGCTTTGCCATAGAATATCCACAATAATGACAACGCAACTGATTCTTATGTTTATGATAGGTCAAACTTACATCACATTGCTGGCATTGCGGCACATTGCCGCAAGTGAGACATTCCATTATAGGCGAATATCCTCTTCTATTTTGAAATAAAATTATTTGTTCTCCTAATGACAAAGCGGTAGTTATGGCTTCTATTAATGAATTGCTAAAATGCCCTGTCATTTTTTTACGGAAGCAGCTGTCTTTTAAGTCAACTAACTCAATTTCAGGCAACTGAACATTTCCGTAACGTTCTGTAATTTCGACCCAACCATATTTATCCGATTGCGCATTAAAATAGGTTTCAATACTCGGTGTTGCCGAACCCAAAAGTACTTTAGCCTGATGCGTATTAGCCAAAACTATTGCTGCATCTCGAGCGTGATACCTTGGCGCAGGATCAACCTGTTTAAATGTTTGCTCATGTTCTTCATCAATAATAACCAAACTCAAATTAGAAAAAGGCAAAAACAAGGCTGACCTCGCTCCTATCACTATTTGCGCTTTCGGAGATTGTTCCAAAACTTGTTTCCACAATTCGACACGTTCATTATTGCTGTATTTCGAATGATACACACCTACTTTATCTCCAAAATAGACTCTTAAGCGGCCTACTAACTGAGTCGTTAAAGCAATTTCAGGCAAAAGATATAGCACTTGCTTTCCTGTTGCTAGTTGTTCTTCGATTAGTTTAATATAAATTTCCGTCTTTCCGCTCGATGTCACTCCGCGTAATAAACATACTTCTTTTGATGTAAAACGTTCTTTGATTTGTTCACATGATTGTTGTTGTGCTACACTCAATTGCAAAGCTGCTTCTTGGGCATTTCCTTCAAAATTGATTCTGTCTTCTTGAATAAAATATTCTTCCAATATTTCTTTTTCAATCAATGCTTTTACAATTGCAGCAGTTGAATTAGTACTTTCTAGTAATTTTTTGACAGAAATAGGTTGTTTTTCCACTGCGTTCAACTGAAAATAAGTCAACACAATTTCTCTTTGTTTAGAAGCACTTTTTAGTGTTTCCAACAATTCACTTAAACCTGAATTAGAATCGTATTTGGAATGTAAACGTACATAGCGAACTAATTTAGGCTTATACAACTCTTGTACTTCTTCTTGTAGCACCAAAATATTTTTGTCAATCAATTTTTGAACAACAGGAAAAATATTTTTTTTGCTCAAAATAGCTGTTATATCTTGAATTCGCAATGAACTCTGTTGTTGCAAGGCTTGATAGATTAAAAATTCCTCATCAGAAAGCAAACTTTCGTCTACTATAACAGATTGTTTTTGAGAAATAATCGTTTCACTTTCTAATAACAAAGCACTCGGCATAGCTCCTCGATACACATCACCAATAGCACACATATAATAACTTGCAATCCATTGCCAATGCGCAATTTGAAATTCAGTTACAATCGGTTTTTCATCTAGTATTTGATCAATTTCCTTGGCTTCATATAACAATGGCTCATTTTGATGCTTATCGATAATTAAAGCCGTGTACATTTTACTTTTACCGAAAGGTACTACCACCCTCATCCCATTTTTTACAAAATGAAATTCAGCTTCTGAAACCTTATACGTAAAGGTTTTAGCAAGTGAAAGCGGTAAAATTACTTCGACAAAATACATTTATTGATTGTAAGTTAATTAACTCGATGCCAATATTGTGTTCTTCCTAATAACGAAAAACCAATATAGCCCCGAACCTTAAGTTTATCTTTTGATTCCAAAGAAAGTACGCATTTGTACAACTTCCCGCTTTTAGGCTCTAAAATTTCACCCGAATTGTATTCAGAGCCATCTTTTGACAGTCCTTTGATAATAATTAAGCCTAAAATAGGTTGGTTTTTGTCTTCGCCAGCACACTTTTGGCACAAACTATTTTTATGAACTAAATCCAATACTTCGACAACTTTTGCATAGATTTTTCCTGACTTGGAAAACACTTCTACCACAGACTTAGCTTCGCCTGTTTCATCATCAATTGTTTTCCACTTTCCAAGAATAGATTTAGAATTCATATTAATTGAGAAGAACACAAACAATAACAGAAGACAAAATTTGTACATATTAAACTAGATTAAGTTATAATAATTGAGCTGCATTTTGTTTTTTTAACTTAGCTATAATAGCATTCAATTCGAACCCTAACAAAAGAATCATACAGTTAATCCAAATGTAAAACATCAAAATCAATAAGGTTCCTATTGAACCGTATAGCTCATTGTATTTAGAAAATTTAATTACCCAGATTCCGAAGAAATAGGACGAAATAATAATCAAAATAGTGGTAAAAACAGAACCTATACTAATAAATCGAGGTTTATGAAATTGTTTTGTTCCAAAACGCAACAAAATAGAACTTGTTATTAAAATCATCAAAATTACAAACGCATAACGTCCCATTTCAATTAAAGGAACCTGATCGCTCAACACATCTTGAATAATTGTTTGTTGAATAACCACTTCAAAAATCACGATGGCAGCCACTGTCACAATTAACAAAATAGACAACACCATTGATATACCCAAAGCCACTACATATTGATGTAAAAAACCACGCTTGACCAAAACGTGTTTGGAAGATTCAAAACCTCCCAAGATGCCCGAAATACCATTGGCCATCAAAAAAATAGACAATAAAAACCCTGAAGACAACAAGCCAGAATGACTATTGTTTAAAATATCATTAATAATTTTGTAGATAGCATCATACGTATTAGGAGGAACTCCTTCCTTCACAAATTCCAAAAAATCAGATTGAAAACCTTCAATCGGAATATACGGAATCAAGTTCAATATAAATAAGGCAAAAGGAAACAAAGCCATAAAAAAGCTAAAAGCAACCGCACTAGCGTGATAGGTCAAACCACCCTCTACTATTCCAAGAATATACAATTCCATCAAATCATACAACGACAAACCTTCTAACCAAGGTAATTTGATTCGTTGTAATACCTGAACTAAGTTCTTTAGTATGGGTACTTTTAAAAGCCTACTTTCTATCGCTTTCGACATATTAAAATGCTTTTAAACTTAAATCCATATTAGCGACCGAATGTGTCAAAGCGCCTGAAGAAATATAATTTACACCGCAATCTGCATAATGTCGAATGATAGTTTCATTAATATTTCCTGATGATTCAGTTTGGCATTTGTCACCAATTAAAGCAACGGCTTTTCGAGTATCTTCATAATTAAAATTATCTATCAAGACGCGATGTACCCCATCGCTTTTTAGAATTTCTTTAATTTCTTCTAAATCCCGAGCTTCAACTATAATTTTTAAATCTAAATTATTGGCTTTAAGGTAGTCTTTGGTTTTGGCTATAGCCAAAGTAATTCCGCCTGCAAAATCAATATGATTGTCTTTCAACATAATCATATCGTATAAAGCAAAACGATGATTTTCACCTCCGCCTATTTTTACTGCCCATTTTTCTGGAGCACGAAACCCTGGAGTGGTTTTACGAGTATCCAGAATTTTGGTTTTGGTACCTTCCAATAATTGAACGTACTGGTTCGTTTTTGTAGCAATAGCCGACATGCGTTGCATAGAATTGAGCACCACACGTTCTGCTTTCAAAATAGATTGTGAACTTCCCGAAACATGAAAAACTACATCACCTTTATTCACAGTTGCACCATCTTCAATAAACGTTTCCAACTGTAAACCAGCATCTACATAATCGAATATCATTTTGGCGAATGCAACTCCTGCAATAATTCCGTCCTCTTTCACTAATAATTTAGCTTTTCCTTTGGCCGAAACTGGAACACAAGCCAAAGAGCTATAATCGCCTGCCCCCACATCTTCACGTATGGCATTGGCAATCAAAAGTTCTAATTCGTTTTTGAATTGGGAATCACTAATCATTTTCTACTTTTTTATGAATTGCTAAAGTAGGATATATTTTGGGGATTTAAAAATTTGATGGAGGCATAATTGCGAAGCTGTATAAAAACAAAAAAGGGTAACCAATGTTACCCTTTTCAACTCGAGAAGTATTTTTTAGTTGTGTGTTTGTCTAGCCACTTCCCCGTGATGTAATATATCTAATCCCACCGTTTGATCTTCTTCGTTCACACGAACCGGAATAAATTTATTGATAATTTTAAACAATAGAACCGTAAAAATAAAAGCATAACTTGTAGCAAACAGAATGGCTACACATTCTTTGAACAACAACATTCCGTCTCCTCCAAAGAATAAACCATTAGGGACCAAAGAATTGATTTGGCTATTCGCAAAGAACCCTAAACAAATCGTTCCGATAATTCCACCCATACCATGTACTCCCCAAACATCTAAAGCATCATCCCAACCTTTGTGTTCTTTATATTTTACTGCAGCAAAACAACCAAACGCAGCGATAATACCAATAATTGCCGCTGAGTAAATATCAACATAACCCGCTGCAGGCGTAATCGTTGCCAATCCCGCTACAGCTCCAGTCATCAACCCAATAAAAGTAGGCTTCTTTTTTCCAGTATTCCATTCAATTATCAACCAAGTTACCGCCGCAAAAGACGCCGCTGTATCTGTATTTAAGAATGCCGAAATCGTCACTGAATTCACTGCTAATTCACTTCCAGCATTGAATCCGTACCAGCCAAACCATAATAACGCGGTTCCGATAGCTACTAACGGAATATTATTAGGCTCGTGTGATTTTTGACGTTTACCAACAAAATAAACAGAGGCTAAAGCAGCAAAACCCGCCGTTGCATGCACTGTAATTCCACCAGCAAAATCAAACACTCCCCATTCAGCTAACAATCCGCCACCCCAAACCATGTGTACAAATGGATAATACACAAAAATTTGCCATACAATCAGAAAAACTACGTATGATTTAAACGAAACTCTATTAATGAAGGCCCCCGTTATCAAAGCCGGCGTAATAATCGCAAACATCATTTGATAAGCAATAAAAATATATTCTGGAAAACGCTTGTCTGGCGAATACAAAGTTGAAGGGGTAATCCCGTGATAAAATGCTTTATCAAAATTTCCAATGATTCCAAAAAAATCATTTCCAGCATCCATTGTTCCACTAAAACAAACTGAATACCCAAAAGCAAACCAAAGCACCGTACTGATTCCCATGGAAACAAAACTTTGCATCATAATACTCAAGATATTCTTATTGCACCCTAACCCACCATAAAAAAAAGCAAGTCCAGGCGTCATTAACATCACCAAACTAGTGGCAAGAATCATAAAAGTAGTTAAGCCTACATCTAACATAATTGTAATTATTTATTTGTGACGCAAAAATAAATAAACAACACAATATATTTTTTTGATTTTTAATGAAAATTGTGAAATTTTAATTTTAAAAATAGGGGGCTACGATAAATAATTATTAATTATAAAATCATACCCCTTAAAAAAATAGGGTTATTGATAAAATAACAATATGTGGTACCATAAAACGAATAAATTGTAAAAATCTATTTCATAATACAACTGTGGCTTTTTGTCAAATTCCTATCTTTGCCTTCTGAAATCCCTTCAAAATGAATATTAAACTCATCGCTATTGGTAAAACCGACAACAAAGTATTGCAATCGTTAATTGACGATTACACCAAACGATTGTCTTTTTATATCAAATTTGACTTGGATATTATCCCTGATATTAAAAACGTAAAAAACTTATCTGAAAGCCAACAAAAAGAGAAAGAAGGCGAATTGATTTTAGCTAAAATAACTCCAACAGACCAGCTGATTTTATTGGATGAAAATGGGAAGAATTTCTCGAGTATGGAATTTTCAGAAGAGTTACAAAAGAAGATGAACTCCGGCATCAAAACCTTAGTTTTTGTAATTGGTGGCCCTTACGGATTTTCGGATACGGTATACGCTAAAGCACAAGGAAAAATATCACTTTCGCTGATGACATTTTCACATCAAATGGTGCGTTTATTCTTTATTGAGCAGCTCTACCGCGGATTTACGATTTTAAGAAACGAACCGTACCATCATCAGTAATTTACGAAATGTGATTTACAACTACACAATTAATAAACGAATTCTTCAGTTAAAACGTTAGTTAAATGTAAATTTTGAATGGCAATTTTATATTGAAGATAGTCTCCAAAATTTAAATTCTTATCAAACCCCAAAGTAATTTTACCTGAAATGCTTTTTAACTTTTGAAGCGAAAAATCATTTTTTGAAAAATAAGCAATGGCTCCCGACTTTGGATTTTTTAATTGGTACTTTACTTTCGTAAAAGACGTAAAGGCTAAATTCTTACGAAGACTGTCCGAATAGGAAAAATAATTTTCTGACGTTTCACTTTTGTGTGCACTTCCCTCCTTTTTAGCTTGTAATTTTATGATTTCTGGCACCACCAAACGCAACGGCAATCGTTTATCAATATGAAAAATCCAATTCGTCGAACTAATGGAATTCTTTCTATTCACCTCTACCAAGGTATCTTTTCCCTTCGTTTTAAAAAACAAGTAAATCGGGGAATAATCCTGAACCTCTTTAACAAGGGTTACGTTTGATTTTGGCAACAATATCGTTTCTTTATGTCCACAAGAAAACAAAACTAACAAAGACACTAAACATACATATTTCATTGGTTCATTGCATTAAATAAAGTGACACATTCCACCGCTTCTTTTACATCGTGAACTCGAAGAATTTTAGCTCCTTTGAGTAACGAAATCGTATTTAAAGTTGTAGTTCCATTAAGAGATTCAGATGCATTATTATTCAGCTTTTTATAAATCATTGATTTTCTTGAAATTCCAACCAAAACTGGTAATTTTAATTGCTGAAATAATTCCATTTTTTGAAGCAGTTCATAATTCTGTTCTATCGTTTTAGCAAAGCCAAATCCAGGATCAACAATCAAATCATTGATACCTAAACTTCGCGCAACAGCTATTCGTTCTGAGAAATACAAAAGCACTTCTTTTACTACATCTTCATATTGCGTAAGTGTTGACATCGTTTGAGGCGTCCCTCGCATGTGCATCATAATATAAGGCACATTGTACTTGGCAACAACACCCAACATTTCATCGTCTAATTTTCCTGCTGAAATATCATTGATTAATGCAGCTCCTTTTTGTATACAGGCTTCGGCCACTTGAGAGCGAAACGTATCAATTGAAATCAAGATACCTGGAAATTGTTGTGCCAACAAGTCAACTATAGGAACAATTCGTGCCATTTCCTCTTCTACGGATACAAATTCAGCATTGGGTTTACTGGAATAGGCGCCAATATCAATAAAAGTAGCCCCTTCTGAAAGCATTTTTTGAACTTGCGCTATAATTTCAGTCTCGTTTTTATACTTTCCACCATCAAAAAAAGAATTGGGAGTTAGATTCAGAATTCCCATTACTTTAGGCTTTGATAAATCGATGAGCTGTCCTTTGCAATTAATCGTCATTTCATTCTGGTTTTAAAGACCTTGTTTTTCTTCTTTCAGAAAAATTATTCTTATTTTTGAAAAATTTTGAATACAAATATACATCAATAATGAAGAATACTTCACAAGAATATGATGCCGTCATTACGGTATGTCGCACTTTATTCATCAACAAAATGAAAGATTATGGAAGTGCTTGGCGTATTTTGCGCTTACCATCACTTACCGACCAAATATTTATTAAAGCCCAACGTATCCGAAGTTTACAAGAAAACGAAGTCCGTAAAGTCAATGAAGATGAATCTGGAGAATTCATTGGAATCATCAACTATTCCATCATGGCATTAATTCAATTGGAATTAGGAATTGCTGATCAACCTGATTTGGATGTCACTAAAGCCACCGAATTGTACGATGCCAAAATCAAGGAAACCAAAGAATTAATGGAAAATAAAAACCATGATTATGGTGAGGCTTGGCGCGATATGCGTGTGAGTTCTTTGACTGATTTAATTCTTCAAAAATTACTTCGCGTAAAGCAAATTGAAGACAACAAAGGAAAAACATTAGTATCAGAAGGTATTGACGCCAATTATCAAGACATGATTAATTATGCTGTTTTTGCATTGATTTTAATGAAATAACCCAAACTATATCTCAAAGTTTACATTATGACAAAGTTGAAAAACATACTCACCCAATTTTCTCGAATTTTCGTAGGAATCCTTTTTATTATTTCAGGATTAATTAAATTGAATGACCCTGTAGGTTTCTCTTATAAATTAGCGGAATATTTTGGAGAACCTGTATTTAACTTGCCGTTCTTTGTTCCGTTTTCATTAGCAATAGCTATCTTTTTAGTCATTCTTGAAGTTGTTTTGGGAGTTATGCTTTTGTTAGGATTTAAATCTAAACTAACCGTTTGGCTTTTGCTGATTCTTATCATCAAATTTACTTTCTTAACCTTCTATTCGGCCTATTTCAATGTTGTAAAAGATTGTGGGTGTTTTGGAGATGCATTGCATTTAACCCCTTGGCAATCCTTTACAAAAGATGTGGTTTTGTTATTCTTTATTTTGATTTTATTTTTTAATGTCAAATTAATTCAACCTTTATTTAAAGACAAAATCCAGAATATTTTAGTACTTATTAGTATTGGACTATGTAGTTTTATGGCGTACTGGGTATTGCATCATTTACCAATTATTGACTTCAGACCTTTTAAAGTAGGCAACAATATTCAAAAAGGAATGAAAATTCCAGAAGGAGCGCCACAATCTGTTGTAGAAATGACTTTTATCTACAAAGTAAACGGAGTGGATACTGAATTTACGGAAAAGGATTTAATGAAAATACCAACAGGAGCTACTTTTGTGGATAGAAAAGATAAGGTAATTGTAGAAGGTTATGTACCACCTATTCACGATTTTGCAATGGAAAAAGACGGTGCTGACTATAAAGACGAATTGTTACAAAATCCAAAACTAATGCTATTTGTCACGTATGATTTGGCTATTGCCAACAAAGAAGGATTAGCTCAATTAGAAAGTCTCAAACAAAAAGCTGCTATCAAAGGATATACTGTTATCGGTATGACCGGTTCGGCGCCTGAGCAAATAGAAAAAACAAAGAAAGAATTTGGATTCACATTTGATTTTTACTTCTGTGATGCCACTGCTTTAAAAACCATTGAAAGAGCTAATCCAAGTTTTGTTATTCTAGAAAAAGGGACTGTAAAACAAAAAGTACATTATAATGATATTGAAGATTTGAAATTATAACTTCATTTCACCGTTAATAAGTTGCTTATTTATTAACTATAACGATATTGAAATCAAGTAGTATTCAACCAAAAACAAACTTTCTATTGAGTTTAAATTAACTTTGCAAATATTTATCAAGATGAAAAAATTAATCGCTTTAGTAATTGCTTTCGCTACATTTTCTTGCTCAAGCAACGCACAGAAGAAAACATTTTCAGAAACTGCTTTGTCTGAAACACTATTAGCAACCGACGGAAGTCAAGTGGCCTTTAAAGATATTATTAAGAAACAAAAAGGTAAAACTACTGTAATTGAAGTTTGGGCGTCTTGGTGCGGAGACTGTGTAAAGGCAATGCCTAAAGTAAAAGAATTACAAGCCAATCACCCAGAAGTAACTTTTACATTTATTTCGATGGATAAAACATCCGACAAATGGTTTGCTGGAATTGAAAAACACGAATTAAAAGGAGACCATTATATGGCTAACGACCAGATGAAAGGTGTTTTTGGTAAAGCGATAGATTTGGATTGGATTCCAAGATATATCATTCTCGACAAAACAGGAAAAATTGTTTTATACAGAGCCATAGAAACTGATTTTGATCTTATCAATGAGACATTAAACAAATTAAAATAAACTAAAAATTATTAAAATAAATACAACTAAAATGAGAAAAAAGATTGTTGCAGGAAACTGGAAAATGCATAAAAACGCAGAGCAAACAGAAGATTTATTGAATGATTTAATTGCTAAAGTACCTACAGATAGTACTGCACAAGTTATTGTAGCGCCTACTTTTGTAAACCTAGCTTCAGCAGTTGACCATTTAGAGTTTACCAATATTGATGTAGCTGCTCAAAACGTTCACCAAGCTGAAAGCGGTGCATTCACTGGAGAAATATCTGCTGATATGTTGAAAAGCGTTGGTGTAAACACAGTAATCCTTGGACACTCTGAGCGTAGAGCTATTTTTCATGAAACAGATGCATTAATTGCAAGTAAAGTAGATGCTGCTTTAGAACACGATATGACAGTTATTTTCTGTTTTGGTGAAGAATTAAAAGACCGTCAATCTAACACTCATTTTAACGTTGTAGAAAACCAATTAAAAGACGGTTTATTCCACATTAGTGCTAACGATTGGGAAAATGTTGTTTTAGCTTACGAGCCTGTTTGGGCTATCGGAACAGGCGAAACTGCTTCTCCAGAACAAGCACAAGAAATGCACGAATTCATCAGAGAAACGGTACGTAAATCTTTTGGAAGTGATGTAGCTGACAATGTTTCTATCCTTTACGGAGGAAGTGTTAAGCCTGAAAATGCAAAAGAAATTTTCTCTAAACCAGATGTTGACGGAGGTCTTATCGGTGGAGCGGCTTTAAAAGCTGATGATTTCGTTGCGATTATCAACGCAATCTAAATTTTACAATTCCAAATTATAAAAAGAGGTTGGTTCATTCAAACCTCTTTTTTTGTTTTGATTGGTCGCAATAAATAAAGAGAAACTGTACCTTTGCAAAAAAAATAAACATGTCAAATAGTTATATCGGATACCATTTTACTATTGAGCCAAAAGAACTAGGTTCAGAAATTCTAATTGCCGAATTAGGAGAAAAAGCATTTGAAAGTTTCACGGAAACTGAAACGGGAATTGATGCTTTTGTTCAAAAAGAGTTGTGGGACGATACTATTCTTGACGATGTTTACATATTACAATCGGAAGAATTTACTATTGACTACACCTACGAAGAAATAGAACAAATCAATTGGAACGAAGAATGGGAAAAAAACTTCGAACCTATTGAGGTAGACGGTAAATGTCATGTTCGCGCTCCTTTTCACCCTAAAACCGAAGCTGAGTTTGATATCGTTATTGAACCTAAAATGAGTTTTGGCACTGGACATCATGAAACTACACACATGATGATTCAGCATCTTTTAGAAATGGATGTGAAAGGTTTGAAAACCTTAGATATGGGATGCGGAACTGCGATTTTAGCAATTTTAGCTGAAATGAAAGGCGCACAACCTATTGATGCCATTGATATTGATAATTGGTGTTATTTGAATTCTATAGAAAATGCAGAACGTAACAATTGCCAACACATTAGCGTGTATGAAGGTGATGCGGCTTTGCTAAAAGACAAAAAATACAACTTGATAATTGCTAATATCAACCGAAATATTCTATTAAATGATATGCAATCGTACGTAGATTGTTTGAACCCTGGAGGAACTATTTTGTTTAGTGGTTTCTACGAAGAAGACATTCCGTTCATTGATGGTTCTTGCACCGAAAAAGGCTTAACTTACATTAAAAAGTTCCAAAGAAACAATTGGGTTTCCTTAAAATATGTAAATTAGTTTTAGAATTACCAAAGTACAAAACCTACCCTCAAATGAGTACTAAAGAAAAAGTAAGAGAAAGAGTCAGTTTCAAAGAAGCAACAACAGTAAATAATGAAATTGTTGTTTATAATGATGATGTCAATACTTTTGATCACGTGATTGACACCTTGGTTCTAGTGTGCGACCATACTCCTGAACAAGCTGAACAATGTTCGCTAATTATTCATTACAACGGGAAATGCACTGTCAAAACGGATGTATATGACAAACTCAAACCACAATGCATTCAGCTACTAGAAGCTGGATTGAGTGCCGAAATTATCTAGTACTATACATTTTTTATCATTTCTTCATAAATTCTATAGTTTTATTCTATATTTGATTAAAATTATAGGTATTTATGAAAGAATATGCTACTGTTTTGTTATATGCTATGCCCTTATTTTTGGCATTAATAATTATCGAAAAATTATACGGCTATTTTAAAGGAGAAAATACAGCTCCTATTATGGATTCTGTATCAAGTATCAGTTCTGGAATAATCAATTCTCTAAAAGATGTACTGGGATTAAGTGTGACGTTACTTTCTTATGAATGGATGGCACCCAAAATCGCACTATTTCATCAAGACACCACAATACTTGCTTACTGTATTGGTTTTATCGTCATCGATTTTTATGGTTATTGGTCGCATCGATGGTCACATCAAATTAATTTTTTGTGGAACAAACATGCTATTCATCATAGTAGTGAAGAATTCAATTTGTCTTGTGCTTTACGCCAAAGTGTATCTAGCTTTGTCAACCTATTTACTTTCTTATTAATCCCAGCAGCTTTACTTGGTGTCCCTGTTAAAGTTATAGCCATCACCTTACCTATTCATTTGTTTTTGCAATTTTGGTATCATACCAAACACATTAAAAAGATGGGGATTCTGGAACAAATAATAGTCACCCCCTCCCACCATCGAGTTCATCATGCCATCAATCCAGAATACATTGATAAAAATCACGGTCAAATTTTTATTTTTTGGGATAAATTATTCGGAACCTATCAAGAAGAACTAGATACTGTCCCTCCTGTTTTTGGAATAACAAGACCCGCGCAAACTTGGAATCCGTTCCGAATTAACTTTCAACATCTTTGGCTGTTAATTTGCGATGCTTGGCGAGCCGAAAATTGGAAAGACAAAATCACAATTTGGTTCAAACCAACCGGTTGGCGTCCTGAAAATTTTGAAGAAAAATATCCTGTAACCAAAATTTCGAACGTCTATAGTTTTCATAAATATGGAACCCAACATTCGAAAATGTTGATGTATTGGTCGGTGGCACAATTATTTGTCACTTTAGGATTAGTAAGCTATTTATACCTTTCTATTGCAAGAATAGACATTCAAAATATTTTCGTCTACGGAACTTTTATTTTCATTACTGTCTATAGTTATACCGAATTAATGGACACGAACAATTATTCCTTATTCTGGGAAAGTATCCGATTTGCTTTTGGAATTGGGATAATTACTTATTTCGGAAATTGGTTTGAAATTGACACTATGATTCCTTTTGGAACCTACTTAATAATGGGATATCTAACTCTTTCGTTAATTATCAACATCTATTTTGTAAGCTCGGGGTTCAAATCTGAAAAATTGGCTCTAGCCTAAATTATAAAACAAAATGAAAAACAAGTTATTCTTATCCATTTACTTAGGTTGTAGTGTTTTTTACTTACTAATCACAGCATTCAACCAAGAAGAAATTGCCCGAGTAGTAAAACCTATTTTACTTCCTATTTTATTAATTGCAGTATATTTTTCAGAAAGCTTTAGTACCAAGAAAATATTAGAAACGGCATTGATCTTCTCGTGGATAGGAGATGTAATTTTGCTTTTTGCAGATAAAGGTGAAATCTATTTTATACTAGGACTAGTAGCATTCCTAATTTCTCATCTCTTTTACATTGTACTTTTCAACAAACAAACTAGTAGTAAGTCTATTAGCAACAAATTAAGTTTTGGAGCCGGAATTGGATTGATTCTAATTTATTTTTCAGTGATGATTGGAACGCTAGGTCCTAAATTAGGTCCGCTTACACTTCCTGTAGTGATCTACGCCGTAGTAATAAGTACTATGCTATATTTTGCATTTAAGGGAAGTTATCAATGGAATGCAATTCCGTATAATTCCGTTTTAATAGGTGCTGTATTTTTTATCAGTTCAGACAGTATTTTGGCTTTTAATAAATTCTACCAGCCCATTCCTCAAGCCTCCTTCTTAATAATGATTACTTATTTACTAGCGCAGTATAGCATTGTTTGGGGAATTCTAAACTTAAATCAAAAAAAATAGCATTCTCTTTAATAAGAAAATGCTATCCTAATAACTTGAATTTATTCTTAATGTGGTAATTTATATTTTAAAACACCATATAAAACGGCTCCAACTAAAGCCCCGATAAGAACTAAAATTACAGGAAAAATTCCAGCTCCTAATAATATAAAAATAGGGCCTGGACAAGAACCAACTAATCCCCAACCTAAACCAAAAAATATACCGCCAATCCAATAACGAGCCGAGCCTTTTTCTTTGTCTTTGAATACAATTGGAGTACCATCAATTGCTTTTAATTGATACTTTTTAATAATTTGAATTCCAATTACACCCGTTGCAATAGCTACCGAAATGATACCATACATGTGAATCGATTGAAATTGAAACATTTCGTAGATACGGTACCAAGACACTGCTTCTGATTTGGTTAAAACAATTCCGAAAATAAAACCTACTATTAAAAATTTAATGAACTTCATAATTAAAAAATTAGAGGTAAAATAAAATGAACCATAATTAGTCCGCCGATAAAAAATCCTATAATGGCTTTCAAAGAAGGTAATTGTAAATTGCTCAAGCCTGAAATGGCGTGTCCCGAGGTACAGCCTCCTGCATAACGAGAACCGAATCCAATTAAAACCCCACCTATTAGTAAAATCAAAATACTTTTAGGAGATTCAAAAATTTGATTTCCAAAAAGAACATCAGGAGCTAACTTTCCGTTAGGCGCGTCGATTCCAAGTGTGGCTAATTGTTCAATAGTCTTCGGATTAATCGACACATTCGTTGGGTCACTCATAAAATGTACTGCCACAAATCCGCCAAGCATAGCGCCCAATACCACCATTAAATTCCACTTATTAGTTTTCCAATCAAAATTAAAATAGGTTATTTTTTTTCCTATTCCCGACATAGAACAAAGTGTCTCTAAATTAGAGGACATGCCGAATTGTTTTCCGAAATAAATTAAGCTCAACATAATCATACCTATTATAAATCCTGAGATATACCAAGGCCATGTTTGAAAAAAGATATTCATAAGTTCTATTTTTTGGTAAAAATAGCAATTCTATTCTGTAACAAAAACAATTAATTTAAGCATAATTGTTATCACAAATTAAAAAGCGTTTAAAGTTCTCTTTATATTTGTATTGGAACTTTTTAAATTAATTTTGTTTTTCAATATATAACCCATTATGAAAAAAATCATATTTGTTTTAAATATTTCAATTATACTTTGTTCTTGCGTAAGTACAAGATCTACTTTAAAAAATGTAGATGACACTGCGCCTGACTTAGTATTAAATAACAATAATACTTTTGACATCAAATTATTTAGTACCGACAAAAAATACGGATATGACAAAGATTATCCCATTAATATTTTTTATCAAACCAGTAAGTCTGACATAAATCAAGAACGCTTTTTGAATGCTTTGGCTGGACCAAAAGGAGAAAAAATAACATATACCAAATTAGAAAGCTGTTGCCCCTTCCCTACTAAAAGAAGTGATATGGGAGCTGGCTTCTTAGATGTATACGAACTAAAATGGGAAGGTCAAAAAAAACCTGTTGTATTGTATCTAAACATTTACGAAAAAGGAGTGTTGATGATACCTTTTGGTTTGCGACTAAAAGATAAATAATCCATCATTGCTATTTCTTATTAATTCCAATTAAAAGACTATTCTATGGAAGAATGTATATCAGTATTTGATATGTTAAAAATTGGAGTTGGTCCATCAAGCTCGCATACTTTAGGCCCTTGGCGTGCTGCCGAACGGTTTTTATCGGAACTTAGAAGTGAAAAATTATTAGCCTCAACCGAAAAAATTCAAGTCGATTTGTATGGTTCATTATCATTAACTGGCAAAGGCCATGCTACTGACTTAGCAATACTTTTAGGATTGAGCGGTCAAGATCCAGAAACAATTCCAGTTGATGAAATAACAACTATAACTACTCAAATTCAAAGACAAAAGTCAATCCGTTTAGGAAATGAAAAGTCAATCCCCTTTTTTCCTGAAAGTGAAATTATTTTCAATAAAAAATTTCTTCCTTTTCATGCTAATGGTCTTCGGTTTACTGCTTTAATGAATAACAATACATCGTACCAAGCCAATTATTACTCTATAGGAGGAGGATTTGTTGTGAAAGAAGAGCGAATAAATGCCAAAAAGAAACAGGTATTAAAGTGCGCTTTCCCTTTTCCAATTAAAAAAGCCACTGAATTATTAGCGTATACTCTTCAAGAAAATAAGACAATTTCGGAAATTGTTTTTGAAAACGAAAAATCAATGCGTTCCGAAGATCAAATTCACAATGAACTTCTCCGTATTTGGAACACAATGCTGGAATGCATGTACATTGGCTGTCATTCCGAAGGAATACTACCTGGCGGATTGCATGTTAGACGAAGAGCTTTTGATATGCATCAAGATTTGATTGGATTATCCAATTATAATTCACCTCAAACTTGGTTAGAACAAATCCGAAAAACAGAGGTTAAATTTCGCCAAATTTTAAAATGGGTGAGTTGTTTTGCTTTAGCTGTCAACGAAGTAAATGCTTCACTAGGTCGCGTTGTTACGGCTCCTACCAATGGAAGTGCTGGAGTAATTCCTGCAGTGTTGATGTATTATTTGGTAATCGAAAATCATCAAGCTGGAGAAAAAGAAATCAAACAATTTTTGATGGTAGCCGGCGAGATTGGAAGTATTTTCAAAAAAGGATCTACAATCTCAGCTGCTATGGGAGGCTGCCAAGCAGAAATAGGCGTTTCATCAGCTATGGCAGCTGCGGCTTTGTGTGAACTAATGGGCGGAAGTCCTAGCCAAGTATTGATAGCGGCCGAAATTGCTATGGAACATCATTTAGGACTAACCTGTGATCCCGTGGGAGGTTTGGTTCAAATTCCGTGTATTGAACGAAATACCATGGGTGCTATCAAAGCAATTAATGCAGCTGAATTAGCATTGGCTACCGACCCAAAAAATGTAAAAGTGCCTTTAGATAAAGTAGTCGATACGATGTGGCAAACCGCTAAGGATATGAATTCAAAATACAAAGAAACCTCAGAAGGAGGATTAGCAGTAGCGGTAAATATGGCCGATTGTTAACCTATTTTTTTCTTGTATCGATGATATAAATAATCTTCCAATGGTTGTTTTCTTTAAATAAAGTAAAAGCATTTACCCCTTTATGGCTTATTTTACCATTGAAGTAAAACTCATACGGTGTCCAAACATGAGCCATTGCTCCATCAACTTGAATAGTATAATCCAATAGCTTTTCTTCGAAAGGAGTGGCGACTGGAATAGTTGCAATGGAATGATAAAAATCTCTCGGACTTTCATTAATTAGTTTAGTTCCTTTTGTATTTGAAATTACCGATTGCAAAATCAGCTTATCTGAACAAACTGATTGCATTACAACCGAATCTTTAGCATGAAACCCTTGAAAAAAAGTTTCAATAACATTTTTGACTTCTTGATTTTGCGAGTAGAGAGATCCTGTTATGAACAACAAAAACCCAAATAGTATTTTTTTCATATGACGAATTTAAATAAACTTATTGTTACAAATAATATTAATCAGCGATTTTGAGTTAAGAAAATTACATTTTATTACCTTTACAGCCTTAAAATAAAACTATGTCAGTCGCAAAAAAAGATTACAAAAGAATTACTACCAGATCATTAATTGAAATGAAAGCCAATGGCGAAAAGATATCAATGCTTACTGCCTATGATTATACTATGGCAAAAATAGTTGATTCTGCTGGAGTAGATGTAATTCTTGTGGGAGATTCAGCTTCCAATGTAATGGCAGGACATGAAACCACTTTGCCCATTACGCTTGACCAAATGATATACCATGCTTCATCAGTGGTTCGTGCTATTGAACGTGCATTAGTTGTGGTAGACTTACCTTTTGGAAGTTACCAATCGGATTCAAAAGAAGCCTTACGTTCTGCTATTCGAATTATGAAAGAAAGTGGTGGACACGCTGTAAAATTAGAAGGTGGAAGCGAAATTAAAGATTCCATCAAAAAAATATTAAACGCAGGAATTCCTGTTATGGGACATTTGGGTTTAACTCCACAATCCATTTATAAATTCGGAACGTATACCGTTCGTGCGAAAGAAGACGCAGAAGCGGAACAATTAATGGAAGATGCAAAACTTTTGGAAAGCCTAGGCTGTTTTGCTATAGTTTTAGAAAAAATCCCTGCTCATTTAGCAGAAAAAGTAGCTAAAAGCATTTCTATTCCTGTAATTGGAATTGGTGCTGGTGGAGGTGTTGACGGACAAGTATTGGTTATCCATGATATGTTAGGAATGAACAATGAATTCAGCCCTCGTTTCTTAAGACGCTATATGAATTTGTACGAAGGAATGACTTCGGCTATAAGCCAATATGTGGAAGATGTTAAATCGTCTGATTTCCCTAATGCCAATGAACAATATTAGTGACTAGTAAATAGTGATTAGTGTGTTCAATTAATAATGTTTGTTTATTACTATTTTATTTTGGGAAAAATTATTTCTAATAAGGATAACCTACAGGTACTTCATGAAGACAATCACCTTATCGTTGTAAATAAACGAGTTGGTGATATTGTACAGGGGGATAAAACGGGAGACAAACCCCTGAGTGAGATTGTCAAAGAATACATAAAAGAAAAATACAACAAACCAGGAGAAGTGTTTCTAGGCGTAGTACATCGTTTGGATAGACCCACAACGGGTATCGTAGTTTTTGCACGAACGAGTAAAGCATTGTCCAGAATGAACGAGCTTTTTAGTAATCGAGAAACTCAAAAAACCTATTGGGCAGTTGTAAAAAACAAACCTAAAAAATCTCAAGACAAATTAGTTCATTACCTCAAAAGGAATGAAAAAAATAATACTTCTAAAGCACACTTAAAAGAAGTTCCTGATAGTAAATTGGCTAGTTTGGATTACCAAATTATTAAAGAGTTAACCAATTATACCGCTTTAGAAATTCAACTCCATACAGGAAGACACCACCAAATTAGAGCGCAATTGTCTGCAATTGGTTCTCCCATTAAAGGGGATTTAAAATACGGTTTTGACCGAAGTAATCCTGACGGAGGAATCCATCTCCATGCTCGAAAACTGAGTTTTACGCACCCTGTTTCCAAAGAAGCTTTAACCATAATTGCTCCTACTCCCGATGATGTTATTTGGAATTCCATTTGATTTTAATTAATGAATGGTATTTTATTCAATTTTAAAAATTAAATTGCATAGCATTTTAAGTAGTATTTAAATTATGAATTACAAAACCAACATTGGTTATCGCAAAGAAATTCTGACCCGTTTGTTGAGCAATATCATTTCGTATGAAAATGAAATTGTAAAGGCATTACAAGAAGATTTTAGCAAACCTGCTTTTGAAACGGTAGTTACTGAAACGAGTTATGTTATCTCTGATTTAAAATACACTATTAAAAATCTATCCCGTTGGGCAAAGCCAAAAAGAGTTTTCCCATTTGTATTAAACATTCCTTCTTCAGATATAATTTACAAAGAACCCTACGGAAAAGTATTAGTAATTGCACCTTGGAATTATCCTTTTCAATTGGCACTTTGTCCTGTAATAGCAGCTGTTGCAGCAGGAAATCAAGTAGTTTTAAAACCTTCGGAGTTAACCCCTAAAACCGCCGAAATTATCGAAACCATCATTAGTAAAACGTTCCAAACCAATAATGTGGAAGTAGTACAAGGTGGTGTTGAAATAACAAGTCGTTTACTAGAACAACGTTGGGATTATATTTTCTTTACAGGTAGTGTGGCAGTTGGTAAAATCATTGCCAAAGCCGCTGCGAATAACTTAACTCCCGTTACTTTAGAATTAGGAGGTAAAAATCCTTGTATTGTTGATGAAACCGCTAATTTAAGAATGGCAGCCAAACGAATCGTTTGGGGGAAATTTATCAATGCTGGGCAAACTTGTATAGCTCCCGATTATATTTTGGTACATAAAAACAGTAAATCCTATTTTATCCAATTTTTAAAAGATGAGATTACCAAAGCATACAGCGAAAATCCTGAACTTTCTCCTGATTTTTCTCGAATAATCAATGCTAAAAACTGGTCCCGATTAGTCGAAATGATCGACGAAACTAAGGTTCTTTTTGGAGGTAAATACACTAGTGAAACCAATTACATCTCTCCTACTCTAATTGAGGAGAATAGTCTTGATAGTTTAATTATGCAAGATGAGATATTTGGTCCATTATTACCCATTCTGACCTATGAAGAGGAAAGCGAAATCGATAGTATTATTTCAAAATATGAAAAGCCTTTAGCATTATATATTTTCAGCGAGAGAAGATCATTCTGTAACAACATAATTGCTACACATTCTTTTGGAGGAGGCTGCATTAATGATACCTTGATTCATTTCTCTAATAAACAATTGCCTTTTGGAGGCGTTGGAAATAGTGGCATTGGAGCTTACCATGGAAAGTTAAGTTTTGATGTTTTTTCGCACCATAAAGGAGTAGTCAAAAAAGCAACTTGGATAGATGTACCGTTACGATATGCACCCTACAAAGACAAATTAGCATTAGTAAAAAAAATATTAAATTGGCTGTAAGCCAAAAAACAATTGTTTAATACCAAATGAATTAATTTAAAGAATGGAAACAGTCAATCAGAAAATTACACAATTAAGAACCAATGGATTCGAATTAAAATTTGAAGATGTATTCAATAAAGCTTTCGAAAACTATAAAAAAATAGCACTTTATGCTGGATTAGCCATTTTGATTTTTGGTTTTCTTTTCATTTTTCTTGCCGCTATTGGCGTAATTAGTTTTGTAGGCGCTGAGCATTTGAATGAAAGTACAATAAAACAATTTGAGGCTAAAATGCTAAAACAAGAATACCTTGGTTATCAATTTATAGCTGTATTAGCAATCAATAGTCTTTTTAGTCCAATTAGTGCGGGATTTTTAAAAATGGCAGAATCTGCTGATAAAGATGTGGAATTTAAAATGCGTCAATTTTTCTCTTTTTACAAATGGACGTATTTCAAAGAATTATTTGTTGCTACTTTTATGATTACTCTTCTGAGTACTGGAATCGATAGTGCATTAGCTTTCTATAAAATTCCTGTATTAGGAGGAATTATTTCCTTTGCAATCGGAATTGTTACTGTTTTGAGTACGCCTCTAATTATTTTTGGCAAACAAAAAGCGACTGCAGCGATAAAAGCAAGTGTTAGTTTAGCTAGTTCACAATTTCTAACTCTTTTTCTACTTTTATTCGTTGCCTTTTTAGGTTCTCTAGTAGGTTTAATTGGTTTTTGTATTGGTGTTCTTTTTACTATCCCTTTCAACATATCGATGCAATACGCTATCTATGACGTAATTATAGGTGTCGAAAATGAAGAAGTTGTTGTTATAGAATCAGACGAAAACTAACCTAGCCAACCGTCTCTATCTAAACTTCGGTATTGTATGGCTTCGGCAATATGATGGGATGCTACTTTTTCAGTAGCTGCTAAATCAGCAATTGTTCGGGCTACTTTCAAAATTCGGTCATACGCTCGAGCGGAAAGATTCAATCGTTCCATCGCGTTTTTCAATAAATCTTTAGAAGGTTCGTCCAAAGCACAAAATTCTCTAATGTGTTTGGTACTCATTTGAGCATTGTAATGAATTGTTGGCATCAATTCAAAACGAGATGACTGTATTTCTCGGGCATGAGTTACTCTTTTCCGAATTTCGACGCTACTTTCTGCTTTTCTGTCGTCTGATAATTTATCAAATGGAACGGGTGTTACTTCAATATGAATGTCAATTCGATCTAACAAAGGGCCTGAAATTTTATTCATATACCGTTGCATTTCGTGTGGAGAAGAAGTTTGAGGAGCATCAGGATCATTAAAAAAACCACTCGGACTTGGGTTCATACTCGCTACTAACATAAATGAAGATGGATAGGTAACCGTGAATTTAGCTCGTGAAATAGTCACTTCTCTATCTTCCAAAGGTTGGCGCATTACTTCAAGCACATCGCGCTTGAACTGTGGTAATTCATCTAAAAAAAGTACCCCATTGTGTGCCATCGAAATCTCTCCTGGCTGCGGATAACTCCCCCCGCCTACTAATGCTACGTTTGAAATAGTGTGATGTGGACTACGAAACGGGCGTTGATTCATTAACCCTACTTCTTTTAATTTTCCAGCTACGCTATGTATCTTGGTTGTTTCTAAAGCTTCTCGCAAAGTCATCGGTGGTAAAATACTAGGTAACCGCTTAGCTAACATCGTCTTTCCAGCGCCTGGTGGTCCAATTAAAATGATATTATGTCCACCTGCAGCGGCGATTTCCATACAACGCTTAATGCTTTCCTGACCTTTGACATCTGAGAAATCAAACTCGGGAAAATCCAATGTTTTATAAAATTCGGCTCTTGTGTCAATTGTAGTAGGTTCTATAGTACCTTTTCCTTCAAAAAAATCAATTACTTCTTGAAGATTTTCCACTCCATATACTTCTAAATCAGATACAATCGCTGCTTCTTTTGCATTTTTATTTGGCAAAAAGAATCCTTTAAACCCTTCTTCTTTGGCTTTTATTGCTATAGGCAATGCTCCCCGAATAGGTTGCAAACTTCCATCCAAAGACAACTCTCCCATAATAATATAACGTTCAATTGCGTCACCCTTAATTTGAGAAGAAGCAATTAGAATTCCGATAGCTAAAGTCAGATCATAGGCCGAACCCTCTTTGCGCAAATCAGCAGGAGCCATATTAATGGTTATTTTTTTTCCGGGTAAAGTATAGCCATTGTTTTTCAATGCAGCAGCAATTCGATAACTACTTTCTTTAATAGCATTATCAGGTAAGCCTACCAAATGGTAACCAATTCCCTTATCTATATTTACTTCTACTGTAATTGTGGTTGCTTCAACTCCAAAAACAGCACTTCCAAAAACTTTTGTCAACATATAAATTTAATCTTTTTCTAAAAATAGATAAAAACCAAATACAACTGACAAAAAAATAACTTATGTTTTAAAAATTACTTATAATTTAAAAATAAATATTTAATAAGTAGCTCAAACGAATGTTAAAATTAAATATGAAACTGAATTAATTCTAATTATTATTACATTTAACCAATATTTAAAAATTTGTTATGAAAAAAATATTCCTTTTTCTCTTTTTGTTATTAGTAACAAACAAAACATTTTCACAAAATTATTTCCCTAATAATGAGAGTGTTCAAAACAGAAATCAAAATTTTACGGCATTTACCAATGCGAAAATCTATGTTACCCCCACTCAAATAATCAACAAAGGAACTCTTTTGATTCAGAATGGTAAAGTAATTAGTGCTGGTACAACAATTCCTATTCCTAAAAACACGATTGTGGTTAATTTGGATGGGAAAACAATTTATCCTTCATTTATTGATCTATACACAAGCTTTGGTATCGAAAAGCCTAAAAGCACTTCTCCAATGTCAAGAGGCCAATTGTATGATACAAAACGAGCAGGGTACTATTGGAATGAAAATATTCGATCTGAAGTGAATGCTTTTGAAAATTACAAATACGACACGTCAAAAGCCGAAGAATTTCTAAAATCTGGTTTTGGTGTTGTAGGTACACACGTTCAAGATGGTATTGCAAGAGGTACAGGAACCTTAATCGCATTAAACAATTTTGACAATAGTAAACGTTTATTGACTGACAAAATTACAAATCATTTTGGATTTACTCGAAGTGCACTAACCTCACAATCTTATCCGAGTTCATTGATGGGAATGATGGCATTAATTCGTCAAATGTATTTGGATATGGATTGGTACAAAAAAAGAAATTCAGAAACTAAAGACATTTCTCTTGAAGCTTTAATTGAGAATCAAAATTTAGTTCAGTTATTTGCCTCTGAAGACAAGCTAAATAGTTTACGTGCTTCAAAAATTGCAAAAGAATTTGGCATCAACTATATTCTAAAAGGAAGCGGAAATGAATTTGAACGAATAGACGAAATCAAAAAAACGAATGCTAAATTTATCATTCCTATTAACTTCCCTGAAGCGTATGATGTATCTGATCCAATTCAGGCAAATCAAATGGAATTAAAAGATTTTCGTTTCTGGAACCAAGCTCCTACCAACTTAAAGGTATTAGCTGATAACGGAATCGTATTTGCTTTAACAACCGATAATTTAAAGAAAACAGAGAATTTCAGAACCAATTTATTAAAAGCAGTTCAATATGGTTTTGATGCCACGAAAGCTTTAGAAGCAATGACAACAATTCCTGCTTCAATTATTGGTAAAAGCAATGAAATTGGAACATTAAATACCGGTAGCTACGCCAATTTTATCATCACTTCTGGTGATTATTTTGACAAAAAAACAGTTATATACGAAAACTGGGTACAAGGAAGTCGCTTTGTGGTTAATGATATGACTATAAAAGACATTCGTGGCAATTACGATTTGGTCATTAATAATGAACCCTTTAAATGGAAGATTAATGGCGAAATGACGAGTCCAAAGTCAGAAATTACAACTGCTGACAATAAAAAATTAAATTCTAAAATCACAATTGCTAATCAATGGTTGACCGCTATTATTAAACCGGCCGATTCATTAAAAACTAATTTTACTAGACTAAGTACTTATATAGGAACAACACCGAATTTAGGAGGAAAAGCTATTATTAAAGATGGAAAAGAAGTGAGCTGGACAGCAACTAAAACATCCGAATTCAAAGCTGATCCAGAAGATAAAAAAGAAGAAAAATTAAATCCAGTTCAACCTGTCACTTTCCCAAATGTAGCTTTTGGTAACGAACAAAAATTATCATCTCAAAATTTACTATTCAAAAATGCTACTATCTGGACCAATGAAAAGGAAGGTGTTTTAGAAAATACAGATGTATTAATTAAAGATGGTAAAATAGCTGCTATAGGAAAAAATATTTCTGACTCGAAAGCAACTATTATTGATGCAAAAGGAAAACACCTTACAAGTGGTATTATTGACGAACATTCACATATTGCTATTTCTAAAGGTGTTAACGAAGGAGGACACAATTCAAGTGCCGAAGTAACGATACAAGATGTAGTTAATTCAGAAGACCCAAATATCTATAGAGATTTGGCTGGTGGAGTAACTATTTCTCAATTGCTACACGGCTCTGCAAATCCTATCGGAGGACGTTCGGCTATTGTGAAATGGAAATGGGGACTTTCGCCAGAAGAAATGTTATACAAAAACCAACCAAAATTCATCAAATTTGCTTTGGGAGAAAATGTAAAACAATCCAATTGGGGAAATATAAATCCTACCCGCTTCCCACAAACTAGAATGGGTGTCGAACAAGTTTTTACCGATTACTTCCAACGCGCAAAAGAATACGATTTGGCTTGGAAAAATTACAACAGTTCTAAAAAAGGAAAAGCACCAAGAGTAGACCTAGAATTACAAACTTTAGCCGAAATATTAAATAAAGAACGTTTTATCACTTGTCACTCTTATGTACAATCTGAAATTTTAATGCTAATGAATGTAGCCGAAAAATTTAATTTTAGAGTAAACACTTTTACCCATATTTTAGAAGGATACAAAGTAGCTGATAAAATGAAAGAACACAGTGTAGGTGCTTCTACATTCTCTGATTGGTGGGCATATAAATTTGAAGTAAATGACGCTATCCCGTTCAATGGACCTATTATGCATAATAAAGGTATTGTTGTAGCCTATAATTCAGACGATGCCGAAATGTCAAGACGATTGAATCAAGAAGCTGCTAAAGCAGTAAAATATGGTAATATCTCTGAAGAAGAAGCTTGGAAATTTGTCACATTAAATCCTGCAAAACTATTGCATATCGATGACAAAGTAGGAAGTATTAAAATTGGTAAAGATGCCGATGTAGTACTTTGGAATACCAATCCTTTATCTATTTATGCCAAAGCTGAAAAAACAATTATAGAAGGTGTTATTTACTTTGATTCACAAAGAGATGATGAACAACGAAAAGCGATTGCCAAAGAAAGAAGTGTTTTAATTGGTCAATTATTAGAAGAGAAAAACAAAGGAATGATTACACAAGAACCTAAAAAAACAGAACGAACAGAGTACCATTGTGACACAATGGAATACTAATTTAGATTCTTTTATTCATTTAATTAATTATTACAATTATGATACATAAAAAAATAATTTACTTAACACTGGCATTCAGCATATCATTTGTTAGTATAGCACAACAAACTCCTGCGCCAAAACAACAAAAATCGGTATTGATTATTAATGCAAAAGCACATATTGGAAACGGAACCGTTTTAGACAATAGTGCTATTGGTTTTAAAAACGGAAAAATTGATTTGGTATCCAATGATAAGAATATTGTCGTTTCAAACTACGAAACCGTAATTGATGCCAAAGGCAAAGAAGTCTATCCTGGATTTATTGCGCCTAACTCTACTCTTGGACTAGTTGAAATTGATGCTGTAAAATCGTCTGACGACGAATCTGAAATAGGAACCTATAATCCGCATGTTAGAAGTTTGATTGCTTATACAGCTGATTCAAAAGTTATTGAAACGGTAAGACCAAACGGAGTTTTAATGGCTCAAATCACTCCTAGAGGAGGAATACTATCTGGAACTTCATCAATAGTACAGTTAGATGCATGGCATTGGAGTGATGCTGTTGTAAAAGAAAATGATGGTATTCATATGGAATTCCCT
Organism: uncultured Flavobacterium sp.; assembly: GCA_963513255.1. Lineage (GTDB taxonomy): Bacteria > Bacteroidota > Bacteroidia > Flavobacteriales > Flavobacteriaceae > Flavobacterium. The sequence goes on from CAUPPG010000003.1 coordinate 260,010, forward strand.
TCTAGTTTTAAACGAAGTGGCTCTTGGTTCGAACCTGGAACCATTGAAGCCAATAAAGAATACACAAACCAAATCCAAGAAATAAATACTTTTTTCACTAATGCAAAAGTGTACAATACTACTTCTGCTAAAGAGCGAAATTTAATATTTGAAGCTACTAAAGGACTATTTACTGGAGAACAGACTTTGTTTATTCATGCCAATGAAGAAAAACAGATGATAGATGCTATTCAATTGGCAAAAAGCAACGGGATTGAGAAGATTGCAATCGTTGGTGGTTATGAATCGTATAAAATTGGATCGTATCTTAAAGAAAATCAAATTGGAGTTTTGTTAAAGCGCGTTCATGAAATGCCTGAAAACGACGACGATGATGTTAATCTCCCTTTTAAAATAGCTAAGTTACTTACTGACCAGGGAGTTGTAGTTGGGTTAGAAAATAGTGGCGCACATGAAAGAATGGCTACAAGAAATTTACCCTTTCTTGCCGGTACTTGTGCAGCCTACGGCTTAGACAAAGAACAGGCTCTACAATTGATTACATCAAATACCGCTAAAATATTAGGTATTGATACTTTTTGTGGTACTTTAGAAGTTGGAAAAGATGCTACACTATTTATTTCTGAAGGAGATGCTTTGGATATGAGAACTAATAAACTTACAACTGCTTTCATTCAAGGGAGATCAATTAGTTTAGAAACACATCAAACAAAATTAAATGATCGGTATAAAACCAAATTCAACCAAAAATAATCTTCTTTGATTATTTTAATAAATCCAAAAGGCCAATTACTAGTTGTAATTGGCCTTTTTAAATTACAAAACCGTAGAGAAAACTACTTATTTCCTTATAAACATGAAAAATACGATTATCAAATTCAAAATAACTGTATAAAATTACATTAAACCCTAAAAAATTATAGGTGTAATTTAAATATTTAATAAAAATTCACAATCACCCCCTGTTTTTTTATAGGTGAATGTGATATTTTTATACTTTTATCAAAAATTTAAAATTAAACATTATGCGTAAAATTATTTTAAGTGTGATTCTAATCACAGTTTTGGGATTTACTTTTTTCTCAAATTATTTTGTTGTTGAATCGGCAAAACTAGGAGCTCACATTGTTCAATTAAAATTAGATACTGGAGACACCGCTTGGATGATTGTAGCTTCTGCTCTAGTATTGATTATGACTCCTGCATTAGGATTTTTCTACGGAGGTATGGTAGGAAAGAAAAATGTAATTAGTACTATGTTACAAAGTTTCATGGCTATGGTAATCGTAACTGTATTATGGGTATTAGTTGGATTTGGATTATGTTTTGGACCCTCTATAGGAGGAATCATTGGAGATCCTACTTCAAATATGCTTTTTAACGGAGTAAGTGCTAATACCGCATGGGAATTAGCCCCAACTATTCCATTGCTTTTGTTTGCTTTCTTTCAAGCTAAATTTGCTATTATCACACCCGCATTAATTACAGGGGCATTTGCAGAGCGTATTCGCTTCTGGGCCTACTTGTTATTCATGGTGTTATTTATATTAGTTATCTATGCACCATTGTGCCACATGACTTGGCATCCTGATGGATTATTCTTCAAAATGGGAGTTCTTGACTTTGCCGGTGGAACTGTAGTACACATGAGTGCTGGTTGGGCTGCTTTAGCTGGTGCCATCTTCTTAGGAAAAAGAAAAGTTCAAAAAGTAAACCCTGCACGTATTACTTATGTATTGTTAGGAACTGGTTTATTATGGTTCGGTTGGTTCGGTTTCAACGCAGGATCTGCTGTAGGAGCTAACGGACTTGCTGCTCAAGCATTAGGTACTACTACAGTTGCCGCTGCCGCTGCTGCAATGGCTTGGGTATTCTTAGATAAAATTTTAGGTCATAAATTATCTGCAATGGGTGCTTGTATTGGTGCAGTTGTTGGCTTAGTTGCTATTACTCCTGCAGCAGGATTTGTAAGTATTCCTCACGCAATCACTATTGGAATCATTGCTAGTATCGTTAGTAACTTTATGGTAATGAAATTCCCTAAAGGAAAAATTGACGACGCTTTAGATGTATTTGCTTGTCACGGTGTTGGTGGTATGGTAGGTATGTTATTAACAGGTGTATTTGCCTCAAAAGCAATTAACCCAATTGTTGGTGACAACCAAGGATTAATCTTTGGAGATGCTACTTTGTTTTTAATCCAATTAAAAGCACTTGTATTAGTTTCTATCTTTGCTTTCTCTGCTTCTTATGCTTTATTCTTTATTGTAAACAAAATTACTCCTTTAAGAGTAAGTGAAGACAAAGAAGAATTAGGATTAGATATTACTCAACACGGAGAGTTCTTATAGTAGCTACTCCACTTGATATTTTTTTTTAAAACACCCTATAAATTTTTAGGGTGTTTTTTTTTATGCAAAAAAATAACCGCAAATTATACAACTTGCGGTTTATCTATTTGTGATTCATTGATTATTTCTTGAAGTTAGAAAGACCTTCTTTTAACCACGATTCATATTCTTCTATACCAACAAAACTAATAGTAGGCTGTTTTGAATTCAAACTAGTTCCTTCTAAATCAGTCAACACATACAAAGGCTGTGTATTCGTTTTGTATTTCGAAATCATAAAGTCGGTCCATTTATCCCCAATAGTTTCAATACTTGCTCCTGTAGCTTTAGAAATTAACTGTTCACTTTTAGGTAACTCTCTTTTATCATCGACATACAAAGAAATCACAACTACTTGATTTTTTAAAATCGTCAAAATACGTTCATCAGACCAAACATTATTTTCCATTTTACGGCAATTGACACACGCATGCCCCGTAAAATCCAACATAATAGGTTTATTCACTGTTTTCGCATAAGCTAATCCTTTGTCATAATCATCAAAAACTACAATTTGATGCGGACCTAATTTAGCACCTTCTGGTAAAGCCGAAGAATTGGTTGTACCCGAACTTACCCCTATTCCCAAGGGACTTTCACTATATTCCATTGGTGGTGGAAAAGCATTGATTAACTGTAAAGGCGCTCCCCACAATCCCGGAATCATATACACCGTAAAAGACAGCACAACCAGACCGAAAGACAATCTTCCAACAGAAATATGTGTCATCGGGCTATCGTGTGGCAATGTAATTTTTCCAAATAAATACAAGGCTAAGGTTCCAAAAATAGCAATCCAAATTGCCAAAAACACTTCTCTTTCTAATAAATGCAATTGTAAAACCAAATCGGCATTGGATAAAAATTTAAAGGCTAAAGCCAATTCTAAAAATCCCAATACTACTTTTACAGTATTCAACCAGCCACCTGATTTTGGTAACGAATTTAACCAGCCTGGAAATAGTGCAAACAACATAAACGGTAAGGCTAAGGCTAATGAAAAACCTAACATTCCAACAATTGGGGCAATACCACCCTTAGAAGCGGCTTGTACTAATAACGTCCCTACAATAGGCCCCGTACATGAAAAAGAAACGATTGCCAATGCCAATGCCATGAACAAAATTCCAATTATCCCTCCTCTATCAGCTTGACTATCGACTTTGTTTGCCCAAGAATTAGGCAACATAATTTCAAAAGCTCCTAAGAATGAGGCTGCAAAAACTACCAATAAAATAAAGAAAAACAAATTGAACCAGACATTCGTAGAAAGGGCATTCAAAGCATCTGCACCAAACAACCAGGTCACTAAAACCCCTAACAATACATAAATCACAATAATGGAAACCCCATAAAAAATAGCATTTCGAACACCAGCTCCCTTTGACTTACTCTGTTTTGTAAAAAAACTGACCGTCATTGGAATCATTGGAAACACACAAGGAGTTAATAAAGCTGCGAATCCAGAGAAAAATGCAATAATAAAAATGGAAAGCAATCCTTTTTCTGGTTCTGTTACTGGTGTCGTTGCAGTAGATTGAACAGTTGTTGAATTTTCCTCGTTTACAACTTCAGCTGGCGCAACAACCGCTGTTGTTTTTGCTGAATCCTGAACTGACACAACATTTTCAACCTCTTTTGATTGAGAAGGAATTACGAATGTAAAATTCTTTTCTAAATTGATGCAAGCGTCTTTACACACCTGATAATTCAAACTCACTTCTACTTTTGCGAGTTTCGGATTTATCAAATGAATCTCTTGTGTCAATTGCGCTTTTTTCTCAAAAAAAGTTTCGTTGACTTCAAATATATCATTGTAAGCCGTTTTCGTTTTGCTTTCTTTTGTTTTGCCAATCAATTCAAAATTGCCTTTTTGATTTTTAAAAAGCACTTCCAACGGCAGCGAACCTCCTTCAGCCGTGAATTGCGAATACAAATGCCAACCAGTATCAATCACTCCATTAAAAGTAAGCACATAGTTTCCCTCTGATTTTTTCTCAATTTGAGTAGTCCATTTTACTGGATTCAACAGCTGTGCATTTCCTTTGGCGAAAGCCAATGCCATCACTAATAAAACAACTATTTTTTTCATTATTTGATTGCTATTTTTAGTATTTTTTTTGTTTTTGAATCTATTTTAAATCGTTCGTCTTGTCGGATTCCAACAACCCAAACTACTTGACTTTCAGAACACAAAAGCCAAACATTTTCTTTCTCAATCAAGGACAACTTTTCATCTTTGAATAATTTACTCACTTTTTTTGACTTCCCTCCCATTCCAAACGGTTGAAAAACATCACCCTCGTTCCAACGACGCAAAACCAGTGGAAATTGTAATTTATCTTGGTCAACAAATATAGCTGAATTTGATGTAGCACTTATCTCAGTTACATTGGAAAACAGCATATTTAAGGGAAAATTAACTTTCGATTCAATCGATTCAATTAAGAACTCTTGCTTATCTGTTGCTAATTTTAGAGGACTTAAAATCAAATAATCTCGATCTTTTATTAGTCTAAACTGAGGTGCAAAAACGTGTTTACCCGACTGATTGGTTACCAAATCATAAATATCTTCCCATGCAGTAAAACCAAATTCTGTCAGCCATTGGTACAAATACGAAGTATAATTAGGCAGTTTTAAAAGTTGATTGATATCAAAATAAATGTCACCATCTTTTTCTTTTGCTACTTGTTGGTAAACCATAATAGCAGCATCATCTACTAATCCTTGAGATTCTTGCAAATACGCCTGTGTATTTTCAAAAGAGCTCATGAAATTAGGATTCAACTCTTTTAAAACAGGAATCAAATGATGGCGAATTTTATTTCGCAAGTATTTATCCGAAGCATTGCTACTATCTTCACGCCAAGACAACTTATTTTCGGCAGCATACTTTTCAATCTCTTGTCTGGTAAAAAGCAATAACGGTCTTATGATTGTATCGTTTTGAGCAGGGATTCCAGTTAACCCATCCAAACCAGTTCCTCTCGAAAGATTGATTAAAAAGGTTTCTAAATTATCATCGGCGTGATGTGCCGTTAGGATGTAATCCCCTTCTTGAATTTCGAGTTGTTCATAAAACCAACTGTAACGCAACTCACGTGCAGCTAGTTGGGTAGATAATTTATAATCTTTGGCAAAAGCTTCGGTATCAAATTGCGTATACGAGAACGGAATCCCATTTTGGCTTGTATATTCTTGAATAAATTGTTGATCACCAAAACTTTCCACACCACGCAACTGAAAGTTGCAATGCAACACCACAATTTCATATTCCAATTGCTGAAAAAAGTGTAGTAAAACCATACTATCCAATCCCCCGCTAACAGCAAGCAAGAGTTTTTTACCTTTTAAAAAAGGAAAATAGCTGGATAAATGATTTTGGAATTGTTTCAACATGCTCAAAAGTAATTAATTCATAGCAATTTAGCACAATACTTCGTGCATCGCTTTGGCTTTAAGCAAACATTCTTCGTATTCTTTTTCTGGATTGGATAATGACGTAATAGCACTTCCTACTGAAAAGGAAACGTATTTTTTTTCTTGGTTGTACAAAATACTTCGAATCACTACATTGAAATCAAAATCGCCATTCGGACTAATATAACCAATAGCACCGCTATACAATCCTCTTTTAGTTTCTTCCAATTCTTCAATAATTTTCATTACCGAAATCTTAGGTGCACCCGTCATACTTCCCATAGGAAAAGTCAACTTTAAAACATCAACTAACGAACACTTACTGTCTAATTTTGAGGTGATTGTAGAAATCATTTGATGTACTTGTTGAAATGAATAGATCCCACACAACTCCTGAACTTTTACCGTTCCTTTTTGAGCGGTTCGGGATAAATCATTCCGAACTAAATCCGTAATCATAATATTTTCGGCACGTTCTTTTGGATCAGAAACTAAATTTGCTTTTGCTTTTTCATCTTCTTTTGGGTCTAAAAAACGTTTTGCCGTTCCTTTAATCGGTTGCGAAATTAAATTCTCACCTTCTTTTCTCAAATACCTTTCAGGTGTGGCAGAAAGTAAAAACTGTTTGTTATTCTTAAAAAAAACAGCAAAAGGAGTTTGAGAAATATCATTCAGTCTTTTAAATTTTTCAAGTGGATTAATTGTAGTATTCTCAGCATAAAATTCCATACAAAAATTAGCTTCGTATACATCGCCACGATGTAAATGTTCTAAAAGTACATTTACCTTTTCAATATAACTTTCTTTTGAAATACGGGCTTGAACTGTTATACTTTCGCTCTCTGAAAAATCGACACTATCCCTATTCGTAATTTCATCAAAATCCGTTTCCACCTCATCATCACATAAATTCAGGTATTGAATCGTGAGTTGATTTCCTTTCAGCAAAAACAATTTCTTAGGTTGAAAAAAGAATAAATCCGGAAATGCTAATCCATCAAAATTAGCAGATTGCAAATGTTCACTATCGTTTTTAAGATCATAAGATAAGTAACCAAACAACCAATCTTTGGTAGTTTGTTGGTATTGTTGTAAATCCTCAAACGCATTGTGATAATCAGTTTGAATCAATGTAAATGCATCTACCGCTAGTAGCGCATCAAAGCTTGAAAACTCTTGCGGATAATCATTACTATCCATAAAAACAACTTCGCGAAATTGCTGTGACCAATCCAATAATTGCTTTTTAAAAGCCATCGGATTTGCTATCGTTTTATGAATTTCAGTTCTCAATATATCTCTTTTTAGGTTGCCAAAAATACAACAAAATTCATTCTTATAAACGGAAAAACAAGCGAGAAAGTGGCTAATCAAATTATTTATTTGTAGTTGATTATCATATTCATAAAATGAGTAATTTTGAAATACTAACCTTAAAACCAAATTATTATGAAAATTGCAACTATTATTATCCGAACTCTAATTGGACTTTTGCTCCTTTTTGCCTCTATTAGTTATTTTTTCCATCTCATGCCTGAACCTGAAGTTACGGGGAATTTTAAGGCTTTTAATGTGGGACTAATTGCTTCTGTATATTTGATGCCTTTAGCAAAAAGCATTGAGCTATTGTGTGGCTTGTCTTATGTATCAGGTCGATATGTAACTTTGGCTAACATTTTAATTTTACCAATTACGTTGAATATTTTATTCATCAACTATTTTATGGCACCTGAAGGATTACCTATTGCCATTGCACTATTTGCAGGAAATATCTTTTTGATTTATCGCCATTGGAAGAATTACAAATCTGTATTTACAGTTTAATATAAATAAAAAAGCCCGTTCACTTGAACGGGCTTTTTTATTTCAACTTTACAGTATTAAACGTGCAATGCTCTATTATCAGTTGCAGCCAAAGCGGCTTCTTTGATAGCCTCTGCAAATGTTGGATGTGCGTGAGACATTCTTGAAATATCTTCAGCAGAAGCTCTAAATTCCATAGCGGTAACCGCTTCTGCAATTAAATCGGCTGTTCTAGCACCAATCATGTGAACTCCTAAAACCTCATCGGTTTTAGCATCCGCTAATATTTTCACAAATCCGTCTAAATCTCCACTTGCTCTAGCACGACCTAATGCTTTGAACGGGAAACTTCCTGATTTAAATTCTACACCAGAAGCTTTCAATTGTTCTTCGGTTTGTCCAACAGCAGCTACTTCTGGCCAAGTGTACACCACTCCTGGAATCAAATTGTAATCAATATGTGGTTTTTGACCAGCAATAATTTCAGCGACCATAGTTCCTTCTTCTTCGGCTTTGTGAGCTAGCATGGCACCACGAACTACATCTCCAATAGCATAGATATTTGGAACTGAAGTTTGCAAATGATCGTTTACTTCTACTTGACCTCTATCTGTAATCTTCACTCCTGCTTTATCTGCATTCAATCCGTCAGTGTAAGGACGACGCCCTACTGAAACTAATGAATAATCTCCTTCTAAAGTGATGATTTCTCCTTTTGCATTTTCAGCCTTCACAGTCACAACATCTCCTGCTCTTTCTACTGATTGAACTTTGTGAGACGTATAGAATTTCATCCCTTGTTTTTTCAAGACTTTTGTCAATTCCTTAGACAATGAACTATCCATTCCAGGAATAATTCGGTCCATGAATTCCACTACAGAAACTTGTGCTCCTAAACGAAGATATACTTGCCCTAATTCAATTCCAATAACACCACCACCAATAATAACTAAGTGTTTGGGTACTTCTTTCAAAGCCAAGGCTTCAGTAGACGTGATGATTCTTTCCTTATCAATTTTGATAAATGGCAAAGAAGATGGTTTTGAACCTGTAGCAATAATGATGTTTTTACCTTCAATAGTTTCTGAAGTGCCATCCGCTTTAGCGATTGCTACATGTGTAGCATCTACAAACGAACCTAAACCATTAAAAACAGTTACTTTGTTTTTGTCCATCAAATAGTTGATTCCTCCCGAAGTTTGATCTACCACCGCTTGTTTACGAGCAATCATTTTCTCTAAATTCACTTTTACATCACCAGAAAGTTCAATTCCGTGTTCAGCGAAATGAGCAATTTCTGCATAATGATGTGAAGAAGACAATAATGCTTTCGAAGGAATACAACCTACATTCAAGCAAGTACCCCCTAAAGTGGAGTATTTTTCAATAATGGCTGTTTTAAAACCCAATTGTGCGCAACGAATAGCTGATACATATCCGCCAGGACCAGAACCTATAATGACTACGTCAAATGAACTCATAGTAATAGTATTTATTTTTTTAGTGATGCAAACTTAAGAAATTAAGTTTTGTTTAAAGTTCAAAGTTTAAGGTTTTTTGTTACGAATTGTAGCTCTTTTGTGTTTTTGAGCCGAATTATTCTTAAAATAAAAAGGTTCCGAATACTATTCAGAACCTTTTCAATACTATTTTAATGAAAACATTACTCTTTCTTTGAATTTAATTTACTGTTTTTTTGGCTAAAGCCAAAATAAATTACCAATCCTAAAAGTAACCAAACCGTGAAATAAATCCAATTCCAAACACTCAATTCAGCCATCATATACAAGCAAGAGATTAATCCTAATAATGGAATTAAGGATAAATTTTCTTTAAATGCCCAAACCGCCAAACCAACTAAAGTAATGACAAAAATCCACATCGGGATTTTGTGTTTGAACAAATCAAAACCGCTTTCGTATTTAATGTCGTCCGAAATTGGCAAACGAGACACAATTGCGGCATAGCTAACCTCATCATCTTGGTACTGACTTAATAATTCTTCTACATCTCGTGTAGCTGATTTCGACTCCAAAGAAGATAAATACGCATAGACTTCACTAGTTTCTTCTTTATCCAAGGCGGTTATAATTGCTGAAGGGGAATTTACTTGAGTTTCATTAGTAACGAATCCCATAGTAGCCTTATTGTTGTATGCAAACGCAAAAAACAAGCCCAACACTAATGCTATAGGAAAGATGTATTTCGCATTGATGTAGGGTGTTTTAAATTTCCCTCTCGGGATATCTTTCTTGTTTTGTAACACTAAAACCCCTGCACATACCAATACAAATGCAAATAAGGTTCCAATACTACATAAATCCGTTACCATAGTCAAATTCATAAACAAAGCAGGAATTCCTACAACAAAACCAGTCACTATAGTGGCATACGATGGTGTTTTGAACTTGGGATGCACTCTAGAGAATTTTTTAGGTAATAAACCGTCTCTACTCATACTCATCCAAATACGAGGTTGTCCCATCTGGAAAACTAACAACACACTTGCCATAGCAATAACCGCACTTACTGCTATAATTCCCGACATCCATTTTAAATCTAACTTTTCAAACACAAAAGCCAATGGATCTCCTACATTCAATTCGTTATAACTCAACATTCCTGTTAAAACAAGAGCAATAACAACATACAAAATGGTACAAATGATAATAGCCCACATCATTCCACGTGGCAAATCTCGTTGGGGGTCTTTGCATTCTTCAGCAGTAGTTGAAATAGCATCAAAACCAATATAAGCAAAAAACACTGCCGAAACCCCTTTTAAAACACCACTTACTCCATTAGGAGCAAACGGACTCCAATGTGTGGTATCTACATAAAAAGCCCCAACCGCAATCACCAACAGAATGATAAACAATTTAACGATTACCATTAAATTACCTGCATTACGAGATTCTTTCATCCCTCTGTACACCAATGCAGTAATCACAATGATAATCAACATGGCTGGGATATCCGCTACAAAATGAAAACCTCCAATTACTGGACTAGAGGTCCAAGCAGTATAGGCATCCTGTAAATTAGCACTTAAATTATCAAATGATTTCCCACCTTGCATTAATGCGGTTGCATCTTTGAATCCATTGGATGCCGACAAATAGTCCATCTGAATCCATTGCGGTAATTCAATATTAGCAGTTCGAAGTAGTCCTGTAAAATAATCACTCCACGAAATGGCTACTGTAATATTCCCAACGGCATATTCCATAATCAAAGCCCAACCTATAATCCAAGCAATAATTTCGCCGAAAGCCACATACGAATACGTATATGCCGATCCCGAAACGGGTACCATAGAAGCAAATTCTGCATACGCAAAAGCTGCAAAACTACAAGCCAAAGCTGTGAATAAAAAAAGGAAAATTACTGCAGGACCGCCATCAGCACTGGCTTTACCAATAGTACTAAAAATACCGGCTCCCACAATAGCGGCAATACCAAACGCAGTCAAATCTCTTGCGGTTAAATGTTTGCCTAAAGCATTATGTCCGTCACTTTCATTTTGCTCGACTTGTTTCATAATATCATGAACCGTCTTTTTTCTAAACAAACCCTTTAATGCCATAGTATAATTTGTATTCAGATAGTGAATTAAAGTCTCTTTTATTGTAATGCAAACTTAAAATTTCATTTTAAATAAAATCAATTATTTTAAACAAGATTTTAAAATTGTAACAGGATGTTGCGCTTCTCTACTCGTTCCATCAAATATTTGATGACGGCAACTTGTTCCTGCCGCTGCAATAGCAACAGAATCATTCGTTGCTCTAATTTTTGGAAACAAGGTATCTTCACCCATTTGCATACTAATTTCGTAGTGTTCTTTTTCATAGCCAAAAGATCCCGCCATTCCGCAACAACCCGAGTTATAAATAGTAACAGTATTATTTTTGGGTAAATTCAACATCACAAAAGTAGCTTCCACAGTACTCAACGCTTTTTGATGACAATGTCCGTGAATTTTTATTTCTTTAGCTTCATCCGAGAATTGCTCAGAACGAATAGCTCCTTTAGTGATTTCGGTTTTAAAGAATTCTTCAATGGTAAAAACATGCTTTGCTAATTGTTCCGCTCCTGCTTTATCCTCTGCTAATCGAATGTATTCATCTCTAAAAGTCAAAATAGCCGATGGTTCGATTCCTATCAAAGGGGTTTCAACCGACACTAATTCCTTGAAAATATCTACATTAATAGTAGCAATCGCCTTGGCTTGTTCCAAGAATCCTTTAGAAATAAAAGCACGCCCACTTTCTTGATGATCTACCACCAAGACTTGATAGCCTAATTTTGTCAATAGTTCATACGTATCAACTCCTACCGAAACGTCATAAAAATTAGTAAACTCATCACAAAATAATAAGACTTGTCCATTTGGATAGGTTCCTTCTTCTAATTGTTTATAATTGTTATCCAACCATTTTCGGAAAGTTTTTGGAGCTAAATGTGGTACAACTCGCTGCGGAGCAATTCCCATTTTCTTTTTAACGAAAGATAAGTTAGCAAACCAATTGGTTAATCTAGGAGTTAAACTTCCTAAATTATTTAATTTGGCATTGTAGGCAAAGGTTTTGTTTCGCTTCGAAAAACCATTTACTTTTTGGTATTGGTACAAAAACTCTGCTTTTAGAGACGCAATATCAACATTACTTGGACATTCGCTAGCGCATGCTTTGCAACTCACACACAATTCAAATACATGGTATAATTCTTCGTGATCAAATTTATTTTCTGTAGCCGTATCGGTTAAATACTGTCTTAAAGCGTTGGCACGCGCACGAGTGGTATCTTTTTCATTTCGTGTGGCACGATAACTCGGACACAAAGTTCCTCCTGCCGATGGTAATTTTCTACAATCACCAGAACCGTTACACTTTTCAGCTACACGCAAAATTCCCATACTATCTGAGAAATCCTGTATTGTTGCAATTTCTGGTTCTACTCTACCCGATTCCACCCTCAAATTTTCATCCATTTTAGGCGTATCAGTAATACGTCCTTTGTTGAAAATAGTATTCGGGTCGAATGCTTTTTTGATACGTTTCAATAATTCGTAATTGCTTTCGCCAATCATATAAGGCAAAAATTCCCCACGTACAATTCCATCCCCATGTTCTCCACTAAGCGACCCTCTATATTTTTTAACCAAAATAGCTACTTCAGTAGCAATGATTCTAAATAATTGTAAATCTTCTTTCTTCTTTAAATTCAGTACTGGTCGCAAATGCAATTCTCCTGCACCCGCATGCGCATAATAAATTGCTTCTTGTCCGTACTTTTGCATCATTGCGGCAAATTCGGCAATATAATTCGGCAAGTCGCTCAATTCTACCGCAGTATCTTCAATCGAATCAGCTGCTTTATCATCACCAACAATACTTCCTAGAAGTCCTAAACCTGCTTTTCGCAAATCATTAATTTTATCAATCTCTTCACCATATAATTTTGGCAAAGCATAACCAAAATTATTTTTTTCTAAATCGGCTATTAAAGCATCCGCTTGTCGCTCAGCTTCTTCTAAAGATTCCGAAGCCACTTCCAGCATAATCACTGCTTTAGGATCGCCTTGTATAAAGAAACTATTTTTCGCTTGTTCTCTATTGGTTTTGGTACAATTCAAAATTGTATCATCCATCATTTCGCAAGTGTACAAATGATGTTTCATCGCTATCATTACGGCTTCTAAACTTTCTTGGATGGTATGAAAATGTGCCGCCACCATAATGTTATGTGTAGGAGGCAAATCGTCTACTTTCAACGTAACTTCTGTTGTAAATGCCAAAGTCCCTTCGCTTCCACAAAGTAAGGTTCCTAGATTAATCGTTGATTCGGTTCCTGAAAACAAATCCGATTTTAGTAATAAATCAACGGCATAGCCTGTATTCCTTCTGTGAATTTCAGGTTTTGGAAATTCTTTTACAATTTCGTTTTGCGTTTCAGAATTGGAAAGTTCTTCGTACAATGTTCTGTAAATCTGATTTTCCAAAGAATCTCCTTTTGTTTTTTCGACAAACTCTACCGAAGTAAGCGATGTAAAAACTGTAGCCGAACCATCACTCAAAATGGCTTTTAGTTCCACAATTTTATCTCGTGTCACTCCATAGCGAATGGAAGTAGTCCCAGAAGAATTGTTTCCTACCATTCCCCCAATCATACAACGATTGGATGTCGAAGTATTGGGGCCAAAAAACAAACCATGCGGTTTTAAAAATAAATTCAGCTCATCGCGAATCACACCGGGCTGAACCGTCACCGTTTTATTTTCTTTATCAAAAGAAACGATTTGAGTAAAATATTTAGAAACATCGACTATAATTCCGCTTCCCACCGTTTGGCCAGCTAAAGAAGTTCCTGCGGTTCTTGGCGTTAATGGAATTTGATATTCATTCGCAAAACGAACCAAAGTTTGGATATCAGTTACTGATTTAGGTCTCGCCACCGCAATGGGCTTAATTTGGTAAACCGAAGCATCTGTAGAGTATATAACTTTATGCAATTCGTCATAGAAAAGATCACCTTCTAATGAGTCTGACAGTTGTTGTAAAGGAAGTATTTGTGACATTGGATTCGAATGTAATTACTGAATAGTCAGCATTTGGCTGACAAATATAAAAATTCTAGCGCTTTAAATAGAAGAGAATTGAAAGAATGACTAAAAGCAAATAAAAGTAAACGTATCGTATTCAGAATACAGAAATAATTTAGCATATTTGTCTACAATTACAATTCAATATCTGAATCAAACCACTATGACTCCAAGTATCATTCTACTGATTATTAGTATCTATTTTAGTCTGTTATTTTACATATCACATACAGTAAGTAAAAAAGATAGCGGAAACGATGTGTTTTTTACTGCCAATAAAAACTCTAAATGGTATTTAGTTGCTTTCGGAATGATTGGTACCGCACTTTCTGGAGTTACATTCATTTCAGTACCAGGTGAAGTAGGTTCGCCTAATGGAGAACAATTCAAGTACTTTCAGTTTATCTTAGGAAATGCCATTGGATTTATTGTTGTGGCCAAATTACTTTTGCCGCTCTATTATCGAATGAACCTCACCTCTATTTACGGATATATCGAACAACGAATGGGGTTTTATAGTTACCGAACGGCCGCTTCTATATTTTTAGTAAGTCGGACTATTTCATCAGCCTTCCGATTGTATTTGGTGGTGATTGTATTGCAACGTTATGTTTTTGATTATTACAACATTCCTTTTGCAGCTACTGTATTAATTTCGTTGTTATTGATTTTTTCCTACACCTATAAAGGAGGTTTAAAAACGATTATTATTACCGATACTTTACAGACTTTTTTCTTAGTTGCTTCCGTATTTTTAACCATTTATTTCATTTGCAATAGTTTGGATTTAAGTGTTCTTGGTGCTTTCGAAGAAGTGAAAAATAGTAACTATTCCAAAATATTTTTCTTTGATGATTTTATCGGAAGTAAATTCCATTTTGTAAAACAAATTCTTGGCGGAATGTTTGTTACTATCGCTATGGTAGGCCTCGACCAAGATTTAATGCAAAAGAACTTAAGTTGTAAAAACATTGGCGAAGCACAAAAAAACATGTTTAGCTTTACGACTATATTTGTAATCATCAATTTATTTTTCTTGAGTGTAGGAGCGTTACTTTATATTTTTGCTGCCAAAAATAACATTCCAGTTCCAGTAGATTTGGTTACCAATAAACCACGAACTGATTTACTTTTCCCTGAAATAGCTTTACATCATTTGGCTACCATTCCTGCTATTGTTTTCCTGTTAGGACTAATTGCCGCCACTTTTGCGACAACCGATTCGGCCTTAACAGCACTAACCACTTCTTTTTGTGTGGACTTTTTAGGAATGGATAAAGTGGAGAACAGTCAAAAAGAAAATTTAGTTAGAACCCGACATATCGTTCATTTTGCCTTTTCAGCTTGTATGTTTTTGGTGATATTGGTTTTTAATGCCATCAACGATAGTTCGGTTGTTGGAATGATTTTTAGAGTTGCATCCTACACTTACGGTCCACTTTTAGGTTTGTACGCTTTTGGTTTGTTTATGAAATCTAAAAAAGTCAATGACCGTTTAGTACCGTTCATTTGTTTACTATCTCCTGCTCTAACCTTTCTTATCAACGAAAATTCAGTGAGTCTTTTAAGTGGTTATGTCTTTGATAACGAATTAATCATTCTTAATACACTCATCACTTTTACAGGATTATTACTGACTAGTAAAACCGCAGCCGATAAATACCAATTTTAAATCCATTCTAAATGAATCCTAATATTGACTCGCTTTATAGAATTGCACAAAAACCTACACGAACTATTATTGGTTTGATGTCTGGGACTTCATTGGATGGTTTGGATGTAGCGTTATGCGAAATTTCGGGAGCATCTAAAAACACTGTAGTTCATCTAAAAGAGTTCAAAACCATTCCGTATTCTGAAGCTATAAAAGCTGAAATCCGAAAAGTGTTTGCTAAAAAAACAATTGATTTTCAACATCTAGCTCTGTTAAACGAATGGATTGGAATTTTTCACGCTACTCTCGTTTTAGATTGCTTGCAAGAATGGAAAGTTGCTCCTGATGATGTTGATTTAATAGCTTCTCATGGACAAACGGTAATGCACGCTCCCAAAATATTGCACCAACAAGCACAATTTCCCAATGCCACTTTGCAAATTGGAGACGGAGATCATATTGCGGTTCGCACTGGAATTATTACAGTATCTGATTTTAGACAAAAACACGTTGCTGCAGGAGGCGAAGGTGCTCCTTTGGCGGTATATGGGGACTATTTTATTTTTGGAAGTGAAAAAGAAAACAGAATCATGCTGAACATAGGCGGTATTGGAAACTTTACTTTTTTGCCAAAAAATCAAAACCCAGAACACATTTTTGTTACTGATACAGGTACAGGAAACACCCTAATTGATGCGTTTGTAAAATTGCATTATCCTGAAATGAGTTACGACAAAGATGCTCAAATAGCTCGAAAAGGAAAGGTTAATCCTGATTTGTTACAATCCCTTAAAAACAATCCCTTTTTCAAAGGATCATTTCCTAAAACTACCGGACCTGAACTCTTCAACTTAGACTATATTCAGAGAGCAATGACTGAAAGTCAAACGCAACACCTCACTGTTGAAGATGTATTAGCAACACTTACACGCTTTAGTGCCGAAACGGCTGCAGAAGCTATTCTCTTTGCAATAAATCAAACTGAAGCAACTACTGATACTATTACGGTCTATGTTTCGGGTGGAGGAATGCACAACCCTCTACTAATGGAATATCTAAAAGAACTATTACCTTGTTCCTTTAAGAATACCAATCAATTAGGTATTTCAGGAGATGCAAAAGAAGCAATACTTTTTGCGGTATTAGCTAACGAAACGGTAGCAGGAGGGACTACTAATTTTGGCTCAAAAAAAGGCATTCCATCAGTAACAATGGGTAAAATTTCTTTTCCAGAATAAAATTATTTTATGCCTTTTTTAGCACAACAACTGTTCTAAAAAGTCTATTTTTGTATTTTATAAAATGAACCCCATAATGATGAATTACAAGTCCTTTACTTTTGCTTTTTTATTTACACTATTTTCTCTTGGAAATAGCATTGCACAAAGTAAAATAATATATCCTAAAAACGAATTTAGAGCAGTCTGGATTGCAACCGTAGCCAATATTGATTGGCCAAAAAACAATACCGATAGTGTTGAAAAAGAAAAAGCCGATTTTATTGAGATTTTAGAGTCATATAAAAAGCTTCATTACAATGCGGTAATTGTTCAAATTCGTAGTAATGGTGATGCGTTTTACCCCTCTGAATTAGCCCCTTGGTCACGCAACTTAACTGGAAAAGAAGGCAAAGCTCCTTCACCCTATTTTGACACCTTAGAATGGATGATTACTGAAGCTCACAACCGAGGATTTGAATTTCATGCATGGCTAAATCCTTTTCGTGCCACATCAGGAGCCAATACTGAAATTCTAAGTCGAAAACACGACTTGATTAAACATCCCGATTGGATGATTAAATATGCGGGGAAATACTATTACAATCCTGCGCTTCCCGAAGTACAAAACCACTTGACAAAAGTAGTAGAAGAAGTAGTTCGAAAATATGATATTGATGCCATCCATTTTGATGATTACTTTTATCCGTATACGGTAGATGGAGAAAAATTTAACGACACTGCTTCGTTCAACAAATACGGAAATGGTCTTACTCTAGCCGATTGGAGACGAAATAATGTGAATACTTTTATACAACAAATCTCGACAAGCATCAAGAAAATCAAACCTTGGGTACAATTTGGAATTAGTCCATTTGGAGTATGGCGCAATAAATCAGTAGATCCAAGAGGCTCAGACACCCAAGCTGGACAAACCAACTATGATGATTTATTTGCTGACCCTTTAGTTTGGATGGAAAACAATTGGATTGACTATATTTTGCCACAGTTGTATTGGAGTTTGGATCACCCAAAAGCGTCTTATTCTAAATTGCTAAAATGGTGGTCTGATAATGCCAAAAACACCGCAATATACATAGGAAATAGTACCTATAAAATTAAATCAGATGCCGATAAAAAATGGGATTTACCTACTGAAATTCCAAATCAAATTGATTATACACGTACTTTCAGTAATGTGCAAGGAAATGCCTTTTTTAGTGCCAAATGGTTTCTCAATAAAAACCAAGACGTAACCCAATTACTAGCTGAAAATCAGTACAAATTTCCAGCTATACCTTCAGCGGTTCCTAATTTTAAAAAATTAGTTTTTGATGTTCCAAGAATAACTAGCGTAGTAAAAGAGAAAAATGAGTTAGTCATTTCATTGCAACCTACCCGAAACAATGTTCGCTACGTGATTTTTTATGGAACAGAGGGTAATTCAATAATTGATAGTGACGACCCTAGCCAGATAATTGACCGATTTTTTATTCATAAAAACGATAATCGTTTGTTTATCCGTATTCCAATAGCTGCTATCGAAAATAAATCAAAATTTGCCTTATCGTATATTGACTATTATGGAAACGAAAGCAAAGAAATCATGACACAGCTACCAACAGCTGCAGTAAAAACACATTAATAAAAATACCAAATGAAAGCAGAGAAAAACCCTTGGCTTTGGATTCCCTTGTTGAATTTTGCTTCAGGATTTCCATACGCCATCATAATTTCAGTTTCAGTAATTATGTATAAAAACCTCGGTATCAGCAATGAAGATATTGGTATTTATACTAGCTTACTCTATCTGCCTTGGGTAATTAAACCGTTGTGGAGTCCATTTATCGATTTGCATAGTACCAAAAGAAAGTGGTTTTTAAGTATGCAATTACTCATTTCTATTGCTTTTTTAATTGTAGGATTTGCTATTCCAATGAGTCAGTTTTTCATCTTGAGCTTGGCTATTTTTTGGGTGGCGGCTTTTGCATCTGCATCAAATGATGTAGCAACAGATGGTTTTTATCTTTTAGCACTTTCCAAAGACCAACAATCTTTTTTCTTAGGAATCAGAAGTACATTTTACCGGCTTTCTATGTTAACTGGAAACGGCTTAATTGTCATCATTGGCGGGTATTTAGAAACCGAATTTGGAGACAAAACAAAAGCATGGTCGTACACTATGATTATTGTTGGACTCCTTATGACAGTAATTACATTGTATAATTTATTCGCTACTCCTATTTCGGAAAACGAAAGTAGAACTGAATCAACAGAACAACAAAAAGATTTTGCTACCGTTTTTACTAGTTTTTTCAAAAAGAAGCAAATTGGTATTGTATTGGCATTTATCCTTTTATTCCGTTTAGGGGAATCGCAATTAATGAAAATGTTAACCCCTTTTTTAATTGACACCAAAGAATTAGGCGGCATGGGATTAACTACCGAAGATGTGGGGATTATCTATGGAACTTTTGGAGTAATTGCATTACTTATTGGAGGTACTTTGGGCGGAATTGCTATTTCTAAACAAGGATTAGGCAAATGGATGTTGCCTATGATTCTTATCATGCACTTACCTATTATTGGGTTTATTCTACTCTCTCATTTTCATCCTGAAAATACGTTGTTTATTTATTTGGCAGTAATCATTGAGCAGTTTGGCTATGGTTTTGGCTTTGCCGCTTTTATGATGTACCTAATTTATGTGGCCGAAGGTGAATCTAAAACATCGCATTACGCTTTAGCTACAGGTTTTATGGCGTTAGGAATGATGTTGCCAGGAATGTTAAGCGGTTATATTCAAGAATATTTAGGATATGGTAATTTCTTTATTTGGGTATTTTGTGCTACAATTCCAGGAATAATCTTGTCACGATTTTTAGTATTTCCTGCCGATTTTGGAAAGAAATCAGCCACCAACGAATAAACAACTATGACTTTAGAGCAAAAAATAGGACAGTTTTTCTTTCCTGCGGTCTTCATTAACGATACCGAAGAAAATATTCAAGCGACCGAAGCTTTAATACGCAACCACAATATTGGTGGATTAACTTTCTTTCACAGTCGCGCCAGTGCTGCTACGAATTATGAAAACAAACAAAAAGTAGTTACTTATGACGATAGTTATTCCAAGCTCAAAGAGCTAATAATACGTTATCAAAAATGCGCTCCTACTCCACTTTTAATGAGCATTGATGCCGAATGGGGTTTGGCCATGCGCATTGAAAAAACACCACAATATCCTTACGCCATCACATTAGGCGCTTTACCCGAATCTGAAATTGATTTGGTGTATGAAGTGGGAAAACAAATAGGATTCGACTTAAAAGCCGCAGGTATTCAGTACAACTTAGCCCCTTTAGCAGATATTAATAATAATCCTGACAATCCTGTGATTGGATACCGTTCCTTTGGAGAAAGCAAAGAAAAGGTAGCTCTTTTTGCCAACGCTTATTTAAAAGGGATGTCAGACGCCGGGATTTTGGGCTGTTTGAAACATTTCCCAGGTCACGGAAATACAAATGTCGATTCGCATTTGGGATTACCTATTTTGAATGAAAATTTAGAGGAATTGATGAATAACGAATTGTATCCGTTCATCAAAGGAATTGAAAACAAGGTAGATTCCATTATGATTGGCCACTTGGCTGTACCCGCTTTAAATGATGGAAAAAACACTTCAGCGACTTTGTCGAAGAATATCATTGAAAACCTGCTTCGTAACCAATTGGGTTTTGAAGGATTAGTTATTTCCGATGCCTTAAATATGAAAAGCGTTTCCGATTTGTACACTACCAAAGGGCAATTAGAGTGGGAAGCATTCAATGCAGGAAATGATATTTTGTGTTTTGCTGAAAATGTAACCGAAGGAATTCAAGCCATTTTGAATAATGCAACCGCAGAACGAATTGAGGAAAGTTTTGCACGGATTTGGAAATACAAAGAAAAAGTGGGTATTCTAAACGATAACAATCAATTCCCAGACAAAACCAATGCTACTTTAGACTTTACAATAAGCACCGAATTAAATCGCAAAATAGCTGAGAGTTGCTTGACTAAAGTAAAATCAGACAATAATCCATTTAGAATACAACAAGCCGCCCAAAATAAATCAGTGGCTCAATTTAGTATTTACAAGGATAGTTTTGCAACCAAAGTAGCGCATTCTCTTCAAGCTCCTATTTTTTCGATAACAGCAGAAAATCCAATAGATTTTAAAGAAACTTTAAATGAGTATGATACGCTCTTGATCTCTTTATTTGTACCCAAAGCAAAGCCTTTGAATCATTTTGAAATTGAAACGAATGTGCTTCAGTATTTAGGTGAATTATTAGGAACTAAGAATTGTGTACTCTATGTTTTTGGAAATCCGTATGCGCTGCAAGTCATCCCCAACTTGGCTTTAGCTAAGGAAATTGTTATGGCTTACCAAGATTTTGACGTTTTTCAAGAAGTGGCTGCCCAACAATTTATTCATAATTCGGCTTGTAAAGGACAACTTCCCGTAAAGATTAAAAATCTATAAATCAACTGATTAATTATTTTAATTTTATAGATAATAGTAAAACCTTATTGTTTAATAAATATTAATAATTAAAATTTATTTCACTACCTTTATTTGTAGAGTACATTTGTATCAATAAATTTTTAACTTAAAAACAAAAAATATGTCATTAGTAGGAAAAAAATTCCCAAGCATCACTGTAGACGCTATCTCTGAAATGGGAGATAATTTAAGAATCAACATTTTTGAAGAAGCTACAAAAAACAACAAAAAAGTATTGTTATTTTGGTACCCAAAAGATTTTACTTTCGTTTGTCCAACGGAATTACACGCTTTCCAAGCTGCGTTACCAGAATTTGCAAAAAGAAATACTATCGTAATTGGTGCTTCATGTGATACTAACGAAGTACACTTTGCTTGGTTAAACACTCCTAAAAACAATGGTGGTATTGAAGGTGTTACTTACCCACTATTAGCTGATACTACAAGAAATTTATCAAACATCTTAGGAATTCTTGATGTAGAAAGTGCTGAATATAATGAAGAATTAGACATTGTAATTGTAGAAGGTTCTAACGTAACCTACAGAGCTACTTACTTAATCGATGAAACGGGTAAAATTTTCCACGAAAGTGTAAATGATATGCCATTAGGACGTAATGTAAACGAATATTTACGTTTAGTTGACGCATACACTCACGTTCAAGAAAAAGGAGAAGTTTGTCCTGCTAACTGGGAAGCTGGTAAAGACGCAATGACTGCTGACAGAAACAGTACTGCTGCTTATTTAGGATCTCACTAATAACAAAATCAATTACAATATAAAAAAACAATAACAATCTCAGTAGCTTATTGAGATTGTTATTTGATATTACCATTGATATTAAAAATTCAAACTATGTTAATCGAATTAAACGAAGACACTTTACAAGACTTAGTAGCTAAAAACGAAAAAGTAGTGGTACAGTTTTCAGCTTCATGGTGTGGAAATTGCAGAATCATGAAACCAAAATTCAAAAAATTGGCTTCAGAAAATGAGGCATTAACTTTTGTATTGGTAGATGCTGAAAATTCTCCTGAATCAAGAAAATTAGCTAACGTGAGTAACTTACCTACTTTTGCTACTTTCGTAAACGGAAAATTAGTAAACGAAACACAAACGAACAAACAAGAAATATTGGCTGATTTAGTAACCGAAATCGCTTAATTATTCCGAATTTTAGAAAAACCCCTTTATTTTATGAAATTACCCGTTATCAAACATCTGACTCAATTCATCGAAGAAAACGATCAAGATTATATTATTGAAACTATTGAAGTGCTAGAAGCTATGACTGAAATCCCTTCTCTGAAAGATGAAGAATTAGATGTTATTGGCGAATTAATTTCTAATATGTATGGTGCTTTAGAAGTACAAAAATTAGTAAAAGATGGAGTGGATAAAAAAGAAGCTTTGAATACTTTTATGAAACGCGTTTTGGGTTCCATTGATAAATAATATAGAATTCTTTAGAATAAGTTAAAACAAACGTACTCGCATTGGGTGCGTTTTTTTTTATATTCTTTTCTCATGTTTAAATAGAGCTATCCGTAGAAAAAGTACCACTTCAATCTAAAATTTGAATTAATTTTCATACTTTTGAAACTCAATTAAAAACACACATTATGTCAACTATAACATTAGGAGGAAATCCTGTACACACTTCAGGTGAATTACCAAAAATTGGTGCTCAACTAGCTGATTTTAAATTAGTAAAAAACGACCTTTCAATTGCTACTCTAGCTGATTTCTCAGGTAAAAGAGTAATTCTTAATATTTTCCCAAGTATCGATACTGGAACTTGTGCAACATCTGTTAGAAAATTTAATGAAACCGCTGCTAATTTAACCAATACAGTTGTACTTTGTATTTCCAGAGATTTACCATTTGCTCAGAAACGTTTTTGTGGTGCCGAAGGAATTGAAAACGTAGTCAATCTTTCTGATTTTAAAGACGGAAGTTTTGGGAAAATCAATGGCTTAGAGATCACTGATGGCGTTTTAGCAGGTCTTCATTCTAGAGCCGTAATTGTAATTGACGAGAAAGGTGTTATTTTACACACAGAACAAGTACAAGAAATTGCGAATGAACCGAATTATGAAGCTGCATTGGCAGTACTATAATATTTGATTAATGGAATTTCAAAAAGACAACAGATTTGTTTCAGGAAGATTAAAAAGCGTAATTTTTGCGTATAAAGGAGCTTATAAATTAATAACAACCGAGCACAGTGTAATGACACAATTCTTCATTGGGATACTGATGACAATTGCTGGTTTTTATTTTAATATCACCACTACCGAATGGCTTTTTCAAATCTTCGCTATAGGATTAGTAATGAGTGTTGAGGGATTGAATACTGCTGTAGAGAAAGTCGCCGATTTTATTCATCCAGAATACCATCAAAGAATTGGTTTTATAAAAGACATTGCTGCAGGGGCTGTATTTTTTGCGGCATTAACTGCCATACTAATTGGTTCAATTATCTACATACCTAAATTCTAGATTCACTACTTTTCAGAAAGAAGAATGGCAAAGAAAACAAAAAACGATTCCGAAGTTACAGGAACAAGATCTTGGAAATTATCGAAGCAGAATAAAATTGTAATTGGGAGCCTTTTGGTTTTATTCTCAATTGCTTTATTAGTTGCTTTTATTTCCTTTTATATTCACGGTCAAGCCGATCAAAGTGCAGTAGCAAAATTGTCTGAACGAAATGCCGCTGTCGATAATTGGTTAGGAAAATTTGGCGCTTATTTGTCTGATATATTAGTATACCAAGGATTTGGTGTAGCCTCTTTCCTTTTCGTTCGTTTATTTTTCTTAACTGGTTTGTATTTGTTTTTAGGAATGCCTTTGAGCAAATTAAGAACGACTTGGTTTTGGGATTTATTTGCGATGATAGTAGTTTCCATTATTTTTGGATTCTTTGCTACTTCAACACCTGAACTAGGCGGAATCATTGGGTATGAAATGAATTTGTTTTCACAAGATTATATTGGAAAAACAGGAACTCTATTGTTGCTAATCTTCGGATTGGTTATTTACTTGATTTTTAAAATAAAAGTATCTCCCGAATCCATTCATAATTTTATTGAAAATTCGAAAAAAGAAATCGAATCTAAAATAACCGCTAGTACTGAGAAATCTACTGAAAGTAGTTATAACTTAGAAGAATATGCTGTTCCAACAGTGGAGGAAGAAAAAGACGAAGAATTAGATGGAATCCATTTAAAATCGACTACTTCACAGTTTGAAATCAACAAAGAAGCATTAAAACCAACCATTAGTTCGTCTTCTGAAATCAACTTGGATACTTTGCCAAAACCAATTGTTGAGCCGATTGTAACGCAATCTTTCCCAACAACACCTCCAGTTCATAAAGAGCCTACTATCATTACAACAAATGATGAAGCTTTTGTGATTGAAAAAGCAGAAGAAGAAGATATTGTTGAAGAAAATTTAGCCTCTCGATTAGTGGCTGATTTTGGGTTATTTGACCCTACTTTGGAATTATCCAACTATAAATTCCCAACCATTGATTTGTTAAAAGAATATTCAAGTGGCGGAATTACGATAAACCAAGAAGAATTAGAAGAGAATAAAAACAAAATTGTAGATACACTTCGCAACTACAAAATCGAAATTGCACAAATCAAAGCTACCGTTGGTCCTTCGGTAACGTTATATGAAATCGTTCCTGAAGCAGGAATTCGTATTTCAAAAATCAAAAGCTTAGAAGACGATATTGCTTTATCACTTTCTGCATTAGGAATTCGTATCATTGCTCCTATTCCAGGAAAAGGAACGATTGGTATTGAAGTTCCAAACAAGAATCCAACTATGGTTTCTATGAAAAGTGCTATTGGTTCAACCAAATTCCAAGAAGCTGAAATGGAATTGCCTATTGCTTTGGGTAAAACTATTTCGAATGAAACTTTCGTGGTTGACTTGGCCAAAATGCCTCACTTATTAATGGCTGGAGCAACTGGACAAGGAAAATCAGTAGGATTAAACGCTGTATTGACTTCTCTTTTATACAAAAAACACCCTGCCGAAGTAAAATTCGTTTTGGTAGATCCAAAGAAAGTAGAATTAACACTTTTCAATAAAATTGAAAGACACTATTTAGCTAAATTGCCAGACTGTGATGATGCTATTATTACAGACAATGCTAAAGTAGTTAATACATTAAACTCGCTTTGCGTAGAAATGGACAACCGTTATTCTTTATTGAAAGACGCTATGGTGCGTAACATTAAAGAATATAATGACAAATTCAAATCAAGAAAATTAAATCCTGAAAACGGACATCGCTTTTTACCTTATATTGTTCTAGTAGTGGATGAGTTTGCTGATTTGATTATGACAGCAGGTAAAGAAGTGGAAGTGCCTATTGCTCGTTTAGCACAATTAGCACGTGCTATTGGAATCCACCTAATTATTGCCACACAACGTCCGTCAGTAAACGTAATTACAGGATTAATCAAAGCTAATTTTCCTGCTCGAATTGCTTTTAGAGTAACTTCTAAAATTGACTCAAGAACCATTTTAGATACACAAGGTGCTGATCAATTAATTGGTCGAGGTGATTTATTGTACTCTAATGGAAATGATGTTGTACGTGTACAATGTGCTTTTATTGACACCCCAGAAGTAGAAAAAATTACAGAATTTATTGGTTCCCAAAAAGCATATGCTACTGCTTATTTACTTCCAGAATTTGTTGGTGAAGAGACTGGTATTAATCTTGATATTGATATTTCAGATCGAGATTCATTATTTAGAGAAGCTGCTGAAATTATTGTCAATGCACAACAAGGTTCGGCTTCGTTATTACAACGAAAACTGAAATTAGGTTACAATAGAGCGGGACGTTTAATTGACCAGTTAGAAGCAGCTGGTATTGTAGGTCCTTTTGAAGGAAGTAAAGCACGTAACGTTAATATCTCTGATATGATGGCTCTTGATGAATTTTTCAACAACGAACAAAATTAATACCCAAATGCAATTAGAAATGCTACACAAGAATACATTTAAAACTTTACTATTTACCACACTTTTCATATTAAGCTGTACAATTCAAGCACAAGATAAAAAAGCAAAAGCCCTTTTAGATCAGGTTTCGGCTAAAGTAAAAAGTTATAATTCTATACTAATTGATTTTAAATATTCTCTTTCCAACACCAAAGAAAATATCAACCAAGATAGCAAAGGAAATGTCATTTTAAAAGGAAATCAATATGTACTAAATTTTATGGGGGTTACTAAAATTTTTGATGGTAAAAAAAGCTATACTATCGTTCCTGAAGACGAAGAAATAACTATTTCAAAAGTAGATGAAAATGACAATACAGCTGTCACTCCTTCAAAAATGCTGACCTTTTTTAATTCAGGATACAAATACACTTTAGACGAAGTTGTTACAATTAAAGGACGAAAAATTCAATATGTAAAATTAGTTCCAATCAGTTCTAAAGACCAACGAAAAGAAATTTTATTAGGAATTGATAGCCAGACTAAGAATATCTATAATTTGATTGAAATTGGTAAAAAGGGGACTAAAACTACATTGACAGTTAATTCTTTTAAAACCAACCAACCTTTATCAAAAAATCAATTTACCTTTGTCAAAAGTAAATATCCCAATTACTACATCAATACATTAGATTAATTCCTAAGTGAAAATAATTGATAAATACATTCTAAAAACGTTCCTGATTACATTTACGGTAGTATTTGTAATTCTTTTTTTTATATTCATTTTGCAAACTGTTTGGCTATTAATTGCCGAATTAGCCGGTAAAGACTTAGATACATTTATGATTATCCAGTTTTTATTGTTCTCAATGCCCCGATTAGTTCCATTAGTCCTTCCCTTATCAATTTTACTAGCCTCCATAATGTCATTTGGAGATCTATCCGAAAACTATGAATTAGCAGCAATGAAATCTGCTGGTATTTCCTTACGACGTACTTTACAACCACTATTTGTCTTAATTTTTGTTTTTAGTATTACTGCCTTTGTATTTGCAAATAGTATTTTGCCTTATGCCGAATACAAGTTTATCAATTTTAGAAAAAACATCGCACAAGCCAAACCTGCCCTAGCTATTGCTGAGGGGCAATTCAGTGATGTGGGATTGTATAACATTAAAGTCAACAAAAAATCTGGTAAAAATGGCAATATCTTAACAGGAATTACTATTCATAAAAAATCAAACCAGGGAGATGGAAGTCGTGTTGTTATTAAAGCCAAAAACGGAAAATTAGTTAGTGCAGAAGGAGCTAATACCCTTCAGATGGTTTTAAATGAAGGTAATTATTATGAAGATATTATTCCTAAAAATTATGAGGACCGACCTAAAATGCCATTCGTAAAGAGTGCCTTCAAAAAAAACATAATAAACATTGACATATCTGAATTTAATAAAGTAGATGTTAGTAACGAAAACATCACTAATACAAGTACTATGTTAACCTCAAGCGAGTTGCAATACACGTTAGATTCTCTACAAAAAAACTTTAAGAATGAAGTGGTGTCTTTTACAGAAAATATCAATCAAAGGGTAGGTATACAAAAATTAGCACAACCAGTAATCAAAACAAAAAAAACGAAGATAAAATTTCAGTCTGATTTACTAGATCTATTTACACACCGACAACAATTAGATCTTTTAAATCTAGCCAATAGCAATTTAGAAAGCGTCAAGTATTCTATTGAGACTTCTACTACCGAATTCAAAGTGAAACAACAAAATATTGACGCTCATTTGATCGCCTTACATGAAAAATTTGTAATTGCTTTTGCATGTTTCTTAATGTTTTTTATCGGAGCTCCATTAGGAGCTATTATCCGAAAAGGAGGGCTTGGACTTCCTGTCGTTTTTGCTATGTTGATTTTCATTTCTTTTCATTTCACCAATACCTTTGGAAAAAAACTAGCAGAGGAGGGTAGTTTGACTCCTTTTTTAGGCACTTGGATGTCATCGATTATATTGACTCCTTTGGCTTTATTACTCACTTATCGTGCCACTAATGATATTGGATTAATTAATATGGATGCATTTTTAGCCCCATTTCAAAAAATAATTAAAAAAATAATTTCTACCCAAAATAAATAGAATAACAATGACAAAAATACACCTCAATACTATAGAAGAAGCTATCGAAGATATCCGACAAGGTAAAGTTATCATTGTAGTGGATGATGAAAATAGAGAAAACGAAGGAGATTTTTTGGCTGCTGCCGAAAAAGTAACACCTGAGATAATCAACTTCATGGCTACTCATGCTCGTGGATTAATATGCGCCCCGCTTACTGAAAAACGTTGTAAAGAATTAGGTTTACACACAATGGTATCAAACAATACTGATCCAATGGAAACCGCATTTACTGTATCTGTAGATTTAAGAGGTCATGGGGTAACTACAGGAATCTCAGCAGCAGATAGAGCTAAAACTGTTCTGTCATTCGTTAATCCAGACACTAAACCTCACGATTTAGCACGTCCTGGTCATATTTTTCCTTTAATTGCTAAACAAGGAGGAGTACTCCGAAGAATTGGTCATACCGAGGCTGCTATTGACTTTGCGAGATTAGCTGGTTTCCAACCCGCAGGTATAATTTGTGAAGTAATGAATGAAGATGGAACAATGGCTCGCTTACCAGAATTAGTAAAAGTGGCTAAAAAATTCAATTTAAAATTAGTTTCTATTGAAGACTTAGTAGCCTATCGCGTGCAACACGATAGTTTAATTGTCAAAAAAGATGATTTTGATATTGAAACACGCTTTGGTACTTTCAGGCTGCGTGCTTATGAACAAACTACTAACAAGCAGGTACATATTGCTTTGACTAAAGGCACTTGGAATTTAGGAGAACCTGTATTAACTCGTATTAACTCTTCACAAGTGAATAACGATTTATTAGGAACTTTGACTCACAATGCCGATCATCAATTAGATAAAATGTTTCAAACCATCAATGAAAATGGAAAAGGAGCTGTGATTTTTATTAATCAAGACATGCAATCTGTCAACTTATTAAGTCGTATTGCCGAATTGAAACAATTACAAACTGAAGGCGAAATGCAAGCACCTCGAATTATTATTGACACTAAAGATTTTGGTATTGGCGCACAAATTCTACACGATTTAGATATTTCTAAAATCAGATTAGTAACTAATGCAAGCCAAAGTAAACGAGTTGGAATGATTGGTTATGGTCTTGAGATCATTGAACATGTCAATTATTAATCTTCCAGATAAAAAATAAGCGATTTTTTTATTTTCTAAAACAAAGAAAATGAAACAATTAAAAAAACAGCCCTAAAATTGATGCGTTTTTTATTCAAATAGATTTGCATAACCAAAAAAAGCACTTATATTTGCACTCGCAACCACGAAAATGGTTGTGACGTATTGGAGAAATGGCAGAGCGGTCGAATGCGGCAGTCTTGAAAACTGTTGACTGTAACAGGTCCGGGGGTTCGAATCCCTCTTTCTCCGCTGGCTGAAAAGCAAATTAAATTAAAAACCTTGAAATCGCATGATTTCAAGGTTTTTTTTATTATATAATTGAAATATTTATTTGTAAACTTAAAAGAATATAATCGTTATCATAAAAAATACAAACTTTTAGTAATCGTTTTTATTTCAGACTAATACAAGCGAAGCTTCACAACTGGCCCACAATTCAAATTACAATTAATAATTAAAATGTATTTTAATTTAAAAACAATACTGGATTCATCTGCACTTGATTACGTACTTCATTTATGATAGGGATGAATTCAAATTTCCATTTTTTAGGAATCTTCTTGCCAATTACTGTATTGTCCTTTAAAATAATTTGCAAATGATAGGTTTTAAAATCTATTATATTAATTGAAATAATGTTGATGACAAAAATGAATGTCGAAAATATAGAAAGCTCTATACTGAGGTATTGCAAACAAACCAAAGTGAAAATAAAGTGACCTATATAAAAGCTTTTGAGAACAAAATTTCGATGCTGAACTTTGATGTGAATTTTTGCAATATCAGTAAAAGGGATTTGTTCTTCCTTTTTTGATGAAAGCTCTAGAATAATGCCTTTTGTAGTGATTTTAATTATGGATGATGTTACTTTTGAAAACATAATCGCGTAGTTTAGGTTAATGATATTTTTTAAGAAATAATTAATTCGCTTTAAAAAACAGAAACAGAATTTATTGTATTTTCAATCTTCGATACCTATTTATAAATAATGCGTATACCAGATACAAGTACATTATCTAAAATTCTGTCCGTAATATCGGTATCGGCTCCAGTCTGATGAGAAACAGATAAACTGTTGTCGCTATTTGTAATCGAAAAGGTAGTCATGCTCTGCCCCAAGACAACTGTTTGGGAAAAAATTAAAAATAATAAGAATAGTTGGCGAATTAATTTTGATCTCATAATCTATGGCAGTTTGATGATATTTTCCCCAACAAACTTAGAGTATAATACCAACCAAAACAATGAGGCGCGCGCCTCAATTGATTATGCGTAAGCTTAATTTTTATGTTATGGATTTAAAATTAGAAATAGCCCATTTGCTCAAACTATTATTGGCAATGGGTATTCCCATTTTTTTTACAATATTGTAACGATGGTTACGAACGGTTTTATCTGAAATATGTAATAATTGAGCAATCTCTTTACTCGTTTTTTGAGAAGCTATCAGTTCTAAAATTTTAAGTTCCATTGTAGTTATCTTATCTAACAAAGAACCCACTTTTGTTTGTTGCTTTATGAAATTAAAAACTAGGCGTACGGCAACTTCAATTTGAGCATCGTTATAGGGTTTGGTCAAATAGTTAAATGGAGTAGTATTTTCCGCATCGCTTATAACGTCTTCAGAGCTATAGGCTGTAAGGTAAATTACTTCAAATTTTAATCCTATTGTTTGCAAATGTTTAATCAAATCAATTCCGTTTCGAGAATCATTTAAATTAATATCACACAAAATCAAATCAGGTAAAAATAAGGTTGCTATAGCTACGGCTTCATCATAAGAATTCGCTACCGCAGTATCATATTTCATCCCCTGAATTAATTCTTTTAAGTCAGTAGATAAAATTAGTTCGTCTTCAATAATAAGTATTTTTCTCATTACCTATTAAATAGTAAAATTAAACTGATGTATCGTTCCATTATCAGAAACACAAAAATAAGTAGATTTAAGTTGTTTTGCCATATTTTCTATTAATTGCATTCCTAAACAAGAAGGTTTAATATTATAACTATCAAATCCAATCCCATTATCTTTAATCATCAATTCATAAGTATCCTTCTCTTTCTTTATAAAACAAATAGTCAAAACTCCCTTTTTCCTATTTTGAAAAGCATACTTAAAAACATTGGAAACGGCTTCATTTATGATTAAACCTATTGGTATCGCCTTTTCTAATGGCAAATAAATTTTATCCATTTCATATTGAATTTTCACATCTAGTCCCTCCTGTGTGTAGATATTTTTTAGATGACTGACCAGATTTTCAATATAAGTTGCTGCCATTATCTCTTTCAGATTAGTATCAACATATAATTGTTGATGTACCAATGCCATGGATTTAATTCTATTTTGTAAAGCTGATAATTTTTGTTTTACTTTCTCGCTCTGCACACGTCTTTTTTGTAAATTTAAAAGACTGTAAATTAATTGTAAATTATTTTTAACCCGATGGTGAATTTCTTTTATCAACATCTCTTTCTCTTCTGCTTGTTGATTTATTTGAATTTCATTTTTGATTAATTCTGCATTTTGTATTGCAATTTCTTTTTTGTTTCTTACTTGAATTCGATAATTTTTATATAATAATAATAGTATTATAAGTAAACTTACAATACAAGCTATTGTATAAAATATTATTTTTTTTTGATGATTTTGGGCTTGCTTTGAAAGTGTTAATTCTCTTCTATTCGAAGCTAATAACATTTTTTGATGTTCCACATCTACATTCATCAGTAATAAAGTAGATTGATTATTTTTATTAATTGTTAATACGGAATCTTTTAAATTTAAGTAAGTACTCATATAAGTAATGTATCCTTTGGAGTTACCTAAACGTTGATTACAAATTGCAGTCAATTTTAATAACTTGAGCTCATAGGGTAGCATTCTTTTATTACTCATGCTTATCTTGCTACTATCTAAATAGGCTTTTGCCAAAATAATTTTATTCAATCCCAAATAACATTCCGCTAAATCTAGCCATTTTATAATTTTTTGATCTACCTCTTTAATTTTCTTACATAAAACAACTGCTTTTTTTAAATTAGGAATAGCAGTAAGATATTGTTTTTTTACAACATTCCCTTCCGAAATATTTGCATTAGCTATAGCTTTATAATAATATTTAACGTATTCCGAATAATTAGTTTTGCCTGAATAGGCAGGATGAGTAATAATGTAATCCGCAGCTTTTTTCATTTTATTAAAATAAAAAATAGCACTATCGGCATATTTAACCTCCAAGTACAACTCCCCTATTTTATTATAATATCTAATTTTTTCAAAATCATCATTCTCGGGAAATTTTTCAAATAGTTTAAAATCTTGTATGGCTTCTTTATATAAACCTACAATTTTATACAATTCCCACAAATTATTTATAAAACCAAGATTCAAACGAATTCTTCTAATCTTCAAGGCTTCGCTAAACTGACCTGTTGCTCTATAACTTGATTCTAAACGCGAATAAGCCTCTTTGAGTTGTTCTCTTTTTAGTTCTTGCTTATATTTAATAAGTTCAATCAAAAGAGGAGTAGATATATTATATTTGGTTTGCCTGTGGTAAAGTATTGCTAAAGGATAGGATAATTTCCTAGCTAATTTAACATTGTTCTCATTCAGAGCTTCTTGTATATTGAATTTTAATATTTTCTCCCATCTATACGCACTTATATTACTATAAATTCTAGCCTTTTCTCTAGGATAAATACCATTCCAGAGATTTATTAATCGAACTGCATCATCATAATTATAAATCGTTTCAATTGATGACAATCCCTTTTTTTTCAAAAAAAATTGATAATTTAACGTGTCTATTTGTCCATTTGAAAAAAGACTAGTGAAGAGAAATAAAATAACAAATGTTTTTTTTAGCATCAATTTATTTATGAATATTTAAATCGAAGATAATGAAACAATTAGTTTTAAAAATTTAATTTGCTACAAAAATTCTATGATAGAGAATTAGGGATTAATAAAATCTTAAAGTGTTGAAAAAATGAATAGTTGTAATTAACTACTTTATTTAAAGTAAATTTTACAATTTTAAATTCTAAAGAACTCAAATATCAAATCGACATTCTATTCGAGTACCTTGATTAAGAACGCTCGTAATATTAAAATCCGCTTTAAGTTGAACCGCGCGCGCTTTCATATTTTTCATGCCAATACCTTCAGATACAATAGTAGCATCAAAACCTTTTCCATCATCGACTATAATCAATCTTAAATTCGATGTGTTCTCTAAGGAAATTTTAATAATACATTTAGTCGCATGTGCATATTTAGCCACATTAGATAATGCCTCTTGTACAATTCGATAAATAGTTATTTTGACCAAGCCTGAAATAGATTCCCAATCAATATACACATCACAGTCTAAATGAAATTCTGTACTTGTGACAGTAGCTTGTCGCACACAACTAGCCAATAATTCGTGATAATCAAAATGAGAAGCCACATCAGAATGTAAATCGTGAGCGATAGATCTAATATCCTGTTCAATTGTTTGCAAGTTATCGATTTGTTTGGATCGTTTTTCCTCAGCTTCTGGACTAGTCATCGTATTGAGCATACCCAACTGTAGTCGGGCACCATAAATCTTATTCATCACATTATCATGTAACTCCTTAGAAATCCGATTTTGTTCCTCTTCCCTAGCTTCATTCAACGCAATTTGAGAAGCACGTATCAAATCAAACAACTCCAATTCTGCCGCCTGCAACAGCTTTCGATACGCCAATTCTTTGCGCTGTCCCAAAACATAACGAATTCCTAAAGCTCCTATCAATACCACTACCCCAACAATCAAATATACATTCCGACTATTCAATTCTTTATTGGCATCTTCCACGACTGAGGTCTCGTATTCAATACGAGCGTATTTGTTTCGGTTTTTGCGCTGTACTTTAGTAAGACTGTCACTTATTACAATATATCTTTTATCATAATACGAAGTATTGGTTTTGTCAATTGCAGAAAGAAGTTGCAAATTGACTTTGATATCATCACTGGATTTTAATTTTTCAGCTAACTGAAGAGATTCCTTTAAATAACGAGTAGCTTGAAGAGTATCTTTTATATCGAAATAATACTTACCTAAATTGTTCAATTTATAAACGATACTAGTTTTAATTCCACTTTTCCTAGACAAAGACAAAGCCTCTTTCATCAGATCTTCTCCTTCTTTGAATTGACCTAATTTGGTTTTTATGTAACCTAAATTACCAATAATAGTGGCATAATCATTAGGCCATCTTTCTTTCAAGTCTAATGCCAAGATAGATTCTAATTCTTTTTCTGCTTTTGAATATTGCAATCGTTTCTCATATACATTTGCAATATTGACAGCTAAAGTAATTTTATAGTCATTCTTTTGATCAAAATCATTATTACTTTGTATCAAATCATTAAGCAGTTTTTTAGCAAGTAAATAATACTTTAATGACTCTTTATATTCTTGTAATTTTTCAAAGTTAGTCCCTATTAAATTATAACAAGAGAAAATTAGTTGTTTATCATGATTTTTTTTTAATAGTTGTAAAGCTTTAGAAACTAAAATTTCACTCTCTAAATAATTACCTTCAAAAAACAATAAATAGGCTTTATTAAACAACATCTTGCCAATCAACTCATCTTTTTTCAACAATCTGTATAATTTTTCGGCTTTTTGATAATAGTAGTAAGCACTATCTCTTTTAGAATTCTCATAACTATCTCCCATATAGTAGTATGATTTTGCCACACTCAAAGTATCTTTTGCTATTTCGGATAATTTAAGTACCTTATTACTTACTATAAAAGATTTCTTATTTTCATTTTGAAAATAATATTGAGCGGATAAATCCAATAAAAAATTTCTGAAAGTATAACTATTTTTGAAAGACTTAGAATTAAGTAATAAAGAGTCTAAATATAGTTTTTTATTATGAACATCTTTTTTTAAAAAATAATGTGACTCAAACAAAGGAAATGATTGATTTAATTTTTGGTCGTCGTTACATCCAAACAAATTAAATAGTGATAATACTATCCAGAAGTTATTTTTCAAAATATGTTTTATTCAAGATTAGCTAAAAAAGGTTATAAAAATAACCTTTTTTAGCTAATCTAGGTATTATTTTGGCTTAGTAATTATAGGTTCTCCAGCAATATCCGCACTCACATTCGTTGGCCTGACCACAGTCTTATCAGGACTAGCCGCCGGGTCTCCTGGCAAGGCATCTGCGGTACACGATTGAAGAACAATACTAAAAACAAACAATACAATAAATTTTAATACAAGTGGGGTTTTCATAATAAATCATTTTAAGGATTATAAATAAATATCCTAGCTATGCCTTCTGAGCGCAGCGGTTCAATTGATTGTTCTGAAAAGAAGGGTAGTCTTTCTCAGAGTCGTTTTTAGCGTCGTTACCCTACACTAAAAACAACCATTAAAGCTTTAATTCCATTGATTGGATAGGTCAAATGTAACAAGGAGAAATAGCGAATCACATCAAAAAAAGCCTTGATTAGTCGATGACAAAGCAGGCGTAGTAAGTCAACTGATTTTGCGAGTAAGTGACAAAAAACAGTGTTACGAAATTCGTATGATAATAGTCGCAATATTGTCTTTGTAGGTTCTGGAAAAAGGCAAGGCAAGCTCGTTATTCAATAAATAACACTTACTCTTTCCTAAGTTGATACGACTCACATAGTCCACATTAATCACATACCCATGATGAATTCTAAAAAAATAGAACGGCAATAACTTTTCGAAATGTTTCAAAGTCTTGAAAGCGGTAATCACTTTTCCTGATTGCAAATAGAAATCAGTAGTATTGTTGTCTGCTTTCAAATACACAATATCACGAGTCTTAATAAAGTGGTAATCACCATTAGACTTAATCGAAATTTTGTCCGCATACAACGAAGTATGTTTCTTTTGATAGCGCATCAAACACTTGCGCAATTCATTTACATCAATGGGATGCAATAAATACCCCGACACTCCCCGTTGGTATGCGTCAAAAGCCTGATCTTTAGAAGTACTTAATACAATAATAGTGGGCAAAACATCCAAATATTCATGCAGTTCACTCAATAAAGAAAGCTGTATAGAATCTTGCGATGACGCATTTCCATCGCTAATAGTCATAAAGACCACATCGGGCTTTAATTCCAATATTTTATTGATACCCTCAGTTCGGTTTGTACAAATAGCTACACATAAAAAAGCATCGTGATTTTTTATCAATTCTAATGTAGGTTCAATGACTTGGGATCCATCGATAAGTACATACGAAAATTGCATTTTTGTTTGCAATTTAAAAAGGGCTATCAACCAAATTTTACGGTAAAACCGTAATTTTTAAATGTATTTTTGATTAATTTTATCCTCTTACCTTCCCAATTCAAAATGTTTATACACTAAACAAATACAAAATGAACTTTCTTATTGTTGACGACCATCCACTAATTGTAGATAGCTATGTTTCTCTTTTATCACTTGTTGAAACTAACAAAAATGCCAACTTCCATTTAGCTTACAATTGCGAACAAGCCTATACAACTATTGTAAAACTAAAAGCTAGCCATACCCAATTAGATGTCGCTTTTATTGATGTAAGTCTTCCGGCGTATGAGAAAATGGATTTACGCTCTGGAGATGAAATAGGTAGTTTAGTGCAACGCCATTTTCCTAATTGTAACATCATTATTATCTCCATGCACAACGAACCAGTATGGGTAAACCGAATCATAAAGACACTCAATCCACAAGGGTTTATTTCAAAAAATGATATCAATTACAAAAGCTTTCCTTCCATTATGGAAGCCATTACTAAAAAGGAATCCTACTATAGTAAAACTATTGTAGAAGCACAAAAAGAGTTTGTAATTAAAAACATCAATTGGGATAAACACGACAGTAAAATACTACAGCTCATTGCTGACGGAGTAAAAACAAAAGATTTGCCCCATTACATTCCTCTTTCATTAAGCACTATTGAAAAGCGAAAAGCCAATTTAAAAAAGCAACTCATATTTCAAGGGGGATCAGATGCTGACCTAATTGAAAGAGTAAAGAAAATGGGGTTATTCAGTACCAATAGATAATTTATTAAAAACCGTAATAAATTTCTTAAAAAACCGTAATTTAATATTTAACCTTTTTATAATTTTGCACACAATATAAGTGCCAAAATAATATGGCCCCCAACTTTTAAAATTAATTATAAAAAAATTGAATTATGGGAGCAATAATTCTGATTTCTAATTCAGCAAACAAAGGTAAATCTAGCACATTAGTTGAATTAGCTAATTTGATACTTGACAAATATGTTGACATTCAAACAGTATACACTTATAAACATAAAACAACTATAGACTTCACTTTAGTCATTAAAGTAAAGGGGAAAACTATTGCTTTTGAAAGTAAAGAAACTACTCTTAATCCATTCGAAAACCAGCTCGGAAAAATTATAGAGAATTATAATCCAGATATTATCTTCTGTACTTCTAAAACTAAAGGAGCCACTTTAAATACAGTAAATCATATTGTTTCTAAGTTCAATTACAACTGCATCAAAACATCAACTTACCAAGTTGCTAATGACTTTGAAAAAGCAAATCAAACTAAAGCAAAACACTTGTTTTACTTGGCAATTCAATTGGATTTATTTTAATACTTTTTCATACTTTTGAATAGGTACTAAAACGGCGAATACCCGTTTTTAGTACACCTATTTGGCTTTCAAAATCCGTCTCGCTTATTTTTTGTTACTCCATAAAAAAGCGATAAATTAGCGCCATAAAAATTTACTTCAATCACAATGAAAAATACTGCTTTAACGCACATTCACGAAAGTTTGGGAGCAAAAATGCTTCCGTTTGCCGGATACCATATGCCTATCCTTTACGAAGGGGTTAATGCTGAACACGAAATTGTACGAACAGGCGTGGGTGTATTTGACGTGTCACACATGGGGGAGTTTCTACTTTCAGGACCTAATGCCTTGGCTTTGATCCAAAAAGTAACTTCAAATGATGCGGCTACTCTAACTATTGGCAAAGCACAATATTCGTGTTTACCTAATGCTGAAGGTGGAATTGTTGACGATTTATTGGTGTATAAAATGAAAGAAGACCAATATTTATTGGTTGTAAATGCATCTAATATTGATAAAGATTGGAACTGGATTAGTAGTCACAATGATTTAGGTGTGAACATGCAAAACCTTTCAGATGAATACTCATTATTGGCCATTCAAGGACCTAAAGCCGTTGAAGCCATGCAGAGTCTATCTTCATTGAATTTAGCTAAAATAGAATACTATCATTTTCAAGTGGGGGATTTTGCTGGAATCAATGATGTTATCATCTCGGCAACAGGCTATACTGGAGCAGGAGGATTTGAAATTTATTGTAAAAATGCCGATGTAGAGCACATTTGGAACAAAGTATTCGAAGAAGGAAAAGCATTCAATATTCAACCTATTGGTTTAGCCGCTCGTGATACTTTGCGCTTAGAAATGGGATTCTGTTTGTACGGAAACGACATTAACGATACTACTTCACCATTAGAAGCAGGGCTAGGTTGGATTACAAAATTCAATAAAGAATTTACCAATTCTGCTAATCTAAAAAAGCAAAAAGAAGTAGGTGTGACAAAAAAATTAGTTGGTTTTGAAATGCAAGAACGCGCTGTACCAAGACATGATTATGAAATTGTGGATGCTGATGGAAATAGTATTGGAATTGTAACTTCAGGAACCATGTCTCCATCTATCAATAAAGGCATTGG
This sequence comes from uncultured Flavobacterium sp., assembly GCA_963513255.1. Taxonomy (GTDB): domain Bacteria; phylum Bacteroidota; class Bacteroidia; order Flavobacteriales; family Flavobacteriaceae; genus Flavobacterium. Next base: position 299,695 of record CAUPPG010000003.1, read on the forward strand.
CTTAGGCTATGTAAATACTGAATTTAGTGGTATTGATAGTGATATCTATATAAGAATTCGTAAAAATGATGTCCCTGCCAAAGTGGTGAAACTTCCATTTTATAAAAAATAATAAGGATTGTAAAAACTGCAAAATAATACTATTTTTGCAACGTTAAAAAATATTAGCAATGGGAAGAGCATTTGAATTTAGAAAAGGAAGAAAAATGAAACGTTGGTCAGCAATGGCCAAAGCCTTTACTAGAATTGGTAAAGATATTGTAATGGCGGTAAAAGAAGGAGGACCAAATCCAGATGCCAATTCACGATTAAGAGCTGTAATACAAAATGCGAAGGCAGCTAATATGCCTAAGGAAAATGTAGAACGTGCTATTAAAAAAGCAACTGATAAAGATACTGCTAACTACAAAGAAGTTTTGTTTGAAGGCTATGCTCCTCACGGAATCGCGCTTTTAATAGAGACTGCTACAGATAATAATAATAGAACAGTTGCCAATGTACGCAGCTATTTTAATAAATGTAATGGTACAATGGGAACTCAAGGTTCAGTTGAGTTTATGTTTGACCATACCTGTAATTTCCGTATTCCAAAAGAAGGTTTGGATCCAGAAGAATTGGAATTGGAATTCATTGATTTTGGTGCTGAAGAAGTTTTTGAAGACGAAGACGGAATCTTAATCTATGCGCCATTTGGAAGTTTTGGAACCATCCAAAAAGAATTGGAAAACAGAGGTTTAGAAATTCTATCTTCTGGATTTGAAAGAATTCCTCAAATCACTAAGAAACTTACTGAAGATCAAATAGCTGATGTAGAGAAACTAATCGAAAAAATTGAAGAAGATGATGACGTGATGAACGTGTATCATACCATGGAAGAATAAGTTTCATTAAATGTGTTAATCACATTAATTTAAATACAAACTCTCGAGAAATCGAGAGTTTTTTTGTGTCAACTAATTTGATACAATAAAAAAACTCCAGAAATACTGGAGTCTTGTTTTTATATTGATTAAAAAGATATTATTTGATAAATTCTATTTTTTGAGCTTCTTCTTCATTAATACTATCAAAGAAACCTTGTTCATTCATCCATTCATCACTGAATACTTTACTCATATATCGTGAACCGTGATCTGGAAATATAGCAATAACATTACTATCAGCATCAAACTCTCCTTCTTCAGCATATTGTTTAATAGCCTGAAGTACTGCTCCTGAAGTATACCCTACAAACAGGCCTTCCGTTTTTGCCAATTCACGAGTAGAATGTGCACTTTCTTCATCAGTCACTTTCATAAATTTATCTATAACATCAAAATCAGTAACTGATGGAATCAAGTTTTTACCTAATCCTTCTATTCGATACGGATAAATTTCATCTTTATCAAATTCTCTAGTTTCATGATATTTTTTAAGCACAGACCCAAAAGCATCTACCCCTAAAATCTTAATATTAGGATTTTGTTCTTTCAAATACTTAGCAGTTCCTGAGATAGTTCCTCCTGTTCCACTACAAGCTACAAGATGCGTGATTTTACCATTGGTTTGTTTCCAAATTTCCGGACCTGTACTCAGGTAATGTGCATCAAAATTGAGTTGATTAAAATACTGATTGATATATACCGACCCTTTTGTTTCTTCATGCAAACGTTTAGCAACACTATAATACGACCGTTCGTCATCTGCTGAAACATGCGCTGGGCAAACATATACCTTAGCCCCCATTGCACGAAGCATATCAATTTTATCTTTAGATGATTTTGAACTTACGGCAAGAATACAATTGTATCCCTTTATAATACTTACCATCGCCAAACTAAATCCTGTATTTCCTGAAGTAGTTTCTACAATAGTATCACCAGGAGTTAAAATCCCCTTCTTTTCCGCTTGATCAATAATGTATAATGCAATTCTGTCTTTAGAAGAATGTCCAGGATTAAATGCTTCTACCTTAGCATAGAAATTACCTTCCATACCTTCAGTAACTTTTTTTAGCTTAACTAAAGGAGTATTTCCAATTAAGTCTAAAACCGAATTATAAGCATTTATTTCTTCTTTCATATAAAAAAAGTTAATTAAGGTCATTTTTGGATCGCCCCAATTTGAAGCAAATTTAACATTAATTTTCTAATTATTTTTTAATTTCTTCTAAATCCAATAAAAAAGCATACTCTTTTGCCAATTCTTTAATTGCTTCAAATCGACCTGAAGCACCGCCATGACCGGCATCCATATTAGTATTTAGATACAAAACAGAATTTCCTTTTTTATAAGTACGCAACTTAGCTACCCATTTTGCGGGTTCCCAATATTGTACTTGCGAATCGTGTAATCCTGTTGAAACATACATATTAGGATATTCTTGTTCTTTTAGATTATCGTAAGGCGAATACGACAACATATAGTCGTAGTATTTTTTAGTATTGGGATTACCCCATTCGTCATACTCTCCCGTAGTTAATGGAATACTATCATCTAACATCGTGGATACAACATCTACGAAAGGTACTTGAGCAATAACGCCATGATACAACTCCGCCGCCATATTAATAACCGCTCCCATTAGCAATCCTCCTGCTGAACCGCCCTCGGCATACAAATGAGCTGGTGAAGTATATTTTTCCTGAATTAAAAATCGAGAACAATCGATAAAATCAGTGAACGTATTTTTTTTCTTTAACAATTTTCCATCTTCATACCATTGTCTTCCTAAATCTTCCCCTCCTCGAATGTGTGCAATGGCAAAAATAAATCCGCGATCTAACAAAGTCAATCGAGTAGTTGAAAAATAAGGTTCCATAGTAGCCCCATACGAACCATAAGCATATTGCAATAAAGGATTTGCACCATCTTTCTTTAATTCTTTACGATATACCATAGAAATAGGCACTTTGATTCCATCTTTGGCCGTTGCCCAAACACGTTCTTCAACGTAATTATTTTTATCAAATTGCCCTCCTAAAACAGCTTGCTCTTTCTTGATTTCTTTTTCTTTAGTTTTCATATTGAAATCAATTACCGAAGAAGGCGTGGCTAGCGATTGGTAACTATAACGCAAAATATCGGTATCAAAATCAACGTTTGTAGTCGTATAGGCATTATACGTTTCGCTTCCAAAAGGCAAGTAATACTCTCCTTCTCCACTCCAAGGCATAATGCGAATGTGATTCAGCCCATTTGATCGTTCTTCTACAACCAAATAATTGCTAAAAATTTCAATATCTTCAATTAAAACCTCTTCCCTATGCGCAATCACTTCTTTCCAATGCTTCTTTTCAGTAGCATTTTCGGGAGTTTTCATCAATTTAAAATTAGTCGCTTTATCCTTATTAGTCAAAATATAAAACGAATCTCCAAAGTGAGAAATATTGTATTCTAGTCCGCGAACTCTAGGCTGAAACAGCTTGAATTCACCATCCGGGGTGTCCGAAGGCAAAATGCGGTATTCTGTGGTTAGGGTACTTTCGGAGCCAATAACAATGTATTTTTTTGATTTTTCTTTCCCTACAGAAACATTGAACGTATCGTCTTTCTCTTCAAAAACTAAACTATCCGCAGTAGCCAAAGTGCCTAATTTATGTTTAAAGACTGTATCCGCACGTAGGGTAACTTTGTCTTGTCTCGTGTAAAAAAGAGTTTGATTGTCATTGGCCCAAACCGAACCTCCCGTTGCATTTTCAATTACATCTGAAAGAATTTCATTAGTTTCTAAATTCTTAATTTTAATGGTATAAATACGCCTTCCAATAGTATCTACTCCAAATGAAGCATAGCGATTATCAGGACTCACACTCAAACCACCTAATTGAAAAAAAGTATGTCCCTTGGCTAATTCGTTACAATCAAACAAGATTTCTTCCTTGGCTTCCAAACTTCCTTTTTTTCTAGAATAGATAGGATAATCTTGTCCTTTCTCAAAACGCGTGATGTAATAATACCCATTGTATAAATACGGAACCGATTGATCGTCTTCTTTAATACGGCCTTTCATTTCCTCAAACAATTCCTTTTGAAAATCCTTGGTATGAGCTGTCATGGCTTCATAATAGGCATTTTCTTGGTTCAGGTAATCAATTACTTCAGGATTCTCTCTATCGTTTAACCAAAAATAATTATCAATTCGAATCTCGTTATGTTTCTTTAATTTTTTCGGAATTATTTTTGCTTTTGGAGCCGTACTATTTGTAGACATCTTTCGATTGTATTTATTACTATTTAAGGTACAAAAATAAGGTAAAGCCGATTGAAAATTCTGCTTTTTTAACTTTATTTTATTATGTAATTACAGTAGGAATGTACTAATTTTGTACTCCAACTTAATAAACAGAGACAAAATGGATTTAATGGGAATGATGGGTAAATTGAGAGAAACCCAACAAAAAATAGAAGATACTAAAAAACGTTTAGATACCGTTCTTATTGACGAACAAAGTACTGACGGGACACTTAAAGTTACATTAACTGCTAATAGAGCTATCAAATCGATTTCAATTGATGATGCATTATTAGAAGACAAAGAACAACTAGAAGATTATTTAATCTTGGTTTTAAATAAAGCCATCGAAAAAGCAACTAAAGTAAACGAAGCCGAATTAGATGCAGTAGCCAAAATGGACATGCCAATGATTCCAGGGATGGATAATTTGTTTAAATAAAGAATACCGTTGATGGTTTGTTAGCTAACAAACCATCAACTAATTACTAACTTTTCTAGTGTTTCTAAGACATAAGTATGCATTACTTCTCGGTAATCCAAATGCGTTACAATGCGCAATTTGCCTTGTCCCATCGAACTAATTAGAATGTTTTTTTGTTTCAGTTTTTCAATTAATTGTGAATCACTCACTTGAGATGCTAACGAAAAAATCAGAATATTCGTTTCGACAGGTTCAACTGAAGCTACCCAATCCTTTTGTTCTAAAACAGCGGCCAATTCTTTGGCACGGCGATGATCCTCAGCTAAACGCTCCATATTATTATCCAAAGCATAGATTCCGGCTGCTGCTAAATACCCTACTTGACGCATTCCTCCTCCTAATATTTTTCGAATACGTAACGCACGATGAATCGTCTTTTTATCAGACAATAAGACCGAACCAATAGGTGCTCCCAATCCTTTAGACAAACAAACCGAAATAGTATCAAATAGTTTTCCAAATTCTTTTGGATCTTGATTTTTAGCTACCAAAGCATTCCAAATTCGAGCGCCATCCAAATGAAATTTCAAATTATGTTCTGTACAAACTTCTTTGATTTGGCGTAAATGGTCCAATTCATAACAAGCTCCACCTCCTTTATTGGTAGTGTTTTCTACACAAACTAAACTCGTCAACGGACTGTGATAAAACTCTGGATCGTTTATCGCTGCTTTGACTTGAGAAGCTGTAATCATACCGCGATTGCCATCTAATAAACAACACGAAACCCCGCTGTTAAAGGAAACTCCTCCTCCTTCATAATTATAAACATGAGCATATTTATCTGCAATTAACTGCTCACCTGGCTGAGTATGTAATTTAATTGCCGTTTGATTGGCCATTGTTCCTGATGGAAAAAACAATCCCGCTTCCATTCCGAATAATGCTGCTACTTTAGCTTCTAACTCAATCACTGTTGGGTCTTGTTTGTACACATCGTCTCCCACAGCAGCGTTAAACATGTACTGCAACATTTCGTGTGTAGGCTTGGTAATAGTGTCGCTAACTAAGTTTATTTCCATTTTTATGTTTTTATAGTGAAGGACAAACAATTCTAGAATTGTCTTTCCTTAAAAAAGTCTTATTTTTGCCACACAAAATTACATAATTTATGACAACTACCGAACAAATAAAAGGTATTGTAGAACGCCTTGGTGCGTTGAGGAGGTATCTTTGACGTTGATGCCAAATTAATTGAAATTACAAACGAAGAAGAAAAGACGTTTGCTCCTGACTTTTGGAACAATGCCAAAGAAGCTGAAATTGTTGTTAAAAATTTAAGAAACAAGAAAAAGTGGATTGAAGATTATGACAAGGCAATAGCTTTAAGCGATGAATTACAATTGGCTTATGAATTTTATAAAGAAGGTGAACTTTCTCTAGAAGAATTAGACGAACAATACCAAATTACCGAGTCGCATATTGAGGCTATTGAATTCAAAAACATGCTTTCGGAAGAAGGAGATACTTTGAGTGCAGTACTCCAAATTACGGCAGGTGCAGGCGGAACAGAAAGTTGTGATTGGGCGTCCATGCTCATGAGAATGTACTTGATGTGGGCCGAAAAACAAGGGTATAAAGTCAAAGAACTTAACTTTCAAGAAGGGGATGTAGCGGGAATCAAAACGGTAACTCTTGAAATTGAAGGTGATTATGCTTTTGGTTATTTAAAAGGAGAAAATGGGGTACATCGATTGGTCCGAATTTCGCCTTTTGATAGTAATGCCAAACGCCATACCTCTTTTGCTTCTGTTTATGTGTATCCTTTGGTGGATGATACTATCGAAATTGACATCAATCCGGCAGATATCGAAATCACCACTGCGCGTTCTAGTGGTGCAGGAGGGCAAAATGTGAACAAAGTAGAAACCAAAGTACAATTGGTACACAAACCGACAGGAATTCAAATTCAATGTTCGGAAACGCGTTCGCAACACGACAATAGAAACCGTGCCATGCAAATGCTTCGTTCGCAATTGTATGAAATTGAGTTGAAAAAACAACTCGCTCAACGTGCGGATATTGAAGCTGGTAAGATGAAAATTGAGTGGGGTTCGCAAATTAGAAATTATGTCATGCATCCGTACAAATTAGTCAAAGACGTTCGTAGCGGATTTGAATCTACTGATGTCGATGCCGTGATGAATGGCGAAATTGACAATTTCTTAAAAGCCTATCTTATGATGATGGGACAAAAAGAAGACGAATAAAAGGTACCATCACTAAAATAGCACTTCTCAACCTTCTTAAATAGAATGGTTTGAGGAGTTTTTATTTTCAAAAAGTTGCTCATTCAAAAGGAATTGAGTTTATTTGGTGATTATACCACCAAAAAACCAACCAAAAACTATGAAATCCTACTCCATTCAAGAACTTAACGAAGTACTTCAGGGTACTATTGTTGGCCTAACCAACCAAACAATAACCGCTCCCGAACAATTAGACGAAGCTTCGGAAACTGAAATTTCCTTCATTGGACATAGAAAATACGAAAAAAACTGGGCTACTTCAAAAGCGTGTGCCGCTGTTGTTAATGAAGACATTAGTATTGAGCCGGGAGACAATCGGGCTTTTATCAAAGTGAAAAATGCTGACTTAGCTATGTCTCAAGTTTTAGAACTTTTTGCTCCGCCAAGTCCTGTATTTCATGTTGAAATTCATCCAACTGCTGTTATTGATGCTACGGCAACTATTGGAAAAGGAAGTAAAATTGGTGCCAATGTGTATGTAGGCCCAAAAACAACCATCGGAGAAAATACAATACTCTACCCTAACGTAACCGTATTGGACGAATGTTCCATTGGAAACAATACCGTAATTTGGTCAGGAACGGTCGTTAGAGAGCGCTGCCATATTGGTCACCATTGTATTATTCATCCTAATGCGACTATTGGTGCGGATGGATTTGGTTTTAGACCTGACCCACAAAAAGGTTTGGTAAAGATTCCGCAAATTGGGAATGTGGTGATTGGCAATGGCGTAGAAATTGGCGCTAACTCTTGCGTAGATAGAGGAAAATTTAGCTCGACCGTTTTAGGTGACGGATGTAAAATTGATAATTTGGTTCAAATTGGTCACAACAGTAAACTAGGTCGTTTTTGTATTATGGCCGGAAACAGTGGATTAGCAGGTTCCGTAACTTTAGGTAATGGTGTCATCATTGGCGGAAGCGCTTCAATTAAAGACCACACTACTCTTGGCGATGGAGCCATTGTAGGTGCGGGTTCTGGCGTAGTTGGCGATGTGGCTGCAGGCAAAACCGTTTTAGGCTATCCGGCAGTTGACGCTAGAGATGCGCTGAAACAATGGGCGATATTAAAACGTTTAGTGGAAGACTCTAAAAATAAATAAGAACCAAAAAGGAATTAAAAATCATCATTTGGAGCCTCTTTTCAAATGATGATTTTGTATTTTAGCGTTATCAATACTTGACAAACAATTGCAAATGGATTTGAATTTCAATAAAAACGAAGATCACAACAAACTGTTACTTTCTGAATTACGCAAAAAACTAGGCGAAGTAAAATTAGGTGGAGGAGAAAAACGCATCCAAAAATTACATGCCGAAGGAAAGATGACCGCTCGTGAACGCATTGATTATTTGCTCGATGCGAATGAAAAAAGTATTGAAATTGGTGCTTTTACAGGCGAAGGTATGTACACAGAACACGGCGGATGCCCTTCGGGTGGCGTGGTGGTTAAAATAGGGTACATCAAAGGAAAACAATGTATTATAGTTGCTAATGATGCAACTGTAAAAGCGGGAGCTTGGTTCCCAATAACCGCCAAGAAAAACCTTCGTGCGCAAGAAATTGCCATGGAAAACCACATTCCTATTATTTATTTAGTGGATAGTGCTGGGGTGTATTTGCCTTTACAAGATGAAATTTTTCCAGACAAAGAACACTTTGGACGTGTTTTTAGAAACAATGCCTTAATGAGCAGCATGGGAATTACCCAAATTTCGGCAGTGATGGGAAGTTGCGTAGCAGGTGGTGCTTATTTGCCCATTATGAGTGACGAAGCCTTGATTGTGGATAAAACAGGAAGTATCTTCTTGGCAGGAAGTTATTTGGTCAAAGCCGCCATTGGCGAAAGCATTGATAACGAAACTTTAGGTGGAGCGACTACGCATTGTGAAATCTCAGGAGTAACCGATTATAAAGCCAAAGACGACAAAGATGCTTTGGATAAAATAAAAAATATCGTGGATAAAATTGGCGATTATGACAAAGCCGGTTTTAACCGAATCCAACCCCAAAAACCCACTCAAGACGAAAACGAATTGTATGGCGTACTCCCAAAAGCACGTACCGATCAATACGATATGATGGAAATCATCAAACGATTGGTGGACAATTCGGAATTTGAAACTTACAAAGAAGGCTACGGTCAAACTATTATCACGGGCTATGCTCGAATAGACGGTTGGGCTGTGGGCATTGTAGCCAATCAACGAAAAGTAGTCAAAACTAAAAAGGGCGAAATGCAATTCGGAGGCGTTATTTACTCCGATTCAGCAGATAAAGCCACCCGTTTTATAGCCAATTGCAACCAAAAGAAAATTCCGTTAGTGTTTTTACAAGACGTAACGGGTTTTATGGTAGGGAGTAAATCAGAACATGGTGGTATTATAAAAGACGGTGCCAAAATGGTGAATGCCGTTTCTAATTCGGTGGTGCCAAAATTCACTGTAATTGTTGGCAACTCCTATGGCGCAGGAAATTATGCGATGTGTGGCAAAGCCTACGACCCGCGTTTGATTGTAGCTTGGCCTAGTGCCGAATTAGCCGTAATGGGTGGCACACAAGCCGCCAAAGTATTGGCACAGATTGAAGCCAATACGCTAAAAGCAAAAGGAGAACAAGTAGATGAGGCCAAAGAAGCCGAATTATTTGCTAAAATCAAAGCACGTTATGACGAACAAGTATCGCCTTACTATGCAGCCTCTCGATTGTGGACGGATGCGATTATTGATCCTTTGGACACGCGTACTTGGATTTCGATGGGAATTGAAGCCGCTAACCACGCTCCTATTGAGAAACCCTTTAATTTAGGGGTGATTCAGGTGTAACTTTTTTTATCCAAATAAAAATACTATATTTAAAGTACTCCTTTTCTATCTCATAAAACCCACTGATTTATCTAATGAATAATTTAATATACCATGAAACAGTTTGGGATAGTGCTATTGGGTTTACAATTATTTTTTTGCACTGTGAGTGAAGCACAAGAAAATAATGCCATCTATTTTGAGTCAGGGGTACAGGTTTCAATACCCGTTCATATTATGATGTACCGTTCGCATCGGCTTGCAGTGGGAGCTAATTTTAGAATCATGAAGCCTGTTACCGAAAAAACAACTATTGGAATTCGAGCAGATTACGAATACCGATTTACTAAAATAAATGACCTAACTATTGTTCCTGATAGTACTTTAGCAGAACAAGCTCGGTATCGCAATTTTATTATTCTTAGTTTGAAACCTAATGTGCAATTTGCACTTCAATCCAATTGGTTTTTAGGAATAGAAACCGGTGTTGGTTACGCCATTTCGGATGCTAACAAAGGAGTTGGGTTAGGATTTGTATCTGAATTTGCAGGACCGCAACGTTTTGGACTTTGTTCCAATCTTTTTATTGGAAAACATTTTAAAGTAGTAAACTATAAAATGAATTTAACGTTCTATTTGTCCCAGTACTTAGCTCACGGTCATGCCGAGAATGCGTTAGGCTTACGATTCAATTATCACTTCAATAAACTCTAAAAACAAGAAAGAGAGTCAAAATTAAGTCACCCTCTTTCTCTACTAATTTAGTATTATAAGGTAATACTTTGATCTCGCATTATTTTACCTGTAGCGGTTTGTTTGAACTCAGGGATAAAAAGGATTTCTTTGGGTCTTTCGTATTTGTCCAATACTTCAAAAACAGATTCTTCTATTGTCATAGGATCACCTTCCACATACAACACTAATTTTTCTCCTAAAAGTTCATCGGCTTGTCCGTACACAAAGAAATGTCTTGGTATTAAAGTCGCCAATTTTTCTTCAATTTGCTCTGGAATTAATTTGATACCACCACTATTAATCACATTGTCAAAACGTCCTTTCCAAACAAATTGAGTAGCTGAAACTAATTCGACCAAATCATTGGTCACGATTTTTTCACCACTTATTTTATGAGCATCAATGACCAAACAATGTCTATCGTCTGTTGTTATTTTTACATTAGGCAACACCGTAAATGCCGTCTCTCCTACTCGCTTGGCAGCAATATGTGTAATAGTTTCGGTCATTCCGTAGGTTTCATAAATCTGAGATGGAATTGTAACTAACTCCTGTTCTAACGCCTTATTGATTTTGGCACCACCAATGATTAACTTTTTAATTCGGTGTAAGTCTTTCAACGAGTTTTTAGCCTGTAAAGGCACCATCCCACAAAAATCAAACGTTCCCTTCACTCCTTCTAAAGGATGTGAACTTGGCGCCACAAATTCCATATCTAGACCCAAGATAAACGCTCTTACAAACATCATTTTACCTGCTACATAATCCGTTGGTAAACAATGTAATACTTTTTGCCCCGGTTGTAAATCAAAAAAGTCACCTGTTGCTAAGGCCGAATTGACCATCGCTTGTTTGTCAACACGAATGATTTTTGGAGCTCCTGTAGAACCTGAAGTAATAATTTCTAAATAGGGTTTTGGATCAAACCAATCCAAAATAAAGATTCCTAACGGTTTTTCATAATACGACCCTTCTTTGATAAAAGAGTACGCCACTCGTAATAAATCCTCTTTAGTAAAACTAAAACCATTTAATTTAAACTTGTTGTGAACATTTTGATACGTTACATTATTCATCTTATATAAATTTAGTTGTGATTGACTTTATTGATTGTACCCGTAAGTTGTTCTTTCCAATTTGCCCATTGGTACTTCTGAGCAAAAAGCAACAGCAAGATAGGAAAAATTATAAAAACGGGCAATAGCACGTCTAAAGCAGCACTTGGATTGGAAACGTCTTTCAATACAGCATAGGTTTGAAAGGCAGACCAATCGGAGGTGACCAATACCGCTCCTATAAAATTATTGGCAAAATGAAATCCTAAAGCTAACTCTATTCCTTCATCCATTAAAGTAATGATTCCTAGAAACAAACCTGTCCCAATATAATAAATCAAAATAGAGTAACCCATTTTATCGACCTCGGGATTAGCAATGTGAAGTAAGCCAAAAATCAAAGAAGTCATCAACAAGGGAAACCATTTATTGTGTGCTAAATTGCCAAAACCTTGCATTAAATACCCTCTAAAAATCAATTCTTCACTCCCTATTTGAAAAGGAAACAAAACCAATCCAATTGCGAATAATATTAAAAAAGGAATCAACTGAAACTGAAGTATAAAATCTTCTGGATGTAGAAAGTAAAAAATGGCGGTACTTCCTATTGTAAAACCTGCCCAAAGCGAAAAAGAAAAACCAACTCTTTTCCAGTCAATACTTGCTCTAGAAGTAATAATAGACAATAGCGATTGATGATGTAAATTACGAAGTACAAAATAGATTCCGCCAAATACAAACACAAAAGAAAAAAGCAGCAAAAACAAAGTGAAATTGGGCTCTAAAAAATGCATCATTACTGCATTCGAATTAGGGTATTTTTTCTTGCGTACCAAGGTTTCGTACAAAACTCCCATCAATAAAGGGAGCTGTCCTATTAGCGAAGCTCCAAAAAGCAAGACCGAGCCAAAAAGGTATTTCCAAAAGGCATTTTCTGATTGTATTCCTTGTTCTATAAACATCTTTTAATCCAAAGTTTCTTAGCCCTAAAATACGTTTTTAATTTCAATTTTCTTTACTTCGCGAAAAATTTAAAAACAATGATACAAATATACCATAACCCACGTTGCGGAAAGTCTAGAAATTGTTTAGCATTTATTTCTGAAAAAGAATCGGAGGTAGCAATCATAAAATATCTTGAAACACCGCCATCAGAAAAAGAAATCAAAGAGGTATTGCAAAAGCTGAACTTCAAACCCATTCAATTGGTTAGAACGAAAGAAAGTATTTGGATAGAAAACTATAAAAATAAAACCCTAACTGATGATGCTATCATTCAAGCCCTGGCAGAGCATCCAATCCTAATTGAAAGACCAATAGTAGTTAAGGGCGACAAAGCCATCATCGGGAGAATTCCTGAAGAAGTGGCTCAATTTATCTAAAAAATAATATTAACTTTTTTTTATGATTTGCCAGATGTAACCATTTGTGCTTTTCAGAGTCTAAATACGATAACTAAAATCATAATTGATGAAAAAAATAAATACTATCGCAATAATTGTATTGTTTTTGAGCAGTATACTAAGTTTTGGTCAACAAGCACCAATTGTAAAAACCAAATTAAAAATAACTGGAAAAGTTATTGAAAAAACAAGTAGACAACCTCTAGAATATGCTACTATTACACTTCGATTGCCTAACAATCCGAAAGCTGTTACAGGAGGAATTACCAACAATAAAGGAGAATTTTCTGTTGATGTAGCTGCTGGAACTTATGATATTACGGTGGAGTTTATCTCATTCAAACCTACTGAAATCAAAGGAAGAAGTTTTGAATCCAATACTAATTTAGGAACTATTCCTTTAAACGAAGATGCTGCGCAATTGAGCGAAGTAGTTGTTCGTGCTGAAAAAACAACCGTTGAAATCAAACTAGACAAAAAAGTATTCAATGTTGGGAACGATTTAATGGTAAAAGGTGGAACCGTTAGTGATGTTCTTTCTAACATTCCATCGGTATCGGTTGACGTAGAAGGAAATGTAAGTTTGAGAGGAAACGAGAATGTAAAAATTTTGATTGACGGAAAACCATCCAATGCTATTAACATTACCGAGGCGTTGCGTATCATTCCTGCAGACGCCATTGATAAAGTAGAAGTAATTACCAATCCATCGGCACGTTACGATGCTGAAGGTGGTGGCGGAATCTTAAATATTGTTTTAAAAAGAGGTAAAAATCAAGGACTTAACGGAACTTTCATTGCAACTGGCGGTATTCCTGATAATAATGGATTGAGTGGAACGGTGAATTATAAAACTAAAAATGTGAGTTTGTTTACCACTCAAGGATATAGTTTTAGAAGCAATCCAGGAAACATGATTAATGAAACCACTTATTTCAATACTGATAATTCGATTCGAAATTTCATTATGGAGCCAAGAGAAAATGACCGATATGGAAAAGGTTATAATGGGAATTTTGGTGTTGAATTAGCATTAGATCCTACTACTTCTTGGACGAATACCATTAATTATAGAAACAATAATGGAAACAATACCGATACTGTTTTCCAAAATTATTACACTGCTTCTAATCAATTTGATTACACTAAAAATCGTATAAACAAAGAAGATGGAGATAGTGAAAATATTGAATACACTACTAACTTCACTAAAAACTTTAAAAAAGCAGGTCATAAATTTAGTATTGACGGTTCCATTTCATCTAATGACGATACCAACATTGCAGTTGTTACCGAAACCGGTACAAATACCAATACAACCAAATTAGACAACACAATTAACAATCAAAAACAAAATAGAGTATTAATTCAAAGTGATTATGTATTGCCTGTAGGTAAGGGTAGTCAATTTGAAGTGGGATATAGAGGTAATTTTTCTAAATTATCAACCGATTATCAAGTTAAGAATAACGGAATAATCAACCCCAACTTTACAAACGTATTAGAGTACAATGAAAAAGTAAATGCGTTATACACTCAATATGGATTCAAACAGAATAAAGTATCTGTCCTTTTAGGAATGCGTTATGAAGATTCCAATATTGAAATTAATCAATTAGCTACCAATAGTTTCAATACAAAAAAATACGGTAACTTCTTTCCAAGTGCATTCTTCACGTATGAACTTTCAGATAAAAGTAGTGCCTCTATTAGCTATAGTAAACGTATTGAAAGACCAAGAGGTCGTATGATTAATCCGTTCAGTAACTTATCAAGTAATATCAATCTTTTTGTTGGTAATCCAGACTTAAATCCATCAATGACTGATGCATTAGATTTTGGGTATATCAAACGCTGGACTAAATTAACGTTAAGTACTTCATTGTATTACAACAAAACTACCGATGTTTTTCAATTTGCTCGAAGAGAATCCGGAAGTTTTGTAAACGGAACACCTATCATTATTACTTCGCCAATTAACATCGCAACTGAATTTAGAACTGGTTTTGAGTTTACCTTAAATTATTCCCCATACAAATGGTGGAAATTAAACACTAATTTCAATTTCTTCCAAAGTGAAACTGAAGGCGATTTTGTGTACACCAATTTCAATAATATTGTCGTGACTCAAAATTTTGACAAAATAGCTACCTCTTGGTTTAGTCGATTAACATCTAAAATTACTTTGCCTTCTAAAATTGATTGGCAAACTAACTTGATGTACATGGGACCTCAAAGCAATGCACAAGGAAGAGTTTTAGGCAACTTTAGTGCCAACTTGGCCTTTAGTAAAGACGTTTTAAAAGATAAAGCTACCATAACTTTAAATGTAAATGACGTTTTTAATGGTAGAAAAAGAATTATGGAAACTTACCTTCCTGGAGTATTGAGCTCAAGAGCAGAAATGCAATGGAGAGTGAGACAAGTAACATTATCATTTACGTATCGTTTCAACAAAGCCAAAAACGAGAGGGAAAAACAACCTAAGAGAATGAACGATGGTGGTGGTGAAATGGAATTTCAAGGATAAATACTACTGAGACTGTCTATAAAGGCAGTCTTTTTTAGGCATAAAAAAAGCTCCGAAATTCGGAGCTTTTTTATTATCAAACAATCAGATTAAGCTGATTGTTCTTCTTTCTTTTTTGCTTTCTTTTCTTTGTAAGCTTCCCAAGAAGCTCCACCAACCCAGTAAGACACAAATCCAACTAAGAAAAACATTAGCCAGAATCCCATTGTCAAAATGGTTAAGAAAAGTAAAAAGCCTAAGTACTGTGAAAAAGTAAACATATTTTCCGGAATTTGTTTGTATACAAGCACAAATGTAAGTTTAATATTTTGGCTTGGCAACAAAAATTAAAAAAACTACTCCTTCTATTTTTACAAAATCAATCCAATTAATTTAAGTTTTTGATTTTCAAGGTTTTTATTCAAAAATTCCTTTGTAGAGAAAACCAGATATAAACAACAACTCTATTTAATTACAATTGCATTTTTTTCAAAACCCCATTGGTATCTTGATCAAAAAAAGCAGAAATTACCTGTTCCATTAGCTGCTTTCCAAAATCTTCACTTGTTTCTTTAGGAAATTCAGTTCCTAAATTGGGAACCGCCACCACCACAACAGCTGCTGGATGAAAGACTTCTACCTCTCTATTTTCGCTTGGTAAATAGCCATAAAATGGCTCTTCAGCAATAGATTGACGCAATGTACAAGCTATTGAATTGGAACTATCAGGATTCAAATCAGCTACTACCCTAAGCTTACAATCGTTAGCATTCAACAATTCTTGAGATACAACCACTGGTTTACCCTTATTTGAAGAATCGACAATAATACAATCCGATACTTTTGTAAACGATTCTATATCATAGGAATCCAAAGGATCAATCAAAGTATAAACTGCTTGCGCATAATTTTTAGAATGAAAATCATTTGCTGTAACTTCCTTGATCTTCATTGCTTTCATAATTACTTTCACACCTAAAACAATTTCACCCGTTCCAACAACCGTAATCTTTAAAGGAGGTAAAACAGGACGTTTCAGATAGGAAATCAAACTGTTTTGATCTAAGAAAGTAGTTACGCTAGGTAATTTAAATAATTCAAATTTGATTCCGAAGGCGCGAAAAGCATTATACGCACCAACTATTCCCCTTATTCTTTGTAAACTATTGGTATCGATAACAGACGCATAATTATAAATTGTGCATTTTTTTTCAAGAGCTGATTGTTTGTATTTTTCATTTTGTTTTTTGTCTAAATCTCCAAAAAATAAATACGTTTTATTCGGAATTAATTGATCGGCAGGAATTGGATAAATTCCAATAAATACATCACAATCCGAAATATCCATTTTTACTTCTATTCCGTTTGTACTGTATTCTTCATCGGTAAAAATACGAGTAGCAGAAGATTCCACTTTAAATTCCGCTTGAGGATAAAGCGATATCAATTGCTGCAGTAGTACTGGAGAAAAAGCCACGCGACGATCTGATGTATCATTTAATTCTTTTACAATTCCGAATTTCAAACTCATTATTTTACGTAATTACCTATTTTCGATTTCTATTTAGTTAGTAGAATCTACCATTTCAACCTTAATTTTGATTTCAATAAAAATGATACTCATTGACTCCCAATTAAATACAATTTTAATAACATTGGACTGTGGATAAAAAGTTACTGATAATCGAAAAAAAGCTTCGTAAAAACGATGGATTCAATATATTTGTGACTCAAGTATCACTACAAAATGAATTATTTTAAGAAAGCAAATATACTAAAAATACTGGTTCTATCTCTTGTTTTAAACTCATGTGGCAAAAACGAAACAGAATCAGACATCAAAGATTCTGAGCTCCCAGTGAATGTCTTACCTAAGATGAAACCTTTTACCAACGAGGAACCAAAACTTAGCGAAGAATATCTCAAAACCACTCGACAAAAAATTGCGCATTTTTACAATAAAAACTGGCCTGGAAAAAGTGCTAATGGAGCTTTTTTAGTTGCTAAGAATGGTCAAATCATTTTTGAAAAATACGATGGTTTGGCTAATTTTAGTAAAAAGGATTCTATTACGCCTACTACTCCATTACACATTGCATCCGTAAGCAAGGTCTTAACTGCCACGGCTGTTTTAAAATTAGTCAATGCTAAACGATTGGATTTAGATCAAAAAGTAAATTCCATTTTAAAAGAATTCCCTTTTCCTGAAGTGACCGTTCGAATGTTGTTAAACCACCGCAGCGGATTACGCAATTATGCCTATTTTACAGATCGAAACGACGGCGTTTGGGATCGCCATAACCGACTGACTAATCAAGACATATTGACACTTTTGGCCACCAAAAATATCGGACTAGAATCTAAAACCGATACTCGTTTTGCATACTGCAATACTAACTACGCTATGTTAGCCCTTATTATTGAGAAAATCACTAAAAAAAGCTACAAAGAAGCAATGGCCGAAATGATCTTCAAGCCATTAGGAATGAAAAATACTTTCGTTTTTGATTACGAAAAAGACAAAGACCGTATTGTTCCTTCCTATAAAGCGAACCGAGTGGAAATTGGAAAAGATTATTTAGACGAAGTTTATGGAGACAAAAATATATTCTCTACTGTGCGCGATTTACTAAAATTGGATCGAGCCAGAAACAAACCCGGATTCTTAGAACCTTCGCTCTTGAAACAAGTGTATACAGGCTACAGTAACGAACGTAAAGGAAAGAAAAACTACGGTTTGGGCATTCGAATGATCAACTGGGAAACCGGACAAAATTTTTACTTCCATAACGGATGGTGGCACGGTAATACATCCGCTTATATTACACTTCAAAAAGAACACGTTACTATTATTGCTTTGTCTAACAAAATGAATAAAAGTACCTATAACGTGAAGAAATTAGCACCGCTATTTGGAGACTATCCTTTCGAAACGGATACGGAAGAATAATTCGATTCAGATTTACGATATTATTTAATAGCAGATAAAGCCAATTTAATTGCTCCTTCTTTATCGTTATTTTCCCTAAAAAAGATTTACCTTTGCCATTCTATTTTTTGGAATGGTTATTGACTATTCATCGATATGGGGTCGACTGGTTTTGACAGCGAGTCGAATTGAAAAGTAAGCAGGTCGAGAACTGAAGTAATTCTCGTTAATAAAAGGCTTCACACTTTTTACACGGCGAAGGAAACTACGCTCTTGCTGCATAATCTGAATTATAGTAAGATTAGCCTCGTCCTACCAGGTAGGAAAGCAGGATTCTCCTCAAAGGCTTTGGTTTATAGCATTTGATCTAGGGGAATCGTAAATATAAACCTAGAGCATCGCAAGTTTTGGGCGGTACTTGAAAATTAAGAAACTAAGTGTTTTGTGGCTGTTTCTGGCCTAGCAAGACATCGAAAATTCAATCAGGAAATATACCTGTAGAAAGCTCTTTAGTTGCTTGTTTGGACCCGGGTTCGATTCCCGGCGACTCCACTAGAGTGGACAATTCGATTTTTTTCGATCATTGTCCACTTTTTTATTTCTATAAACAATTGTCTATATGCAAGATATGTATTGAAACATCGTTGATTCTAGTAGTTCGACATTTTTTTACGTTAAACTCAAATTTAACTTTTGATTGCTGTATCTTGTTATTGTATCACTATTATTAAATGAATTTACAATTTCAATTATTGCTAGGTCTTTTATGTACAAAGTAAGCTTTAGAATACAGCTTTATCATGACTAAATTAACTCGGAAATGAGGATGCCGATTATGATATTTTAAAAGCATTTTATGAAAATGATGTGCTTCTATAGTATCCATTTCTTCAGCTGATTGCAATGATCGTGCTTGTTTAAATAAAAATCGAAACCACATAAACTATTTCGGTATATTGAATTGAAAAAATTAATTTTGATTACTATATCTTTCCTGTATTTTATCTAAGCAGTCTCTCAAATCACTTATATAATTGATTTTGGTAAGATTGATTACATAACAATAATTATAGCCATTTAGTTTTTTTATAATTTTATTATTGGAAGAAGCTACAATTATTGAAGGAGAAATACTATACAATTTTAAAACTTCAATTAAGTCTCTGTACTCATATACTACAATACAAACTACATTGAATTTCAAAATTTCAAAGTCTACCATACCTTTAATAGAATCTACTTGAGATTTTGATAAGTAACTTCTCCTAAAACCCTTGAAAAGATTATTATACGACTGATTTTTATCTACCAATAAGACTTTATTACTAGGCATATGTCAACATTTAATTTATAGTAAAAAACATTAAAATTCACACTTAAAAACAGTTAAAAACTATGTTTTAGTTAAGGCATTATCATTTTCTATTAATTTTTTATTTAAAAAATTTTCAATAATGGATTGGTCTTGAGTTCTAAAACCTATTTTTAGCGATTCACTTTCTCCAAAACATTTTACCTCAAATCTATCTGTACTATCTGAATAGTATATAACAAAGAATCCCGCCGAAACAGCATTAGTTATAATATCACAATGCATGATTTTAGTATCAAAAATTACGGGAAGTTCTTTTTCGTTTATTATGTATTTCAAAATTCTCATATCCAAATCAGTCGTATTAATTTAATTAAAACTGAACCACGCTGGCATTTGCCAGCATGTATTCAGTACCTGAATCTTTAATAAGCCTAAATTAAACTTCCTGTATCACCAGGATTTAATTCAATTAAGAAAAGTGACCACAAAGATTCGGGTTGATTGAGTGAATTTACATTGTCCAAAATATTCAATGTAAACATTCCCCACAGAACACACTCAATCAAAACCATTTTATTAATCGTATGAAAATTGAGAGTATGAAAAACAATATTTATACACCTGATTAATAAACTAATTACAATGCAAATTTGTAAAGAAGAAACCCAAAAAACCAATCAATACGGTATATCAATGACTAATTCTTCGTTTTCAGTGAAGTGGAACCCGATTGTCTTATTGCTATTTATCTCAGAATATTAAATTAATACTAAAAGGGATGGAAATAGTGATTCCAAGGGCTTTTGGCTGTATTCTTGAAATTTAAAAAGAGTAACTAAATTAATACAAACCTTTTTTAAAAAAAGACTTCTCCATAAAGAGAAGTCTTAAGGGGCAATAATTAATTATGAAAATAGAAATGCAAAAGAATATTAATATTTTGTATTATTTGTTATTTTAATTATCTCAGTTAAGATAGAACAACTCTTACTATACTTATTATATCCGAAATTCAATTTATGTTAATTCTTAATGATTAGTAATTAATTAACAATCTTAAAAAATACTTAATGCTCAATAAATTCCGTTGTTCAATACTTACTAAAACAAAAAATATTATTACTTTTTTTAAAGCCCTAGGTAAATAAATACATTTACAGATAGTGATGCTGGAGTAATATCCAAATTCTGCTGTGTAACATTTCCATTAATAGAATTAACAATAATATTTGAAGCATTAACATAAGTCCATCCACCGCCAGCACCTAATCCGGCGCCTGCAATTCCGCCACCACCTAAAATAGTTGATAAACCACTAACATAACCAGTTAAAGTAACATTAGGTAATTGATTTTGAGCTATAGTTCTCGTATTACTACCACTAACACTACCTAAAGTAGTACCATTTTGAACTAAAAAAGTATTAGAAGCATTTGGCAAACTACCTGTAAGCCCTAAACTAGCGGCTTGAGTTTGTTGTGTAGCAGTAAGAGTCGATAGTGCTCGACCATTCAGTTTAACCCAGCCATTATGATCTGCAGCTTGTATTCCTGTTTTAATATCGCCTACTGTTGTTACAGTAGTCCAAGTAGGAGCAGCAGCTCCTTGGCTAGTTAATACTTGACCTGAAGTACCTGTACTGTTGTTAGGCATTAGGGATCCTGAAAATCTAACATTTCCAACTACTTCCAATTTTTGTGTGGGTGTTGAAGTCCCCACACCCAGATTACCCGCATTATTAATTCTCATTTTCTCTGCCATACTGTTGCCACTACCATTATTTCTTGTGTAAAATAATAGTTCTCCACCACCTGCAGTTGTAGTTTGATTTTCAGATACTACACTCAAAATGGCTGTACTTTCATTAAAGAATGAACCATTAGCCCCTCTAAAGATAAAACCTCCAATGGCTCCCCCACTGGTTAAGGCTGTATTTATAGCAGGGTTATTATTAAGCGTTTTATTAATACTAAGAATTGTATTTGTAGTAGGATCTGACGAACCTCGTGTTAGGGTTATATTGTGTGCGGTTGTAGTTTGAAATTCTATAGCATTACCACCTTGTGAAACAGTTCTAGCACCAGTTACTGTACCATTTTGTGTATAAATATTAGGCGTATTAGCTGTACTTAGTGATGTCCAAGTAGGCGCCGCAGAAGACCCAGCGCTAGTTAAGAATTGACCAGTAGTACCTGTACTGTTGTTAGGCATTAAGGTACCTGAGAATTTAATATTCCCAACTACATCTAATTTCTGAGAAGGATTATTAGTATTGATACCCACATTACCTGAACGCCATATATTTGATATTTTGTTACTTCCAGCATCATTTGTGGTATTGGCTAAATTCCAAGCTGTTGAGGCAGGCGCAGTATAAGTAACATAACTAATAGTAGTAGCATCATACGTCCACATACTATTATCAACATCTGATTGATAAATAACAGTCTCATCAGCAGGTGTATTAGGTGTAAACACCACCCCTGAGGAGGTAGGTGTAGCTGTTGAAAAAGAAACGACATTTTGAGTCCCTGGTACATTGGTCAATATTACATCACCCATACTGTTCAAACCTAATACTTTACCTGATGAAGTACTAGCGGAACTAGTTGAATTCAAGTTAGTGAATCGTAAACCTGACTTTCCTGATGTACCTTGAGAAATCTCTAATGCAGTAGCTGGATTACCAGTTCCAATACCTATTCTATTATTGACAGCATCTACGTTCAAAGTACTTCCATCAACTGTAAAATGGCTTGTGCCTGTAGTGGCAGCACTGGTAAAGTTTAAAACATTAGTACCTTGTGTTACATTAGTTTCACTTGTTAAACTCCCACTCCCTTTGTAAATTCCTCCAACTCCCGTATTTAAATCTGTATTAGTCACAGTACCGTCTGTAATCTTTGCAGTAGTTACTGCATTATCTTTAATAGTAGGAGCTTCAGCAGTACCTCCTAAGTCTCCTGATAATTGTATGGTTCCCACTGAACTAGTAGTGGCTTTATCAATAGTAACTTGTTTACCACTTTTCATTAACACTTTTTGTGCCATCCCTGTATAAGAACACAAAACAACGGCTAATACTAAAACAATATATTTTTTCATTTTTTATTTAAATAATTAATTATTTTTTTTAAATCAATTTATTTCATGCTGATTACCAATTTTAAGAGGGCTTTGCTAATAAAGGCAATTGAAATAATATCATTGGAATCTTTTCTTTATATCTTGATTATAAATCATCTAAATTGAAAACCCTTTAGACTACTCTGTTACTATCTTTATTTTGTACCAACAATTAATGTGATTTTTTTATTTAATCAACCATTAAGCGTAGCCAAAAGGTTTTTAAAAAATGGTTTAGTTATTACTTTGCATGAACATAAACCACAACTACTTCATCAGTTTCATCTGGCCAATATCCATTAGCACCGCCATCCACAGCAACTACGTTAGAAGAATCGATAGATAAGGCACTGTCATTAATACGTACCCCGTTTATAAAAAGTGAAAATCCTCCTATAGGAGTATGACTTAATTGATAACTAGCAGCGCCCGGAGCTTGAGTAGCACTAGTACGAATAACTGTCTCCACTTTATTAGTTACAAGATTACTTACACTAGCAGGCTCCCATCTAGAATTATCAGCATTAAATTGTAAGATTTGGTTAGCCATTGGAGCGTCAGTAGCTACTGGAACTCCTTGAATACCAATTACTTTTGGTGCTGTTGCAGTGTTCCCAAGATCTTGAGCTAACTGAATTTTACCAGTAGCAGTAGTTGTAGCATTAGGTGCTGACGCATTAACAAAATCTAAGGTTGCTATCTGTGTTCCTGTTGTTCCTATAGCAGCAGTAGGTGCACTAGGAGTTCCTGTAAATGTTGGAGAAGCAATGTTTGCTTTTAAAGCAATATTACCATCGAGTTTACTAAATGCTGAAACAATACTATCTGAAGCTGTAACAGTTCCAGGCGCACTTGAAAATCCATTAAGTAATTTACCCATAATCAATGCACTCTTCACTTTAGGTGCCTCTGGAGTACCTTCTAAATCTCCTGCAAGTTGAATTAAACCTAAACTTGTTGGAGTACTAGGAGCATTCACCGTAATTAATTTACCATTCTTACTTACAACCGTTTGTTGTGCAAAGGTGAAAGTTGACACTAGTAAAGCGAAAAATAAAAAATAAGATTTTTTCATAATAAATAATGTAATTAAAAAATAAAAAGGGGGTTAAAAAATGTAATCGTAAGTTATGCGGTCTTGTATAATTATAGTGTAGTTTCCGTTATTTACAGGATTGTAAATAATACTACCTTCTGAGATACTTATAGCATCTTTAGGTAAGCGTACTCCATTAATATAAAAGGCAATAACTCCAATGGCGTTAGTAGGTAACGTAAATTGGGTTTGTGCAGCAGTAGCATCTACTTCAATAGTACTCGTTTTTAAAATGGAACTCAACGATTCAGGAGTCCAATTAGTACCATCAAAACGCAAAAACTGCCCCACTAAAGGCGTATTCGGACTAACAGGAGTCCCTTGAAGACCTTTAGCGAATAAAGAACTATTGTCAACATAGGTTTTTACAGCCTTCTCTGTTGGAAATTTAATATCTGAATTAGAAAACAGAGTACCATCAGTACTTTTATTAGAAGTATTTTCTTTTCCATTTAAAGCCGCCTGGGTTGCTATAGATATGGGCTTATTTAAATCAGACGTATTATTGACATTGTTCAAGTCTAAATTTAATCTAGCATCGGTACTATTAGTAGCACCAGTACCTCCATTAGCAATAGGTACTACTCCCGAAATAGTATTAGCAGTTTGTGCAAATGGAACAGTTAAAAAAGGTTCATTGCTAATGATGTCAAATGTGGTACAACTTCCACTAACGTCTAACTCCACCATTAACATTTTTCGCCCATTGGCCCATGTAATTTGGTCAAACGAAGCAACGTATCCATCAATTTGTTGCCCCGTCCCAATAGTGGTATTGACCAAACCATAATTATCTGTTCTAATTTTAATTATTTCTTGGTATTCTACATTTTTCCGTACATCCGTAAAAGTAAAACGAAGACAAACTTCAGTGTCAACCAAAGGAGTATTAGAATGAGATACTCCGGGGTATTTTTTTGCATCCGGTTTAAAAATTAAAGCTTGATAAGCGATACCTCTATTTTGTCCATAGAAGACCGATGTAGTTAATACAAAAAGTAAGGCTATACAATATTTAATAGTAGTATTCATAATTTTATTTTTTTATACAATTGAATATTTAATCGAATTAATCGATTCTAAAAGTTAATCCCATTTTAATTTGTTCTATAGAGAATCTAAGTGTTTGGCTTAGAGTATTCCCTGTATTATAAAGAGTTTCATACCTATTATAACCCAGATTGAAACTCAAATCATCAGAAATAATCATATTTGCATGTAATCCCAAAGAGACCATAAAAAGAGCCTTATTGAACTCATCATAATTTTTCAAATCATAAATCTTTCCATCTATTTCTTCTTTACCAGCAAGAAATTGATCTGCACTTAAACCTCCTTTGAGATATACCGTAAAACGATTTCTATGTTGTTCTCTTAAAATTATATAATTCAAAGCACTCCTAAGACCTACATACTGAGTGTAGTAGGTAATCGCTTCTTCAGGAGCTTTTACTATTGAATTGTATTCATTCAATGACACCCCTAATTCATAGCTCAATAATTCCTGACTGTCTTTAAGTTTAGTAGATAAATACCCTATTTCAAAAGAATTTCCTATATCGTCACTAACTGTTGAAGAGATATTTGGAGTGTTTTTAAAATGATAGGATGTATAATTTTTCCCCATATTGATATAAAATTCTTGTGAATAAGTATAAAAACTAAGAAGCATAAAAAAAGATGTAATAATTTTTTTGTTCATAAGATTATTGTTTGATTATTTTGGTATTAAAATTATAATTCGTTGTTTTTAAACTTACTAAATACACTCCCTTAGCAAGAATCTCTAAACCATTTAAGGTTAAAATATTCTGTACAGGAGTTTTGGCAATATTATATACTAGCCTGCCTGCACTATCATAAACAGTAACTTTCACTTCGGTGGATATAGTTCTTGAAAACTCAAAATTTACATAGGATGTAAAAGGATTGGGAGCTACATTTACGTGCGTGATTATTGGAGTGGTACTTGCGGAAGCACTAGAACTAGAGCCTAACAAACTTTGCTGAAAGCCTTGTTGCACAATATAATTACTACCTACAAAGGTTCCTGCTATACTTTGTTGACCAATCGATTGACTTATCACTACTCCTTTAGACGTGATAGCAGCAGTCCCGTTAATAGAAAACGTTTGATGATGCAGCTGTGCAATTGCAACATTAGATAATAAGAAAATAATTGTTTTGACAATCTTTACCATTTCACAAATTTTTGAGTGGCAAAATTGTTTCAGAAAAAAGCAGAAAAAAAAGCGATTAGACAAATCAATTAATAATTCTTCAATTTCAGTGAAGTGTTAAATTGAAAATTAATTCGACAAAACACACAAAATAGAATGCGTATTTTAATTGCAAATTGATAGAAATCAATGGCTTAAATTTATAAAAAGATATTTTACAGAAGTATAAAAATAGAGAAATTAGTATGTATCTAATTTTTATAAAAAATAATGTGATTTCTCCAAAAAAAGCAAACAACTATTGAATTAAGAAAATTAGGAGGGGCAGAATTACGTTAGAAGATACGTGCAAACAAACACAATTTAATAATTATTGTTTATTTATTTGTAGTACTAGAAATAAAAGTATGATTTTTAATCTTTCTATTTTTAGAAAAATCGAATGGAGATACTCCAGTTATGTATTTGAAGTTTATTAAAAATGGATTGTACGACGCAAATCCTACTTGAACCCTTAAAGCCTCTAATGTCCCTGTTTTTAAATAATCGTTATCTATTAACTGAACAGCATCAAAAACTTTTATTAATTTTTTATAATCAATAAACGTTTACGCACAATGGTATTTAAACAAATATTCTAAATAATATTTAGGAAGTCCTAAGTCTATCGCTAAATCATTAAGGCCGTAATTACTTTGTCTAAATACTTGTTCTTCTAGAGAAAGCTGTTCAATTTGATGAATATAAGTTGGAATAAATGATCCGATTTTAGTTTTTAATACTTTATCTTTTGAATTTACACCACTATTTGCATCCAAATTCCAAACCGGTTTAATCATAAAGTTAGAAGATAAACTTTTGATAGGTTTTGAATTGGTTCTTAGTCCATGAAGTAAATTTGGAGAAAACAGCATTTTTATAACTATAAATAATCCCATAATAGTTAATAAATTTTCTAAATAAATATTACAACCAATAGGTGCAGTTTGATCAAATAAATTGATTACAGCAGATACCAAAATATGTAACAACAACAATATGATAGCATAAAAGACAAGAGTAGTCCAATCTCGAGTGACAATTCCCTCAAGACTCGTTTTATCCTTATTTTTATATCCATTCCAAAACGAACGTCTTAAAATTTTATAGGATTGAAAATTGTAATAGGATGAGTGTATCAGTAATAACGCAAAACTTTCTTCTCTTAACAAAAGATTTAAATGAAAGTGGTAATGAATTACTATCAGCAAACAAAATGCAGGTAAAATAAAGTGTTTGAGATCAGTGAACTTGAAAAATTTAGTGTTGATTTCTAACTTATTAAAATACAAATAAATTATAGGATTAAAGAACCATAGTACTGTGTAATAGCTAAAACTGAGAAA
Organism: uncultured Flavobacterium sp.; assembly: GCA_963513255.1. Taxonomy (GTDB): domain Bacteria; phylum Bacteroidota; class Bacteroidia; order Flavobacteriales; family Flavobacteriaceae; genus Flavobacterium. Next base: position 327,178 of record CAUPPG010000003.1, read on the forward strand.
AGTAACTGAAAATTTATCAAACACAAGATGATATATCCCATGAGAAAAAAAATATATCCCTGCTGTAAGAAATGCTAAGACCAAATAGATATTTACAATTTGATTCCTTCTAAAATAACGAAGTAATACAAAAGCTATTATGATACAAAGAATACCTAAAAAAATAATTGGAGCGGAATAGTACATAATGTAAATTTAAAAAAAAACATAATTAATTACTTTCAAAAATACAATATTTATGTATTCTCATATATTATGACTAAATCGTTTTGATATAAATATTCACTGATTTTGAATAATTATTCACTGATCTTATATATTTTTTTTAATGTTTTGTGATTTTTTAGTTTAATACTATTTTAATGGGTGCAATCAAAAAAAATGCTTGATCTGATTTATACAATATCAAAATAACTCCTCTATTCTCCACAAAAAATCTAGATTATTTCAAGATATTTTTATTTAATTTTAAAACTACATTGAATTTGAGTACCTACTCCAAGTTGAGTAGTAATACTTAAATGAGAATTTATCTTTTCGGCTCTTTCTTTCATGTTTTTTAATCCAATACCTAGATTCTTCATTGTGTTTTTATTATAGCCTTTACCATTATCATTTATTAATAAATCTATCGTTTGATTATCTTTTAAAGATATTGAAACCAGACATTCAGAAGCCTCTGCATATTTAGATGTATTAGATAATGCTTCTTGAATAATACGGTAAATCGTAATTTTAATTAAACCCGAAACCAACTCCCAATCAATCATCGGATCACAATCTAAATTAAAACGAGTAACACCCATTTCATTGAATTGTTGAATACAATTTAGTAGTAACTCTCTAAAATTAAAATGAGCTTCTATTTCTTCGGTTCGTAAATCATGTGTTATTTCGCGAATTTCGTTTTCTATAGCGTGTATTTCTTCTATGTATTTTTTTCTTTTGGCTTTAATTTCTCTTTCATCACTTTCGTTCAATGTTTTTAATACTAAGTGAACGCCTAGTAATTTATTCATAACACTATCGTGTAATTCTTTTGAAATTCTATTCTGCTCAATGGCTTTTGTCTGATTCAAATCAACTTGATAATGCTGCATTAGATCAAATAATTCTACATTTGCTTCTTGTAACTGACGTTCGTACTCAAACTCTTTTTTCTTGTTTTTCCAGTAGCGTAAAACTAAGATTGTTGCAAAAAGTATTACTGAAATAACAGAACCTATTAGGAGATATAAATTATTCTTACTCAACACCTTATTTTGATCTTCTATTGCAGAGGTTTCATAAGCAATTCGGGCATATTTATTATTGGTTTTTCTTTGGGCAATAGCTAAGCTGTCTGATAATTGAATTATTTTTTCCTTATAATAGGAATCTTGATGTGGCTCAGCTTTAGCTAATAATTCATAAATTAATTTTATTTCGCTATTTGCTTTAATTCTTTTACCCAAAAACAATGCTTTTTTTAAAAACTGCAGGGATTTAACAGTATTTTTCGCTGTTAAATAATATTCTCCTAAGGAAATTAACTTATAAAACGTAGTGGTTTGATTCCCATGTTTTATTGAGGCATTTAACGATTTATGTAGCATTGTTTCTACTCCTCGTAAATCTCCTGACTTCATCATCGAATACGCTAGATTTCCCAATGCAATTGAATAATCATTGGGCCACTTATCTTCTAATTCTTTAGTTATTAATGGTTTTATTATTTTTATGGACTTTTCATATTGATGCGTTTTATCATAAATATTAGCTATATTGATAGATACAGCCACATCACAATTAGAATAACTATTATAATTAATACCAGTCTCACGAGCCATTTTTAATTGACTTTTAGCCTGTTCAAAATAGTCAAGAGCAGACTCATAATCTTCCAGATTTTCTAAATTACACCCCATCAAATTATAAACCGTATAGAGTAATTCATGATTAGAATTTGATTTCAACAACTGAAGTGCTTTTGAAAGTTCTATTTCACTTTGCAAATAATTACCTTCATAAAACAAAACATATGCCTTATTGAAGCTCATCTTCCCCATATGCTCATCATTACCAATAATTTGATACAACTTTTCGGCCTTCTGATAATAAAAATACGCACTATCCTTATGATCTTGAGCATAAGTATCACCAATAAAACTATATGATTTCGCAATATTTAATGTGTCTGATTTGTCTATTGCAATTTCAAGAAGATCTCTACTGATTTTTAATGATTTCGAGAAATCATTAATGTAATAATACTCCGAGGACAAGTCAAAAAGATACTTTACACCTTGTTCATTATTAGGAACAGTTGCAACATCTTTATAAAGTGAATCTAGAAATTTCCTTTTTTGTTTTCCGAGTAATTTATTATACTCATCATAAGGAAAATTAACTTTTAAGTCACTATTTTCTTTTTTGGAACAGGAAAATAAACTTACTGCTAGTAGTATGAAAATATATTTTTTCATGCTTAATTCATTTAAAATAATTATAGTTTCCTCAATCGCTGCATTATAAAAAGCACTATGATTGGAATAGTCAATAAAATAACCATTAAGGTATGTTCTATCAACAATTGTGGTTGTTCGATTAGTGTAATTACATACCCACCAACAGCTCCCCCAAAATGTGCTGAATGTCCAATGTTGTCGTTTTTAGATTTCATTCCGTAAATTGAATACAACAAGTACAAAATACCGAAAAGATAGGCTGGAATAGGAACAACAAAGAATAGCCCCAACATCATATCGGGTTGCAACAATATAGCCGAATACAATATTCCTGTAACTGCTCCTGAAGCCCCTACAGCACGGTAACTATAGTTATTTTGATTAAATACATAAGTCAATAGATTTCCAAATACTAAACTTCCCATATAAATAAGAACAAAAGTCCAATTCCCTAAATAAGCTAAAACCAAAGGAGCAAAAAACCAGAGCGTCATCATATTGAATAATAGATGCATCATATCCACATGTAAAAACCCTGAAGATAGCATTCTGATTTGTTCTCCTTTATGAATACTTCCAATATGGAATTCGTATTTTCTAAAAAAAGAAAGGTCATTAAATCCTTTATAACTCATCAAAATGGTAGTAGCAATAATTATTATTAATATCATATTCATATCACTTTATTTATAGTGAATGGTAAAGATAGTGATTCGGCTAAATTGACGTTGTTCTATTTCAAATTTAAATTCTCATTTATTTTGAATTATATTTGTCAAAAATTACCGCATGCAACTTCTGATTTTCATACTAAGTTTTCCTTTACTTTGGATTATTTCGATACTCCCATTTCGTCTATTCTATTGGTTTTCTGATTGTATCTATTTCATAGTGTATTATATTATTGGATATCGAAAAAAAATAGTTCGCTATAATTTATCAATTGCATTACCTCATCTAACAAAAGAGAAGCGCTTAATTATAGAGAAAAAATTCTATCACCATATGTGCGATATGTTTTTAGAAATGATTAAAACCATGTCTATTTCATCGGTAGAAATGAATAAACGTTTTGTAATTACGAATATTGATTTAATTAAAGAATACGAACAAAAAGGAAAAAGTATAATATTGCTAGCCTCTCATTATGCTAGTTGGGAATGGTTACTATCTATTAACGAAAGAACCAAATTCAAATGCATAGGAGTTTATAAAAAAATAAATAATCGCTATTTTGACGCTCTTGTTAGAAGAATTAGATCTAAATTCAATTCTGAGTTAGTTACCACAAATAAAACGATTGCTTTAATCGCCGAAAACCAAGAAAAAGGAATTATGGGAATGTATGGATTGGCAAGCGATCAATCTCCCCAAGTACATCGAACGTTTCATTGGCAAAAATTTATGGGAATAGAAGTTCCTGCTCATACTGGTGCCGAAATGTTGGCTAAACGCTATGATTTAGAAGTGATTTTTGCAAAGGTAAAAAAAGTAAAAAGAGGGTATTATGAGGCAACATTTGTTCCAATATGTAATAGTCCGAAATCCATTCCTGATTATAAAATTACTGATACTTATCTAAAGGAAGTAGAGCAACAAATTCTTGAAGCACCCGAATATTATTTCTGGACGCACAAAAGATGGAAACATCATAGATAAAAAAAATCCCCTTTCTTTTCAGAAAGGGGATTTTTATTTAAAATAGTAATCCAATTAAATTCCTGCGATTACTTTTATCTCATCAATGATTCGTAATGCTAAAACATCGGCTTCGGGTTGTGAAGGAGCTTCAGTATAGATTCTAATAATAGGTTCTGTATTGGACTTTCTCAAATGTACCCATTCAGTAGCAAAATCAATTTTTACTCCATCAATCGTCGTAATATCCTCATTTCTATATTTATCCGTCATAGCTACCAAAATAGCGTCAACATCAATTTGAGGAGTCAATTCGATTTTGTTTTTACTCATATAATATTCTGGATACGATGCACGTAAAGCAGAGACTGTCATTTTTTTGTTTGCCAAATGCGTTAAAAACAAAGCTACTCCAACCAAACTATCGCGTCCATAATGCAATTCTGGATAAATAATTCCGCCATTTCCTTCGCCACCAATAACAGCGTTATTTTTTTTCATTAATTCCACCACATTCACTTCTCCTACAGCACTCGCTTCATAGCTCCCCTTGTGCACATTGGTAACATCACGCAACGCACGAGACGAAGACATATTAGAAACTGTATTTCCTGGAGTTTTACTCAATACATAATCAGCGCAAGCCACCAAAGTATATTCTTCACCAAACATTTCGCCATCTTCAGAAATGAAAGCCAAACGATCTACATCTGGATCAACTACAATTCCTAAATGGGCATTTTCTTTGACAACCAATTCCGAAATATCCGTCAAGTGCTCTTTTAACGGCTCTGGATTGTGTGGAAAATGTCCGTTAGGCTCACAGTATAATTTCACTACCTCAACTCCCATTAATTCTAATAATTTTGGAATAATAATACCCCCAGAAGAATTTACGCCATCGACTACTACCTTGAATTGAGCAGCTTTTACAGCAGCTACATCCACTAAAGGCAAGTTCAACACTTCATCAATATGAATGTCCATATAGGCATCGTTTTCTACAATTATCCCTAACGAGTCTACATCCGAAAAATCAAAGGCTTCCGCTTCAGCAATTTCTAAGATTTTCTCTCCTTCTACTCCATTTAAAAATTCGCCCTTTTCGTTTAATAACTTCAAGGCGTTCCATTGTTTCGGATTATGAGAAGCGGTCAAAATAATCCCTCCATCTGCTTTTTCTAAAGGCACGGCTACTTCAACCGTTGGCGTAGTAGATAGTCCCAAATCAATCACATCAATTCCAAGTCCAACCAAAGTATTCACTACTAAATTGTGAATCATTGGTCCCGAAATTCTAGCATCACGACCAATCACTACTGATAATTTATCTTTACCTGAATAATTCTTTAACCAAGTTCCATAAGCCGAAGCAAATTTCACCGCATCAACTGGAGTCAGGTTATCTCCTACTTTACCTCCGATTGTTCCTCGAATTCCTGAGATTGATTTTATTAAAGTCATCTGTATCTGAATTAAATTTTTGTTTAGAAATACAAATATAAAAGTTCGCGTTTAGCTAAACGACAAATTCCTAACCTTTTTTCATAAAATGAAATTCTAATGTGAACTGAACTTTGTATATTTGGAAAGCAACAACTTGAAAAACACTATGAATTTCCTTGCTCATATTCATCTTTCTGGAGAAAACGAATTAATCAAAATTGGTAATTTTATGGCCGATGGAGTTCGAGGAAAACAATATGAACATTTTCCTCGAGAAATTCAAAAAGGGATTTTGTTGCATCGAGCCATTGATACCTTTACTGATGCCCACCCAATATTCAGACAAAGCACTAAAAAGCTTCATTCTCGGTACCATCATTATGCTGGAGTTATCGTTGATATGTATTACGATCATTTTTTAGCAAAAAACTGGTCGAATTATAATTCAGAAAATTTAGCCCTTTTTGCCAATACCTTTTACCAATCCTTGTTAGACAATCATACTATTTTAACCACTAAAACCCAAAACTTGTTACCCTATATGATGGAATACAATTGGTTAGTAAGTTACCAATCAATACCTGGTTTAGAACGTATTTTGAGTCAAATGGATCACCGAACAAAAAACCAATCATTAATGCGATTTGCAACCGAAGAACTCGTTACTTACTATGATGAATTTGAAACGGAATTTTCACTTTTTTACAAGGAAGTACAACTATTTTCAAAACATAAATTAGCCCAATTATGAAAGTACCGCAAAAATATTGTAGCCTTTTTGTACTTTTTTTTCTATCTCTTTTCACGTCAGCTCAAACCGGTTTAATTGCCGATAAAGCTATGGTAGTGTCAGCTCGTGAAGAAGCTTCAAAAATAGGTGTAACCATTCTTAAAAAAGGCGGCAATGCCTTTGATGCTATGGTCGCTACCGAATTAGCTTTGGCGGTAGCTTACCCTTATGCAGGAAACATTGGTGGAGGTGGATTTATGGTATATCGCAAAACTAATGGAGAAACGGGAGCTTTGGATTACCGTGAAAAAGCACCGACATCAGCCACAAAAAATATGTTTTTAGACAAAGATGGAAAAATAATAAAAGGAAAAAGTACCGAAACTCCTTTAGCCATTGGTGTACCTGGAACTATTGCAGGCGTTTTTGCTGTTCATGAAAAATTAGGTTTGCTACCGATGTCTGAAATTATGAAACCCGTAATAGAACTGGCAGAGAAAGGAGTAATAGTTACTAAAAAACAAGAAAAAAGTTTAGCTAATTATCGTGAATCTATTATCAAGGCGAATGGAAATACAACCAAATTTGCTACTATCTTCAAAGAAAATGACACTATCAAATACCCTGCTTTAGCCGAAACACTGAAACGTATTGCAAAGAAGGGTAAAAATGAGTTTTATAAAGGCCAAACTGCACGTAAATTAATTCGCTATTTTAAAAAAATTGGGGCCATTATTACCAAAGAAGATTTGATACAATACGAAGCTAAATGGAGAAAGCCTCTTGAATTTGGATACAAAGATTTGAAAATAATATCCATGGCACCACCGAGCAGTGGTGGAATTTGCTTGGCACAAATCATGAAAATGATTGCGCCTTTCGATTTGGCCACAATGGGGCATAATTCTCCCGAAGCTATTCAAGTTATTGTAGAGGCAGAACGAAGAGCGTATGCTGACAGAAGTTACTTTTTAGGCGATCCTGATTTTGTGAAAATTCCACTAAAAGAATTGATGGATACTGATTATCTAAAAGACCGAATGTCTAATTTTAATTTAAATAAAGCTAGTTTATCCTCTGATATAAAGGAAGGTAAGGTGACTTATAATGAAAGTACCGAAACTACTCATTATTCTATTGTGGATTCCTTTGGAAATGCAGTGGCAGCCACTACAACCATTAATGATGGTTTTGGTTCGAAATATTATTGCGACGAATTAGGCTTTTTCTTGAATAACGAAATGGACGATTTTAGTGCAAAACCAGGTGAGCCCAATCTATTTGGATTGATTGGAAATGAAGCGAACAGCATCGCTCCTCAAAAACGAATGTTAAGTTCTATGACTCCTACAATTGTAGAGAAAAACGAAAAATTATTTATGGTAGTAGGATCTCCAGGCGGTTCCACTATTATTACATCGGTATTACAAACGATTCTAAATGTGTACGAATACAATTTAAGCATGCAAGAAGCCGTCAATGCACCTCGCTTCCACCATCAATGGTTACCCGATTTGATTACATTTGAACCTAAAGCTTTTGACACAAAAACTTTGGAGACTTTGAAATCAAAATCTTATTTAATCAACGAAAAAACAACTCCTGTTATTGGTAAGGTAGATGCTATTTTAGTTTTACCAAATGGAACATTAGAAGGTGGTGCAGATTATAGAGGAGATGACAAAGCTGTTGGATTTTAATTACTACTTATGAATTTTATTACCGAATTAGAAAACGAATTCAAGACCAATCAACATCCCGAAAATGCTTTGCCAATGGCAAAATACATGAAGGATTTATTTCCGTTTTTTGGGATTAAAACGGACGAAAGAAGAGCCATTTTTAAATCTGTTTGCAAAAAAAATCAAGCGGAAATTAATAGCAATGCAAGAGCAATTGGCTGGGAACTTTTTTTGAAAAAAGAACGTGAACTTCAGTATTGCGGAATAGAAATCCTAATTAAAAATCTTAAAAATAATTATGTCATTGAAGATGTCATTTGGATTGAAAAATTATCGATTACTAATTCTTGGTGGGATAGTGTGGATACTATTTCAAAATTTATCCTTGGAGACTATTTGCAACAATTCCCCACGGAAATTACAACTGTTGTAGAACGGTTTTCAAATGCAGAGAATATGTGGTTGAACCGAAGCGTGATCTTATTCCAACTTGGCTATAAATCACAAACTGATTTTAAACTACTGCAATCATTATGCTTAAAACACAGTCATTCCAATGAATTTTTTATTCGGAAAGCAATTGGTTGGGCGCTTCGAGAATATGCCAAGACGGATCCAGAAGCGGTTCGAAAATTTGTATTACAATCGAACTTAAAGCCTTTGAGTAAAAAAGAAGCTTTAAAAAATATTTAATTGTAATTTAGCGCGCTGAAAAAAAACTCTAATGCTGAAGAAAGCTTTACATAAAATAGAACAAACTATCGCTTGGTCAAGATCAAAATTAGGCGATAAGCAATTTATCTTTTTATCAGCTGTACTTGTTGGTATATCGGCTGCATTTGCAGTAATTGTATTAAAAGCTTTTGCTCACTGGGTATTTACCTTTGCCACTTATGTAAGTAGGATTCTAAAATTAGGTTTCTTCAATAGTATCTTACCTATTATCGGGATTCTATTAACCGTTTTTGTAATCAAAAAATTCTTAAGCGGAACCATCCAAAAAGGGACTTCTCAAATTTTGTATGCAGTTGCCAAAAAAGCCAGTATCATCCCAAGAAAACAAATGTATGCACAAATCATCACCAGTTCGTTAACCGTTGGTATGGGTGGTTCTGCCGGACTAGAAAGTCCCATTGTAATTACAGGTGCTGCCTTTGGTTCTAATTTTGCTCAGAAATACAGATTAAGCTATAAAGATAGAACCTTATTGATTGGATGTGGTGTTGCCGCTGGTATCGCAGCCGCTTTTAATGCCCCTATTGCGGGAGTCTTATTTGCCATTGAAGTACTTTTAGTTGATGTCAGTATTTCTGCTTTCACACCCATTATGATTGCTGCTGCAACAGGTGCTTTGGTTTCTGTAATTGTATTGGATGAAAGCATTTTACTTTCCTTCAAACAACAAGAAGATTTTAACTATCATAACATTCCGTTTTATGCATTTTTAGGTGTTTTTACAGGTTTAATTTCCATTTATTATTCTCGAAATTTCCAACGAGTAGAACACTTTTTCAGCCGTTTAAAATTAGGGCCTTACAAAAAAGCACTTTTTGGTTCTACCCTTCTGGCTATTTTAATTTATGTATTCCCTACTCTTTTTGGTGAAGGATATGAAAGTATCCGAATTTTATCAGAAAGTGACCCTGGACAATTATTAGAAGATACTTTATTTAGCGAATTTAGAAATAATAGCTGGGTGCTGCTACTCTTTGTTGGCTGTACCATGATGCTTAAGGCTTTTGCTTCGGGTTTAACTATCGGTAGTGGAGGTAATGGAGGTAATTTTGCCCCATCCCTATTTTTAGGGTCGTATGTTGGTTTTTTCTTTTCTAAGTTGATTAACCTTATTGGGCTAGCCAAATTACCCATCAGTAATTTCACTTTAGTAGGAATGGCTGGTATATTAAGTGGTTTGTTTCATGCCCCTTTAACCGCTATTTTCTTGATTGCTGAAATCACTGGAGGCTATAATCTAATGATTCCTTTGATGATTGTTTCCTCTATTAGTTTTGCCATTTCAAAACGTTTCGAAAAACATTCTATGGATGTAAAGAATTTAGCTAAGAAAGGTCATGCCTTTACTAGTAACAAAGACGCTAATGTATTATCAACTTTGGATACTAATTCCATCATTCAAACGGATTATTTGACTGTATCACCTAATGAAAATCTAGACAAATTAGTAGACTTAATTTCAAATTCTACTCAAGTTGTTTTCGCAGTAGTAAATTTGGAAAATGAATTGGTTGGCGTAGTCTATTTCAATGACATCAAAGAAATTATTTTCAACACCTACCGAGTTAAGCACACCCAAATAAAAGAGATCATGACTGCTCCGAAACAAATCATTACTCCAGAAGATAGTATGGAAGCGGTTATGAATAAATTTGAGCAGACTAAAATGGCCTTTTTACCTGTACTCAAAAACGATAAATACTACGGTTTTATCTCAAAATCACTCGCCTTAGAAGCTTATCGCACCAAACTAAAATCGATGACTATTGAATAATCCATTGATAATCAAACCTCTATTATTGATTTAGCTTCCTGTTTTTACTATCTATTTTAACATAAACTTCTTTACAGTTCTACCAAAAGAATCAATCAAAATGGTAACTTTGCTTTTTTGCAAAAATTATGTTAGACACAGATAATACCATTGACGTTCAAGGCGCTCGCGTTCACAATCTAAAAAATATCGATATAGCAATCCCTCGGGAGCAATTGGTGGTTATCACAGGGCTTTCGGGTTCTGGAAAATCATCTTTGGCTTTTGACACCATTTATGCCGAAGGACAACGCCGTTATATCGAAACCTTCTCGGCGTATGCCCGACAGTTTTTAGGAGGATTAGAACGACCTGATGTGGATAAAATTGACGGACTTTCACCTGTAATTGCCATCGAGCAAAAAACAACTAGTAAGAGTCCGCGTTCAACTGTGGGGACGATTACTGAAATTTACGACTTCTTGCGTTTATTGTATGCCCGTGGTGCTGATGCTTTCAGTTACAATACGGGAGAAAAAATGGTTTCGTACTCTGACGAGCAAATCAAAGAGTTGATTATTCACGATTTTACAGGAAAACGAATCAATATTTTAGCGCCTATTATTCGTGCTAGAAAAGGACATTATGCCGAACTTTTTCAACAAATAACCAAACAAGGATTTTTAAAAGTTCGAGTGAATGGAGAAATTCAGGATTTGGTTAGCGGTATGAAACTAGACCGTTACAAAACTCACGATATTGAAATCGTTGTGGACAGACTCGCTGTGGATAGCAGCGAAGACAACCAAAAACGATTGTCAGAAAGTATCAATACCGCCATGCACCACGGCGAAAATGTGTTGATGGTTTTAGACCAAGATTCTAACGAAGTGCGTTATTTCAGTCGTAATTTAATGTGTCCAACGACGGGGATTTCGTATCAAAATCCAGAACCCAACTTGTTTTCTTTCAATTCGCCAAAAGGTGCTTGCTCGCATTGTAACGGACTGGGAACTGTGAATGAAATCAATCGTAAAAAAATCATCCCAAATCCAAAATTATCGATTAAAAATGGTGGTTTTGCTCCTTTAGGCGAATACAAATCGTCTTGGATTTTCAAGCAATTGGAAATCATTGGCGAAAAATACGGTTTCAAATTGACGGATGCTATTGATACCATTTCAGAAGAAGCAATGGAAATGATTTTGAACGGCGGAAAAGAGAAATTCACCATCAATTCAAAAGATTTAGGCGTAGCCAGAGAATACAAAATCGACTTTGAAGGTATTGCTCATTTTATCAAAAACCAACACGATGAAAGTGGCTCTTCAACAATTAAACGTTGGGCTAAAGAATTCATGGACGAAGTAAAATGCCCAGAATGTGAAGGTTCGCGATTGAAAAAAGAAGCATTATTCTTTAAAGTAAACGATAAAAATATTGCCGAACTAAGTGATTTAGATATTTCAGATTTGACGGCTTGGTTTCAAGAATTAGAAAGTCATTTGTCTGACAAACAAAAAACAATTGCTTCTGAAGTCATCAAAGAAATCAAAGACCGATTGGCTTTCTTGATGAATGTAGGCTTGAATTATTTGGCGTTAAGCCGAAGTTCTAAATCCCTCTCAGGAGGTGAGGCACAACGCATTCGATTGGCGACACAAATTGGTTCACAATTAGTCGGTGTACTGTATATTTTAGACGAGCCGAGTATCGGATTGCACCAAAGAGACAATGAAAAATTAATTCATTCTTTGGAACAATTGCGTGATATTGGCAATTCGGTTTTAGTGGTAGAACACGATAAAGACATGATTGAACGTGCTGATTATGTCATTGACATTGGCCCAAAAGCCGGGAAATTTGGAGGTGAAATCATCAGTAAAGGAACGCCTGCTGAGATTTTAAAAAGCAACACGATTACTGCTCAATTTTTGAATGGGGAAATGAAAATCGAAGTCCCTAAAAAGCGTCGCGAAGGCAACGGAAAATTTTTGAAACTAACTGGCGCCACCGGAAATAATTTAAAAAATGTTTCTATCGAATTGCCTTTAGGTAAAATGATTTGCGTGACGGGAGTTTCAGGAAGTGGTAAATCTACTTTGATTAACGAGACGCTCTACCCTATTTTGAATGCCTACTATTTCAACGGAGTCAAAAAACCGCAGCCGTATAAAAAAATAGAAGGTTTAGAACATATTGACAAAGTCATCGATATTGACCAAAGTCCGATTGGGCGTACGCCAAGATCCAATCCCGCTACCTATACCGAAGTGTTTTCAGAGATTCGGAATCTGTTTACCATGACTTCTGAAAGTATGATTCGAGGTTATAAAGCAGGTCGTTTTAGCTTTAATGTGAAAGGTGGTCGCTGCGAAACTTGTGAAGGATCAGGGGTTCGAACTATTGAAATGAACTTTTTACCCGATGTGTATGTAGAATGTGAAACCTGTCAGGGCAAACGTTTTAACAGAGAAACTTTGGAAATTCGTTACAAAGGAAAATCCATTTCGGATGTGTTGAATATGACAGTAGATGAGGCGGTTCCTTTCTTTGAAAACATCCCCAAAATTTACCGAAAAGTAAAAACCATTCAAGAAGTAGGATTAGGCTATATTACCTTAGGACAACAAAGTACAACACTCTCTGGAGGCGAAGCACAACGCATCAAACTAGCGGGAGAATTGTCAAAAAAAGATACGGGAAACACTTTTTATATTTTAGATGAACCCACAACAGGACTTCATTTTGAAGACATTCGGGTATTGATGGATGTTATCAATAAACTGGTTGACAAAGGCAATACTATTTTAATTATTGAACACAATATGGACGTCATCAAACTGGCGGATTATATCATCGATATTGGCCCTGAAGGTGGAAAAGGCGGTGGTCAACTCGTTGCCAAAGGAACTCCTGAAGAAATTAGTAAAAATAAAAATAGTTATACTGCGCAGTTTTTGAAAAAAGAATTAGCTTAGTATTTCAAAACAATAGCCCTGATGATAGCGGCATCCCTTACTGCCAGTGTTTGGCAGTAAAGATATAGCGAACAGCAGGAGCAGCTCCAAAAAATAAAAAAATGAGACTACAAGATTTTGATAATGATGAGGATAAAGTAATTCAGGATAAACTGAAGCAAAAAACATGGAATGAGATTCGTACCAATGACAGTTGGGCGATTTTTAAAATCATGTCCGAGTTTGTAAATGGATATGAAACTATGGGCCGTATTGGTCCTTGTGTGACTATTTTTGGTTCTGCTAGGATTCAGCCTGAGGATCCTTATTATTCGCTTGCTGAAAAAATTGCTTTTAAAATCAGTAAAGCAGGTTATGGTGTCATTACTGGCGGTGGTCCTGGAATTATGGAAGCTGGAAATAAAGGCGCTCATTTAGGTGGTGGTACTTCTGTAGGATTGAATATTGAATTGCCTTTTGAGCAACATTACAATCCGTACATTGACCGAGATAAAAACTTGAATTTTGATTACTTTTTTGTTCGCAAGGTCATGTTTGTAAAATACTCTCAAGGGTTTGTCGTGATGCCAGGAGGTTTTGGTACTATGGACGAACTATTTGAAGCGATGACTTTGATTCAGACTAAAAAAATTGCCCGTTTTCCAATTATTCTGGTAGGCACCTCATTTTGGTCAGGTTTAATCGATTGGATTAAAACGGTTTTAATAGAGCGAGAAAAAACGGTAAGTGCCAGCGATTTGGATTTGTTGAAAATTGTAGATACCGAAGACGAAGTGGTTGCCGTTTTAGACGCATTCTACAAAAAATACGATCTAAGTCCTAACTTCTAAATCTATGTTTTTTACTACCAGAACTGTTTTCGGTTAGCAGCTTGTATATTCTACTTAAAATTTGGCCTTTGAAATCATTTCTAAAAATAGTGTTGTGTTTACTGATTGTATTAGCATCGGATAATCTGATGGCTCAGCATCGTTCCAAAATGAATGTTGAGTTGAATCCTGAAAACAAAACGCTTAGTATTCAACAGGAAATTACTTTTTTTAATCAGTCAAATGATAGCATCAGTGCTATTGTATTAAACGATTGGAACAATGCCTACTCCGACAAAAACACTCCTTTAGGAAAACGATTTTCGGACGAATTTTATAGAGGTTTTCATCTTGCCAAAGAAGAAGAACGTGGCAGTACAAACAACCTAACAATTCTTAATGAAGATAAATTATTCCTTTCTTGGCATAGAACAAAAAACAACCCTGATTATATCACTGTAGACTTAAGAGATAAACTAGCTCCAAATCAAAAAGTAACCTTATATCTTACTTATTTTTCGAAAATACCGAGTACTAAATTTACGAAATATGGCTATGCCGAGAATGGCGATTTGAATCTTAAAAATTGGTTCCTAACCCCAGCTCGATACGAGAACAAAACTTTTGTAAAATATAGTAATAGTAATTTAGACGATATTGCTAACGGAATTTGTAGCTATACCATTCACTTCAAAATTCCAAAAGGACTTACTTTAACTACCGATTTAAATGTTACGGAACACATTGGAGATAAAACCAATTCTGATTACCTACTAGAAGGCGAAAATAGAACTGATTTCAGTTTGTTTATAGAAACTAAATCCAGTTTTAAAAGTTATTATAATGATTTAAATGAAGTTATTACCAATATTACTAATCCCGAATTAGATGAAATTCAAAAAATCATCACAATCAATCGAGTAGCTAATTTTACTAATGATTTCATTGGTATTTATCCCCATCAAAAAATTGTTGTTTCACAAGTTAATTATGACCGAAATCCATTTTATGGCTTAAACCAATTACCCTCCTTTTTAAATCCGTTTGAAGAAGATTTTTTATTTGAAATCAAGTTTTTAAAAACTTATTTAGATACTTATTTAAAAAACAGTTTGCATTTAGATCCGAGAAAAGACAACTGGATTTATGACGCATTACAGATGGATGCTATGATTAAATATATAGAACAATATCATCCAGACACCAAAATGTTAGGTAGCGCCTCTAGATACAAACTTTTAAAAAGCTATAATTTAGCCAATCTAAAATTCAACGAGCAATACAGTTACTTCTATATGCTGATGGCTCGGAAAAATCTGGATCAAACTCTTGGAAGTACAAAAACTGATTTAATTAAATTCAATGAACAAATTGCCAGTAAGTACAGAGCCGGATTAAGTATTCGATTTTTAGATAATTACTTGCAAAACAATATAGTTAAAAATAGCATCCGTGAATTTTATATAAAAAATAAAACACAACAAACTTCCAATTCAGACTTTGAAAATATATTAAAATCCAATGCCAATAAAAATATTGATTGGTTTTTTACAACAATAGTAAATTCTAGAGAATTGATTGATTATAAATTTTCTAAGGTTTCCCATACCCAAAATGAGGTCACATTCTCTGTGAAAAATAAAACCGAAATTCCTATCCCAATACCAATTTACGGAATTAGAAAGGGTGAAATTGTGTTTAAAGAATGGTTAGATATCAAAGAATGTGACAGTACTTTTACATTAAAAAGAAATCATGCAGATAAAATCATATTAAACTATAAAAGTGAAGTTCCTGAATATAATTTGAGAAATAATTGGGAAAAATTAGACGGTTTTTTTCCGAATAATCGTCCAATAAAATTTGTTTTTATGAAAGATTTAGAAGATCCTTATTACAATCAAATTTTATATGTCCCTTCTTTAACTTATAATTTTTATGATGGAATTTCCCCTGGATTACGCTTGCATAATAAAACTGTTTTAGACAAACCATTTATATTTGATATAGCCCCCGCATTTTCTACAAAATCTAAAAATATATCTGGAAACGGAGCACTGATCATTAATGAAAATTATAGAAACAGTAATGTATACAACATTAGATATACCCTTAGCGGAGCTTATTTTCATTATGCTCCAGATGCTACTTACACTAAGATTTCTCCTTCTGTCGAATTTAAAATACGTGAAGCTAATTTTAGAGACAATAGAAAGCAAGGTATTGTTATTCGACAAGTCATAGTAAATAGAGAAAAAAGCGAGATTATTTCTACTGATTTTGGTGAAAACTATTCTGTTTTAAATGCTCGGTATTTTAATACAAAGACCGAAATAACCAATCATATTAGTTCAAGTAGTGATATTCAATTCTCAAAAAAATTCGGAAAAATAGCAGCAGAAATTGGATATAGAAAGTTATTTGAAAGTAATCGACAAATCAATTTACGCTTATTTGCAGGTATATTTTTATATAACAAATCTAATTCTGACTATTTTAGTTTTGCTATAGATCGACCTACAGATTATTTGTTTGATTATAATTTCTATGGAAGATCCGAAAGTACAGGTTTTTTTAGCCAACAATATATTCAAGCAGAAGGTGGATTTAAGTCAAAATTAAATATCCCCTTTGCAAATCAATGGATGGTTACATTAAACGGAAGTGTAAATATTTGGAATTGGATTGAGTTATACGGCGACCTTGGTCTTATTAAAAACAAATTTAAAAATGACCATTTCGTTTACGATAGCGGAATCAGATTGAACTTTGTAACTGATTATTTTGAATTGTATTTACCCATCTACTCTAATAATGGCTTAGAAATAAATCAAAAAAATTACAATGAAAAAATACGTTTTGTAGTCACTTTTTCACCTAAAACGTTAATCAATCTTTTCAACAGAAAGTGGTTTTAAGGATATACAATTTATTTGAATTAAATTACATATTTATTTAACAAATTATATTTTTACAAATAATAATTCAACAAAAAGTCGAAAATAACCAAAATGATTACAAAAAGCTAAATTTAATTTTTGGACATACTATGAAAATAAGTAGTTTTTAATTAGATTTGTACATTATGTCATCCTTTTCAATTATGATCAAAGAAAAAACGAATACAATATTAACGTTTGAAGACTTCAAAACAGAAGTCTTGAATGACTACAAAATTGCTACAACAAGTAGAGAATGTAGTTTACTTGGACGTAAAGAGGTACTAACTGGAAAGGCAAAATTTGGCATTTTTGGAGACGGAAAAGAAGTACCTCAATTAGCCATGGCTAAATTTTTCAAAGACGGTGACTTCCGCTCTGGCTACTACCGTGATCAAACATTCATGATGGCCATTGGAAAACTGACAATCAAACAATTCTTTGCTGGTTTATACGGCCATACTGATTTGGATTACGAACCCATGTCAGCAGGAAGACAAATGGGAGGCCATTTTGTAACCCATAGTTTAAATGAAGATGGATCTTGGAAAAATTTAACTAAACAAAAAAATTCGAGTTCAGATATTTCTCCTACAGCAGCACAGATGCCGCGCCTTTTGGGATTAGCGTATGCTTCAAAAATATACAGACAAGTTTCAGGAATAACTAATGCACCTAACTTCTCTAACGAAGGAAATGAAATTGCTTGGGGTACTATTGGCAATGCCAGTACTTCTGAGGGTGTTTTCTTTGAAACTATAAATGCCGCTGGAGTTTTACAGGTGCCAATGGTGATGAGTGTTTGGGATGATGAATATGGAATTTCTGTCCATGCAAAACACCAGACTACTAAAGAAAGTATATCTGAAATTTTAAAAGGTTACCAAAGAGAAGAAGGAACAAACGGATTTGAAATTTTAAAAGTAAAAGGTTGGGATTATGCCGACTTAATAGCTACGTATCAAAAGGCTGAAGAATTAGCTCGAAAAGAACATGTTCCAGTATTAGTTCATGTTTCGCAATTAACCCAACCTCAAGGTCATTCAAGCTCTGGTTCTCATGAACGCTATAAAAGTACGGAAAGATTAGCTTGGGAAAAAGATTTTGATTGCATTCGCCAAATGCGATTGTGGATGATTGCTATTAATATTGCATCACCTGAGGAATTAGATGAAATAGATGCTATAGCTAAAAAAGAAGTACTTGACGGAAAAAAAGAAGCTTGGAAAGAATTTATCGATCCTATTTTAAATGAACAAAAAGAACTACTAACACTACTTGAACGAGTAGCTGAAACCAGTCAAAATAAAACTAAAATTCTTCAATATACTTCTGTTTTAAAAAATATCAAAGATCCATTAAAAAAGGAAATTTTAGGTACGGCACGCAAAGTATTGCGTTTGTTAATTAACGAAAGTGGAAAAGCCGAAGTTTCGAAATGGATTCAGAATTATACTGAAGTAACTCAGAAAAAATTCAGTAGCCATTTGCATTCTGAATCCAATTCTAATATATATTCTGTACAGCCAATAGCGCCAAAATACACCGAGAATACTATCGCTGATACCGATGGCCGCATGATTGTAAGAGATAATTTTGATGCGTTGTTTACCAAGTACCCTGAAGCTTTAGTTTTTGGGGAAGATGCTGGAAATATTGGCGATGTAAACCAAGGTCTAGAAGGTATGCAAGAGAAATACGGAGAATTACGTGTTACTGATGCGGGTATTCGAGAAGCAACCATTATTGGACAAGGAATTGGATTGGCTTTACGAGGACTTCGCCCCATTGCCGAAATTCAATATTTAGATTATTTATTGTACGCCATTCAAATTTTAAGTGACGATTTAGCTACTTTACAATACCGAACCGCTGGTAGACAAAAAGCCCCATTAATCATTCGCACAAGAGGACATCGATTAGAAGGTATTTGGCATTCGGGTTCTCCAATGGGAATGATCATTAATGCTATCAGAGGAATTCATGTTTTGGTTCCTCGAAACATGACCCAAGCCGCTGGATTTTATAATACACTTTTAGAAGCTGATGAACCTGCTCTGGTAATAGAATGTCTAAATGGATACCGATTAAAAGAAAAAGCACCTTTGAATTATGGCGAATTTAAAACACCTATTGGCATTGTAGAAACACTTCGAGAAGGAAAAGACATTACTTTGGTTTCTTATGGTTCTACCTTGAGGTTAGTGGAACAAACTGCTAATGAATTAGCCGAAATAGGTATCGATTGTGAAGTAATCGATATCCAATCTTTATTACCATTTGACATCAATAAAGATATTGTAAAAAGTATTGCTAAAACCAATCGATTATTAGTGATTGATGAAGATGTTCCTGGAGGTGCTTCAGCCTATATATTACAACAAATTATAGAAGAACAAGATGGGTATTCCTATTTAGATAGTAAACCGCAAACCTTGACATCAAAAGCACATCGACCTGCTTATGGAACAGATGGTGATTATTTCTCAAAACCTTCCGCAGATGATATCTTTGAGAAAATATATGAAATGATGAGTGAAACACGACCGAATCAATTCCCTGATTTGTATTAGTTGTAAAGTAAATCAAAAGGCTACCAGTTGGTAGCCTTTTAATATTTGAATTAATTATAATTTTATTGCATATCGTAAAAACGGCTGTTATTTCCTCTTCTGTTCTTCTTAAATGGGTTGAAATCAAAAGTCACATACAACTCAAAAGTATTGTAAGTAGTCCCTCCTACCTTTTTACTCCCAATATCAAATGAATAATTGGCTCCTACTTCTATTTCTTCAATAAAAATGCTCAATGAGGTTCCCACTTGTGAAACTGAAAAACCTTCGTATTTATTAAAATGTTCATTAATGCCGAAAGATATATTGCCTAAAATTGCTTCTTGGTACAAATCAAATCGCGTTCTTGTTCCTTGTTTAGAAAAAGAGGTAAATAAATTTAAATATGAATTTTCAGGTAAAAAAGCACTTTGCCCATACTGATTCAAATCTTTTTCGTATCCCATTTGCAATGAGATAAACATATCTTTTTTATTACTTGCTTCACTATTAAATGATGTTTCAGGACTATTGATGTGTTTTAAATTCAATCCAAAAAATATATTTCGATTATTATGAACTACAGCTCCGGCTCCAATATCCATATAATTAATTTTATTATCTATACTAACTGGATCCCTTGAAACTCCAGCAATATAACCCGTCAACACATTAATTTGATCTTCAAAAACAAGTGAAGAATAATCTAACCTACTATTGCCGTAGCCTATTGAAATAGAGGGATTAAAAGTCCACTCATAAGACAATTGTGCCTTATAAATATAATGTAAATTAGCTTGTGTAGTTGAAAAACCTAACTGAGTAATTTTTGTAGAATTAACATCTAATGCTAATGAGAATTCACTATTTTCAAAATAATGATTCGCAAATCCAAATCGATTCTCAATTTTACTCCCCTCATTGTATCCTTCTGTACTGTAAATTATTCCTGCTTTTGAAGAATCTCCAAACCCATAGAAACTAGGATTAATGGTACCCATCACTTTATTTTGGTTCTTCATTGTAAAATCCTGCCCAAATGAATTTTGGCAAAAAATGACTACAAGAACGACATATATATATTTGATTTTCATAGTTTTTTATTTAATAAGGATAAATTGACCTTCCTTCTCTATTATTGTATCATTGATAGTTTTAGCCATAATATAGTAACGATAGGTACCATTAACTGGTTCTGAATTTAAATTCTCTATTCCGTTCCATCCCCAATCTGTAGGAAGAGAAGGCGTATCAGAACTTACCTCATAAATAAGATTACCCCAATTATCATAGATGTACATACTCACTTCTTTTAGTCCTAATAATGATGGTCTGAATAAATCATTAATTCCATCATTATTTGGTGAAAAGGCCGTTGGCAACATAATTTTAGCTCCTTGTCCTACTGTCACAATTTTTGAAATGGATCTAGAACAACCGAAATGATTATACACAGTTAACGTTACTGGATATAAACCATCTAGTGCATAGGTATGGAATGCTGTTGTGATACTCTCTCCTGCACTATTAAAATTAATATCACTTGGATTATGAAACACACTAAACGGACTATTATCACCAAAATCCCAAACGATATAATCGTATTCGGCAGGAATATTTGATGTAGTCAATCCGTTAGTAAACTTCACACTTTCATTCACTGAAATAACACCATAGGTGGCGAGATTTATTGACGTATAATTTAATTGAGTTGGACTAATTAAAGTAGTCGAGATAGCTTCAGTATCCCAACAGTTTTGTTGATTTAATACCTTAATAATTCCTGTTGGAGTTGTAGGATTACTTATAGACAATTCATACACATTATTACCTACACTAGTGTGCGGTACAATTACATTGTTGTAATAGAACGTTAGATTTGGATCCAAACTAGATATGGTAACTCTGACTTTGCCTGGAGTATTAGCGCATAAACTATCATCTAAATTTATTGCATCAATATTTAAGTTTCCGTAATCATAAATTGTAAACGGAAAAGGACTTGTAGTACAATTATTAGTATCACTAGCTGTCAAATAATACAATCCTGCTTGTAAATTACAAATATTAAAATAGTTGTTATTTAATGGCACAACTGTTCCTAATTTCTGTGATATTGGATCTAAAAACTGTAATACAAATGAGTTGTAGGTTCCACTTCCTCCAGTAACACTAAAATTAGCACACCCTAGAGACCCTGTACAATTGACATTCGTAGATGATTGCAATTCAATTTTCACAGGAGGAACAGGTAAAACCGTATATGTATTCGATGGTATTGGACAACCAATAGCATCAGTCCCTGTTATTGTATAATCACCCGAATACAAACCTGTTATACTAGTTTGATTTTGTTGAAATCCATTTGGACCAGTCCAATGAATAGCGTAGCTACTAGAATCTCCTCCTACAATAGTTAATTCAACTTTACCATCATTACTATCACTACAAGTTACATTAGTAATTCTAACATTTGTTATAGATATTGGTGTAGAAACCTTCAACACCCCATTCTTGATAATTGGACATGGAGAAGTTTCAATACGATAATTAAAAATTCCAGATACAATAGGCGCTCCTACAATAGATACAATTCCAGTAGTTATATCAAAAGTACTCGTTACTCCGTTTGGCAAACCCGTAACTGTTACTCCAGTTGCCCCTGTCAATAAATATTGAATAGGCAGAATTGGGGAATTATAATTAATTTGACATATTGACTGACTATCAGTACCTGCCGCTGAAATTAAATTAATTGACACTACAGTATCAATCTTTATTACTGTTGCATTGACTGTTTTAATACAACCAGTGGTTGCAATTGGAATTGTAATAACTCCACTTTGTGTTGGATTCCCTTTAATAGTATAAATACCTGTTGAAGTAACATATGACAATGTAATTCCAGGAGGTAACAAACTTGCATTAACTCCTGTTGCACTTCCCCCTATTCTAAAGGTTATTGGTACAATTGGAGCATTCTGACACACTGATTGATTTAGAGATCCTGAATCAGACAAAAATGTAATTGTAGCTTCTGGACTAACACTAATACTAAACGTATTATCTCCTACTGGACCACAAAATGTACCTATAGGAGTAATTGTATACGTTTGTAAAGAAGGTACTGCTACTGTAGGCGTTCCAGAAATAGTTAAAATCCCTGTTGTAGCATCCATTGTATACACAATACCTGATGGCAATGCTGGAGAAATCGTAACATTAGAAATCCCTGTGTAAACATTAAAAATTAATGGATCTATAGGTGAATTTTGACATGTTGCTTGAACATAGTTAATTGTTTTGTATGAAATTGTTTTATTAGCAACTGTAATTACGCCAGATTCTAAATCACCACAACTTGATATTGAAGAAATCATATATGGAAAAGTTCCTATAGCTGTAGGTGTTCCCGAAATAGTAAATGTTTTATTAGTCACATTATAAACACCTGTCAATCCGGTTGGCAACCCTGTAACATGGGCATCTATTACAGAACTATCAAAAGTAGATACAATAGGGGTTATTGAACCATCACTAATACAAACTGTTCGAGTAGTTCCTGCTCTTAATATAGGTCTTCTATTTATATTAATCCTTACTATTCTTGAGACTGGTAAACTACACACATCATTTTGTGCTGTTATAGTTAATTCCATAAATCCCTGATTAATATCCACTAAACTTGGAGTAACTTGAGGCTGTCTGGCATGTATATCTGAAATAACAGTACCTGTTGTGGATGTCCAAACAAAACTTGATTGATTCTCTATGATAGTGCCAAAAATAGTAACATTAGTGTCATATTCACAAATTGAAGCTTGGTTAACTACTGTAATTACAGGTGATTTGACTAAATTTAATCGTAATGACGAAACCGAAGCTGTAGTAGCAACACAAGGTGAAATAGGTGTAGCGGTTAATGTTAACGTAATTGGCAATCCATTTTGAATATCCAAAGTACTTGGAATATAAAATGGATTTGGTACCGTATCATCTTCAAATACTCCTGTACCTCCTGTTCTAGTCCATTTTAAACTACTATAGGTTCCTGTTACAGCTGTTGATCCAACAATTTGGAAACGTTCTCCACATTGTGTCAAATCAGGTCCTGCACTTATTACAGGTGATTTAATAAAACTAAGTCTAAATGATTTGGACTGAATTTCACTACATTGACCTGTAGGAGTAACTGAAATAGTTAAAGTAACAAAACCATTAGTTTTATCAGCAGCTGATGGTATGTAGGTAGGATTATTTATACCTCTGGTAGAAGATATAAATCTTCCTGTACCATTAGTTGTCCATTGCACAGAATTTACATCATACGAGTTAGTAATAGTAGTACCACTTATATCATATATGTTCTCGTTTTCACAAATTTCAGCACTTGAAATCGTTGTTATTACAGGTAATTTCTGAATTGTAATTGTTTTTGTAGCAGATAAAATTGTATTACATGGAGTTCCACTATTCACTCTTAACGTAAGTACAACTGAGCTGGTAGCAATATCTGCTGCAGAAGGAGTATACGTAGGTGTTAATATACTAGTATCATTAAGAGTCCCGGCACTTCCACTTGAAGTCCATGCTAAAGTAGAATACCCCGTAGTTCCTCCTGTGTCGGGAATAACATAAGGCCCTGAATTTTCACAAATACTTACGGCCGGTCCAATATCAACTGTAGGCATCGGAACAAATTCTATATCAATAGATCTAGTACTTGATAAATTACAAAAAGTAGCTGTTAAAGTTAAGGTTACTTTTCCCCTACTAATATCTGCCGCATTTGGAGTATAAGTTGGATTTAACCCATTACTATTTGTTAGTACTCCAAATCCATCATAAGTCCATGCAATGGAGTTAAGGTCATAATCTACAACCTGAACATCTGAATTTCTTAGTGTATAAGAAGTCGTATTTGCACATAATTTAATAGGTGAATTAACTGCTATAATTGGAGGTAAATTAATCCTAGCTTGTACTGGTTTAACCACAGAACACCCATTTGTATTGGTAGCTTTGATATAATAAATCCCCGCTACATTCACAAAACTAGGATTTGCTAACTCAAGAGCAGCCGCTGGATCAGTATAATATCCTAAAGTCAATGATGAACTTGAACCTGCTGTTACTGATGCAGCTGTTAAATCAATTGTAGAAGGCGAACAAACACCTGCTGGAGTAGTAATATTAAGTACTGGTAACGTTTTCACCGTAACAGTAACAGGTTGAATCGATGAACATCCGTTAGCATTGGTACCTTTGATGTAATACGTACCTGATGCACTCACTGCTGTGTAATTCGACAATGAGTTACTAGCCGAAGCATCGCGCCAATACGTGTAGGTCAAGCCTGATGATGAACTAACCGTCACCGAAGCGGCACTTAAATCAATCGTGGAGGGTGCGCATACTGCCGCTGGAGGCGTAATATTAACAA
This sequence comes from uncultured Flavobacterium sp., assembly GCA_963513255.1. Lineage (GTDB taxonomy): Bacteria > Bacteroidota > Bacteroidia > Flavobacteriales > Flavobacteriaceae > Flavobacterium. The sequence goes on from CAUPPG010000003.1 coordinate 352,333, forward strand.
TCGGTAATGCATTGATAGTAACCACAACAGGTTTGATAACAAAACAACCTGTGGTCGTATTGGTACCTTTAATG
>CAUPPG010000004.1:0-280725 GCA_963513255.1 uncultured Flavobacterium sp.
AGTTTTTTTTGTTTTTAATACTATGTGTTTTGTATTGGAAAATACACGGCTATTCTAGCCCCGATAGTAGCAAGCTACCTTGTAGCGCGGATAGCGGGACAACTTATGTTCAAAATGTAAAATAGCTGCTGCTAAAAAAAATCCCCAATTAAAAATTGAGGGATTGAGAATTAACCGTGAACGGTTTCTTGTTTGCCGTATTTGGTGATAATAGAGGATTCGTAGGCTATCCATTCTTTCCAACGGGTATCTACATTGATATTTTCTTGGTACATTTTGGCAAAGTTTAAGAAAGTGGTGTAATGTCCTGCTTCTGAAATCATAAGGTCTCTATAAAATTGCGCTAATTCAGGGTCTTGAATATTTTCGGATAGGACTTTGAAGCGTTCGCAACTTCGGGCTTCAATCATGGCTGCAAAAAGTAGTCGTTCGACCAAAGCATCGTTTCGGCTGCCGTCTTTTCTAGCAAATTTGACCAGATCGTTCACGTAATTGTCTTTTCTTTCTCTACCTAATACTAAACCTTTTTCTTTAATGATATTGTGTACCATTTGGAAATGTTCCATTTCTTCTAAAGCAATTCGGGTCATTTCGGTAACTAGTTCTTCTTTTTCTGAATTGTTGACGATAATATAGATAGCATTAGTTGCTGCTTTTTGTTCGCACCACGCATGGTCGGTTAAGATTTCTTCAATATTGGATTCCACGATATTGACCCATCTGGGATCGGTAGCTAATTTAAGTCCTAACATGAATTATTAATTTAGAGTTGCAAAATTACTCTTTTTATGTTCAATTTTTTGGAAATAAGACGGAATTCCCGTTTAATTACCATTATTTTGTACTTCACTATTACATTAATATGAATACGAATAAACGACTATTAATTATCGGTTTTGTTTGGCCTGAACCTAATTCTTCTGCCGCTGGTGGAAGAATGATGCAGTTAATTTCTTTGTTTAAGAAACAGGGCTTTGCCATTACTTTTGCAAGTCCGGCTCAGGATAGTGATTTTATGGTTTCTCTTGTCGATTTTGGTGTAGATAAGGTAGCAATAGAGTTGAATGATTCTAGTTTTGATTTGTTTTTGAAGGAATTGCAGCCTAGTATGGTTTTGTTTGATCGGTTTATGACGGAAGAACAATTTGGGTGGCGTGTTGCGGAAAATTGTCCTGATGCTGTTCGGATTTTAGACACCGAAGATTTGCATTGTTTACGTTTGGCTCGTCAAAATGCTTTTAAAGCGAATCGGAAATTTGAAGTTTTGGATTTACAACAAGAAGAAGTGTCCAAAAGAGAAATTGCTAGTATTTTGCGTTCAGATGTATCTTTGATAGTTTCTGAATATGAAATGGAAGTTTTGCAGTCTGTTTTTAAAATAGATCAATCGCTTTTGTACTACTTGCCTTTAGTGATTGATTCGGTTGATTGGAATACTTTGCCATTTAATCAAAGGCAACATTTTGTATTTATAGGTAATTTTCTTCATGAACCCAATTGGAATGCCGTTCAGTATTTGAAAGAAACGATTTGGCCTTTAATCAGGAAGCAGTTTCCTGCCGGAGTACTAGAAATCTATGGTGCGTATCCTTCGCAGAAGGTTTTTCAATTGCATAATGAGAAGGAAGGATTTGTAATAAAAGGTAGAGCTGAAAATGCTAAAGATGTCCTTTCAAATGCTCGGGTGTTGTTAGCTCCGCTTCGTTTTGGCGCAGGAATTAAAGGCAAATTATTGGAGGCAATGGAATATGGAACTCCATCGGTCACTTCTTCTATTGGTGCTGAATCTATGTGTGGAGAATTGGCTTGGAATGGATTAGTTGAAGACAATGCTGAACAGTTTGCAATTGCTGCAGTACAATTGTGTCAAGATGAAATCGTTTGGAAACAAAGTCAGCAAAATGGATTTGAAATAATTAAGCAACGATATTTAAAAGAATTGTTTGAAGATGAATTTGCAAGTACAATATCTGAAATGGAAGTAAAATTAATTGAACATCGGCAAAATAATTTTTTGGGTCAAATGTTGTATCATCACACGATGAAAAGTACCAAATATATGTCGCGTTGGATTGAAGAAAAAAATAAGAAATAAAAAAATCCCGTCAAGTAAAACAAGACGGGATTTATAGTTTAAGAAAGTGAGTAATTATGCAAGCATTGTTACTGGGTTTTCAATGTATTGTTTTAGTGTTTGTAAAAACTGTGCTCCAGTTGCACCATCAATTGTACGGTGGTCACAAGCTAAAGAAAGCATCATAGTATTGCCTACTACAATTTGTCCGTTTTTAACTACTGGTTTCTCTACAATAGCTCCTACAGAAAGGATAGCAGAGTTAGGTTGATTAATGATAGAGTTGAACTCAGTGATACCAAACATTCCAAGGTTAGAAACTGTAAATGTGCTTCCTTCCATTTCGTTAGGAAGTAATTTTTTGTTTTTAGCTCTTCCTGCTAAATCTCTTACGCTTGAACCAATTTGAGATAAACTCATTGCATCTGTAAATTTTAATACAGGTACAACTAATCCGTCTTCAACAGCTACTGCTACACCAATATTTACGTGATGATTGATGATAATAGCATCTTCTCTCCATTGTGAATTGATAATTGGGTGTTTTTTCAACGCCGTTGCACATGCTTTAATTACCATGTCATTGAAAGAAACTTTAGTATCAGGAACGCTGTTAATTACGGCTCTTGATTTCATTGCTTCATCCATTGAAACTTCAATAGATAAATTGTAGTGAGGCGCTGTGAATAAAGATTCAGCTAAACGTTTCGCAATGATTTTACGCATTTGCGAATTTTTAATTTCTTCTGTGAAAACTTCTCCAGCAGGAACGAATACTTTTGTAGCTGCTGCTTTAGCTGTTTCTTGTGGTTGTGCTGCAGCCGCTGTAGTGCTGCTTGCAGATGGAGTAAAGTTTTCGATATCACTTTTTACGATACGTCCGTTTTCTCCAGAACCTTTTACCTGTGATAATTGGATTCCTTTATCATTAGCAATTTTCTTCGCTAAAGGCGAAGCCAAAATACGTTGTCCGTCAGTGGCTGCTTCTTGAGAGATTGGAGCTGCCTTTTCAGCTGGAGCTACTTTAGTTTCTTCTTTTGCAGCAGCAGTGTTTGAACCGCCAACTTTAAAGTTGTCAGCTACTCCACTAATATCTGTTCCCGCAGGTCCTATGATCGCTAATAAACTATCAACTGGTGCCGTGCTTCCTTCTTGAATTCCAATATATAATAAAGTTCCAGCATTGAATGACTCAAACTCCATAGTAGCTTTGTCTGTTTCGATTTCAGCAAGGATGTCTCCTTCTGCAACAGTATCGCCTACTTTTTTCAACCAAGTCGCTACGGTTCCTTCCGTCATAGTGTCACTCAAACGAGGCATTGTTACTACAATTACTCCTTCTGGAAGTGCTGCTGCTGGGGTAGTTGCAATTGATTCTTGCTTGGTTTCAGTTGCTACAGGAGTGTCAGCTGCCGGTGCTGCCGCAGTACCTCCAGCTAATAAAGCTGAAATATCTTCTCCTTCATTTCCTATAATTGCTAATAAAGAATCTACAGGTGCAGTTTCTCCTGCTTGTATACCAATATGTAAAAGTGTTCCTTCATTGAAAGATTCAAATTCCATAGTGGCTTTATCTGTTTCGATTTCAGCTAAGATATCTCCTTCGCTTACTTTATCACCGACTTTTTTAAGCCAAGTAGCCACCGTTCCTTCTGTCATTGTATCGCTCAAACGAGGCATTGTTACTATTGTAGCCATAACTAATTATAATTTATGAGGTAAAAATGGATAGTTTTCTTGTTCGTATACTACGTCGTATAATTGTTGAATTTCTGGATATGGAGATTCTTCTGCAAATTTCACACATTCGTCAACCAAATCTTTAACTCTTTGGTCAATGGCTTCAATTTCTTCGTTAGTAGCATATTTTTGATCCTTGATTACATCTAATACTTGTGTAATTGGGTCAATTTTTTTGTATTCTTCTATCTCTTCTTTTGAACGGTATAATTGCGCATCAGACATTGAATGTCCTCTGTATCGGTACGTTTTCATTTCAAGGAAAGTAGGTCCGTCTCCACGACGTGCTCTTTCAATAGCTTCTGTCATTGCTTCGGCTACTTTCACTGGATTCATTCCATCAACAGGTCCGCAAGGCATTTCGTAACCTAATCCTAATTTCCAGATATCAGTATGGTTAGCTGTTCTTTCAACAGATGTTCCCATGGCATAACCGTTGTTTTCAACGATAAATACGACAGGTAATTTCCATAACATGGCCATATTGAATGCTTCGTGTAATGAACCTTGACGAGCAGCACCATCACCAAAATAGGTCATAGTAACACCGCCAGTTTCAAAATATTTATCTGCAAAAGCTAATCCCGCTCCAACAGGAATTTGACCACCAACAATTCCGTGACCTCCATAAAAACGATGTTCTTTTGAGAAAATGTGCATTGAACCGCCCATTCCTTTTGAAGTACCGGTTACTTTTCCCAATAGTTCAGCCATTACGGCTCTTGGGTCAACCCCCATACCAATAGGTTGTACGTGGTTTCTGTATGCGGTAATCATTTTGTCTTTAGTCAAGTCCATAGCGTGCAAAGCTCCTGCTAAAACGGCTTCTTGACCATTGTATAAGTGGAGAAATCCTCTCACTTTTTGTTGAATGTATAGTGCTGCAAGTTTGTCTTCAAACTTTCTCCAAAGCAGCATGTCTTCGTACCACTTTAAATAAACTTCTTTTGTAACTTCTTTCATTTGAATAATGTTGTGTTATCAATTGTACCTAATAACGCAAAATAGTTTCCTCACACAAATTTGCGAAGTGCAAAAATAAGACATTCCAACTTAGCACTAAAATTAATATGCTATTTTTTGAGTTTTTTTATAAGAACTTTTTATCAAAAAGGAGTGGTAGTAAGTTTTTTAGGGAGTCTGATTTGTAAATCGAACCAATTTCTCCCATAAAGTAAATTTCGATAGGGGTGTTTTGTTTTATTTCGTATTCGGCTATGGATTGTCTACATGCACCACATGGTGGTATTGGTGCATTGGTAGTTGAGCTTCCAGATGCAGCTGAAATGGCCATTTTTAAAACTTTGGCTTCAGGAAAAATGGCGCCGGCTTGGAAAACGGCTACTCTTTCGGCACAAAGCCCAGAGGGGTAGGCGGCATTTTCTTGATTGGAACCCAAAATGATTTTTCCGTTGTCTAGTAAAATGGCTGCTCCTACTTTAAAATTGGAATACGGAGCATAGGCTGTTTTGCGAATTGTTACAGCTTCCTGCATTAAATTTTGAATGTCGATAGGTAATTCTTGAATGTCTTCAAAAACTTCAAAATCAGTAGTTATTGTTATTTTATTCATTTTTGTTTCGGAAAAAAAATCCAAATTTCAATTGAAATTTGGATTGAGTGATTGAGTTGGTTTGATTTGTTAATTTAGTCCGTAATTGTCGCCAAAATTAAAGGTTAACGAGAAACGGAGTGTATTCTCTAAAGGATTTCTTACTGTAGAAGTTGAAAATAAATACGATACATCAATTTTTGTGGTCGTGTATTTAAATCCTGCTCCCAAAGAGAAATATTGTCTGGCTCCTTTAACAGGACTTTCGTGAAAATAACCTACGCGCACAGCAAATGCATCTTTGTATATGTATTCAGAACCTAAAGCATAAGTTACTTCTTTTAGTTCTTCACTAAGCCCATTTGGAGCATCTCCAAATGATTTTACTAGTCCAGAAACCCAACCCGTTTTTCTATAGTTATTATAATTTTGAGTATATTCTTCTGGAGTTATAGTTCCATCTCCATTTAAATCGGGATTTTGAGGGGTGGGAACTAATAATTTGTTTAATTCAAGATTTACGGCAAGTTTGTTGTCTTCGTCAAAAATAAAATCGAAGCCTGTTCCGATTTTTAAATTGGCAGGTAAAAAATTAGTGTTGAATTCGTCATTATCGTAACTTATTTTAGGGCCTAAATTTTGAATGTTAAAACCAGCTCTCCATATTCCATTAAAATAGGTGTAGGCTTTTTCTTCAGACTGATAGAATCCAGCCACGTCTACTGCAAAAGTATTGGCTGCTGATGCATCAATATTATCTGTGGCTACCTTGAGATTCGAGCGAATATATCTTCCTGCAACAGCCATTGAAAAGGCACTGCTTAACTTTAAAGAATAGGCACCGTCAAACGCTAATTCATTTGGGGAAACTATTCTAGGCTGGTCGTTAGCGTCATTTCGCAATTCAATGTTTCCTAATCCAAAATAACGTAAACTACTTGACCAGGTGCTTTTTTCGTTGATTTTATTAAAATAAGTTATTTGTCCTAATGATATGTCGTTTACCAAATCGGTGAGGTAAGGAGTATAGCTCACAGAAAAACCTTGTTTATGATCAGCAAAAGCATACTTTGCAGGGTTCCATTGTTGAGAGAAGGCATCGGTTGAAGTAGCAATGCCAATATCGGCCATTCCTGCGGCTCTGGCATCTGCTGCGACCATTAAAAAAGGTACGCCAGTAGTAATTACCCTTTCTTGTGCTTTTGCTAAAGAAATGGTCAGTAGGCATATTAGGAATAGTATTGTTTTTTTCATTTTTGAAAATGTAATTGATTAAACAAATGTACTATTTTTTATAGTATTACCAATTTTGAATATACTAACTGATTTTTGTATTGAACCTCGCTAGTTTATAGTTTTCCGTTAAATAAATTGATGTTTTATAAAATACTAGAAATATATTTTTTGTATAACTTTTATTTTAGGATAATATTGTATAATGATTTATTTATATTCAAAAAACTAACCCTATCAAATGGACTTTAGAAGTAAAAATGTAGTATATTAGTGTAATTATAATAATAAAAATTATAAATTTGCGTTTTTGTTTTTATGGTATAATCCATAAAAACTAATTTTTAAATTTATAAAGAAAAAATAGTAGAGTGGTTTAATGGGAATCATTATATTGCGATACGAAAATTACCTATAAAAAGAGTATGAAAGTAAATAAAATTAAGGCCTTACAATTGATGATGTCTATGTTGTTAGTCATAGGAGTGTCAAGTTGTAGTAAAAAATCATCTAGTTCTGGTAAAGGATCTTCTAGAGCAACGGGCTGGAATGTAAATAACAAAAAAGGAGGATTTAAGAAAGCAGGAGAGCAAGAAGCTGGACCTGGTTTAGTTTTTGTTGAAGGAGGAACTTTTACTATGGGTAAAGTGCAAGACGATGTAATGCACGATTGGAATAATACTCCCACTCAACAACACGTTCAGTCATTTTATATGGATGAAACAGAGGTAACTAATTTTATGTACTTAGAATACTTACAGTGGTTGAAAAATGTGTTTCCTCCATCAGAAGAGAACTATAAACATATTTATGAAGGAGCTTTGCCTGATACGTTGGTGTGGAGAAATAGATTAGGATATAGTGAAACTATGACGAATAATTATTTAAGACATCCGTCTTATGCTGCTTATCCAGTTGTTGGGGTTAATTGGATTCAAGCGAATGAATTCAGTAAGTGGAGAACAGATCGTGTGAATGAGGCCTTGTTAGAAAAAAATGGGTACTTGAAAAAAGATGCTAAAACTTTGGATGTAACCGCTGAAAGTTCATTTAGCACAGAGACTTATTTTAATTCTCCAACATCTACTTATGGAGGTGATGATAAAGTTGTATTGAAAGGTAGAAAAGGGGCTTCAGCTAAAGGAACTAAAACAGGCAAAGACGGAAAAGTTATTGAGCCTAAAAATATTTATGTACAACGTTCTTCAGGCTTGTTGTTGCCGGAATATAGATTGCCAACTGAAGCGGAATGGGAATATGCTGCTGCTGCAGATATAGGACAAAGAGAGTATAATGTATATAAAGGACAAAAAAAATATCCTTGGTCAGGTCAGTATACGCGTTCAGGTAAACGTCAGACTAAAGGAGATCAATTGGCTAATTTTAAACAAGGGAATGGAGATTATGGTGGTATAGCAGGATGGTCTGATGATGGAGCCGATATTACTAATGAAGTGAAAAAATATCCAGCTAATGATTTTGGTTTGTATGATATGGCGGGTAATGTTGCAGAATGGGTTGCCGATGTATATAGACCAATTGTAGACAATGAATTCAATGATTTTAATTATTTCAGAGGAAATCAATATACTAAAAACAAGATAGGGAAAGACGGTAAAGCAGAAATCATTACTAAAGAGACTATGAAGTATGATACTTTAAGTAATGGTAAAATTATTGCGAGAACATTCCCAGGTCAATTAGCTCAAGTTCCAGTGGATGAAAATGAAACCTATTTGAGACAAAACTTTGATCGAAGTAACAACTTGAATTTTAGAGATGGAGATCAGCAATCTACTAAAGATTTCAAATTTGGTTCTTCAGAATCTACTAAAGAAGCAAAAAACATGTACAATTCACCTAAACACAATGTGACAGTTGATAGTTTAGGTAAAATGGTTAGAAAGTTTGACAAATCTAACAAAAGAACCACTTTGGTTAATGATAATGTTAGAGTATATAAAGGAGGTTCTTGGAGAGATAGAGCATATTGGCTAGATCCAGCTCAAAGAAGATATTTCCCTCAAGATATGGCAACAGATTACATCGGTTTTAGATGTGCTATGTCAAGAGTAGGTTCTAAATCACAAAACAAGAAAAGACCTAGAAACTAGTTTTTATAGTATTATAATAAAAAGCCCTTTTTAGGGCTTTTTGTTTTTAAAATTTTCAGTTATATGGATATTGCTTCAATTCATGCCTTATTTTTAGAATGTTCATCGGTTTCAATTGATACCCGAAAAATTCAGCCCGATTCCTTTTTTGTAGCTATAAAAGGAGAAAATTTTGATGCCAATACTTTTGCTAAAGAAGCGTTACAAAAGGGTGCTTCGTATGTGATAATTGACAATTCGGACTATTTTATTGACCAAAGAACAATTTTGGTTAGTGATAGTCTTAAAACACTTCAAGAACTAGCTCAGTATCATAGAAATTACTTAAAACTTCCAATTATTGCTCTTACAGGGAGTAATGGAAAAACAACTACTAAAGAATTGATTCATGCAGTTCTTATAGAAAAATATAGCACCAAAGCTACTGTTGGAAATTTAAATAACCATATTGGGGTTCCGTTGACGTTACTTTCTTTTACTTCAGAAACCGAAATTGGAATAGTTGAAATGGGAGCTAATCATAAAAAAGAAATTGAATTTTTGTGTGAATTGGCTCAGCCAGATTATGGGTATATTACTAATTTTGGTAAAGCTCACTTGGAAGGTTTTGGAGGTGTTTCAGGGGTGATAGAAGGGAAAAGTGAGATGTATAGCTATCTTTCTAATAATGGAAAATTAGTTTTCGTTAATTTAGAAGATGCTATTCAAGTAGAAAAAACGAAGTCTTTACATCAGTACACATTTGGCGTTAATAAATCGGGAGCTAATGTTTCTGTGACAACAGTAACAGCAAATCCCTTTGTGTCTGTAGTGTTTGAAGATTTGAAAATTACCTCGCATTTAATAGGCTTGTATAATGCGAATAATATTAATGCTGCCATTGCTATAGGGAATTACTTTGAAGTTTCTAAAGATGCTATCAAATCAGCTTTAGAAGGGTATATTCCAGAAAATAATCGGTCACAATTGATTACTAAAGGAACAAATCAAATTATCTTAGATGCTTACAATGCCAATCCGAGTAGTATGGCGGTGGCAATTGAAAATTTTAAACAATTAGACAGTTCAAATAAAACAGCAATTTTAGGCGATATGTTTGAATTGGGGGAAGAAAGTCTTCAGGAGCATAAACAGGTAGTGGATTCTTTATTCAATCAAAAGGATATTGTTTGTCATTTTGTTGGCGCTGATTTTTTTGCCAATAGTGTAGATAATAAAAATTTCCATTTTCATGCGAGTTTCAATGAATTAGCAACGTATATAAAAAACCAACCGATTGAGCATAATACAATTTTGATAAAGGGGTCTAGAGGTATGGCATTAGAGCGAACTCTCGATGTTTTGTAACTCTTGAATGAATACAATAAAAAGCGCTAATAAAGAATTTATTAGCGCTTTTTGGTTTTTATAAATTTAGCTAGGTTCGTGTTTTTACATTTGAATTGATTTTGTTTGATTTTTTTAATCTATTTTTAGAGGTTATAAAAGAGTAGTTATGAGTTTATTAATAAATAAAATATTCGTTTTGAAAACCCTTTATACTTTTGTATTGTTATTAATTGTAATCAAAGTTCAAAGCCAAAGTAATCTGGTAGATAATAAAAATCAAAAATTGATATGGGCAGATGAATTTAATGTTGATGGTATTCCCGACTCTTCAAAATGGTCTTTTGATATTGGAACAGGCGATTGGGGTTGGGGGAATAATGAATCTCAATACTATACCAATCGAAAGGAAAATGTCAAAGTTCAAAATGGCATGTTAAAAATCACAACTGTAAAAGAAAGTTATAAAGGCAGTGATTATACTTCGGCACGAATTAAAACACAAGGTAAATTTTCTTTTAGGTATGGTAAAGTAGAAATAAAAGCAAAATTGCCTTTTGGAAAAGGAACTTGGCCTGCTTTGTGGATGTTAGGAGAAAATATTACTTCGGTAGGTTGGCCTTTGTGTGGTGAAATTGATATTATGGAACATGTTGGTAATTCAGAGGGTAAGATTTATGGTACTGTACATTATCCTGGTTTTTCTGGAGGAAATTCGATTTCTAAAACCATAAATAGTGCAAATGTAACTTCAGAATTTCATATTTATACCTTAGACTGGAGTCCAAATGCTATAAATTTTTATGTTGATAATGTTCTTTTTCATACTTTCACCAATACCGCTTCATTACCATTCAATCAGAATTTTTTCTTGATTGTTAACAGTGCTATTGGAGGAGGTTTAGGAGGAACAATAGCTCCAGATTTTACTTCTTCAACTTTTGAAGTAGATTATATTAGAGTTTACAATTAGTTAGCTTGTTTTTCAACAAAATATTTTATTTGTAAGTTGGATAAAAGCTTTGTTGAAAACTTAATTTCTAATAAAAGTATTTTAAAACTTAAAAAATATGCTATCTTGAGTGATTCAAAAGAATTAAGATATCCTTCAGATCATTTACCTGTTTATATTGAAGTTGTTTTGGAATCCAATTAAAAATAAGGGTGAATTTATGAAAACGGTTGTATTACTATTCGTATCGGTATTGTTATCTTGTTGTTCTTCATACAAACCAGTTCCGGTAATAAACACTATTGATTCTTGGATGACTAATAGTAGTAAGAGTATTTATTTGCAAAAACAAAAACAAATTTTAAAATTCGGAACTACGACTACTATTTACCCAACTATTGAAGTTGATGAAAACCAAATCTATCAAACCATTGATGGTTTTGGTTTTACTTTAACGGGAGGAAGTGCGCAAAGTATTAATACATTGAATGCTCAAAAACGTCAAGAATTACTTCAAGAACTCTTTGGAAAAAACGATAATTCTATTTCGATAAGTTATCTCCGCATTAGTATTGGAGCATCTGATTTGAATGCTGCCTCTTTTACTTATAATGACTTGCCTCTTGGACAAACGGATGTTGATTTATCTCAATTCAGTCTAAACCCGGATAAAAATGATGTGATTCCGATGCTGAAAGAAATTTTGGTAATCAATCCGAAAATAAAAATTTTGGCAACACCTTGGTCAGCACCTACTTGGATGAAAGATAATAATGGCTTTATTGGCGGAAGCCTAAAACCAGAATATTATGGAGTTTATGCCAATTATTTTGTAAAGTACATTCAAAAAATGAAGGAAGAAGGAATCTCGATTACCGCTATTACTCCTCAAAATGAACCCTTGCATCCAGGGAATAATCCAAGTATGTACATGACGGCATTGCAACAAGCAGATTTTATTAAAAACCATTTGGGACCGGCTTTTGTCAATGCTAATTTGACTACCAAGATTATTATTTACGACCATAACTGCAATAGACCAGAATACCCTTTGGCAATATTAAATGATGCAAGAGCAAATCCGTATGTGGATGGTTCTGCATTCCATTTGTACGAAGGTGATATTAGTGTATTATCTACATTGCATAATGCCTATCCCAATAAAAATCTCTATTTCACCGAACAATATACTGGTACATCTGGTACTTTTGAAGGCGATTTAAAATGGCATTTGAAAAACGTAATTATCGGTTCGATGCGCAATTGGAGTAAGACCGCCTTCGAATGGAATTTGGCTAATGATGCTAATTTTAGACCGTACACTCCTGGTGGTTGTTCAACCTGTAAAGGTGCTTTAACGGTTAATGGTACTGATAATTTTGATAGAAATGTAGGGTATTATATTATTGCGCATGCTTCTAAATTTGTTCCTACGGGTTCCGTTCGTATTGGGTCGAATCAGACTGGAAATTTGAATACAGTGGCTTTCAAAACTCCAGAAGGAAAGAAAGTGTTGCTTGTAGAAAATGATGGAGATGTGAGTGAAATATTTAATATTAAATTTAACGGGAAATGGGTTACGGCAGTTTTGGATGCGGGTGCGGTCACTACTTTTTCTTGGTAAAAAACAAAAAATGAAACAAAAATTAAAAATGTTACTTTCGGTTGTTATGCTCTATTCTGGAGCTATTTATTCGCAACAAAAAACAATTGATCAAAGAGTAGAGGCTTTGCTCAAACAAATGACTTTAGAGGAAAAAATAGGTCAGCTAAATCAATACACAGGTAATAATCAGGCTACGGGCCCCATTACGATTAATCCCAATAAAGAAGCTGAAATCAAGGGTGGTTTGATTGGTTCGATGCTAAATGTTATTGGTACAAAATATACCCGACAATACCAAGAATTGGCCATGCAGTCCCGATTGAAGATTCCGTTGTTGTTTGGTCAAGACGTGATTCATGGGTATAAAACGACTTTCCCAATTCCGTTAGCCGAAGCGGCGAGTTGGGATTTAGATGCCATTACTTTAGGCGCACGAATTGCGGCTGTAGAAGCTTCAGCCAGCGGTATTCATTGGACATTCGCGCCAATGGTTGACATTGCCCGTGACTCACGCTGGGGGCGTGTGATGGAAGGAGCGGGCGAGGATACGTATCTGGGTTCTAAAATTGCCATAGCAAGAGTAAAAGGGTTTCAAGGAAACTTGGGCGATACTAATTCGGTGATGGCTTGTGTGAAACACTTTGTAGGCTATGGTGCTGCTGTGGGTGGTCGTGATTACAATTCGGTGGATATGAGTGATAGAATGTTATGGGAAACGTATTTACCTCCCTTCAAAGCAGCTTTGGATGCAGGTGCGGCAACTTTTATGAATTCGTTCAACGATTTGAACGGCGTACCAGCGACAGGGAATAGATTTTTGCAAAGAGACATTTTAAAAGGGAAATGGAACTTCCAAGGATTTGTAGTTTCTGATTGGGGTTCTATTGGAGAAATGGTCAATCATGGTAATGTGAAAGATAATAAAGAAGCAGCTCAACTCGCTATTACAGCAGGAAGTGATATGGATATGGAAAGCAATGCGTACCGTTATAATTTGGCACAATTAGTCCAAGAAGGTAAAGTTGATGTCGCTTTGATTGATGATGCCGTAAAGCGTATTTTGCATAAAAAATTTGAGTTGGGTTTATTTGATGATCCCTACAAATTTTCGAATCCAAAACGAGAAGCAAAAGAATTAAACAATCCGTTGCATCGAAAAATAGCCCGAGATATGGCAGCTAAAAGTATTGTTCTTTTGAAAAATGAAAAACAACTTTTGCCTTTATCTAAAGACGTGAAAAAGATTGCTTTTATTGGTCCTTTGGTAAAAGAGCATAAAGAAAATATGGGATTTTGGGCAGTTGAATTACCTGAGTTAGATTACAATAAACAAGTAGTTTCACAATGGGAAGGATTGCAAAATAAAGTAGGTAAAACTACTCAATTGTTGTATGCCAAAGGGTGTGAGATTGAAGGAAACAATAAAGATGGTTTTGCGGAGGCTATTGCTGTAGCAAATCAAGCTGATATAGTGATTGTGAGTATTGGAGAACGAGGCAATATGAGTGGAGAAGCCAAGAGCAGAAGCAATATTCACATTTCGGGAGTGCAAGAAGAATTGGTAAAAGTACTTCAGGCTACAGGCAAACCGGTTGTGGTTTTGATTAATGCAGGACGACCACTTATTTTTAATCAGACTGCTGATGCTGTTCCAGCTATTTTATACACTTGGTGGTTAGGTAGCGAAGCGGGTAATGCTATTGCAGATGTGCTGTTTGGTGATTACAATCCGTCAGGGAAACTGCCAATGACGTTTCCGAGAGAAGAAGGACAATTGCCTATTTATTACAATCATTTCAATACAGGAAGGCCTGCGCCAAATGAAACGGCTTTCAATTATGTTTCAGCGTATACCGATTTGAAAAATAGTCCGAAATTTGCTTTTGGACACGGTTTAAGTTATACCTCATTTGACTATACGGATTTGAAATTATCTAAAAATAAAATCAACGATACTGAAACTATTGGGGTGAGTTTGAATTTGACCAATTCTGGGAAATTTGCAGGTGATGAAGTGGTTCAATTGTATTTGAGAGATAAAGTGGGCTCTGTGGTTCGTCCAATTATTGAATTGAAAGATTTTCAAAAGATTCATTTGAATGCAGGAGAAACTAAAACAGTTCAGTTCAGTATTAATAAAGAAAAGTTGTCGTTTTATAATCAAAAACTAGAATGGGGAGCTGAACTTGGAGATTTTGATTTGATGATTGGTTCGTCATCAGCGGATATTCGTTTAAGAGCAACATTTGAACTAATCAAATAAAAATTGTAATAACCCTCTTTTTTGATTCAAAATGAATATATTTGATTTATTCTTTTGATTTACTTAGAAATTGAAATTCTATGGTAAAAAAATAAAAAAGTATTGACTCTAAATCATTTTCCCAATAAGCTTGTAGTTATGACATATCAGGGAATCTAAATTGAAAAAGAGAGAATTAAATTAGAGGTTGTCATTAGACAGCCTCTTTTTGTTTCCTTTTCAATACTTTTTCCAACAATAATGAACTTAAATTCTAGAATTTAGAATATAAAAATAAAATGCGTAATTTTGACGCAATGTACATATTTTTTGTTTTTAAATCAATATTTTGGATTATGTTTTTAACGAACTTTGCCAGGTAAGATTTTAAAATAGTATATTCGTCGAGTTCGAAATAAATAACAACAGAGGAATAATAAAATTGATTAAATGTTAAAAGGGGTTTTAGCCAATAAAGAAAATTTACAGCCAGGGTTGTCGATTGATTGTGTGATTTTTGGCTTTCATGACAATCAACTGAAAGTACTATTAATCAAAACAAAATACAGTGAACAATGGGCATTGCCTGGAGGGTTTGTTCGTGTTGATGAAAGTATAGATGAAGCCGCAGTAAATGTGCTGCACGGTCGTACTGGTTTAAAAGGTATTTTTTTGAGACAGTTTGCTACTTTTGGACAAGCTAATAGAAATCCAGCTGAGACCAGTCTAAAGGTTTTGAATTTTTTTGGAATTCCTTTAGAAGAAGCGCAATGGTATATGAATCGTTTTGTAACTATAGGCTATTATGCCTTAGTAGACTTTTTGCAAGCCGTTCCACAGCCGGAAGGGAATAACGAAATAGTAGAATGGATTGATTATAACGCTGTGCCAGAATTGATTTTAGATCATAAAGAAATTTTTGATAAAGCACTTGAAACGCTGCGAATGGAGTTGAATTTGATGCCTGTAGGTTATAATCTATTGCCCGAAAAATTTACTATTCCAGAGTTGCAACGATTGTATGAAACTATTTTAGGTAGAAAATTAGATCGTCGTAATTTTCTTCGAAAAATCACTTCGATTGGGATTTTAACCAAATTAGATGAGAAGAAAAGTAATGTAGCTCATAAAGCGCCTAATTTATATTCGTTTGATAAAGAACGTTACGAAGAAGTATTGAAAATTGGTTTGCACCAAGGTTGGTAATACCACTTTAATTAATAATTTGAAAGAGGGTTGTCTGAAAAGACAGCCCTTTTTTTGGTATGATTGTTAACTAAATTAACTTAATTTTTTTGGAATCAATATTTTTTTAAATGTTTTTATATAGGAAATGCTTTTTTTATTATATTTCAATTCGATTTATATACAATAAAGGTTAATCAAAAGTTTAAAGGGATGCAACAAGCTGAAAAGTTATCAAAATTGAAAAAGTTCTTGGACGAGCATAAAATAACGGATTCCAATTTCCAATTGCGAATGGGGGCTAATTTTCCTATTATAACCGATTTGTTCCAACAACTATATGCTGATAGTTCTTATGGAGCACAAGCCTTTCAGGACTTGTTAGTTACATTGGTCAAGCATTTTGAGGAACGTTCTTCGTATCAAAAAAATCGAGATTTAGAGCGGGTGGCTCATCCTAATTGGTATTCGAGTGAGAAGATAGTAGGGATGATGTTGTATGTGGATCTTTTTAATCAGGATTTCAATGGATTGAAAGAAAAAATTCCGTATTTCAAAGATTTAGGAATTAATACAATTCATTTAATGCCCTTTTTGGATGTTCCTGAATTTGAAAATGACGGGGGGTACGCTGTCCGTGATTATAGAAAAGTAAATCCAAAATTTGGAACCATGGACGATTTTGAATCTTTGGTAGCCGAATTCCAAAAGAATGATATGAATTTGGTGATGGATTTTGTGTTGAATCACTGTGCATCCGATCATGAATGGGCAGTAGAGGGAAGCAAAGGACATCCCAAATACAAAGATTTTTTCTATTTCTTCCCAGACCGTACTTTACCTGACGAATATGAAAAAACAATGACTGAGATTTTTCCAGACACAGCGCCTGGAAATTTCAGTTATTTGCCTCAAAGTAATCAATGGGTGATGACCTTATTTTATGGCTATCAATGGGATTTAAATTATAAAAATCCAATGGTCTTAGTCGAAATGATTGATACAATGTTGTATTGGTCTAACAAAGGAATTGATGTTTTTCGTTTGGATGCGGTAGCTTTTATGTGGAAAGAAATTGGTAAATACAATCAGAATTTACCCGAAGTTCATATTCTATTACAGCTGTTTAAATTGTGTGGTCAAATCGTAGCTCCAGGGGTAGCGTATATTGCCGAAGCAATTGTGCAGCCAGAAGAAATTATCAAATATTTTGGTGAGGGAATTGCTGCGGGAGATGAATGTGATATTGCTTACAATGCTAATTTTATGGCACTAAGCTGGGAGGCAATGGCTACTCGAAGTACCGAATTGATTAAAAAATCAATGAAAGCAGTGCCTGTCAAACCTCGTAATACCACTTGGATTAACTATGCACGTTGTCACGATGATATTGGGTTGGGATTTGATGATGCGTTAGTGAAAGAATTAGGATTGGATAGCTTAGCGCATCGTTTGTATATTTTGCAATATTTCTGTGATGGATTCAATGGAAGTGCTGCTTTAGGACAGCGTTTTATGACTGAGCCAGAAACGGGTAAAGCCCGAATTTCGGGGTCGTTGGCTGCACTGTGTGGACTAGAAAAAGCAGTGAGCGAAAACAATGGCAATGAAATTTATTTGGCCGTAAAGCGAATTAATTTGCAACACGCTATTATTTTATCTTTGGGTGGTTTGCCAATGATTTATAGCGGTGATGAAATTGCGACGCCTAATAATTATGCTTATTTAGAAGACAAAAGTAAAAAGTACGACAATCGTTGGTTGCACCGTTCACCAATGAGTTGGGAAGTAGTTGAGGAATTATCTTCTTCTAATTTTGTACCCACTCAGGTGTACAATCAGTTGAAGAAATTAATTGCGATTCGGAAACAAAATCCCGCTTTTTCAGATGATAATGATTTGCAATTTTTAGACTGCGCCAATAGTCATTTGCTAGTGTACAAAAAATCAGATCAACAAGGCGGAATAGTGTATGTAATTGCGAATTTCTCTGAATTTGATACGGTTTTTGAAAAAGATATTTTTGGAACAAACGATTATACGGAACTTCATGACTTAATTACAGATAGTCGAATAACAATTCATCAAAGTACTTTCATAAGCGCGTATGATGTATTGTGGTTGAAGGCATAACTCTAAATAAAAAACTCCTTAATTTCTTAAGGAGTTTTTTTATGGTTCAATTTAAAGGGGAAAGTAAATTATAAAGTTTTCACTTCTCCAGAATCGCTGTATTGAATTGAGAATTCGTGCATTGTAAGATTGGCATTCAATTGTGCAAATTCCTCTTCGTTTCTCCAAATTAGATTCAATTCATTTTCAGCAGCTACTCCAAATTCTAAAGTTCCTGAGAATGCTTTAGAAGTATTGCGAAGACGGAGCATATCCAATTGTTTTAGCACCACTTCTTTTTTCAGTCCTTCTTGAATATTTTCTAGGCTTAATGTAGTTCGGTTGATTTCTTTATGACCGTCTTTGCCTGCTTTCTCAACACCCGCGTAATCATTGGCACCCGCAAAAATATCCAAATACCAAATTTGAGGGATTCCCGGCATAAAGAGTTGGATAGCTCTGGCTAAGGCTAACTTTTGTTCGTTTTCGCCCAAAGCACTAAAGTACGTCGCATTAACTTGGTAATATGAGATTTTTTTACCGTCGGCACCGTATAAATTTTTCACCAAACCACCGCGTTCAATGATAAGGTTCATCAATTCTTCGATTTCGTGGTCTTCTAATAATCCTTTTTGGTACACACCATTCACTTCTTTTCCTTTCAAGTCTAAAACAGGAATTCCGTCGTGACAACCCAGCATATTTACCGTTTTCAATCCTTTGGCAACAATTTCTTTTGCCCAAGTTAGGATGGCTTTATTAGTTCCTTTTTCAATAGCGTGAATGCACAATCCTGGCAGGAAGAAGTCGTAAATGGCATAACCCTCTTTGGCTACTTCTTCGTGCAAATGCAAGCCGTATTCCGCATGAATTTCGGGTAATAATTCCAAGTTATTTCTTTGAGCAATATCATTGATTCGTGCCAAATACTCCCAAGTACCAGGCTTGTTGAAAAAATTGCTTTCACCAATAGCTTTGTGCAAATAAGCAAAGGCATCTAATCGTAGGATTTGTCCGCCGTAACTCGCTACTTTGGCCAAAACCTCTTCGTAAAATTCCCAAACTAAAGGCGATTGAGCGTTCACATCCATTTGCCCTAAATACTCGCGTTTGTTGTTTACGATTTTCAGAACTTCGGTATGGAGTTGTGCATTGCTGCCTAAATCAAGACTTTGAATGTCTCGGTTTTCGTCAATAGCGTGATTTATTTTATCACAAATAGCATTCGCTTCTTCAGGAGTGATATTGAGTGATTGTAAATCAGAAACAGTTATTTTTTGAAACGTTATTTTTTGGTAAAAAGTGTTCCAATAAGGTCTTTCTTGTCCGTCAGGGAATACTATTTTTAAAATAGGTAAACCTGATTTTCGCATAAACAGTTTGTCTAAATATTCTTTATTAGGAACAATGATGCCATCTTCTCCAAGTGTTCCGTTGCCTTTCCAGAATTCGTTCCAATCAATAAAAAAGTCTTTGTATTTTGATTGATCTCCGTGAGCAATTAAATCTTTAAATTGAGGAGAGGCTACCGACAAGTGATTTAAAACGATGTCAAATTTCAATTGGATATTCAATTCTTTTAAGGCTTCAATATCTTGTTTTGATACTAATTCTTCGTTGATATCGTAATTGATAATAGAGAAACCTCTGTCTAAGTCACTATTGAAAAAGGTAGGTAATACATAAAAAAGAGAAAAAGTATTCTTGAACTCGGGCAGTTGCAGCATGCTGACAATGTCCTTTAGATTGTGTCCAATGCTATCGGGATAGGCGTTCAACATAACTCCGTTAGGAATGCTTTTTTTTGTTGTGATTGGTGACATTATTTAATACTATTAGTTGTTGATTGTTGTAGTTTTTTTAGTCTATTCTTACATTTAGGAGTGTTGTAGTTCCATTCAGCTTGAATTTTTGCCAAAGTTACTAATAAAAAATGCTAACAAAAAGGTGGGTTTTTAATTTACTACAGAAAGTGAGTAAAAAACATAAAAAAACTCCTTAATTTCTTAAGGAGTTTTGTGTTGTGGGCGATGAGGGGTTCGAACCCCCGACCCCCTCGGTGTAAACGAGGTGCTCTGAACCAGCTGAGCTAATCGCCCGATTGCAATTTGTAAATTTTCATTCCCTTATTGCGAGTGCAAATATACACCTGTTTTTTGTATTTGCAAGAAAAAAAAGAAAAAAATTATAAAATTTCTGCAACTACAAAAGTACTTCCGCCTACGTAGATAAAATCAGAAGGCTGTGCATTTTGTTTGGCTTTGGTGTAAGCATCTGAAACAGAATTATATATTTCTCCGTTTAGTCCAAACAAGCTCGCTTTTTTGGATAAAACACCAGCTTCAAGTCCGCGGGGAATATTGGGTTTGCAAAAATAATAAATCGCATTTTTTGGAAATAAAGGGAGTACTTCGTCCAAATCTTTATCATTTACTACTCCTAAAACGAAATGGAGTTGGTCAAACGATTCTTTTTGGATTTGTTTTAAAACAATAGTGAGTCCATGCGTGTTATGTGCCGTATCGCAAATTATTTTGGGAGATTCGCCTAACTGTTGCCAGCGCCCTTGCAAACCTGTGTTCTTCACCACTTGAGATAAACCTTTTTTCCAATGCGATTCGTTAGTCTGGAAGGAAGTGTCTTGATTTAAAACGGTTAGGGTTTGTAGGACAGTTTTTTTATTGTGAACTTGATAATCGCCAAGTAAGTCGGACGGATAAGTCGTTGCAATCAAATCAGAAGCAAAGAAAAGATCGCTTTGCATCGCTTTGGCTGTAGCTAAAAAAAACAGCTGGGTTTCGGGAGTGTATTCACCAATGACTACTGGGATATTGCGTTTGATGATTCCTGCTTTTTCTGTTGCAACTGCGGCTAAAGTGTTTCCTAAGAACTGCGTATGGTCTAAACCAATATTGGTAATCACCGAAACTAAAGGCGTAATGATGTTGGTGGCATCCAATCGTCCGCCCATGCCTACTTCTATGACGGCAATGTCTATTTTTTCTTTCGCAAAATAATCAAAAGCCAATCCAACGCTCATTTCGAAGAAACTCATGTCGTTGGCTTCAAAAAATGATTGGTGTTGGTTGACGAAATCGCAAACAAAGTCTTCCGAAATCATTACTCCATTAATTTTGATGCGCTCCCTAAAGTCTTTTAGATGAGGTGAAGTATACAAGCCTACTTTATATCCTGCTTCTTGAAGAACAGAAGCCAACATGTGTGAACTAGATCCTTTTCCATTAGTTCCTGCTACATGAATGCATTGCAATTGGTTTTCGGGATGCCCCAAATAATCCATGAGTACATGGACATTGGTTAAGTCTTTTTTGTATGCCGAAGCCCCCTGAAGTTGGTACATCGGGAGTTGATTAAAAAGCCAATTTAATGTTTCTGGATAGTTCATTTTTTTTGAAAAAAAAGTAATTGTTTAAAATATTTTTCGATTTTTTTAGTTTACTATTGCATCGAAAAGTATCTTTATTGCAAATTTCAAACAAATTTTAGAATTAAAGCTTAAAAAACAAGAATAATATATGTTTAGTTTACTACAATTACAGTCTGACACCCTTGCTAATGCTGCATCTAATGTGGTGGTGGAAAAAATCGCTGCCAATAACGAAATCTCGGTATTAGAGTTCATATTTAAAGGAGGTTTCTTTTTGATTCCTATTGCTATTTTATTGTTCTATACTATTTATGTAATTATTGAACGTTACTTATATATAAGTAAAGCTTCTGCTATTGACAGTCGTTTGATGATAGATGTACGTGATCAATTGCATTTAGGAAATTTGGATTTGGCGAGAAGCATTGTTGAAAGAAGTAATTCGGCATCTGGAAATATATTGAAAGAAGGAATTTTGGTAATTGGAAGACCTATTGCCGAAATTGAATCGAATATGGACCGTGCTGCCGATATCGAAATTGCTCAAATGGAAAGCCGTTTGGGACATTTAGGTTTGATTGCGGGTATTGCACCTACATTAGGATTTATTGGAACAATTTCTGGAGTGATTAAGATTTTTTATAGTATTTCGGTAACTGAGAATATTAGTATCGGAAACATTTCTGGAGGTTTGTACGAAAAAATGATTAGTAGTGGTTCTGGTCTTGTTGTAGGTATCATTGCGTATAGTGCTTATCACTTGTTGAATGGTAAAATTGATCATTTTGCCTTGAAGGTTCAGAAACAAATTTTAGAATTTGTCAATATTATTCAAAAAGCATAAGTATGTCTATTAAGCGTAAAAGAAGATTTCATGCTGAAGTGGCGACCTCGTCACTGAGTGATATTATGTTTTTTTTATTGTTGTTTTTTCTTATCATTTCTACTTTAGCTAATCCTAATGTAATTAAAATGACCTTGCCGAAAGCGCAAGCTAATGAAAAAACAAATAAGCAATTCATTAGTTTATCAGTTACAGAAGATAAAAAATTCTATATTGACAAAGAGCCTGTTGCTTTTGAGGCTTTAGAGAGTACATTAATGTCAAAAATGAATGGGGAAAAAGACCAAACGGTCGTGGTGCGAATTCCGTTTAATTTACAAGTACAAGATTTAGTGGATGTGTTGCAAATTGGTGTTCGAAACAATTTGAAATTTGTGATTGCCACGAGCCCTAAATAAGGGAGCGTTATATATCAAAAAGCCCCTTGATTCATAATGAATCAAGGGGCTTTTTATTTATTGATACGTTTAATTTAAATTGAAATTGTAAACAATTTTTCCTACCTGTTTTTCGGGAGCTTCATTACTAGCATCCCATTTGGTATTCATTGCGGCTAATTTAGCTTGTTCTAATAAACATTTGGCAGTATTAGTAGTTCCTTTAATTCCTGCTATGGCGCTGACCGTTCTTCCGTTTCGATCTACTGAAACCTCTACGACTACTTTTCCTTCTTCGTTACACGTGTATTTAGGTGCAGGCTTAGAAATTGCTTTTCGATTGCCTAACGAATAGCCGCCGCCAATTCCATTTCCTGAGCCACCACCAGAACCTGCTCCATAACCACTGCCACTGCCAATTCCGTTTCCAGTACCATTACCTCCACCTGTTCCTCCACCAGAACCACCGTTTCCATAATAACTTGCAGCGCTCAAACTTCCGTTTGACTTTCCTTTGTTTCCTGCAGTTTTGTCATCGCCATCACCTCCTTTATTAGATCCTTTTAAAAGACTAGATAAAGCGTCGTTGGTTGTGTTAGCAACTTTAGGTTTTACAACTTCAGGCCTAGTCTCGTCTTTGACTACCGTTGTTTTTTGCTCTGTTTTTTCTTTTTTCGGAATCACAACACTTTCTTCCGTACTATTTTCTTGTGCGATAGCGGCCTCTTCTGGAGTAGTTGCTGTCGGTGTTTCTCTTACTTGATTTTGGACTTCAAGTACCTCACTTTTGTAATTGTTGCCCGAACCTAAATCACTGTCTCCAAAATTAACAGAAACACCTCCGCCACCTCCACCGGTTAGCTCTGCCAAATTAGATGGTGGCCAAAATCGGATGAAAAATAAAATCAACAACATTGCGGCAT
Organism: uncultured Flavobacterium sp.; assembly: GCA_963513255.1. GTDB lineage: Bacteria > Bacteroidota > Bacteroidia > Flavobacteriales > Flavobacteriaceae > Flavobacterium. Next base: position 23,669 of record CAUPPG010000004.1, read on the forward strand.
AGATGAGCAGCGAAAATGCTAAGGATTTTTTTTGGTCTGTAGAAGGAGTAAAACCCATGTGTTTTGTTTAATGGTATAAGACTTTTTAAAAACGCCGAAATGTACTAAAAATTGTCAAGAGAGAAAAGAAATAGTTGCAGTTTCAATACTTATTTTTTGAATATTAAATGCTAAAATTCCGTTTTAAAAAGTATCTTTGATTGTATTTTTATAACAAATCAACCTATTTATTTTATATTATTATGGATTTTAGTCTGACCGAAGAACATAAGATGATTCAACAAGCGGCGCGTGATTTTGCTCAAAATGAATTATTGCCAGGTGTAATTGAACGAGATGAAAAACAAATTTTTCCCGCAGAACAAGTCAAGAAGATGGGAGAATTGGGTTTTATGGGTATGATGGTAGATCCGAAATATGGAGGTAGCGGACTCGATACGATTTCGTATGTGCTGGCAATGGAAGAAATTTCTAAAGTAGATGCCTCGGCTTCAGTGGTGATGTCAGTAAATAATTCTTTGGTTTGTTGGGGTTTGCAAACGTTTGGAAATGAAGAACAAAAACAAGAATGGTTGCCTAAATTGGCTTCGGGTGAAATTCATGGTGCTTTCTGTTTGAGCGAACCAGAAGCGGGTAGTGATGCTACTTCGCAAAAAACAACCGCTATCGATATGGGCGATTACTATTTAGTCAACGGAACCAAAAATTGGATAACCAATGGGAATACGGCCTCTTTTTATATTGTAATTGCACAAACAGACATTGCTAAAAAAAGTAAAGGAATTAATGCTTTGATTATGACCAAAGACATGCCGGGTTTTGCTATTGGACCAAAAGAACAAAAAATGGGAATCAGAGGTTCGGATACTCATTCTTTAATGTTCTCCGATGTTAAAGTGCCTAAAACGAATCGCATTGGGGAAGAAGGTTTTGGGTTTAAGTTTGCGATGAAAACGCTAGCTGGTGGGCGTATTGGAATAGCTTCTCAGGCCTTAGGAATAGCTTCTGGGGCATATGAATTGGCATTAAAATATTCGAAAGAACGAAAAGCTTTTGGTACAGAAATTTGTAACCACCAAGCCATCGCTTTTAAATTAGCCGATATGGCAGTAAGTATTGAAGCCGCACGTCATTTGTGTTTGAAATCGGCTTGGGATAAAGACAATCACCATAATTATGATATTAGTGGCGCTATGGCAAAATTATTTGCTTCGCAAGTAGCTATGGATACTGCCGTAGAAGCTGTTCAAATTCATGGTGGGAATGGCTATGTAAAAGAATACCATGTGGAACGTTTGATGCGTGATGCAAAAATTACCCAGATTTATGAAGGTACTTCTGAGATTCAGAAAATTGTAATTTCAAGAGCTGTTTTGGCAGATTAATAGGGATCTTATTTTTTGAATTAAATAATTATCTTTGGTAGGAAATGAATGTCTACTAGACTAATTACTCGTGTTTAGTACGAACCAAAAATAAAAAAAATAAAAATGCAAAATAATGCCCCTCTTTGTAATATGATTTCGTACAAAACTCCAGGTCAATTTGAATCTACTCGATTTGAGAAAATTCACAATGTAATTACTGATTCTTCTTTGATAGGCTCCAAGTTAGTAGCTAGAGAAATAGCTGATTTAATTTTGCAAAAGCAAAAACAAAATGCTAGCTGTGTTTTAGGTTTGGCTACTGGATCTTCCCCAGTAAAGGTATATGAAGAATTAATTCGATTGCATAAAGAAGAAGGCTTGAGTTTCCATAATGTGATTACATTTAATTTAGATGAATACTATCCAATGGAAAAAGAGAATGTAGAGAGCTACCATTACTTTATGTACGATCATCTTTTTAAACATATAGATATTGATCCAAAAAACATACACATTCCAGACGGAATGGTTGTTTCTGAAAATGTAGACCAATTTTGTATGGAATATGATGCCGCCATTTTAGCTGCTGGAGGCCTAGATTTTCAATTGCTGGGCATTGGGCGAACAGGACATATTGGTTTTAATGAGCCAGGCTCACATGCTAATTCAGGAACTCGAAGTATTACTTTGGCACATATTACCAGAGTCGATGCCGCTCCGTCTTTTTTAGGAATAAATAATGTGCCTAGACGAGCTATCACAATGGGAATAGGAACCATCAAAAAAGCAAAACGAATTGTGCTTTTGGCTTGGGGAGAAAATAAGGCTTCAGTAATTCAAGAAACGATTGAAGGCGAAATTTCTTCACAAGTTCCTGCGACCTATCTTCAAGAACATCCCAATGCAACATTTGTATTGGATAAAGAGGCAGCTTCTCAACTAACGCGTATTAAAACACCTTGGTTAGTATCTTCTTGTGTTTGGACTGAGGCATTAAAAAGTAGTGCTATTGTTTGGCTTTGCGAAAAAGTAAACAAGCCTGTTTTGAAATTAAATGACAAGGATTACAATGATTTTGGAATGTCTGGTCTATTGGCTGAAGAAGGAGTGGCGTATGATTTGAATATTAAAATGTTCAATAAATTACAACATACCATTACAGGATGGCCGGGTGGAAAACCCAATGCTGATGATAGTAATCGTCCTGAAAGAGCTTTGCCAGCTAAGAAAAGAGTACTTATTTTTAGTCCGCATCCCGATGATGATGTAATTTCGATGGGAGGTACTTTTGATCGATTGGTAGAGCAAGGGCATGAGGTGCATGTAGCGTATCAAACTTCAGGTAATATTGCGGTTTCAGATGAAGAAGCCTTGCGTTATGCTGAGGTAGCCTTGTCTATATTTCCAGATACTAATTCTGATTTTAAAGGAATCGTTCAAGCTTTGCAAACTAAAAAAATAGATCGACAAAATGAATTGTTGATTCGAAAAGTAAAAGGGCAAATTCGTAGAAAAGAGTCTTTGGGTGCTACACGATTTTTTGGTATTCCAGATGAGCAAGTTCATTTTCTAGACATGCCTTTTTATGAAACGGGTACAGTTAAAAAGAATGCTCTTGCAGAACAGGATATCACTATAATTACAGATATAATTACTGCGATTAAACCTCATCAAATCTACGCTGCGGGAGATTTAGCTGATCCGCATGGTACACATAAAGTATGTTTAGATGCTATTTTTAAAGCAATTGAGCAATTGAAAACAAAATCGTTTATGAATGATTGTTGGGTTTGGTTGTATCGAGGAGCTTGGCACGAATGGGAGCCACAAGAAATTGAAATGGCTGTTCCTATGAGTGAAGACCAAGTGTTGAGAAAACGTAAAGCTATTTTTTACCATCAATCACAAAAAGATAATGTAATGTTCCAAGGAGAAGATTCAAGGGAATTTTGGGTTAGAGTAGAAGAAAGAACAAAGAAGACGGCAGATCGATACAATGATTTAGGTTTAGCAGAATACACCGCTATGGAAGCATTTAAACGGTATTATTTTTAATAAATTTAAGCTAAATAGGTTACTTTTGCATACATGAAGAACATTATAATTACGGGAACGAGTAGAGGTATAGGTTTAGAATTAGCATTGCAGTTTGCTGCAAAAGGGCATCGTGTATTGGCTATTTCAAGAACAATTCCTCAAGTGCTTTTAGGTAATGAAAACATTAGTTGTCTGTCAGTTGATTTAGCGATTGAATCTGATTTACAAAAAGTAACCGATTATTTGTCATCGACTTGGAAACAGGTTGACGCGATAGTTCATAATGCAGGAAGTTTGTTGTTGAAACCTTTTTCTGAAACTTCGCAAGCTGATTTTGAAAGCATTTATAAAGTAAATGTTTTTGGGGTGGCTAATTTGACTCGTGTAGCCTTACCGTATTTGCAAAAAGGAAGTCATGTAGTTACTATCAGCTCAATGGGTGGTATTCAAGGGAGTTTAAAATTTGCAGGTTTGGCTGCCTATAGTTCTAGTAAAGGAGCCGTGATAACTTTGTCTGAATTGTTAGCCGAAGAGTACAAAGAGCAAGGAATTGCTTTTAATGTGTTGGCACTTGGAGCTGTTCAAACCGAAATGTTGGCAGAAGCTTTTCCGGGGTATCAAGCCCCAATTTCAGCAGCTGATATGGCTAAGTACATAGTCGATTTTACACTTACTGGAAATCAATACTATAACGGAAAAGTATTACAAGTATCTTCATCTAATCCTTAAATTCGTTTAGTTTTGAGCGAAACCTTAGCTAGATATATACCTGAACACGCTGTTAAATCCGTCTTTGAATTAATTGTGACGCATCAGGTGCATCTCAAAATTGTGAATGAGCGGCAAACCCGTCATGGCGATTATAGAAGAGGAATCAGTGGGAAACATGAAATTACCGTAAATGCAAGTCTTAATCAATACAAATTTTTGATTACGTTGATTCATGAAATTTCGCATCTCGTTGCCTTTGAAAAATTCGGACGCACTATTAAGCCACATGGTAATGAATGGAAATATACTTTTCAACGTTTGATGGTACCGTTTATTCGACCAGAAATTTTTCCTCACCACTTATTGCCATTATTGGCAAGGCATTTTAAAAATCCATCAGCGAGTAGTGATACGGATACTACTTTGTCATTGGCGTTAAAACAATTTGATCAACAAAATGATAAAAATTATGTTTTTGAAATTCCGTATGGAAGTGTTTTTCGAATTTCAAATGGGAAAATTTTTAAAAAAATAGCAGTGAGAACCAAGCGATTCGAATGTTTGGAAATTAGTACAGGTAAAACGTATTTGTTCAATCCGAATGCTGAAGTGGAACTTTTGAAAACGAATTAATGTCCGTTTAAAACAGCTTCTCTTACCTTTTTAAATAAGTTAGAAGAATATACAAAATCAACCACAGCCTTATTATCTGTTCTGAAAATTTCTTCCTTACTTCCTTCCCAAGCTTTTAGTCCGTTTTTTAGGAACACAATTTTCTCTCCAATTTCCATCACAGAGTTCATATCATGGGTATTAATTACCGTAGTAATATTGTACTCTTTTGTGATTTCTTGAATTAAATTATCAATTACAGTAGCCGTTTTAGGATCTAAACCAGAGTTAGGCTCGTCACAAAATAAGTATTTTGGATTGTTAACAATGGCTCGTGCAATGGCTACGCGTTTTTGCATTCCTCCAGAAATTTCAGAAGGTTTTTTATGATGTGCTTCAATAAGGTTGACACGTTCAATAACAAAATCGACGCGCTCTTTAATTTCTTTAGGGGTTTTATTAGTAAACATTTTTAGCGGAAAACCAATATTTTCTTCTACGGTTAAACTGTCAAACAAAGCACTCCCTTGAAAAACCATCCCAATCTCGGTTCGGATATCGCGTTTTTCATCTTTGTTCATTTTTCCGTAGATGCGTCCATCAAAAGAAATAGTTCCTTTGTCTATTTCATGAATACCTAATAATGATTTGATGAAAACGGTTTTACCTGAACCACTTTGACCAATTACCAAACTAGTTTGTCCTGCTTCAAAAGTGGTGCTAATACCTTTTAGTACTTTTTGCTCTCCAAATCGTTTCTCAACATTTTTAACTTCAATCATTAGCTTAGCAATATTTGAGTGAGTATATAGTTCATTAGGATGATTACAACTGAGGTCCATACAAAGGAAACTGTACTTGCTTTTCCAACTTCTAATGCGCCACCTTTCATGTAGTAGCCATGAAAAGAAGGAATTGTGGCCAATATAAAGGCAAATACTAATGTTTTGATGAAAGCATAGGTGATGTGGAATGGAATGAACTCTACCTGTATTCCGTTAACGAATTCGGTTTCGGTTGCAAAACCACCGTAAACGCCTGCTAGATAACCTCCAAAAATCCCTAGAAACATTGCAATTCCAATGACAAAAGGGTATAAGAGGAGCGCAACTATTTTTGGAAATACTAAATAATTTAAGGAATTGACTCCCATTACTTCTAAAGCGTCGATTTGTTCTGTCACCCGCATAGTTCCAATGCTTGAAGTAATAAAAGATCCCATTTTTCCTGCCATAATTATTGAAATAAATGTAGGAGCAAACTCTAAAATTACAGATTGTCTTGTGGCAAATCCAATTAAGTATCTTGGAATTAAAGGATTAGTTAAGTTTAAAGCCGTTTGAATAGCTACAACACCTCCCACAAAAAAAGAAATAAAACATACAATGCCTAAGGAATCTATAATTAGGTCATCAATTTCTTTTAGTATTAATTGTTTCATCACATTCCATTTTACAGGTCTGTTGAACATATCTTTTAACATCAAAAAATAGCGGCCTATTTGTGATAAATATCTAAGGAGCATCATAGTTTTATAATATGGGCTAAATTACAAAAAATGTAATGGCTTTAGCTAAATGAAGTAGGAGTTTTTTACTATTTCAATTTGCGAAATAATTTGTCTTTCATTTTTTGCAATCTGTATTTTCTAATAAATTGCGCTTGTTCAGAGTTCACTAATAAAGGCTTTTTGGCTAATTTGGCTTTCCAAAAACCAATTAAGTAATCAATAAATAAAAAGGGTTTGCCTTTTCGGATGGCTAATTTTAAAGAAGCTATCGCAGTAATTATAAAACCATAGCCTAAAGTGTAAAATGCTTCGCCTTGTTTATAACGTGCCGTTTTGTTGTAATTAGCTCCTGTCGGTTTTAAGTGTTTTACATGCAAACTTTCATCAGTAACTATTTTCCAATTATAAAATTTACACAATAACTCGTCCACAGTATCCCAACCCATTTGTGCTCTTAATCCGCCAATTTGTTTAAAAGCGGCTTTTCTGTAAGCTTTCAAAGCACCGCGAATGTGATCTTTATCGGTTAAATTTTCCAAAATCCATTCGCCATTTTTTTCTATATAACAAAAGCCACCCACCATTCCAATTGTTGCATCGGATTGAAAATGTTGGATAATGGTTTCAAAATAATTCGGAGGAAAAATCAAATCGGCATCGGCTTTTACAATCAAATCATAGTCTTCGTCAATAGATTCCAATCCTTTTTGAAAAGCTTGAATCACTTTACTTCCTGGTAAATGAATCGCATCTGAGGTCTTGTTTGCCAATGAAATCCAAGGATGCTTTTTGGCAAAATTCAAAACAATTTCAGGAGTGCTGTCTGTCGAATTATCATTAACTACTACCACTTTTGTTGGTAAGACAGTTTGGTTGACCAAAGACTGCAATGTAAAAGCGATAAATGCTGCTTCGTTATGAGAAGGAATTATTATATAGAATTTCATTTGACTAATCACTATTTACTAATTACTCTTTACTTTCTCCGCATAAACGATATAATATCTTGGCGTAAAGAAACGCAACAAAGGCCTAAATCCAATCTTTTTTACAGGATGTGTGAATTTTTCACGTGCAATAATTTTCCAACCTGTTTTTTCTAATAACCAGTCCAATTGCCAATCTTCAAATTCGTGATAATGTCTGTCCCACATGTCTGTTTTGCTACGATAAGCGGGAGAAAACCACAAACGAAGCGGAATTGAAATTAATAATTTATCTGACTTTACGTTTTGTAAAATAGTATACGGATTTAATAAATGTTCGAAAATTTCAAAAGCAGTAAAAACAGTGTAATTTTCGTTTTGTAGCGCGTCTTGATTGTTGTCTAAATCTTCTCCAGTAGTATTTTTTACGGTATATCCATTTTCAACCATAATTTTTGAAAAAGGATTGGGAACGCCTAAATCAAAAATAGTTTCTGAAGTAGCAATGTGTTTTTGTAAAAACTCTAAAGTGTGTTTGAATCTTTTATTTGGAAACGTTTTTTCGTACATATTTTTGGTGAGGAACGGTTTAAAATTGCGTCCGATTTTGTTAAAGCAACAAAGATAAATAAAGTTTTGAATTTTAAACTTTTAAAGAGAATGATGTCAATAAGAAATTCGCAGCTTATAGCGTAAACTGCGAATTGTATATAATAATTATGATTAATATCGGTACACAAAGGCATTGATATTCATTCCTGCTCCAACCGAAGCGAAGATTAAAATATCTCCTTTGTTGATTTCTTGATTTTCAATTTTACCTTGAAGTACTTGGTCAAAAAGGGTTGGAACGGTAGCTACACTGCTATTTCCCAAATCGTGAATACTCATCGGCATCACATTTTTAGGAGGCGTTTTTTCATATAGTTTGTAGAAGCGATGTACAATAGCTTCGTCCATTTTTTCATTCGCTTGATGGATCAATATTTTTTTTACATCGTCAATTCCTAAACCGCTTTTGTCTAAACAACTTTTCATCGCCGATGGTACATTGCTTAGAGCAAATTCGTAGATTTTTCGACCATACATTTTGATGTATTTAGTGTCGGGATCTAAATTAGGATTGTAGGATTTTCCGAAGAATAAATAACCGGCTTCGTCATTCGCAAAAGTGGCACTTTCGTAAGATAACATTCCACTTTCATCATTTGAGGCTTCTAAGATAGCTGCGCCAGCTCCATCCGAATAAATCATAGAATCCCTGTCGTGGTCATCTACCACTCTAGATAAAGTTTCGCTTCCAATGACTAAACAACGTTTTGCCATACCTGACTTGATGAAAGCATTAGCTTGCAAAACACCTTCAATCCAACCAGGACAACCAAAAAGAAGGTCATAGGCCACACATTTTGGATTCTGAATTTGCAATTTGTGTTTTACTCTTGTAGCTAAACTAGGCAACATATCCGATTGGATAGTGCCGTGTTTTACGTCGCCAAAGTTGTGTGCGAAAATGATATAATCAATCGTTTCAGGGTCTATATTGGCGTTTTCAATGGCGCGTTTTGCAGCAAAATAACCCAAATCTGATGAGGTGTATTGGTCGTTAGCATAGCGTCTGTTTTCAATTCCAGTGATGCTCTTGAATTTGTTGACAACTACTTCGTTTGGATATCCAAATGGACTTCCGTCTTCATTTAAAAAAACATGTTCAGAAAAATCAGTATTGCTTACACTTTTTTCAGGAATATAACTTCCTATTCCGCTTATTTTGATGTTCATAAAGTACTATATTATAGTACGAATTTATCGTTTTTATTTGAAATAATTGCAGTAAAAAGCAATATAAACCAATTTATTATCAATTTTTTAATAAAAACCTTTTAAAAATGATAATATAGCAGTTATTTTTCTTGTTGGGCAATTTTTATTTGCATAATGGTCGATAGATTATGAGCTTGATTCTTCATTCGTTCGCAATTGAATCCTTCAAAGTTCTCGTTGATAGCTGCTTCAAAGTGAATGAGCCAAATATCAAATAGTTCTTTGGATAAATACGATTTTGCATTAACGTCCAAATGAATTTGCGTTAAATTATTCACATAGCCACCTGTTCCTAAAATGGCTTGAGACCAAAAAGTAACTAAAATTGGCAGATGCTCTTCTAGTTTTATTTTGACCACATCGGTGAAGATGTAACTAATTTTTTCGTCTGCCAATAATTTTTTGTAAAATTCGTCTACTATGGTATATATTTCTTCTGGTGTTTGAATGTCTTTCATTTTGGAAAAATTAAAGTATAAAGTTACGCGATTTCAATTGTAATCAACGGATTAAAATCCTAATTCTGAGTATGAAAAAAGGTTTCAAGGATTCTGAAATCAATTCAGAATGACACTTGAAACCTTCCTCTTTGTATCTAAGCTCGTACTTCGTATATCAATTTACATATACGCTTCAATTGGAGCACAAGAACATACTAAATTTCGATCTCCGTAGGCATCATCTACACGACGCACGCTTGGCCAAAATTTATTTTCCGATATGTATTTCAATGGAAAAGCGGCTTGTTCTCTAGTGTATGGAAAATTCCAAACATCAGCAGTAAGCATCGCTTGTGTATGTGGTGCGTTATGTAAAACCGTATTGTGATTATCTGCAGTTGCAGTTGCAATTTCTTTTCTGATAGCAATCATTGCATCGCAAAAACGATCTAATTCTGCTACATCTTCCGATTCAGTTGGTTCAATCATCAAAGTTCCTGCCACTGGGAAAGAAACCGTTGGTGCGTGGAAACCGTAATCCATCAAACGTTTTGCAATATCAGTTACTTCAATACCTTGTTGTTTGAAAGCACGACAATCCAAAATCATTTCGTGAGCGGCTCTTCCCATTTCACCGGAATATAAAACAGGGTAATGTGACTCTAACCGCGCTTTCATATAATTGGCATTCAAAATAGCATATTTTGTAGCATTGGTTAATCCTTCTGTACCCAACATCGAAATGTATCCATACGAAATCAAGCACACCAAAGCTGATCCGTAAGGTGCTGCTGAAATGGCTGAAATGGCTTGATTTCCTCCTGTTGTAATAATTGGATTTGTGGGTAAAAATGGTACCAGTTTCTCGTTAACACAAATTGGTCCAACACCAGGTCCTCCACCTCCGTGAGGAATGGCAAACGTTTTGTGTAAATTCAAGTGACAAACGTCAGCGCCAATAGTAGCAGGATTAGTTAATCCTACTTGCGCATTCATATTCGCACCATCCATATAGACTAATCCGCCATTTTCGTGGATTAAATTGGTAATTTCTATGATCGAACTTTCAAAAACACCATGTGTAGAAGGGTAGGTTACCATTAAGCAAGACAAGCGATCTTTGAATTCAATGGCTCTAGCGCGTAAATCTTCAACATCAATATTTCCTTCTGGAGTAGTTTTGGTTACAATTATATCCATTCCTGCCATCGCTGCCGATGCTGGATTGGTTCCGTGTGCCGATGAAGGAATTAAACATACATTTCTGTGGTTGTCTCCTCTTGATAAATGGTAGGCTCTGATAGTCATTAAACCAGCATATTCGCCTTGTGCTCCCGAATTAGGTTGCAAAGTTGTGCCAGCAAACCCAGTAACTATGTTCAATTGTTGTTCTAGTTTTTTTAGCATGATTTGATACCCTTCTGCTTGTTCAATAGGAGCAAAGGGGTGAATGCTGTTCCAATTGGCCATCGATAACGGCAACATTTCGGCTGCGGCATTCAATTTCATGGTACAAGAACCTAAAGAAATCATGGAATGATTCAATGACAAATCTTTACGCTCTAATTTTTTGATATAACGCATCAACTGGCTTTCGGAATGATGGTTATTGAAAACTTCGTGTTGTAAGAAAGTCGAAGTTCTTTCTAAGTTTTTGGGAACCATTGTTTCATTTGTAAATTGATCAATTTGCAAATTTGACTTCCCTAAAGCTTCTGCAAAAATGGTTGCAATTTGATTCAGGTCTGCTAATGAAGTGGTTTCGTTCAATGCAATCGAAATGGTTTCGCTGTCTACATAGAAGAAGTTTACTTCATTTTTCTCTGCTACAGCTTTAACTTTCGCAGCATCTGCTTTTACCAAAAGTGTATCAAAGAAAGCAGTGTTGGTTTGGTAAACGCCTAATTGATTTAGGGCTTCCGCCAAGGTTACTGCAGAAGCGTGTACTTTATTAGCGATGTATTTTAGTCCTTTTGGGCCGTGATATACAGCATACATTCCTGCCATAACTGCTAATAATACTTGTGCTGTACAGATGTTTGAAGTTGCCTTTTCACGTTTGATATGTTGCTCACGAGTTCCTAAGGCCATTCTCAAGGCACGATTTCCATTGGCGTCAATAGTTACACCAATGATTCTTCCTGGCATGGAGCGTTTGTGTTCTTCTTTAGTAGCAAAATAAGCTGCGTGAGGACCACCGTATCCCATTGGAATACCAAAACGTTGTGAAGTTCCTACCACAACATCAGCTCCCATTTCTCCTGGAGGAGTCAGTTTTGCTAATGATAAAATATCTGCTGCTACGGCTACTTTTATTTCTTTACTATGTGCATTTGCAATAAAACCAGTATAATCCGTTACTTGGCCAAATTTACCTGGGTATTGTAAAATGGCACCAAAGAAATCAGATGAGAAATCAAATGTTTCGTGATTGCCAACAACTAATTCTATTCCTTTTGGAGTAGCACGCGTTTGTAAAACAGATAATGTTTGTGGTAAAATTTCTTCTGAAACGAAGAACTTATTTACGTTATTTTTCTTTTGGTCACGAGAACGCACGTCAAATAACAAAGCCATTGCTTCAGCTGCTGCAGTACCTTCATCAAGTAATGAAGCATTTGCGATCTCCATTCCTGTTAATTCAATGATGGTAGTTTGATAGTTTAAAATTGCTTCTAAACGACCTTGTGCAATCTCTGCTTGGTAGGGTGTATATGCCGTGTACCAACCCGGATTTTCAAAAATATTTCTTTGAATTACGGCAGGAATTGCCGCGGGGTGATACCCTAAACCGATGTATGATTTAAATACTTTGTTTTTGCTTCCCAATTCTTGAATATGGCTTAAGTATTCGTATTCGGTCATTGGAGCGTCTAACTCTAAGTCTTTTTTTAGTCGAATGTCATTTGGAATAGTTTCAGCAATTAATTGGTCAAGTGAGTCAACTCCGATAGTTGTAAGTATGTGTTGGAGGTCACTTTCTCTTGGACCTAAATGGCGTAAAGCAAATGCGTCTGTTCTCATTTATATAGAATAAAAGTAAATATAGTTGTGTTTAAATTCGGTATTGGTCTCTGCCAAAGAATTTGCGTACAAAAGTAATTATTAAACTTGTATTTTTAAGTTCAACAAATGGTAATATTTTGAGAATTTGTTAACCAAAATCCAGTCTTATTAACAGATTTGTTAGTTTTGTAGGATGCTTAGTATTAGGAACATTTTAAATTTCTACATCCAGTCCTCCATTCATGTTGGGATAGCTGTGTTTTGTTTAGTTCAGCTTAGTGTTTCTCAATGGAGTAGTTATTCTTTTCTAGTTTTGTTTGGGACAATTGTGGGTTATAATTTGTTGAAGTATTCTGAATGGTTTTTGTCTAATAAGCGCTTGCGGATCAATCTCGTTGGGATAGTAAGTGTTACTTTGATTGCTTCGGGAGGATTTTTGATACTCTTTTTGGAGCAAGACACTACCGTGCAATTGGATTTGATAGTGGCTTTAGGATTGGTTGTATTGTATCCTTTTATTCGCAAAATGGGCTGGTTAAAACCATTCTTTGTGAGTGGTGTGGTAAGTTATATCACAGTGGTTGTTCCGTTAAAATCGAGTGTAGATGTTGTTTGGTTTTTTGTGCAACGGTTTCTATTGCTAGCTAGTGTAATGATTCCTTTTGAAATTTTGGATAGCACCACCGATTCGGTTTCGTTGAAAACTTTGCCTCATTTGTTTGGAATAACAAAGACAAAACAAATAGGCTATGTGTTAGTGAGTTTGTTTTGTATAGTCTCTTTTTATACACTAGACAGCCTTTATCCATGCTTTATCTATGCTTTGTTTTCAGTAGTTGCTATTTATTTTTCTTCCGAAAAAAGGAGTTGGTACTATACTTCGTTTTGGGTCGAAAGTTTGCCAATAGTGTGGTGGTTGATTTTGATTCTATTTCAATAAAAAAACCGAAGCGATAAACTCCGGTTTTTATATGTCTAAAATTTCTAATTATCTAAATCAACCCCGCTCGTTTTAATAAGGCTTCTGGTTTTGGTTCTTGCCCTCTGAAACGTTTGTATAATATCATCGGGTGTTCTGTGCCGCCTTTTGAAAGGATGTTCTCTTTAAATTTTGTGGCTACTTCTGAATTGAAAATGCCTTTTTCTTGAAAATAAGCAAACGCATCAGCATCTAGTACTTCAGCCCATTTGTAACTGTAATATCCAGAAGAATAGCCTCCTTGAAAAATATGAGAGAAGGAAACACTCATGCAATTTTCGGCTACATCAGGATAGAGACTGGTGCCTTCAAAAGCGGCTTTTTCAAATGCCTTGATATCGGTAATTCCCGTTGGATTAGCACTGTGAAACGCCATGTCTAATAATCCAAAACTCAGTTGGCGTAAGGTGGCCATTCCTTCTAAGAAACTGGCACTTTCTTTTATTTTTTCTACATATTCCTGTGGTATGATTTCGCCTGTTTCGTAATGTTTGGCAAACAAAGCCAAAGCCTCAGGTTCGTAACACCAGTTTTCCATCATCTGCGAAGGCAATTCTACAAAATCCCAATATACCGAAGTCCCTGATAAACTTGGGTAGGTAGTGTTAGCCAACATACCATGTAAACCGTGTCCAAATTCATGAAACAACGTAGTTACTTCATTGAATGTTAGGAGTGAAGGTTTGGTTGGAGTAGGCGGTGTAAAATTGCATACATTGGAAATATGTGGTCTTTCATTTATGCCATTTTGAATGTATTGTGGTTTGAACGAAGTCATCCAAGCCCCATTGCGTTTGCCTTTTCTTGGAAAAAAATCGGCATAGAATAACGCTACTAATTCGTTTTTCTCGTCGATTACTTCAAAAGTTTGTACATCGGCGTGGTATTTGTCGATGGTACTAATTTCTTTGAATGTCAACCCAAATAATTTATTAGCAACAGTAAAAGCACCATTTAATACATTTTCTAATTTGAAATACGGTTTTAATAGTTCGTCATCTAAATTGAATAATTTTTGTTTCAATTTTTCAGAATAATAGGGGCCGTCCCATTTTTCTAATTGGTCAATCCCATCTAGTTCTTTGGCAAAAGCTGTTAATTGAGCAAACTCTTTTTCGGCTGCCGGTTTCGCTTTGGCTAACAAATCATTTAAAAACGTTTTTACTTGATTTGGGTTTTGTGCCATGCGCTCTTCTAAGACAAAGTGTGCGTGGGTTTCATAACCTAATAAATTAGCCCGTTCGTGACGTAGTTTAGCAATTTGTAACGTGATTGCTTGGTTGTCAAATTCGTTATTCTGAAAGGCTTTTTTTCCTGCAGCAATGGTGATTTCCTTTCGCAATTCCCGGTTATCTGCATAGGTTACAAAAGGCAGGTAACTTGGAAAGTCTAAGGTGAAAATCCAACCTTCTTTTTCCTTGGATTCGGCTAAAGTACGAGCCATTTCAATGGCACCTTCGGGTAGTCCTTTTAAGTTGGCTTCGTTGGTGATGTGTAGTTGGTAGTTATTGGTTTCTGCCAATACATTTTCGCCAAAAGTCAGTTTTAATTTGGCTAATTCGGTGTCAATTTCGCGTAAGCGTGTTTTTTTATCTTCAGTAAGTAGTGCTCCGTTGCGGGCAAAACTTTTGTATTTTTTATCTAATAAAGTGGCTTGTTCTGGGGTTAACGTCAAATCCTCTTTTTGATCGTATATGGTCTTAACTCTTTGGAACAAACCTTCGTTTAACGAAACATCATTGCTAAAAGCTGTCAGTAAAGGCGAGACTTCTTGTGCAATTTTCTGCATTTCGTCACAGGTTTCTGCCGAATTCAAATTGAAGAAAATAGAGGATAAACGATCCAAAGTTTGCCCTGAAAAATCCAAAGCTTCAATGGTATTTTCAAAACTAGATTTTTCGGTATTATGTGTAATGGTATCAATTTCTGCTCGAGCTGCTGCAATAGTGGTTTCAAAAGCAGGCTGGTAATCGCTCATTTGAATTTGAGAGAAAGGCGCTGAATTGTATTGAGTATTGAATTTTTGCGTCAGTGTTTTCATGGAAACAATTTATTAGTTAACCATTAAGGTATTAAGTGTCGTTAAGAATCCTATTTAAAGATAATCTTAATTTTTCGTAATCCCTTATTGGTTGTAATTTTTATTTTTTCAATCCTTCTGATGCTTTGATAACTACTTCTTTTAGATTTTGTTTGTAGGCAATTATTCGGTTTAAAACAGTGGTATCAGCACTTCCGATGATTTGCGCTGCCAAAATACCTGCGTTTTTAGCTCCGTTCAATGCTACTGTAGCTACAGGAACACCTCCCGGCATTTGCAAAATAGATAAAACAGAATCCCAACCGTCAATCGAATTGCTTGATTTTACTGGGACTCCAATTACAGGAAGGGGACTCATAGAAGCTACCATTCCAGGTAAATGTGCTGCGCCACCTGCACCCGCAATAATTACCGAGATACCTCTTTCATGCGCATTTTTGCTGAAATCAAATAATTTTTCAGGGGTCCTGTGTGCCGAAACAATATCTACTTCGGTTTTAATTCCAAATTCTTTTAAAATGTCGATGGCGTCTTGCATTACCGGCATATCCGAAATGCTTCCCATGATGATGGCTACTTTACTCATTGTTTATTATTTTTAACACAGATTTAATTTGTGGGAATCTGTGAAATTGGGGTTTATTTTTCACTAATCACACGAATCGTATTTTTTACATCTTCGGCGATTTTTCTTGCTTTGTTCACGTCTTCGTTTACGATGGTGACGTGTCCCATTTTTCTGAAAGGACGGGTTTGTTTTTTACCGTAGATGTGTGGCGTTACACCATCCCATTCTAGTATTTTCTCAATATTTTTGTAAATTACATTACCCGAAAAACTTTCTTCGCCTACCAAATTGACCATGATTCCAGCAACTTTACTATCGGTATTGCCTAAAGGTAAATCTAAAATGGCACGCAAATGATTTTCAAATTGTGAGGTGTAACTTGCTTCAATGGAATAATGACCCGAATTATGCGGTCTTGGTGCTACTTCGTTGACTAAAATTTCATCGTTTTCAGTTTGGAACATTTCCACAGCCAATAGGCCTACATGATGAAATTGTTGGGAAACATTCAAAGCAATGGCTCTGGCTTTTTTGGCTACTTCCTCTTCAATTCGCGCAGGGCAAATTACATATTCCACCTGATTGGCTTCGGGGTGAAATTCCATCTCTACGACAGGATAGGTTTTGATTTCGCCTGAAGGATTGCGACATACAATAACAGCTAATTCATTTTTGAACGGAATCATTACCTCGGCAATACATTCTACATTAGGTAATTCGTCTAAATCGGTAGCTTTTCGGACTACTTTTACCCCGTTACCATCATAACCAAATTCGGTACATTTCCAAACAAAAGGCAATTCTACTTCATTGTTTAATACCGCTGCTTTCAAAAGAGCAGTTTTTTCAAAACGAGTGTAAGGGGCTGTTGGAATGTTATGTTGGGTGTAAAAATCTTTTTGGATTCCTTTGTTTTGAATTAATTTCAAGGTTTTTGGCGAGGGGTAAACCGGCACGCCTTCTTCTTCTAATTGTACTAGGGCCTCTAAGTTGACCAATTCAATTTCGAAAGTCAAAACATCCACTTTTTTTCCAAAGTTATATACTGTGTCAAAATCCATCAAGTCGCCTTGAAAGAATTGATTGCAAGCGATTTTGCAAGGTGCTTCGTCACTTGGGTCTAAAACGTAGGTTTGAATGTCAAATTTCCGAGTGTCAAACAATAGCATTTTGCCGAGTTGACCACCGCCTAAAATTCCTAATTTAAAATCAGAAGAAAAATAATTCATTTGTTTTCTCTTTTACTTCAATTGCTGGGCTTTTGTAGCCTAGGTGTGCAAAGATACTTAGTCCGTTGATAATTAACAATTGATAATGGATAATTCGTAGTTGTAAATGTACAAATTCCCCGTCTTTTATAGATTGTCCAATCCGAATTCAGTATATTTGCTCTTTATTTTTAAAATTGAATAATGATTCAACTTCACGATAAGCAATTTGTTCCGTTTATTTCTGCCAAAGAAATCGATCTTGCAATTACTAAAATGGTGGCACAGATAACGGCTGACTTTTCGAATGAAACTCCTGTTTTTATTGGAGTGCTGAATGGTGCTTTTATGGTAGTTTCAGATTTATTGAAACGGTATACATCGCCATGTGAAGTGAGTTTTATTAAAATGGCTTCCTACGAAGGTACTTATTCTACTGAGGAGGTGAAGCAACTACTTGGTTTAAATCAAGACTTGACTGGCAGAACGGTGGTGGTGATAGAAGATATTGTGGACACAGGTAACACTTTGGTTGCTTTGAAAGCCTTGTTTGAAAATGAAAACGTAAAAGAGTTTAGGATTGCGACCTTGTTTTTTAAACCAGAGGCGTATAAAAAAGACCTGTCGATTGATTATGTAGGAATTCGAATTCCGAATAAGTTTATTGTAGGCTACGGATTGGATTATGACGGATTGGGCCGTAATCTGCCAGAAGTATACCAATTGAAAGACTAATTAAAAACCATATTTACAACACACAAAAATAGATTTAGAAGATGATTAACATTGTTTTATTTGGGAAACCAGGAGCAGGAAAAGGAACTCAAGCCGAATTTTTAAAAGGGAAATATAATTTGACACACCTTTCAACAGGTGATATTTTTAGATTCAACATAAAAAATGAAACGGAATTAGGGAAATTAGCTAAAACCTATATGGACAAAGGAGATTTAGTGCCTGATGAAGTAACGATTCAGATGTTGCAATCAGAAGTAGATAATAATCCTCATTCAGCGGGATTTTTATTTGACGGTTTTCCAAGAACATTAGCACAAGCTGGTGCTCTGGACCGTTTTTTAGAATCAAAAGGACAACAAATTACTGCTACTGTAGCGTTAGAAGCAGACGATGAAATCTTGGTACAACGTTTATTAGAGAGAGGGAAGACTTCAGGAAGACCTGATGATCAAGATGAAGAAAAAATTAGAAATCGTTATCAAGAATACAATGAAAAAACAGCTCCTTTAATGGGGTATTACAAAGAGCAAGGGAAGTTTTATGCTGTTGACGGAATTGGTTCTATCTCAGAAATCACAGAACGATTGAGCACTGTAATCGACAATCTATAAATACATCACAAAATGTTTGATCCTTTGGGTTAAAAAGAAAGCACTATTTTGTTATCTTTAAATCTAAACTTTAAACTTTTAAAAAAATACAATTGGAACTACTCATTATATTTCTCTTAATTCTATTGAATGGCGTTTTTTCTATGTCGGAAATCGCATTGATTTCTTCGCGAAAGAGCCGATTGGAAACTGCTGCTAAAAAAGGCAGTAAGACGGCTAAAACCGCACTTGATTTGGCGAATTCACCAAACAAATTTTTGTCGGCAGTTCAAATAGGAATTACACTTATTGGAATTTTGACCGGTATTTACAGTGGTAATAAAATCACCGAAGATGTAGAATTATTCATAATTGGATTCGAAGCGATTAAACCGTATGCACACTCCGTTGCAGTAGGAATTGTGGTGGTTGTGTTGACTTTTTTCTCTTTGGTTTTGGGTGAATTGTTACCCAAACGTATTGGGCTGAATCATCCGGAATCGATTGCCAAGGCAATGGCCATGCCAATGAAAATAATTTCAATTATTACGGCACCTTTTATTTGGCTATTAACTACTTCTACCGAGTTTTTATTGGACGTTCTTCAAATCAAACCGACGGCAGATGGAAAGGTAACCGAGGAAGAAATTAAGGCCATTATTAAAGAAGGTACCGAAGTAGGAGAGGTTCAAGAAATAGAGCAAGATATTGTGGAACGTGTGTTTCATATTGGAGATCGAAAAGTAAACTCGTTGATGACACATCGAAGTTCGATGGTGTATCTTTCTGTAGATGATACTTTGGAAGAAATTAAATCCAAAGTGTTGGATGAATTACATTCTGTTTATCCCGTTTGTGAAGAAAATTTAGACGAGGTGGTAGGCGTGGTATTCCTGAAAGATCTATTTGTCAATTTTGAAAAAGGCAACTTTAATTTGCGTTCGATTGCTAAAGATCCAGCCTATTTTATAGAGCATACATCGGCTTATAAAGCATTGGAATACTTTAAAAATACTAAAGTACATTATGCTTTTATTACGGATGAGTATGGTGTTTTTCAAGGGATTATTACGTTGAATGATATTTTAGAGGCGCTTGTAGGGGATGCTGCTGATTTTGATGATGATGAATACAAATTGATTGCTAATGAAGATGGTTCTTGGTTAGTGGATGGTCAATATTCATTACACGATTTCTTGACTTACTTTGATTTGGATGAAAGAACCACAGATTATGAGGTAACTACTGTGAGTGGATTTATAATAACGGAGTTAGGGGCTATTCCAAAAGAAGGCGATAAGTTAATTTGGAATAAGTTAGAGTTTGAAGCTCAAAAAATGGATGGTGTGAAGATTGATAAAGTATTAATCAAAACATTAATAGATTAATAAAATAAGGAACAATGACAGAAGGTAACTTCGTAGATTACGTTAAAATATATGTTTCTTCTGGTAAAGGAGGAAAAGGTTCTACGCATTTGCATAGAGAGAAATTTATTGAAAAAGGTGGTCCAGATGGAGGAGATGGTGGCCGTGGAGGACACGTTTATTTAGTTGGAAACAAAGGGCTTTGGACCTTGTTTCACTTAAAATTTGCTCGTCACGTCAAAGCAGGTCACGGTGGAGACGGAGGAGGAGATCGAAGCACCGGAGCCGATGGGGATGACAAATTCATTGAAGTGCCTTTAGGAACTGTGGTTAAAGACAAGGAAACAGGTGAAGTTTTGTTTGAAATTACAGAAGACGGAGAGAAACGTATTCTAGCTCAAGGTGGGAAAGGAGGGTTAGGAAACTGGCACTTTAGAAGTTCTACTAATCAAACGCCGCGTTATGCACAACCTGGATTGTTAGGGGTGGAAATGGATGTGATCTTAGAATTAAAAGTCTTGGCTGATGTAGGTTTAGTAGGTTTCCCTAATGCAGGAAAATCCACTTTATTATCGGTTTTGACTTCGGCTAAACCTAAGATTGCGGATTATCCTTTTACTACTTTAAAACCTAATTTAGGAATTGTAGCCTACCGAGATTTTCAATCGTTTGTAATTGCCGATATTCCTGGAATTATTGAGGGTGCGGCTGAAGGAAAAGGGTTAGGGCATTACTTTTTGCGTCATATTGAACGTAATTCTACTTTGTTATTTTTAGTCCCTGTGGATACACCAGATATTAAAGCGGAGTACGATATTTTAGTCAACGAATTGACCAAGTACAATCCGGAAATGTTAGACAAGGAACGTTTATTGGTTATTTCAAAAATAGATATGTTGGATGATGAGCTTAAGGCTGAGCTTAAGACAGAATTAGATGTTGCGTTTAAGGATATTCCGTATTTGTTTATTTCTTCGGTAGCGCAACAGGGGTTGACGGAATTAAAAGATAAATTGTGGAATATGTTGAATAACTAAACGTATTTAGTTGATATAAAATATAAGTCCGTCTCTTATGAGGCGGATTTTTTTTATAAAAAAGTCAAAGCTTCCCAAATCGAGAAGAAAACAAATATAAATTTCGCTATTTTTGGAGAATGAAACGGATTGTGTTAGTCATTTTATTTTTTCCAATACTGCTTTGGCCTCAAGCTAATTTTGAGAAAGCAGAGCAGCTTTTGGAAGCTGGAAAAACAGATCAAGCTCGTCTGTTGTTTGAAAATATAGTGAAGGAGAATCCGTCTCATATAAAGACACTAGAACGGTTAGGTGATATTGCAGGTCAAAATAAATCATGGGACAAAGCCCTTTTATATTATAAAAAGTTGAAATTATTGCAGCCTACCGAAGCCAATTATTATTATAAATATGGAGGTGCTTTAGGCATGAAGGCGAAAGAAGTCAATAAATTCAAAGCATTGGGAATGATTGACGAAATCAAATCGTCTTTTGAAAAAGCTATAGTTTTGGATCCTAAACACAAGGAATCGCGTTGGGCATTGGTGTTATTGTATTTGCAATTACCAGGAATTATTGGCGGTAGCGAAGCGAAAGCAGTAGCTTATTCAAATGAATTGATGCGTTTGTCGCCTTTGGATGGGTATCTGTCTAAAGGTTATATTGAAGAATATTTTGGAAGAAATAAAAAAGCAGAGGGGAATTACCTCAAAGCTTTTGAGTTAACCAATTCAAAATTAGCTTTTCAGAAATTATACCATTTGTATTTGTACAAAATAAAGAATTCGGATAAAGCCCAACAATTAAAAGAACAATTTGAAAAATAGTTTACAAGGGGATGAGTGTATAGTTTTTTGAACTTATAATCGCATAACCTTATAAACTCATAAACTAAAAAAATGAGAACACATTTTATCGCTATAGGCGGGAGCGCGATGCACAATTTAGCGTTGGCGTTGCACAACAAAGGGTATCAAGTTACAGGAAGTGATGATGCTATTTTTGAACCTTCAAAATCTCGATTAGAAAAGAAAGGTATTTTACCTGTTGAAATGGGTTGGTTTCCAGAAAAAATAACCACAGGTATTGAAGCTGTAATTTTAGGGATGCACGCCAAAGCAGATAACCCAGAGTTGTTGAAAGCCCAAGAGTTAGGATTGAAAATTTATTCGTATCCCGAATTTTTGTATGAACAATCTAAAAATAAAACCCGTGTGGTTATTGGGGGGTCTCACGGAAAAACAACGATTACTTCGATGATTTTGCACGTCATGCATTATCATAATATTGCAGTAGATTATATGGTGGGAGCACAATTAGAAGGATTTGATACAATGGTGCATCTTACCGAAGAAAATGATTTTATGGTTTTGGAAGGGGATGAATACTTGTCGTCTCCAATTGATAGACGTCCGAAATTTCATTTGTACCAACCTAATATCGCTTTGATTTCTGGGATTGCTTGGGATCATATTAATGTTTTTCCAACCTATGACAACTATGTTGAACAATTTGAAATTTTCATTGGTAAAATTACCAATGGAGGTATTTTGGTGTACAATGAAGACGATGCTGAGGTAAAACGCGTTTCGGAAGCCGCTACGAATCCAATTCGTAAATTGCCTTATAGCACGCCCGCTTATACGGTTAGCGATGGTGTAACGCTTTTAGAAACTCCTGAAGGGCCAATGCCTATTGAAGTTTTTGGTGCACATAATTTAAACAATTTGGCTGGAGCCAAATGGATTTGTCAAAATATGGGGGTGGACGAAGCGGATTTCTATGAAGCGATTGCTAGTTTTAAAGGTGCTTCCAAACGTTTGGAAAAAATTGCTGAAGGAAAAGGTAGAGTGGCTTATAAAGATTTTGCGCATTCCCCAAGTAAGGTAGCTGCTACGACCCAAGCGGTAAAAGAGCAGTATCCTAATCGAACTTTAGTAGCTTGTTTGGAGCTGCATACCTATAGTAGTTTGAATGCTGAATTTTTGAAGGAATACGAAGGTGCTTTGGAGTATGCGGATGAAGCGGTTGTTTTTTATTCGCCAGATGCAGTAAAAATCAAACAATTGGAAGAAGTAACCTATGAGCAAATTGCCAAGGCTTTTAATCGAGAAGATTTGATTATTTATACCAATCCAGCCGAATTTAAAGACTATTTATTCAGCCGAAATTTAGATAATTCCGCTTTATTGTTGATGAGTTCTGGTAATTACGGAGGATTGAATTTTGATGAAGTTAAGCAGTTGATTGAATAATTTTACCCAAATAGAATACCTATGGAAAACGCCCCCTTTCCCATTAGTAGTTGGTCCGAAGATGATAAACCTCGGGAGAAACTCATGCTTAAAGGCAAAAGTGCTTTGAGCGATGCCGAATTGATTGCTATATTAATAGGTTCCGGTAGTCGGAATGAAACGGCAGTTGACTTAAGTAAACGGATTTTGGCTAGTGTTACTCATAATTTGAATGCTTTAGGGAAACAGAGTCTGTCGCAACTGATGCAATTCAAAGGAATAGGAGAAGCTAAAGCTATTGCTATTGTTGCGGCTTTAGAATTAGGTAGAAGGCGAAGAGTAGAAGAAGCTGTTGAGTTAGTTAAAATCACGTCGAGTAAAATTATTTTTGAGTTAATGCAACCTATTATTGGCGAATTGGCTCATGAAGAATTTTGGGTTATTTATTTGAATAATTCGAATAAAGTGATTTCGAAAACACAATTGAGTAAAGGCGGGATTACAGGAACGGTCGTTGATGTACGTTTGGTTTTTAAAGTGGCACTCGAAATGGGAGCTACTTCTTTAGTTTTGTGTCATAACCATCCTTCAGGGAGTTTGAAACCCAGTGAGGCTGATAAGCAAATTACTCATAAATTAAAGCGAGCAGGAGAGAGTTTGGAAATAACTATTTTAGATCATGTAATAGTAACTGAAACGAGTTACTTTAGTTTTGTCGATCAAGGAATTTTGTAATTGTACCTATGAAAAATAAGAATATACAGCACGTTTTTTTTGATTTGGATCACACTCTTTGGGATTTTGATAAAAATTCCGAAATGGCTTTTGCTACTATATTCAAACAGAATCATCCTGAAATAGCAATAGGCGATTTTATAAAAAAATACGCTCCTATTAATCAGGCGTGTTGGAAGTTGTATCAGTACGATAAAATTACCCACGAGGAGTTGCGTTACAAAAGGTTGAAGGATTCTTTTGATGCTTTGAATTATGCAATTTCAGATGCAACTATCCATCAAATGGCAGATGATTATATTGCTTTCTTGCCTGATAATAATCATTTGTTTGATGGCGCTATTGAAATATTGGATTATCTGAATGAAAAATACCAATTGCATATTATTACCAATGGATTTGCGAATGTCCAGTATAAAAAAATAGCTAATTCAAATATTGATACTTATTTTAAAACGATTACCAATTCTGAAATGGCGGGGGTTAAGAAACCTAATCCTATTATATTTCAACATGCCTTAGATTTGGCTCAAGCCCAAAAAGAAAACAGTATTATGATTGGGGATTGCTTAGAAGCGGATGTACAAGGCGCTTTAGATTTTGGGATTGATGCACTGTTTTTCAACCCGAATAAAGCAATTAGCCTAGAAGGAATCATTGAAATTAATCATTTGTTAGAACTTAAAAACTATTTATAATTATGAGAAAACTAGTATTTGTATTCGTCTTATTTACATCGTTTTGTTTTGGACAAAACATCAACAATTATAAGGCGGTTATAGTTCCTTTGAAATTTGATTTTATTCAGAAAAACAATCAGTACCGTCTTTGTACTTTATCGAAAGCCAATCTTGTTAATGCTGGTTTTACTGTTTTTTACGCTAATGAAATTCTGCCAAAAGAATACAACGATCGATGTGAATTGTTGTATTATGATATTGTGAAAGAAAATGCATTTTTAGCCACCCAATTTCATGTTGAGTTTAAGGATTGTAGCGGTAATTTAATTTATAAATCGGAAAGAGGCTATACCAAAGAAAAGGATACTGAATTGGCTTATGCAGTTGCTTTGAATAAAGCTTTTGTATCAGTGAATGGTTTGCGTTATAAATACGATAAAAATAGAATGATAGCTTCTGAAATGTCAGTGAAAAATGAGATGATTCCAGTTGTTGTGTTTCCAGTTTCAAATGCTATAATTGAAAAATCAACTTCAAATTTAGTGTATGCTCAAGCTACTCAGAATGGCTGCCAGATTGTAGATGCAAATTCGAAAGTAGTTTATAAATTGTATAAAACATCTCTGTCAGATTTATACATTGCTACGAAAGGAAATAGTCAAGGGGTATTTGTTCAAAAAGATAATCAATGGTTTTTTGAATATTACGAAAACGAAAAACTAGTTTCAGAAAAAGTAGTGGTGAAGTTCTAGTATCCGTATTTGTCTTTCCATCTATTTTTTAGAAATTCTCGAGTACTATTTTCTCGAGTGTTATTTCCGGGTTGATAAATGACCGTTCCTGCAATCACTTCGGGTAAAAATTCTTGTTCTGCAAAATTATTAGCATAATCGTGCGAATATTTGTATTCTTCACCATATCCTAATTCCTTCATCAATGGGGTAGGTGCATTGCGTAAATGGATCGGCACGGGTAGGTCCCCTGTTTGTTTGACGATTTGTTG
Organism: uncultured Flavobacterium sp.; assembly: GCA_963513255.1. Classification (GTDB taxonomy): domain Bacteria; phylum Bacteroidota; class Bacteroidia; order Flavobacteriales; family Flavobacteriaceae; genus Flavobacterium. Next base: position 49,261 of record CAUPPG010000004.1, read on the forward strand.
TGCGTTACCAATGGCTACATAAGACGCATTGCTTTTCGGAGAAGTGGCTAAATACACCGCGCATTGACTGAGTAGAATTCGGCTTTCTGGATAACCAATAGTAGCTACCGCTTGAAAAGTATTGTTCGCCATTATAAAGGCAGTAGGATTGGCATTCCCAATGTCTTCGCTGGAAAGAATCAACATGCGTCGCGCAATGAATTTTACATCTTCTCCACCTTCAATCATTCGAGCTAGCCAATATACGGCTCCGTTGGGATCACTCCCTCGGATGGATTTGATAAAGGCCGAAACTATGTCGTAATGCTGTTCTCCTGTTTTGTCATACAAAACTGTATTTTGCTGTACTAATTCGAGTACGCGATCGTTAGTAATAAAAATTGCATCTTCATTTGAGGCGTTTACGACCAGTTCGAAAAGATTCAATAGTTTACGTCCATCTCCACCAGAAAGTCGCAATAGCGCTTCTGTTTCGGTTAGGTTTATTTTTTTTTCTTTTAAAATAGTGTCAGTTTGCATTGCTCGGTGTAGCAAGGCTTCTAAGTCTTCTTTGTTAAAAGCATCCAAGGTGTACACTTGACAACGCGACAATAAAGCTGGAATAACTTCAAAACTTGGATTTTCGGTAGTGGCCCCAATTAATGTGATCCAACCTTTCTCTACTGCAGCCAATAATGAATCTTGTTGGGATTTACTAAAGCGATGAATCTCATCTATAAATAAAATGGGGTTTTTGGAAGTAAAGAGTCCGCCACTTTGTTTGGCTTTTTCAATTACTTCTCTGATATCTTTTACTCCAGAATTAATGGCGCTTAAGGTATAGAAAGGGCGTTTTGATTCTTGAGAAATGATTTGGGCTAGGGTTGTCTTTCCTGTTCCAGGAGGTCCCCAAAAAATCAATGAAGGAATAATTCCTTTAGCTATTTGTTGCGTCAATGCACCATTAGGTCCCACTAAGTGGTTTTGACTAATATAGTCTTCTAATTGTTGCGGACGAATACGTTCTGCTAGAGGAGCTTCCATTTTTGTGTTTATGGGTTTATTTGCGGATTCGGTGATTAGATTTACTGGATTACAAATTTGGAGATTTCTTTTGTGATAGGAGAAGGTTGTAATGCCTATTAATTATTTAGCTTCTCTGTCTTACCGCTTCGTATAGAAAGGCACCACAAGCGACCGATACATTTAGAGAGCCAATGGTTCCAAACATCGGTAATTTGGCTTTTTCATCTACAATTTTCAATACTGATGGATTGATTCCTCTGTCTTCCGATCCCATAATGATGGCTACGGGTTCGTTTAATGCAATATCGTAGATATTTTGTTCTGTTTTTTCGGTAGCAGCTACCGTTTTGATTCCGGATCCTTGAAGGTAAAAGATAGCGTCTTTAATATGTTCTACTTTACAGATAGGCACATTGAATACGGCTCCGGCAGACGTTTTTACGGTATCTCCATTTACAGGAGCAGAACCTGCTTTTTGAATGATAATGCCGTTGACTCCAGTACATTCGGCAGTTCTAATGATGGCTCCAAAATTACGCGCATCAGAGATTTGGTCTAATATTAAAAACAACGGTTGTTTTCCAGACTCCATAGTAGATTCAACTAAATGCTCTAATTCCATAAAACCAATAGGAGAGATGCTTGCTACAGCACCCTGATGGTTGTTAGGAGTTAAACGGTTTAATTTTTCTACAGGGACGTAGGAAAAATTAATATTGGCACGTTTCATGACCTTCATTAAATCCTTCATCAGTTCGCCTGCAATTTCTTTTTGTATAAAGACTTTGTCTACTGCAGTTCCTGCTTGTATGGCCTCAATAATGGCACGTATTCCGAATATTATGTTTTCTTTTTCCATAGCGCAAAGATACAAAAAAAAACCACCAGCCAAAGGCTGATGGTTTCTTATGAATTATTTGAGAAAAATTAGAATTTATCCCAGAAAATTTTAGTTGTTTGAGTATCACCTCCCATAGCAGTTTTAGCTGCATCATAGTTAGATTTATTCAATGTAGGCTCGTTTAATGGGTAAGTGTAACGAGTTGGTAAAGGTAAACCAGAAACGGCAGCAGTATTAAATGCTGGAGCATCGTATTTTCTTTTTACACACCAACCTTCAAAACCTCTGTTATACATAGCTAACCAAAATTGGAAACCAATTTTTTCTTTCCATGTTCCAGTTGCTGATGCATAAGCAACATCAGTTCTAGCTAAGTAAGTTGCGATGTCTGCAGAGGCTACACCCCAGTCAGTCATGTTTGCAGTAATACCATTTGTGTAGTGCGTTGCAGCAGTACCACCTACAGTATATCCTCTTTCAACAGCTTCAGCTAATAAAAATTCTACTTCTGAATAGTCTAGTAATACACCTCTAAATGTTGGTTGATGCATTAATTTACCAATGTGAGTATAAGCTGTAAAAGAGTTGTTGTCTCCGTAAGGACCACCTGTGTAAACACCAGTACCTAAATTATTGTCAAAATAGAATGCTCTACGTGGATCGCTTTTTGCATTCATATAATTTACAATTGTGTTTGCAGCAACAAAATCACTTCTTCCAGATTGAACTAAATCAACCCAAAGAGGATTAGTGTTAGGTGTAGATCCTAAGTAATTTAAAATTACGTTATCACTATTTGAAGTTAATACACCAGCAGTAACCGCTTCTTGAGCTGCAGTTTGAGCTGCAGTATTATTAGCATCTGCCATTCTCATAGCAAGTTTTAATTTTACTGAGTTAGCAAACTTTTTCCATTTTGCAGTATTTCCACCAAAAATGATGTCTGCAGAAGTGTATCCAGCTCCAGCACCATTCAATTTTGCGATAGCGTCATTGATTCTTACGATTAAGTCAGCATAAATAGCAGCATCATCAGTATAAGCAGGAGTTGGTTCAGCAGCACCTTTTAAAGCATCAGTGTAAGGAATGTCTCCAAAGGTATCCACCATTTGTTGCCAAGCATATACTTCAATTACAGAAATCATTGCTTTTTGCTTGTCATTTGAAGCTAATTTTTTAGCATCTTGTAGATCAAACAATACATCTCTGTACATTCTGCTCCAGTGACTTTGAGGTATATTACGAGTATTAAAATCGTAATTACTTTCGTCAATGTACGTAGTCTCGGTCCAGTATTGAGCCAATAATCTGTAGATGTTCAAGTTCACACTTGTACTTTCAGTTTGATCAAATAATGTTTTCGTTGCCGAAGTAAATAGCGCTTCAGAAGACACCTGGGTTGGGTTGTTAGGGTCTCTGTTCAAATCTTCAAATTTTTCGTCACTAGCACAACTAGCAATGAATAAAGAAGATAATATTATTAAATATTTTTTCATATTTTTCATTTTTAAAATTCAAATTTCAAACTTGCTCCGATTTCTTTAACCGCTGGATAGGCACCTGATTGGTATCCTTGAATGTTTCCTGAACCTAGACCGGCTTCTGGATCTGAGTATGGAGTGTTTTTATGAATAATCCATAAATTTCTACCGATTACAGAAAAAGATAGATTTTCAAGTGAGAATTTATTGATTAAATCTTTAGGGAAAACATAAGATAAACTTACTTCTCTCAATTTAACGAAAGAGGCGTCATATACGTGTTGAGAGTTTGCAGCTCTTGCATAACCCCAAGGGTTTGCATAAGTATTAGCAGCAGCTCTTGTTGTATTTGGAGTACCGTCAGCTTTAACACCTGGTAAAATAATACCACCACCTGTAGCATTTGAATTACGAACTGGGTTACCTAGTTCGTTTGTTCCAGCTGTAAAGTCATACAAACCTGTTGCATAGCCATACCAAGTATCAAGAGAGAATACATCTCCACCTTTTTGGATATCTACTAAAGCACTTAAGCTAAAGTTTTTGTATTTGAATGTGTTTTTAACACCTCCAGTCCAGTCTGGGGTAATGTTACCAATTTTTGCAGTAGTAGCTGTTGTTAATTGGTAGTATCCATTTGTTTTAACAATTGGTTGTCCATTGGCATGGTATACTAAATCTTTACCTCTAATAGTTCCGAAAGGCTCGTTTAAAGCACCTCCTAATGTTACACCACCTTGAACTGATGCTAATTGCATGAATTCAATGCCTTCAGCTAATCTAGTGATAATACCTTCGTTAGTTGACCAGTTCACTTTTACATCCCAAGAGAAATTTGAAGTTTTAATTGGAGTAGCATTAACTACCGCTTCGTAACCTGTATTTTCCATATCTCCACCATTTAACCATAAGTTAGATGCTCCAGTAGCATTAGATACTGTAATAGGTGTGATTAAGTCAACTGTTTTTCTTTTGTAGTAAGAAACGTCAAATCCTAATCTGTTGTTAAAGAATTGTGCTTCTAAACCAACTTCAAATTCTTTACTTGTTTCTGATTTTAAATCAGGATTGTTGAATGCACTTGGATTACTTGCAGATGCACTTCCGTTGAAAGCAGCTCCAACACTGTATGTGTTGAATACTTGGTATGGATTTGTATCATTACCTACTTCAGCGTAATTGGCTCTGAATTTACCAAATGACAACCAATCTTTTTTAATTAAATTAGAAAAAATTAATGTTGATGCAACAGATGGATAGTAGTATTCATTATTATCAGCTGGCAATGCAGATGATTTATCTCTTCTGATCGAAGCGTCTAAATAATATGTTCCTTTGTATCCTAAACCTGCTTTAGCAAAAACACCTTCTACACGTTTTTTGTAATCAACTTTGTTGTAATCTAAAGATGTTAGAGGGTTAACAGAGTTTGATAATGTAAATAATCCTGGTGTTACTAATCCTCCGTTTGCAGAAGCTGCCAATGAATTGTTTTTGTTAACACGCACGTTATAACCAATTAATCCATTGATGTTTAAATCACTAGTTAAATCGTGATTAAAGTTACCCATGATGTCGTAATTGATCTCAGAGGCTTTTCTATTTGTTACTGTATAATCAGATACGTCAGATGAACCTACTTCGATTCTTTCCTCTCTGATTTCAGAGTAGCTGTCAAATGCAAATTTACCAACAATATTAAACCAGTTGTTTACTTTTTGAGTTGCACCAAAGTTTCCTGTGTAACGATCTCTACTATCTGTTTGATAGTTTTTGTAAGTATTCCAATATACGTTATCTGTATAAATTGGGCTTAAGTCATCAGATGAATTTACATTCCATGTAATGTTTTCTCCAGTAGCAAAGAAAGCCGCTTTTTGTTCTTGAACATCAACGTTAGTTTGCCACCATTGTCTGAATGCTTGCATTGGGTTACCTGAACTGTATCCAGTACCGTTTCTACCTCTACCATTGTTGTTTGTGAAAGAGAAATCACCTGTAACAGTAAGGTTTTCACTCAATTTTTGAGAACCAGAAAAAGTTAAAGTATTTCTTTTAATTAATCCATTTGGATTAACACCCTCTTGCATTTTGTTTGTGAATCCTAAACGGAAAGTTGTAATGTCTGTACTTTTTCCGAAAGAAACAGAATTTGTAGTAGTTAATGCGTCTACAAAAAATGAATTTGGATTATTTTTAGCAGCAACCCATGGAGTAGCTTTACCGTAACCAGGTAATTGTGGGAAGATAGAGTTCCATTGGTATACATTCAAACTAGGGTTAAATGCAGCTCCATAAGAAGCATCCTCAGTAAAAGGTACTACTTGGTCGTTTACTCCATCACCATTGATGTCATAATTCAAGAAATATGGATCATCGTAATAAGGGCCATAACCAGCACCATATTTATCTTGGTAAACAGGTAAAGTATTTTTGTCTACTGAACCAACTGTAACAGATGAATTTACTGTAACACCAATTCCTTTAGCATTTTTACCTTTTTTGGTAGTAATAACTAAGGCTCCGTTAGATGCTCTAGAGCCGTAAAGTGCAGTCGCAGCAGCTCCTTTTAATACGTTGATAGATTCAATGTCGTCCGGGTTAATGTCAGACGCAGCATTACCATAATCGTATCCACCTCTTCCTGAAGTAACATCAGAACTGTTGTTCGTTTCATTTAAAACAGGAGTTCCGTCAATTACAATTAAAGCTTGGTTACTTCCGTATAAAGATTTGAATCCACGAACAATAATGTTAGCCGAACCTCCTAATGTACCGAATGATTGAATATCAAGACCAGCAACTTCTCCAGATAATGCATCTGCAAAGTTAGTAACTGGAGTGTCGGCAATATCATTACCTTTTACTTCTTGAGAAGCATAACCTAAAGCTTTTTTAGATTTTTTAACACCCATGGCTGTAACTACAGCGCCTTCTAGTTCAATTGCACTACTTGAAAGTTTTACATTAATTGAAGCATTAGTAGCTTTAACTTCTTGAGTTTTCATCCCAATATAGGTAAATACTAATGTTTGGCTCGGTGCCACTTTGATAGAAAATTTTCCATCAAAATCAGTTTGCGTTCCTGTTTTGCTTCCTTTAACCAATACACTTACCCCTGGAAGAGGTTGTCCTGCATTGTCAGAAACAGTTCCCGAAACGGCTCTTTCTTGCGCAAAAGTAATTTGCGTCACTAGTGCTAACAACAGCACTAAGAATCCATTTAATTTTAGTTTCATTTTTAATTATTTTGAATTAGTACAGCAAAACTCTTAATAATTTGTTAACATTCCTAATGTTTAGCGTTCTTTTTTATGCACGCATCTAAAATTTAACATTTTAACATTAAATGTAAGTATTGTTGTTATTTTTTGTTTTTCTTGAAGTTTTTGAAGTTTTTATGGTTTACAACTTCTTTGTTTTGTTAACTTCTAACTTCTTTTTTGTTGTATTGTTTTTTATTAAAAAAATCAATAACTCGAAACAGGTCTGTTGTTACTATGAAATAGTAATTTAATATTTTTTCTTTTGTTGTAGGTGTATTTTTTTCTTTCAACAGCCTGTATAACGTGTTTTTTTTCTGATTCAAAAGGAGGTGTTAAATAATTGTATTGAAAATTAATTAATTAAGGTTTGTAGAGTTGAAAATAATTTATACATTTGCATCCCCGTAAAAAGCGGGAATTTAATATAATAAGAAATTTTTAGTATTAATTATGCCAACAATTCAACAATTAGTAAGAACAGGAAGAACTCAGATAACTAAGAAGAGTAAATCGGTTGCTTTAGATTCTTGTCCTCAAAGAAGAGGGGTTTGTACGCGTGTTTACACTACTACACCAAAAAAACCAAACTCTGCAATGCGTAAAGTTGCGCGTGTACGTTTGACCAATGGTAATGAAGTAAATGCCTACATCCCTGGAGAAGGACACAATTTACAAGAGCACTCGATAGTATTAGTTAGGGGTGGAAGGGTAAAGGATTTACCAGGAGTTAGATATCACATCGTTCGTGGTGCGCTTGATACATCAGGTGTAGCAGGAAGAACGCAAAGAAGATCTAAGTACGGTGCTAAACGCCCAAAAGAAGCAAAAAAGTAATTTGAAGAAAGTGTAAGGGTTTAGAAGTTTAGAAGTTTAGTTGTTGCTAAACCTCATAAGCTTATAACCTAATAACCTTTTATTCTAAAAACAAAAAAGACATGAGAAAAAGAGCGGCAAAGAAAAGACCACTTTTACCAGATCCAAGGTTTAATGACCAATTGGTGACTCGTTTTGTGAACAACTTAATGTGGGACGGTAAGAAATCAACAGCTTTTAAAGTTTTTTATGATGCAATTGATATCATTGAAACAAAAAAGCAAGATGCAGAAAAATCATCATTAGAAATTTGGAAAGATGCGTTAACTAATGTTATGCCTCACGTAGAAGTACGTAGTCGTAGAGTTGGTGGAGCTACATTTCAAATTCCGATGCAAATTAGACCAGACAGAAAAATCTCTATGGCAATGAAGTGGTTAATACTTTATTCTAGAAGAAGAAATGAAAAGTCAATGGCTCAACGACTAGCTTCAGAATGTTTAGCTGCGGCTAAAGAAGAAGGAGCGGCTGTTAAGAAAAGAATGGATACTCACAAAATGGCAGAAGCTAACAAAGCATTCTCTCACTTTAGATTTTAATTCATAAGAAATGGCTAGAGATTTAAAATATACAAGAAACATTGGAATTGCTGCTCACATTGATGCTGGTAAAACAACAACAACAGAGCGTATTTTATTCTATACAGGAAAATCACACAAAATTGGTGAAGTGCACGATGGTGCTGCAACAATGGACTGGATGGCGCAAGAGCAAGAAAGAGGGATTACTATTACTTCTGCTGCTACAACTTGTGAATGGAATTTTCCAACTGAACAAGGTAAAATTTTACCTGAAACATTACCTTACCACTTTAATATTATTGATACTCCAGGACACGTTGATTTTACCGTAGAGGTAAATCGTTCGTTACGTGTATTGGATGGATTAGTTTTCTTATTTAGTGCTGTTGATGGTGTTGAGCCACAATCAGAAACTAACTGGAGATTAGCGGATCAATATAGAGTTCCACGTATGGGATTCGTAAATAAAATGGACCGACAAGGTTCTAACTTTTTGAATGTATGTCAACAAGTTAGAGATATGTTGAAATCTAACGCTGTTGCGATTACATTGCCAATTGGTGAAGAGAATGATTTCAAAGGAGTAGTTGACTTAGTGAAAAATCAAGCTATTATTTGGCATGACGCTACACAGGGAGCTACTTTTGATATTGTGCCTATTCCGGATGACATGCTTGCAGAAGTGAAAGAATATAGATCGATTCTTATTGAGGCAGTAGCTGATTATGATGAAAATCTATTGGATAAGTACATGGAAGATGAAAGCTCTATTACAGAGGAAGAAATCAACGTGGCTTTAAGAGCTGCGACTATGGACATGGCTATCATTCCTATGATTGCAGGTTCTTCTTTCAAAAATAAAGGAGTTCAATTCATGTTAGATGCAGTATGTAAATACTTGCCATCTCCAATGGATAAAGAAGGTATTACAGGTATCCATCCTGATGATGCTGAATTATTAGAAGAAGATCAAACCAAAATATTACGTAAACCAGATGTAAAAGAGCCGTTTGCTGCTTTAGCATTTAAGATTGCTACTGATCCTTTTGTTGGTCGTTTAGCTTTCTTCCGTGCGTATTCTGGACGTTTGGATGCGGGTTCTTATGTTTTGAACACTCGTTCAGGTAACAAAGAAAGAATTTCTCGTATCTACCAAATGCATGCTAACAAACAAAATCCAATCGAATATATTGAGGCTGGAGATATTGGAGCTGCTGTTGGATTTAAAGACATCAAAACTGGAGATACATTGTGTGATGAAAAACACCCAATTATTCTTGAGTCTATGAAATTCCCTGCGCCGGTAATTGGTATTGCGATTGAGCCTAAAACTAAGGCTGACGTAGATAAAATGGGTATGGCTTTGGCTAAATTAGCTGAAGAGGATCCTACATTTACAGTTAGAACAGATGAGGCTTCTGGGCAAACTATTATCTCAGGTATGGGTGAGTTGCACTTGGATATCCTTGTAGATCGTATGAAACGTGAATTTAAAGTTGAAGTTGACCAAGGTGAACCTCAAGTTGAATACAAAGAAGCGTTTACAAGATCTGCTACACATAGAGAGACTTACAAAAAACAATCTGGAGGTCGTGGTAAATTCGGTGATATCGTATTTACATTAGAACCTGCTGATGAAGTTGATGGAAAAGTTCCTGTGGGATTACAATTTATCAATGCAGTAAAAGGTGGTAACGTTCCTAAAGAATATATTCCTTCTGTAGAGAAAGGTTTTAGAGAAGCTATGAAAACAGGTCCTTTGGCTGGTTATCAAGTAGATAGTTTGAAAGTAACTTTGTCAGACGGTTCTTTCCACCCAGTGGATTCTGATGCCCTTTCATTTGAATTAGCGGCTAGAATGGGGTATAAAGAAGTGGCAAAAGCTGCCGGTGCGGTTATTTTAGAGCCAATCATGAAAATGGAAGTGATCACACCTGAAGAAAACATGGGGGATATCGTAGGTGATATTAACCGTCGTAGAGGTCAGGTAAATGACATGGGTGATAGAGCTGGTGCTAAAACTATTAAAGCTGATGTGCCTTTGTCTGAAATGTTTGGATATGTAACTACATTAAGAACATTATCATCAGGTAGAGCAACATCTACAATGGAATTTTCACACTACGCTGAAACGCCTGCTAATATTTCAGAAGCAGTAATCAAAAAAGCAAAAGGAAACGCTTAATCTTTAAGAAAATGAGTCAAAAAATCAGAATAAAACTAAAATCTTACGATCACATGTTGGTAGACAAGTCTGCTGAGAAGATTGTAAAAACGGTTAAAACTACCGGTGCAGTTGTAACAGGACCAATTCCATTGCCAACTCACAAAAAATTATTCACGGTATTACGTTCTCCACACGTTAACAAAAAAGCGAGAGAACAATTTGAAGTTATGTCATACAAGAGATTAATTGACATTTATTCATCTTCATCTAAAACTATTGACGCTTTAATGAAATTAGAATTGCCTAGTGGAGTTGAAGTGGAAATCAAAGTTTAGGTACCTGTATTTTCGAAATACAAGAGCATTCCGTTTAAGCGAAAACATTTTTTGGAATATCTGCAAATAAGTTATACTTTTGCACCTCATTTTAAAAAATAGGATTCGCTTAAACGTGTGTTCTATATTTATATTTAATAATTAATAATTAATATTTATGTCTGGGTTAATTGGTAGAAAAATCGGCATGACTAGCATTTTCGACGAAAACGGGAAGAATATTCCTTGTACAGTAATCGAAGCTGGACCATGTGTTGTTACCCAAGTCAGAACCAAAGGTGTTGACGGGTACGAAGCGTTGCAACTTGGTTTCGATGACAAAAACGAGAAACATTCCACAAAAGCGGCTGTAGGTCACTTTAAAAAAGCGGGAACTGTTGCTAAGAAAAAAGTCGTTGAATTCCAAAATTTTGCAACTGAACAAAAATTAGGAGATCTTATTGATGTTACTATTTTTGAAGAAGGAGAGTTTGTAGATGTACAAGGTGTATCTAAAGGTAAAGGTTTCCAAGGGGTTGTTAAACGTCACGGTTTTGGTGGTGTTGGGCAAGCTACTCATGGTCAACACAACCGTTTAAGAGCGCCAGGTTCTGTAGGAGCTTCTTCTTATCCATCTAGAGTATTCAAAGGAATGCGTATGGCTGGAAGAATGGGAGGAGAAAATGTAAAAGTTCAAAACCTTAGAGTTTTAAAAGTAGTGGCTGATAAGAACCTACTTGTTATTAAAGGATGTGTTCCTGGTCATAACAACTCTTATGTAATCATTCAGAAGTAATGGAAGTAAAAGTATTAGATTTCAACGGAAAAGATACTGGAAGAAAAGTTCAACTTTCTGATTCAGTATTCGCAATTGAACCAAATAATCACGCTGTATACCTTGATGTTAAGCAATATCTTGCTAATCAAAGACAAGGAACGCACAAAGCAAAAGAAAGAGCTGAAGTAGCGGGAAGTACGCGTAAGATTAAAAAACAAAAAGGAACTGGTACTGCTCGTGCGGGTAGTGCAAAGAATCCATTGTTTAAAGGTGGAGGAACAGTTTTCGGACCTAGACCAAGAAGTTATTCATTCAAATTGAATAAAAACTTGAAACGTTTAGCTAGAAAATCAGCTTTCTCAATCAAAGCAAAAGAGTCAAATATCATCGTTTTAGAAGACTTCAATTTTGAAACTCCAAGCACTAAAAATTTCATTAACGTTTTGAAATCGTTAGGCTTAGAAAACAAAAAATCGTTGTTCGTGTTGGGTGATTCAAATAAAAATGTATATTTGTCGTCACGCAATTTAAAGGCTTCTAACGTAGTAAGTAGCTCAGAATTAAGTACTTACGCCATCTTGAACGCTAATAATGTAGTGCTTTTAGAAGGTTCTTTGGAAGGAATTGAAGATAATTTAAGCAAATAAATAGGAAAATGAGTATTATAATCAGACCTATAGTAACTGAAAAAGTAACCAAAGAAAGTGAAGTTTTAAACCGCTTCGGATTTTTTGTTAACAAAAAAGCAAATAAAGTTGAGATTAAGAAAGCTGTTGAGGCTACTTATGGAGTAACTGTTGTTAGTGTTAACACAATTAACGTAAGACCGGATAGAACTACAAAATACACTAAAAGTGGTTTGATCAGTGGAAAAACAAATGCAGAAAAGAAAGCATTTGTACAAGTAAAAGAAGGAGAATCAATTGATTTTTACAACAATATCTAATAGAGAACAATGTCAGTTAGAAAATTAAAACCTATTACCCCAGGTCAGCGATTTAGAGTTGTGAATGGTTATGACGCCATTACAACTGATAAGCCGGAACGCTCTTTGATAGCGCCGATAAAAAACTCTGGAGGTAGAAATAGTCAAGGAAAGATGACCATGCGTTATACGGGTGGTGGTCACAAGCAGAGATATCGTATTATTGATTTTAAACGTACTAAAGAAGGAATTCCTGCTACGGTTAAGTCAATTGAATATGATCCAAATCGTACTGCGTTTATCGCTTTATTAGCTTATGCTGATGGAGAGAAAACTTATGTTATTGCGCAAAACGGATTGAAAGTAGGTCAGAAATTAGTTTCTGGACCAGAATCTCAACCTGAAATTGGTAATACATTGCCATTAAGCAGAATTCCGTTAGGAACTGTTATTTCTTGTATTGAGTTACGTCCAGGACAAGGAGCTGTAATTGCTCGTTCTGCTGGAACATTTGCTCAGTTAATGGCAAGAGATGGAAAATATGCTACAATCAAAATGCCTTCAGGAGAAACAAGATTAATCTTGTTAACTTGTTCGGCTACTATTGGAGCTGTTTCTAATTCTGATCATCAATTAGTTGTATCTGGAAAAGCAGGTAGAACAAGATGGTTAGGAAGAAGACCTAGAACAAGACCTGTTGCAATGAACCCTGTCGATCACCCAATGGGTGGTGGTGAAGGACGTTCTTCTGGTGGACATCCACGTTCAAGAAATGGAATACCAGCTAAAGGTTATAGAACTCGTTCTAAGAAAAACCCGAGTAACAAGTATATCGTAGAACGTAGAAAGAAATAATAAGATATGGCACGTTCATTAAAAAAAGGACCTTTCGTTCATTATAAGTTAGACAAGAAAGTTCAAGAAAACATTGAAAAAGGTGGTAGTGGAGTTGTTAAGACATGGTCTAGAGCTTCAATGATTACTCCAGACTTTGTTGGACAAACAATCGCAGTTCATAACGGTCGTCAGTTTGTACCAGTTTACGTTACAGAAAACATGGTAGGTCACAAATTAGGAGAATTTTCACCAACTAGATCTTTTAGAGGTCACGCTGGAGCAAAAAATAAAGGTAAAAAATAAGAAGCAATGGGAGTTCGTAAAAGAGAAACAGCAGACGCAAGAAAAGAGGCTAATAAGTCACTAGCTTTTGCAAAATTGAATAACTGCCCTACTTCACCTAGAAAAATGCGCTTAGTTGCGGACTTGGTAAGAGGTCAGAAAGTGGAAAGAGCACTTAATATATTAAGATTTAGCTCAAAAGAAGCTTCAAGAAAATTAGAGAAACTATTATTATCTGCTATCAATAACTGGGAGCAAAAAAATAGTGAAGGTAATGTAGTTGAAGCAGGCTTATTTGTAAAAGAGATCAGAGTAGATGGTGGAATGATGTTAAAAAGACTTCGTCCAGCTCCACAAGGTCGTGCACACAGAATTAGAAAACGTTCTAACCACGTAACAATCGTGTTAGGAGCTATTAATAACACACAAAGCAATTAATAAAGATGGGACAAAAGACAAATCCAATTGGAAATAGACTTGGTATCATCAGAGGATGGGACTCTAACTGGTATGGTGGAAATGATTATGGCGATAAATTAGCCGAAGATCACAAAATCAGAAAGTACATCCATGCTCGTTTATCAAAAGCTAGTGTATCAAAAGTAATCATCGAGAGAACTTTGAAACTTGTAACCGTTACTATCACTACTGCTAGACCTGGTATTATTATCGGAAAAGGTGGTCAAGAGGTAGACAAGTTGAAAGAAGAACTTAAGAAAATTACTGACAAAGAGGTTCAAATTAACATCTTTGAAATCAAAAGACCTGAACTTGATGCTTATTTAGTTGCAACAAGTATCTGTCGTCAAATCGAGAGTCGTATTTCTTACAGACGTGCAATCAAAATGGCTATTGCTGCTTCTATGCGTATGAACGCTGAAGGTATCAAAGTTTTGATTTCTGGTCGTTTGAATGGAGCTGAGATGGCACGTTCAGAAGGTTTCAAAGAAGGTAGAATTCCTCTATCAACTTTCAGAGCCGATATTGATTATGCTTTAGCAGAAGCACATACTACTTATGGTAGAATGGGTATTAAAGTATGGATCATGAAAGGTGAAGTTTATGGAAAGAGAGATCTTTCTCCGCTTGCTGGAATGGATAAAAAACAATCTGGTGCAGGTGGTAAAGGTGGAGATGCTCCTAGAGGCAAATCTAACTTTAATAAAGGTGGAAAACCAGACGCTCGTAAAAGAAAGTAAATTTTTAAACTAAAGAAAAATGTTACAGCCTAAAAGAACAAAATACCGTAAGGTACAGAAAGGTAAAATGAAAGGAAACTCTCAAAGAGGGCATGAACTTTCTAATGGAATGTTTGGTATTAAATCTGTACATGAAGATGGAATGTTCTTAACCTCTCGTCAAATCGAAGCAGCTCGTATTGCAGCTACTCGTTACATGAAGAGAGAAGGACAATTATGGATCAAAATATTTCCAGACAAACCAATTACTAAGAAACCTCTTGAAGTACGTATGGGTAAAGGTAAAGGAGCCGTTGAATATTGGGCTGCCGTTGTTAAACCCGGAAGAATTATGTTTGAAGTTGGAGGAGTACCTTTGTCAGTTGCAAAAGAGGCGTTACGTCTTGCAGCACAAAAACTTCCAGTAAAAACTAAATTCGTTGTTGCGAGAGATTTCGAAGCATAATCTAATTATATTATGAAACAATCAGAAATAAAAAATCTTTCTGCAGCGGAGTTGCAAGAAAAACTTAGCCAGACTAAGAAAGCTTATGCTAACCTAAAATTGGCTCACGCTATCTCACCAATTGAAAATCCTCTACAAATTAGAACTGTAAGAAGAACAATTGCAAGATTAGCTACTGAGCTTACAAAAAGAGAGTTACAATAATTGTAATCTGCTGAAAGATGGAAAAAAGAAATTTAAGAAAAGAGAGAATTGGTGTTGTTACTTCTAACAAAATGGAGAAATCTATTGTTGTAGCAGAAGTACGTAAAGTAAAACACCCATTATACGGTAAGTTCGTGTTGAAAACAAAAAAATACGTTGCACACGACGAAACAAACGACTGTAACATTGGAGATACTGTAAGAATTAGCGAAACGCGTCCTTTGAGTAAATCAAAATGTTGGAGATTAGTTGAAATCATTGAAAGAGCTAAATAATTATGGTACAACAAGAATCAAGACTAAAAGTAGCAGATAACACAGGAGCTAAAGAAGTTTTAACTATCCGTGTTTTAGGAGGTACCAAAAGAAGGTATGCCTCTGTTGGTGACAAGATTGTAGTTTCTATCAAAGATGCAACTCCAAACGGAAACGTTAAAAAAGGAGCTGTTTCAACTGCAGTTGTTGTACGTACCAAAAAAGAAGTGAGAAGAGCCGATGGTTCATACATCAGATTTGATGACAACGCATGTGTGTTATTGAATGCTGCTGGTGAAATGAGAGGAACTCGTGTTTTTGGTCCGGTAGCAAGAGAACTTCGTGAAAAACAATTCATGAAAATTGTATCATTAGCACCAGAAGTGCTTTAATTCGTTTTAAGATGATAAAGCTAAAAATAAAATCAGGAGACGTAGTAAGAGTTATTGCAGGTGACCATAAAGGTGCTGAAGGTAAAGTATTACGCGTTTACCGTGAGAAAAACAAAGCGATAGTTGAAGGTGTAAACATGGTTTCGAAACATACTAAACCAAGTGCTAAAAACCCTCAAGGTGGTATCGTTAAAAAAGAAGCTTCTATTCAAATTTCCAATATTGCTTTAATTGATCCTAAAACTAAAGGAACAACTAGAGTAGGTATTAGAGTAGAAGGAGATAAGAAAGTGAGATTTTCAAAAAAATCTAATCAAGTACTATAGTGATGGCATATACACCTAGACTAAAAGAAGAATACAAGAACAGAGTAATCTCTGCTCTTAAAGAGGAATTCGGATATACAAACGTAATGCAAGTTCCAAAATTGGAAAAAATCGTTTTGAGCCGTGGAGTTGGTGCAGCTGTATCTGATAAAAAATTAATCGACTATGCAGTTGATGAGTTGACAAAGATCACTGGACAAAAAGCAGTTTCTACAATTTCTAAGAAAGACGTTGCGTCTTTCAAATTGAGAAAAGGAATGCCAATTGGAGCAAAAGTAACCCTTCGTGGAGAAAGAATGTATGAGTTTTTAGATAGACTTATTACTTCTGCTTTACCACGTGTTAGAGATTTTAGTGGTATTAAAGCTACTGGATTCGACGGAAGAGGTAACTATAACCTTGGAGTTTTAGAGCAAATCATTTTCCCAGAAATTGATATTGATAAAGTTAACAAAATATCTGGTATGGATATTACATTTGTTACTACTGCTCAAACAGATAAGGAAGCAAAATCGTTATTGGCTGAATTAGGATTACCTTTTAAAAAGAATTAAGACATGGCTAAAGAATCAATGAAAGCCCGCGAGGTGAAAAGAGAAAAAACGGTAGCAAAGTATGCTGAGAAAAGAAAAGCTTTGTTAGAAGCTGGAGATTTCGTAGGTTTGCAAAAATTACCAAAAAATGCTTCACCTGTTCGTTTACACAATCGTTGTAAATTAACTGGAAGACCAAGAGGATATATTCGTCAATTTGGTATTTCACGTGTAACATTCCGCGAAATGGCTAACAACGGGTTAATTCCTGGAGTTAAGAAAGCTAGCTGGTAAGAATAAAGAATTATAAACTGGTTTAAGGTTCGATGGCAGAGTGCCATCGAAAACCAAAACCGCAAATTGATACATATGTATACAGATCCAATTGCAGATTACTTGACGCGAGTTCGTAACGCTGTGGCTGCAAACCACAAAGTTGTTGAAATTCCAGCATCTAATCTAAAAAAAGAGATTACAAAGATCTTATTTGATCAAGGGTATATCTTAAGTTACAAATTTGAACAGAATACCGTTCAAGGTTCTATCAAAATTGCTTTAAAGTATGATAAAGATACTAAAGAGCCTGTAATCAAAGATATCCAAAGAATTAGTAAACCAGGTTTACGTAAATACGCAGGTGCTTCTAAAATTCCAAGAATCCTTAACGGATTAGGTATTGCAATTGTTTCTACTTCTAAAGGTCTTATGACTGGGAAACAAGCTAAGCAATTGAATGTAGGTGGTGAAGTAATTTGTTACGTATACTAATATTAAAGACTATATAAGATGTCAAGAATAGGTAAAAATCCAATTGTAATTATTGCTGGAGTAACTGTTGAAGTTGCTAATGGTATTGTTACAGTAAAAGGAAAAAATGGTCAACTTACACAGGAGTTTTCGGACGTAACTGTAAAAGTTGAAGACGGTCAAGTTCTAGTAGAAAGATCGTCTGATCAGAAAGACCAAAGAGCAAAACACGGTTTATACAGATCTTTAATCAATAACATGATTCAAGGAGTGTCAACAGGTTTTACTAAGGAGTTGGAATTGGTAGGAGTAGGTTACAGAGCTTCAAACCAAGGACAAAAATTAGATTTAGCTCTTGGATATTCACATAATATCGTTTTAGAAGTAGCTCCAGAAGTTGTTGTGGAGACTATCTCTGAAAAAGGTAAAAACCCAATTGTGAAATTAACATCATTTGACAAACAACTTTTAGGACAGGTAGCTGCGAAAATCAGAGGTTTCCGTAAGCCTGAGCCATACAAAGGAAAAGGTGTTAAATTCGTAGGTGAAGTATTAAGAAGAAAAGCAGGTAAATCAGCTTAAAAAATAAGATTATGTCATTAACAAAATCTGATAGAAGACAGAGAATTAAATTCAGAATTAGAAAGATTGTTAGCGGTACTGCTGCTAAACCTAGACTTTCTGTGTTTAGAAGTAACAAAGAAATTTATGCTCAATTAATTGACGATGTAAATGGAGTTACTTTATTAGCTGCCTCTTCAAGAGAAAAAGAAATAGGTAAAGGTACAAACGTTGAAGTTGCTGCAGCAGTTGGAAAACTAGTTGGAGAGAAAGCGTTAAAAGCCGGTATTGATGCAGTAACTTTCGATAGAGGAGGTTATTTATATCACGGTCGTATTAAATCATTAGCAGAAGGCGCGAGAGCTGCTGGACTTAAATTCTAATATAGTATGTCTAATAAATACAAAAATATAGAGTTGGTAAAACCTAGTGGTCTTGAATTGAAAGACCGTTTGGTGAGTGTAAATCGTGTTACTAAAGTTACAAAAGGTGGTAGAGCATTTGGTTTTTCTGCTATTGTAGTTGTAGGTGATGAAAACGGAGTGGTAGGTCACGGATTAGGAAAATCTAAAGATGTTTCTGAAGCAATTGCGAAAGCAGTAGAAGATGCTAAGAAAAATTTGGTAAGAATTCCTTTGAATGGACAATCAGTTCCTCACGAACAAAAAGGTAAATTTGGTGGTGCACGTGTATTCTTAATTCCAGCCTCTCATGGTACAGGAGTTATTGCTGGTGGAGCTGTTCGTTCAGTTCTTGAATCAGTAGGTATTCACGATGTATTGTCTAAATCTCAAGGATCTTCAAATCCTCACAACGTAGTAAAAGCAACTTTTGATGCTTTGTTACAAATGAGAAGTGCTCACACTGTTGCAAAACAAAGAGGAGTTTCTTTAGAAAAAGTTTTTAAAGGTTAATATTCAAGGAAATTATGGCTAAATTATTAGTAAAACAAGTTAGAAGCAAAATTAACTGTCCTCTTTCTCAAAAGAGAGGTTTAGAAGCTTTAGGTCTACGTAAAATGGGACAAGTTGTAGAGCATGATTCAAATCCTGCAATCCTTGGTATGATAAATAAAGTTAAACACTTAGTTTCCGTTGAGGAAGTTAAATAACAATTATAGTTATGAATTTAAGTAACTTACAACCTGCTGAAGGTGCTACACACAATCAAAATAAAAGATTAGGTAGAGGAGAAGGTTCTGGTAAAGGTGGTACTGCCGCTAGAGGACACAAAGGAGCTAAATCTCGTTCTGGTTATTCTAAAAAGATTGGTTTTGAAGGAGGGCAAATGCCACTTCAAAGACGTGTGCCTAAGTTTGGTTTCACAAACATCAATCGTAAAGAATACGAAGGTGTTAATTTAGATACCCTTCAATTATTAGTTGATAATGGAGTAATTACGGATACTGTTGATATGACAGTTTATGTTGCTAACCGTTTGGCTACCAAAAATGAAATCGTTAAGATTTTAGGTAGAGGAGAATTGAAAGCAAAATTAAAAGTAACTGCTCACAAATTTACTGCTACTGCAAAAGCGGCTATTGAAGCTGCTGGTGGTGAAGCGGTAACACTATAATTTTTCAATTAAGATGAAGAAATTTATTGAATCAATAAGTAATGTTTGGAAAATCGAAGAGTTAAAGAATCGTATTCTTTTAACTCTTGGTTTACTTTTAATCTATCGTTTTGGAGCACATGTTACGTTACCAGGGATTGATGCAACACAATTAAGCGGTCTAGCAGGACAAACCAAAGATGGTATTGGTTCTGTATTGGATATGTTTACAGGTGGAGCTTTCTCTAAAGCGTCTGTTTTTGCTTTAGGAATTATGCCTTATATTTCTGCCTCTATTGTGGTTCAGTTAATGGGTATTGCGATTCCTTATTTGCAAAAACTTCAAAGTGATGGTGAAAGTGGAAGAAAAAAGATCAATCAAATTACTCGTTGGTTAACAATTGGAATTACTTTACTTCAAGGTCCTACTTATATTTACAATTTATACAGAACACTACCAAGTAATGCCTTCTTATTAGGTTTTAATTCATTTGAGTTTTTGTTTTCTTCAGTAGTTATTTTGACTACAGGTACCATATTTGCTATGTGGTTGGGAGAGAAGATTACTGATAAAGGAATTGGTAATGGTATATCATTGTTAATTATGGTGGGTATTTTGGCTCGTTTACCACAAGCATTTATTCAAGAGTTTACTACTAGAGTTACTAATAATAATGGAGGGCCAATGTTATTGGTTATCGAAATTATTGTTTGGTTACTGGTTATTATTTCTTGTGTATTGTTAGTGATGGCGGTACGTAAAATACCTGTTCAGTATGCTCGTCGTACTTCAACTGGAGATTACGAACAAGATGTAATGGGTGGTAATAGACAATGGATTCCTTTAAAGCTTAATGCTGCAGGAGTGATGCCGATTATCTTTGCTCAAGCCATTATGTTTATTCCAGCTGCTGTTGCAGGATTATCGAAATCAGATGCATCTCAATCTATTGTTGGTGCTTTTAGTAATATGTTCGGTTTTTGGTATAACTTTGTTTTCGCAACTTTAATCGTTGTGTTTACATTCTTTTATACCGCAATTACTGTTCCTACTAACAAAATGTCTGATGATTTGAAAAGAAGTGGAGGATTTATTCCAGGTGTAAAACCAGGTGTAGAAACTTCTGATTTTCTTGATAAAGTGATGTCTTTAATTACTTTCCCAGGGTCTTTATTTCTTGCTCTAATCGCTGTGTTCCCAGCAATTGTTGTAAGCATTATGGATGTTCAACAATCTTGGGCGATGTTTTTTGGAGGTACCTCTTTAATTATTATGGTTGGAGTAGCTATCGACACCATACAGCAAATCAATTCATACTTGTTGAATCAACATTATGATGGTTTAATGAAAACTGGTAAAAATAGAAAAGCAGTAGCTTAACTTATGGCAAAACAATCAGCAATAGAACAAGACGGATCCATCATTGAAGCATTATCTAATGCGATGTTCCGTGTAGAGTTAGAAAATGGACATATTGTAATTGCTCATATTTCTGGAAAAATGCGTATGCATTATATCAAATTATTACCTGGTGATAAAGTGAAACTAGAAATGAGTCCTTACGATTTGTCAAAAGCAAGAATTACTTATAGATATTAAAAGATATTTCAACAATGAAAGTAAGAGCATCAGTAAAAAAGAGAAGTGCCGAGTGCATTATCGTACGTAGAAAAGGAAGATTATACGTAATCAACAAAAAGAATCCTAGATTTAAACAAAGACAAGGATAATTATGGCAAGAATAGCAGGGGTAGATATCCCAAAAAACAAGAGAGGTGTTATAGCACTTACCTACATCTTCGGATTAGGAAAAAGTAGAGCGGTTGAGATTTTAGAAAAAGCTCAAGTTAGCCAAGATAAAAAAGTTCAAGATTGGAATGATGCTGAGATCGGAGCAATTCGTGAAGCGGTATCGGCTTTCAAAATTGAAGGAGAATTGCGTTCTGAGGTTTCTTTAAACATCAAACGTTTAATGGATATTGGTTGTTATAGAGGTATCCGTCATAGATCTGGTCTTCCATTAAGAGGACAAAGAACTAAAAACAACTCTAGAACAAGAAAAGGTAAAAGAAAAACTGTTGCTAACAAGAAAAAAGCAACTAAATAATAAGTAATATGGCTAAAGCAACTGCAAAAAAACGTAAAGTTATCGTTGAATCAACGGGAGAAGCTCATATTTCTGCTACTTTTAACAACATCATCATTTCTTTGACTAACAAAAAAGGTGAAGTTATTTCTTGGTCTTCAGCTGGTAAGATGGGTTTCAGAGGTTCTAAAAAGAACACTCCGTACGCGGCTCAAATGGCAGCAGAAGATTGTACTAAAGTAGCTCTTGAAGCTGGACTTAAAAAAGTAAAAGTGTATGTTAAAGGACCAGGAAACGGACGTGAGTCTGCTATCCGTTCTTTGCATAACGGTGGAATTGAAGTTACAGAAATCATTGATGTAACACCAATGCCTCATAATGGATGTCGTCCTCCTAAAAGACGTAGAGTTTAATACTCAAAAATAATTATAGTATAAACTAGATAGACTATAGATTATCGAAGGATACGACCTGAATTCATAATCTCTATCTTAAACAATTTAAAATGGCAAGATATACTGGTCCAAGTACAAGAATCGCTCGTAAATTCGGCGAGGCAATTTTCGGAGACGATAAAGCTTTCGAAAAAAGAAATTACCCACCTGGTCAACACGGGATGGCTAAAAAAAGAGGAAAAAAATCTGAGTATGCTGTCCAATTGATGGAAAAGCAAAAAGCTAAATATTCTTACGGAATTTTAGAAAAACAATTCAGAAATTTATTCGAAAAAGCATCGGCTACTAAAGGAGTTACTGGTGAAGTATTATTACAATTATGTGAGGCTAGATTAGACAACGTAGTTTTTAGAATGGGAATTGCTCCTTCTAGAAGAGGTGCTCGTCAAATCGTTTCTCACAGACACATCACTGTAAACGGTGAAGTAGTTAATATTCCTTCTTACCACCTTAAGCCTGGTGATAAAGTTGCTGTTCGTGAAAAATCTAAATCTATAGAGGCTATCGAACGTTCTTTATCTAATTCAAGTCATGTTTATGAGTGGATTACATGGAACAACGATCTTAAAGAAGGAACATTTGTTTCTGTACCTGCAAGATTGCAAATTCCAGAAAACATTAAAGAACAATTAATCGTAGAGTTGTACAACAAATAATAATTGACTTAGTCGAAATTTATGGCAATATTTAATTTTCAGAAGCCCGATAAAGTTATCATGATCGATTCAACCGATTTTGAAGGTAAATTTGAATTTAGACCTTTAGAACCTGGTTACGGATTGACTGTTGGTAATGCACTTAGAAGAGTTTTGCTTTCAGCATTGGAAGGTTATGCAATTACATCTGTTCGTATCGAAGGTGTAGATCATGAGTTTTCTACTATTTCAGGAGTTGTTGAAGACGTTACCGAAATTATCCTTAATCTTAAACAAGTGCGTTTCAAACGTCAAATTGAAGATATCGATAATGAAGCTGTTACTATTTCAGTTTCTGGTAAAGATCAATTAACAGCTGGTGATTTTCAAAAATTCATTTCAGGTTTTCAAGTTTTGAATCCAGAACTTGTTATCTGTAATTTAGATAGTAAAATCAAACTGAATTTCGATTTAACTATCGAAAAAGGTAGAGGATATGTTCCTGCTGAAGAGAACAAAAAACAAAATGCTGCAATTGGAACCATTTTTACAGACTCTATTTTTACTCCGGTAAAAAATGTAAAATATGCTATTGAAAACTTCCGTGTAGAGCAAAAAACAGATTATGAAAAATTAGTTTTTGAAATCAAAACTGATGGTTCTATCAATCCTAAAGATGCTCTTACTGAAGCGGCTAAAGTTTTAATTCACCATTTCATGTTGTTCTCAGATGAAAGAATCACTCTTGAGGCTGACGAAATCGCACAAACAGAATCATACGATGAGGAATCATTGCACATGAGACAATTGCTTAAAACTAAGCTTGTAGACATGGATCTTTCTGTTAGAGCATTAAACTGCTTGAAAGCGGCTGAAGTTGATACACTTGGTGATTTAGTATCGTTCAATAAAAATGACCTAATGAAATTCCGTAATTTCGGTAAAAAATCGTTAACTGAACTTGATGAGTTGGTAGCGGTTAAAAACTTGACCTTCGGAATGGACTTGGCAAAATACAAACTAGATAAAGAATAATCTAATCTTCCCGTTAGGGTAGGTTACATTTCATAAAGCAATGAGACACGGAAAAAAATTCAATCACTTAAGCAGACAGACTGCACATAGAAAATCTATGTTAGCTAATATGGCTTGTTCTCTAATTGAGCACAAACGTATTAACACTACTGTTGCTAAAGCAAAAGCGCTTAAACAATTTGTTGAGCCATTAATAACAAAATCAAAAGCAGATACGACTCACAATCGTCGTATTGTTTTTTCTTACTTACGTAGCAAATATGCAGTTACTGACTTGTTCAGAGATGTTGCTGCTAAAGTAGGTGATCGTCCAGGTGGATACACTCGTATCATTAAAGTTGGAAATCGTTTAGGAGATAATGCTGATATGGCAATGATCGAATTAGTAGATTTTAATGAACTTTACAATGGAGGTAAAAAAGAAGTTAAAAAAGCAAAAAGCCGTCGTGGTGGGAAAGCTAAAAAAGCAGACGAAGTAGAAGCAACTCCTGTTGCTGAAGCTCCAGTCGCTGATGCTGAACCAACAACAGAAGCTGCTGAATAATTATGATTATAATCATTCAATAATAAAAAAAGGATAAGCTAATTTTTAGTTTATCCTTTTTTTTTGAATTTTTTAGAATCCTTTTTTCAAAATATAAAAAACTTCAACCAATTTTTTGCATTCGCTGCTTTTATGAATTAAATTTGCAGCATATTAAACTACACATGAAATACACAACTAGACAAAGTGCCATTCTATTACTAAGCGATGGGACTATTTTTCACGGAAAATCTATCGGAATTAGCGGAACAACTTTTGGAGAAGTATGTTTTAATACCGGAATGACAGGATACCAAGAGATCTTTACCGATCCTTCGTATTTTGGACAAATCATGGTGGCAACTAATGCTCATATAGGTAACTATGGGGTTAATGATAAAGAAATAGAATCGCAAGGAATTAAGATTGCTGGTTTGGTTTGTAAAAATTTCAGCTTTAATTATTCTCGTCCCGATGCTTCGGAGAGTTTAGAAGATTATTTTACTAAACAAAATTTAATCTGTATTTCGGATGTAGATACCCGTGCTTTGGTAAGTTATATTCGTGACAATGGTGCCATGAATTCGGTTATTTGTACTGATGGTACACCTATCGAAGAATTGAAAGCGGCTTTGGCTCAGGTTCCTGATATGAAAGGATTAGAGTTAGCTTCTAAAGTTTCAACTAAGGCTCCGTATTTCTACGGAGATGAGAATGCTACTTATAAAATTGCTGCCTTAGATTTAGGTATTAAAACGAATATTCTTCGCAATTTTGCGAAAAGAGATTGTTATATCAAGGTTTTTCCTTACGATTCGTCTTATGCTGATTTGGCTTCCTTCAATCCGGATGGTTTCTTTTTGTCGAATGGTCCTGGAGATCCAGATCCTTTGACGAGTGCTATTGGGGTAGCAAAAGAAATCATAGCCAATAATCAACCTTTGTTTGGAATTTGTTTAGGCCATCAAGTTATTGCTTTGGCTAACGGAGTGTCTACATATAAAATGTTCAACGGACACCGTGGAATTAATCATCCAGTTAAAAATATTATTACAGGAAAAGGAGAGATCACTTCTCAAAATCATGGTTTTGCTGTGCATAAAGAAGAATTGTTACAACATCCTGATTTAGAAATAACTCATTTGCATTTGAATGATGAAACTGTAGCTGGGATGCGTATGAAAAATAAAAATTGTTTTTCAGTACAATACCATCCAGAGGCTAGCCCAGGTCCTCACGATTCTTCGTATCTGTTTGATCAGTTTATTGAGAATATGAAAAAATAAATCACATCTTTTGGTGATGTTCTGAAAGCGGAGTACTGGTACTCCGCTTTTTTTATTTAACATTTTGATGCAATTGAGTGTCATTTCTTTTTAAAACTTTGATAATCACAATTCGGCTCTACTTTTGTACTTAAAAATTACAACGTTTTCGTTAATAAGATTGATTTTTTTTGTGTTTTGATTACGAAAGATGTAATATATTTGCGTTAAAATTATAAAGTTCAACATTATAAAAATAAATGATTATGAGTATTATCGTAAAAATTCACGCAAGACAAATTTTTGATTCTAGAGGGAATCCTACTATTGAAGTTGATGTTATCACAGAAAACGGTGTTTTAGGAAGAGCAGCAGTTCCATCTGGAGCTTCTACTGGAGAACATGAAGCTGTTGAGTTACGTGATGGAGGAAAAGCGTTCTTAGGAAAAGGAGTTTTGAATGCAGTGAAAAATGTAAATACTCTTATCGCTGATGAGTTAGTAGGTACTTCTGTTTTCGAACAAAATGTATTGGATCAAATGATGATTGATTTAGACGGTACGCCTAATAAATCTAAATTAGGAGCTAATGCTATTTTAGGAGTGTCTTTGGCGGCTGCTAAAGCTGCTGCTAACGAATTAGGATTGCCATTATACCGTTACGTAGGTGGTGTATCAGCAAACACTTTGCCAGTACCGATGATGAATATCATCAACGGAGGATCGCACTCTGATGCGCCTATCGCCTTCCAAGAGTTTATGATTTTTCCAGTGAAAGCAACTTCTTTTTCTCACTCTATGCAAATGGGAACTGAAATTTTCCATAGCTTGAAAAAAGTATTACACGATAGAGGTCTTTCTACTGCAGTAGGTGATGAAGGTGGTTTTGCACCTAATTTAGCTGGAGGTACAGAAGATGCTTTAGATACTATTAAAAAAGCAGTAGAGAATGCTGGATATACTTTTGGTGACGAAATTATGATTGCTTTAGACTGTGCAGCTTCAGAATTTTATGTAAACGGGAAATACGATTACACTAAATTTGAAGGTGAAACAGGAAAAATTAGAACTTCAGAAGAACAAGCTTCTTACTTGGCTGAATTAGCAGCTAAATATCCAATTATTTCTATCGAAGACGGTATGTATGAAAACGACTGGGATGGATGGAAATTATTGACTGAAAAAATTGGAGATAAAGTACAATTAGTTGGAGACGATTTGTTTGTAACTAATGTAGAGCGTTTGTCAACAGGTATTGAAAAAGGTATTGCTAATTCTATTTTAGTAAAAGTAAACCAAATTGGTACTTTGACAGAAACTATTGCTGCAGTAAACATGGCTAAAAATGCGGGTTACACTTCAGTAATGTCTCACCGTTCAGGAGAAACAGAAGACAATACTATTGCTGATTTAGCAGTAGCGTTGAACTGTGGTCAAATTAAAACAGGTTCAGCTTCACGTTCTGATCGTATGGCAAAATACAATCAGTTGATTCGTATCGAAGAAGAGCTTGGAAACACCGCTTATTTTCCTGGAAAAAATGCGTTTAAAGTAAAATAATTATATAAAATAGTATTTTTTAAAGCCATTCACGCTTCGTGAATGGCTTTTTTTTTGAATTTTAACATTTTCACTTCTATTTTCACTTTCAAATTAATATGAAATTGCTTAAATTTGAAGAATAATTATTTTAATACAGTTTATTTCCTTTTTATATTATGTCAAAAATAGCAACATTAGAAATCGATGGAAATCAATTTGAACTTCCAGTTATTGTAGGGAGTGAAAATGAAGGTGCTGTCGATATTAGTAAATTACGTGACGCTTCAGGTTTGATTACACTTGATCCAGGTTACAAAAATTCAGGTTCTTGCAAAAGTGAAATTACATTCCTTGACGGTGAGTTAGGTATTTTACGCTACCGAGGGTATTCTATCGAAGATTTGGCTGAAAAGTCTAATTTCCTAGAGGTTTCTTATTTAGTTATTTTTGGAGAATTGCCAACTGCCGAGCAATTGCACCAATTTGAGGAAGATATTAGAAAATATACTTTGGTTAACGAGGAAATGAAAAATATCATTGACGGTTTTCCAAAAACTGCGCATCCAATGGGTGTTTTATCTGCTTTGACAAGTGCTTTGACTGCTTTCAATCCAAAGTCAGTTAATGTAGAGAATAGTAAAGAAATGTATGAAGCGGTATGTAAGACTATGGGTAAATTCTTAGTGATTGCTACTTGGACGTACAGAAAGAGTATGGGCTTCCCATTGAATTACTACGATAATACGAAAGGGTATGTAGAAAACTTCATGCGTTTGATGTTTGAATTGCCTACAGGTCCTTATGCTGCTGATCCAGTAGTTATTAATGCGTTGGATAAATTATTCATTCTTCATGCTGATCACGAACAAAACTGTTCTACTTCTACAGTACGTATGGTAGGTTCTTCTCATGCTGGTTTGTTTGCTTCTATTTCTGCAGGAGTTTCTGCACTTTGGGGGCCATTGCATGGTGGAGCTAATCAGGCGGTACTTGAGATGTTAGAAGAGATTTACAAGACAGGTGGTGATGCGGATAAATATTTGGCAAAAGCCAAAGATAAAAATGATCCTTTCCGTTTAATGGGATTTGGTCACCGTGTGTATAAAAACTTTGATCCAAGAGCTAAAATCATCAAAAAAGCAGCCGATGAAGTATTGGCTACTTTAGGAGTGAATGATCCTATCTTGGAAATTGCTAAAAAATTAGAAGCTGCCGCTTTGGAAGACGAGTACTTCAAATCAAGAAACTTATATCCTAATGTGGATTTCTATTCTGGTATTATATACAGAGCCTTAGGTATTCCAACAGATATGTTTACGGTTATGTTTGCTATTGGAAGATTACCAGGTTGGATTGCACAATGGAAAGAAATGCGTGAAAACAAAGAGCCAATTGGTCGACCAAGACAAATTTATATCGGTCATCCTTTGAGAGCATTTAAACGATAGTTCTCCACAGAATAATTCTAAAGCTTCACTTTCTAGTGAAGCTTTTTTTGTTATCTTAGCTCACTTAAATACCGAATTTATGTTGCAATTACATGTACAAGATGAAACGTCACGCTTGCGTGCAGTGGTATTAGGGATAGCGGTAAGTAATGGGCCTACTCCGCTTCCCGAAGAGGCGTATGACCCTAAATCATTGGAACATATCAAAGCAGGAACTTACCCTGTTGAAGCCGATATGGTGCCTGAAATGGCTGCTTTTGAGTCAGTACTAAAAAAATATGGTGTAACGGTTTTTCGTCCTCAACTCATCCCGAATTACAATCAGATTTTTACTCGGGATATAGGTTTTGTTATTGATGATGTATTTGTCAAATCTAACATTTTGCCTGATCGGGAGCGAGAATTGGATGCTATACGCTATATTATCGATCAAATACATCCTGCTAAAGTGGTACGTCCTCCTGAGGAGGTTCATATTGAAGGAGGTGATGTTATGCTATGGCAAAATTATATTTTTGTTGGGACTTATAAAGGAAGTGATTACAAAGACTATATAACTGCTCGAACTAATGTACAAGGAGTGGAGTACCTCCGAAAATTATTCCCTAATAAAATAGTAAAGGAATTCGATTTGGTTAAATCCAAAATAGAAGCCCGAGATAATGCGTTGCATTTGGATTGTTGTTTTCAGCCTGTGGGTAAAGACAAAGCTATCATTTACAAACGCGGTTTTCGTGAAGAGGCCGATTATTTGTTTTTGGTCAATTTGTTTGGAAAAGAAAATCTATTCCATATCAAACGCAAGGAAATGTATCATATGTATTCCAATGTGTTTTCTATTGCTCCAGATGTAGTAGTTTCTGAAAAAAAATTTACACGTTTGAACCATTGGCTTCGAGACAATGGATTTACCGTTGAAACAATTCCGTATGCTGAAATAGCGAAACAAGAAGGCTTGTTGCGATGCTCGACATTGCCGTTGATAAGAGAATCGTGAGCCGTGAATTGTGAATCGAGAACCGTGAGTCAATAACTGAGAACTAATAATAGAAAAAAACATGAACCAAACTACTAACGCTATCTTAATGATTCGCCCAGTGGCGTTTCGAATGAACGAACAAACGGCAGTCAATAATTACTATCAAAAAGTGTTGGATGGTTTATTGCCTGCTACGGTAAATGCCAAAGCGCAGCAGGAATTTGATGCTTTTGTTGCTCAATTGCGAGCTGTGGGGGTTCAGGTGATCGTGGTTGATGATACTACTGATACTGATACACCGGATAGTATTTTTCCAAACAACTGGATTTCGTTTCATGAAAATGGCGATGTGGTTTTATATCCTATGTTTGCTGAAAATCGTCGTTTGGAACGCCGAGAAGATATCCTGGACGTGCTGGAGGACGAAGGATTCGTGGTCAACGAAATTATGGATTATACCTCGGCTGAAACAGAAGGATTTTTCTTGGAAGGAACCGGGAGTATTGTGTTGGATAGAGAAAATGGGAAAGCCTATTGTGCTTTGTCTCCTAGAGCTGATGAAGAATTGTTTATCGAGTTTTGTGAAGATTTTGAATACACTCCCGTTATTTTTGAAGCCTTCCAGACCGTTGGTGACGAACGTAAACTGATTTATCATACTAATGTAATGATGTGTATTGGCGATACTTTTGCCGTAATCTGTGCAGATTGTATTGACGATAAAAAAGAACGTAAAATGGTTTTGGATAGTTTGCGTGGTGATGAAAAAGAAATTATTTTGATTACTGAAGCGCAACTGAATAATTTTGCGGGTAATATGCTTGAAGTAATCGGGGCTAATGGACGTCGTTATTTAGTAATGAGTGCTTCGGCTTACCAAAGTTTGACTAAGAAACAAATTGCTCAATTAGAAGAACATTTGACTATTTTGAAGGCTAATTTAGATACTATTGAAGCTTGTGGCGGTGGAAGTGCGCGTTGTATGATGGCTGAAATTTTCTTGCCTAAAACAACGGTTTAGTCCGAATAATTTGACACAACCGTTTCTTTTTTGATTACTTTTGCATCTCACAATTCAAATCGATGAAAAATAAAAAAACTTTGGTACTTGGGGCAACTACTAAACCTGAACGTTATGCTTTTAAAGCGATCACTTCTTTGGTAGCCAAAGGGCATTCCGTATTGGCGATAGGACAAAATGCAGGAGAAGTAGCTGGAATTAAAATTCAGACAAAAGCATTGCCAATTAAAAGTGTGGATACAGTCAGCCTGTATCTCAATCCAGCTCGCCAAAGGGAGTATTATAATTATATTATTGAGGCGCATCCTAAACGTGTTATTTTTAATCCGGGAACCGAAAATCCAGAATTTTACCAATTGTTAGCGCTGAACGATATTCAGGTAGAGGTAGCTTGTACTTTGGTTTTATTGGCAACCAATCAATATTAGACTACTCGTTTTTCAAATTCACTACTTTTGTATCCATGGAATTTTCTTCAAAATTATTAGAAAAAGCAGTCAACGAGATGTCGCAATTGCCAGGTATTGGTAAGCGTACGGCTTTGCGATTGGTTTTGCATTTGTTGAAACAGCCTCAAGAGCAAACGCACTATTTGTCTCAGGCTTTGACTACTATGCGTGAAGAAATCAAACATTGTACTAGCTGTAATAATATTTCGGATAACGCTTTGTGTGAAATTTGTGCCAATGCGAGTCGGAACCATCAAATTATTTGTGTGGTAGAAGACATTCGCGATGTCATGGCGATAGAGAATACAGGGCAATTTAGAGGCATTTACCATGTGTTGGGAGGGAAGATTTCGCCCATTGATGGGGTAGGGCCAAGTCAACTGCATATCGGTGCTTTGATTGATAAAGTGAAACAAGGTGGTGTAAACGAAATTATTTTTGCGTTAAGCTCGACTATGGAAGGGGATACTACCAATTTTTATATTTACAAACAAATTATGGATTATCCAGTGGAACTATCTACGATAGCCAGAGGAATTTCAGTAGGAGATGAACTGGAATATGCAGATGAAGTGACACTAGGGCGTAGTATTTTGCAACGGGTTCCTTTTGAAAAATCCATCAAGAACAATTAAAATAAAGTGGAACGACTAATCGTATAATAAATGAAGATTACAAAAATTTGTTGCATTGGAGCGGGTTATGTGGGAGGACCTACTATGGCGGTAATTGCTCAAAAATGTCCGCATATTCAGGTGACGGTAGTGGATTTGAATGCGGATCGTATTGCGGCATGGAATGATGAAAACGTAGACAACATTCCAATTTACGAACCTGGATTGAGTGCCGTTGTGGCAGAAGCCAGAGGTAGAAACCTTTTTTTTTCTACGGATGTAGAACAAGCGATTGATGAAGCGCAATTGATTTTTATTTCGGTAAATACGCCAACGAAAACCTACGGAAAGGGAAAAGGAATGGCAGCCGATTTGAAATACATCGAATTGTGCGCACGCCAAATTGCTCAAGTTGCCAAAGACAACAAAATTGTTGTGGAGAAATCTACTTTGCCGGTACGTACTGCTGAGGCAATCAAAAATATATTAGACCATACAGGAAATGGAGTACAGTTCCAAATTTTGTCTAATCCTGAGTTCTTGGCTGAAGGGACAGCGGTAGCCGATTTATTGCAACCGGATCGTATTTTAATTGGAGGTGATACTACTCTTGAAGGTCAAGAAGCGATTCAGGCCTTGGTGGATGTGTACGCTAATTGGGTACCAACCGACAAAATTTTGACGACTAATGTTTGGTCTTCAGAATTATCGAAATTAACAGCCAATGCTTTTTTAGCGCAACGTATTTCGTCCATCAATGCGCTATCTGAATTGTGTGAGAAAACAGGAGCCGATGTAAATGAAGTAGCTCGTGCCATTGGTATGGATAGCCGAATTGGTTCTAAATTTTTAAAGTCTTCTGTTGGTTTTGGAGGGTCTTGTTTTCAAAAAGATATTTTAAATTTAGTCTATATTGCTAAATCGTATGGATTGAACGAAGTAGCAGATTAT
The DNA here is from genome assembly GCA_963513255.1 of uncultured Flavobacterium sp. Taxonomy (GTDB): domain Bacteria; phylum Bacteroidota; class Bacteroidia; order Flavobacteriales; family Flavobacteriaceae; genus Flavobacterium. The sequence goes on from CAUPPG010000004.1 coordinate 81,769, forward strand.
TGGGAACAGGTGATCATAATGAATGATCATCAAAAAAGACGCTTCTCTGCTAAAATTGTTCAAACCTTATACAATACTGTGGCATCCAAAAAGATTGCTTTTTTAGGATGGGCTTTTAAGAAAGATACCAATGATACTCGAGAATCAGCAGCCATATATGTGGCGGATGATTTAATTAATGAGCAAGCACAGATTGCGGTGTATGATCCTAAAGTCTCCCCAACTAAAGTGCTAGCTGATTTGGATTATTTAGAAACGCGTTCGCATGATGCTAATGTTGCCCAAGTACACTCATTTGCAACACCATATGAAGCTTGTAAAGGTGCGCATGCCATTGCAGTACTGACTGAATGGGATGAATTCACGACTTATGATTGGCAACAAATTTACGATGGTATGCAAAAACCAGCCTTTCTATTTGACGGACGTAATTTGTTGAATCGTTCTGAATTAGAAGCGATTGGCTTTGTTTATCAAGGAATTGGGGTTTAATAGATTGTTCTCTTTACGATTTTATTCCGAAGAAATATTTCGGGAGAAAATCACTCGAACTGACGTTTAATCGAATATACTATAATTTAAATATGAATTGGTACGTACTCTATACAAAGCCGAAATGGGAGAAGAAGGTTGCCGAGCAATTACAAGCTATCGGAATTGATTGCTATTGTCCCTTGGTCACAAAAGAGCGTCAATGGTCAGATCGAAAAAAGAAGGTCAAAGTGCCACTGTTCAATTCGTATGTTTTTGTCCATTTGGAAGAAAAAGACCGTCCCTTGGTGTTCCAATCTCCAGGTGCAGTTCGGTTTTTGTTTTGGTTGCAAAAGCCAGCCATTGTTCGTGAGGACGAAATTGCTATTATCAAGAAATGGTTGAATGCTCCAGATGTTGCTGAAATTGAAGTGAGTACTTATCAAGTTGGGGATTCGATTCAAGTGGATTCAGGTCCTTTTGTCAATCAACAGGCTATAGTGCAAGAAGTAACTGCTTCTCACTATGTTTTAGTTTTAGAATCGATGGGTTGTGTGTTAAAAATGAAGCACAAGTAGGATTGGTGAATCGTGATTTGTACATTGTACATTGTACATTGTACATCGTCCCAATGCTTCGGGATCTTAAATCCTCCTCACTATATTTAGTGATATTCGTATTTGGTTTTCTGTTGTAATAGGTAGAGCTGTACTTGATTATTAGCGTTTTAGGTTCTTGTTGGAGGTGTGGATAATTTATAATGCCTTGGCGAGTTGCTAAATGAATCGATTTTAACATATTTTTACTACTTTTGTAGTATCTAAAATATTCATTTTTCGGTTCTAGTTATGGGACTGGAAACGGCGAAGCTGTGCATCAAACTAAGAAGTTTTAATTCAAATTATATTGCAATTATGAGTGCCAAACAAAAAGTAGGAATTACGTTCAGTGCTTTTGATCTGCTACATGCAGGTCATATTACCATGTTGGAAGAAGCTAAAAGACAATGTGATTATCTGATTTGTGGATTGCAAACCGACCCTACTATTGATCGTCCAGAAAAAAACCGTCCGGTGCAATCCGTGGTGGAGCGCTACATTCAATTGAAGGGCTGTAAGTTTGTGGATGAAATAGTGCCCTATGCTACAGAGCAAGATTTGGAAGATATTTTACGTGCTTTTAAGATTGATGTGCGTATTATAGGTGACGAATACCAACATAAAAACTTCACAGGTAGAACCTATTGCGAAGAAAAAGGTATTGAGTTGTGTTTTAATATTCGGGAGCATCGTTTTTCTAGCAGTAGTCTACGACAAGAAGTAGCAGATAAGCAGCCTAAGAAGTAGTTGTCAGTTATCGGTTGTAAGTAACTAGAGCATAGCTGCTAAAAATTTAAAAATATATGAGTTCATCTATTATACATGTTATACTTACTGGGGGAGTAGGAAGTCGTTTATGGCCTCTCTCTCGTAAAAGCCGTCCCAAACAGTATTTGGAATTGTTTGAAGGAAAGTCCTTGTTTGAAATGACTGTGGCTCGTAATGCCCATTTAGTGGATCAAGTGATGGTGGTGGGGAATGTAGATAATTGTCATTTGAGTCGCAAAGTGTTGGAGAAAACACAAACTTCCTATATAAATATTGTAGAGGCAACGCCTAGAAACACCGCAGCAGCGATTGCTTTTGCTGCTTTTGCCGCTGAGCCCGAAGACATTTTAATCGTAACGCCATCCGATCATATTATTGACAATGGGGATGCCTACGCTAGTGCTATTGCTGAGGCAGTTGCTAAAGCTAAAGCTAATTATATTGTTACATTTGGGATTGTTCCAACAAAACCTGAAACAGGTTTTGGTTATATTGAATACCGGGGAGATGATGTACTTGCTTTTCGAGAAAAACCCAACAAAACGACCGCGATTGATTTTATCTCCAGAGGTAATTTTTTATGGAACAGTGGTATGTTTTGTTTTAAAGCGAGGGTGTTATTAGACGAATTGAAAGCTTTTGAACCCGAAGTGTATGTCAAAGCCCAACAAGCTTGGGAAGCCAATCAAAATGGACAATTGGATTTGGATTTGTCTGTGGCTATTCCATCCATCAGTATTGATTATGCAGTAATGGAACGTTCCAAAAAAATAAAAGTAGTAGCCTCGCAATTTGCTTGGTCTGATCTGGGTTCCTTTGAGTCCGTTTATGACTATTTAGCGGCTCAAGGCCACCCAGTTGATGCACAAGGGAATATGGTGATTGGTACGGATGTATTCTCTACTTTTATCGGATTAAAAAATACTATTTTTGTGAGCACGCCCGATGCCAATTTGATTTTGCAAAAAGAACAATCACAGGACGTGAAATACATTTATAACCAATTAGAAAAAGAAAATTCCAATTTATTACAATAGAAATCAAATAATTAAACAATTGGTTCATTGTTATATTTACACTTTGATACATTTTACAACATGAAAAAATTTCTCTCTATTGCTTTTTTATTTTTTACGTTACTGCAAAGTACAGGAGTTTCAGCTCAAGATTTGTTGAATAGTGCTAACTTGAGCGCTATTAATATCGATTTTTTATCGGATATTGAAATTCAAAAAATTAGAACCCAATTGGCATCTAATAAAATTACCATTGAAGAGGCAGAACCAATTGCTTTAGCAAAAGGGATGCCCGCATCAGAGTTTGAAAAGTTAAAAGCCCGTTTGGGATCAGCTACTAAATTAACTACGACCATTGGAGCTGGTTCTGATACAAATGGTGATAATTTTTCAGCTAAATCTTTAAGAGAGCAAGAAAAAATTGAAAATAGTAAAAAAATAAAAGACTCCATTAATGCATTAGTTTTTGGATCCGATTTGTTTGAGAAACCTATTTTGAATTTTGAACCCAATTTAAAAATGGCGACACCTCTCAATTATATATTGGGTCCTGGCGATGAATTACAAATAAGTGTGTATGGGGTACAAGAGTTTAGTGCCAGTCTTCCAGTTACGGTTGAGGGTAAAGTGGTCATTAAATACGTTGGACAACTATCTGTTATAGGAATGTCTGTAGAAGCGGCTACCCGAAAAATCAAAAATGCCATAGCGGGTGTGTACAGTACCGTACGTTCAGGTCAGTCTCAAGTGAGTGTCAGTTTAAGTCGAGTTCGGACTATTAAAATTACTTTAATTGGGAGTCAATTACCAGGAAACTATTCTATTTCCTCTTTAGGTACGGTCTATAATGCATTGTTTTTAGGAGGGGGACCTGCAAAGAACGGAAGTTATCGTAATATTGAATTGATTCGAAATAATAAAGTGATCAAAATGATTGATATTTATGGTTTTTTAGTCAAAGGCAATCAATCGGATAATGTAGGGCTGAAAGAAGGGGATGTTATTCGTATTCCATCCTATACGCAACGTGTAACGTTAGAAGGCCAGGTAAAACGTCCGGGTATTTTCGAAATGAAAACGGGAGAAAGTTTTCAAGACTTACTAAATTTTGCTTCTGGATTCAATGAGTTGGCTTATACTAGTTCAGTCACTGTTTTGCAAAAAACAGGCAAAGAAATGAAGATCAAAGACATCAAAGCATCTGAATACAAGACCTACCAACCCCGTTCTGGCGATTTGTTTACGATTACCAGAATTTTAGATCGTTTTGAAAACCGTATCCAAATTAAAGGAGCGGTATTTAGACCGAATCAATATTCGTATACTCCGGGGATGCGCTTAGCCGATTTAGTGGCTAAAGCCGACGGTTTGAAAGAAGATGCTTATACGGCAAGAGCGACAATTATTCGTATTAAAGATGATTTGACTAAAGAAACCGTTTCAGTCCATTTAGGGAAAGCGTTAGCAGGTGAGTTCGCTCACAATATTGAATTGAAAAAAGAAGATCAAGTAACTGTTTTTTCTATTCTGGATTTTAAAGAACAATTTAGAGTGAATATTGATGGCGAAGTCAAAAAACCGGGTACTTATGAATACCAAGACAATTTGAGTTTGAATGATTTGTTATTGCAAGCGGGTGGTTTAACTGGTTCAGCCTCTAAGCGTGTTGAAATTGCCAGAATGATAGCTGCTGAAACCATTGATGATTCTAATCCAAATAGAGTAGAGTTGTTTAGCATTGAAATCACACCTGAGAGTAACGAACAAGCTGAAAATTTCATTTTGGCTCCTTTTGATGTAATCAATATTAGAAGAATGGCCATGTACGAAAAACCAGAAATGGTTTCGGTAATTGGCGCGGTCAATTATACTGGGAAATATGTGTTGGCTACCAAAAGAGAACGTGTTTTTTCAGTGATTCAACGCGCTGGTGGATTAACCAATTTAGCCAATATATATGGCGTAAGAGTTAAAAGACCGATACAATCTAAACAGATTGAGGATTTAGAAACAATAGATTTTAGCGTTAATAATACCGCTGATAGTACTGCAAATTACAAATTAACTAAGAAATTAAAAGATGAAATGGAGTATACCATTATTCCTATAGATTGGAAAGCAGTGGTGAGAAATCCAAAACGTAGCGCCAATATTAGTTTGCTACCGGGGGATGAAATTGAAGTAGCAACGTTCAATGAAGGCGTAAAAGTAACGGGTAATGTGTTGTTGAATTCTGAAATTCCGTACAATGGCGGACGCGGATTCAGTTATTATCTGAATGCAGTAGGGGGTACCGATGCCAAAGGATGGAAACGCAAAGCCTATATTATTTATCCTAATGGTAAAGCAGCGGTATCTCACTCGTTTTTGTTTGTTCGATCGTATCCTAAGGTAATTCCAGGTTCTCAAATTGTAGTACCAGAAAGACCTTTGAAAAAACCATTTACTATTGGAGAGTTTGCTACAGTAGCCAGTGTATTGTCTAGTTTAACCTTGTTGTTCTTAACAGCGTTTAAGTAAGAAATACGATTTAATAATGTAACAATTTGAAAATGTAACAATGCGTGTAAGTAGCCTACGCATTCCCCTCTATAGAGGAGCTAGGGGTGTGTTTTTAGATTTACGATTTACGAAATTTATACTAATACAAGTAAAGATTGCTTCACTGCATTCGCAGTGACAGACAACCAACAACCGATAACTGAAATGTTCTATACGCTTCAACCTTTTATTGACAAAAAAAAATGTATTTCCGTAACTGGATTAGGCTATGTGGGATTGCCTTTGGCATTGGAATTAGCGAGGTGTTTTAAGGTTATTGGTTTTGATATCAATCAGGAGCGGATTGCGTTGATGCAACAAGGGATTGACCCTTCTAAAGAATTAGAAGGTGCTGCTTTTGAGGGTTGTGATATTACCTTTACCTCAAATGTTGCCGATTTGCAACAGGCCCATTTTCATATTATTGGAGTTCCCACGGATATCGATTCCAATAAGGTACCCAATTTAAGCCCGCTATTAGGTGCTACTCAAAGTGTAGCTTCGGCCTTGAAAAAAGGCGATGTAGTGGTGTATGAATCGACTGTTTATCCAGGATGTACGGAAGACGACTGCTTGCCGATTTTGGAATCGGTTTCAGGATTGCAAGGAGGGATTGATTTTAAATACGGCTATAGTCCAGAACGCATCGTTCCAGGCGATAAGGTGCGTACTTTAACCAACATACTCAAAATAGTTTCGGGTAATGATGCTGAAGCACTGGAATTGATTGCTGGGGTGTATGGGAGCATCATCAAAGCAGGGTTACATCGTGCCGAAACCATAAAAGTGGCCGAAGCCGCTAAAGTGATTGAAAACACCCAACGCGATATTAATATTTCGTTAATGAACGAATTGGCAATTATCTTTGATAAAATGGGTATTGATACCCAAGCGGTGATTGCCGCAGCGGGAACGAAATGGAATTTTCATGCGTACCAGCCGGGTTTAGTTGGAGGTCATTGTATTAGTGTGGATCCCTTTTATTTGATGCACAAAGCCAAAATGATTGGGATCGAACCACAAGTGATAGCTGCAGGCCGTCGCGTGAATGATTTTATTCCGTCGTTCATTGCCAAACGCATTGTACAATCCTTAATTGAACAAGATAAAAATCCAGGAAAATCCAGAGTCTTGGTGATGGGCATTACTTTCAAAGAAGAAGTGTCGGATATTCGCAATTCAAAAGTAGTCGATTTAATTAAAGAATTAGAAGACTATTCAATTGTGGTGGACGTGATTGACCCCTTTGGCAGTCCAGCCGAATTGGCTCACGAATACAATATTGATTTGAAAACAGCTCCTGAAGGCAAATATGACAGTATTGTCTTGGCTGTAGGACATCAAGTCTATCGTACTATGCAACCGTCTGATTTTGAAGAACTCTCTAACGGACCTATCTCTCTTTTTGACATCAAAGGGGTATTGAAGAAAGACGATTATCAAAATTATTGGAGACTTTGAGATTTCCGAAGAAAGATATTAGATATACGATTTTAGCTACGCTTCAAGTCGATTAATTAATGTATTAATTTGAAAATGTAGTAACTACAAGATAACGATTCACAGTTCACGGTTTACGAATCACGAAATAATACATATGGAAACACAAAACGACGAAATATCATTAAGAGAACTACTGGACAAAGCCAAAGAATGGTACCAGTATCTTCTATCCCAGTGGAAAGTAATTGTACTAGCAGGAATACTGGGAGCTAGTATTGGATTGGTGTATTCTTTGACAACTAAACCTATATACACGGCGAGCTTGTCATTTGCATTAGAAGAAGAGAGATCTGGAGGTGGTGGATTAAGCAGTGCTTTAGGACTAGCCAGTTCCTTAGGGATTGATTTAGGAGGCAGTGGCGGTGGGGCCTTTTCAGGATCGAATTTGATTGAATTATTCAAATCCAGAACAGTGGTAGAGCAAACCTTGATGCGACCTATAGTTTTAAAAAACGATACGATTTCTTTAATTGAGATGTATCTTAGAATTAATGGATACCGTGAAAGCTGGGATACTAATCCTAAACTGAAAGGAATACAGTTCCTTCCCTTGACTAAACGCAAGTACTTTACCAGAGTGCATGATAGTATTATGGGAGGCATATATGACAATTTAACTAAAACAAATTTAGTAATTGGTCCAAAAGATAAAAAAGCATCTTTAACCTCTATTGTAGTAAATTCTAATAACGAACTTTTTGCTAAAGCTTTTTGTGAGGCTTTGGCTAATGAAGTTTCAAGATTTTATGTTGATACTAAAAGTAAAAAAGCCCGACTAAATATGGCCATTTTACTCAAACAGCGCGATTCCATTCGTTCGGAATTAAACGGAAATATTACTAATGTAGCTGTAGCCAATGACAACACCTTTATGTTGAATCCAGCTATGAACATTAAAAAGACTACATCTACTAAAAAACAAATAGATGTTCAGTCAAACACCGCAATCTTAACCGAGTTAATAAAACAAACTGAGCTAGCTAAAGTGGCATTGCGAAAAGATACGCCACTGTTTCAGGTAATAGATCCACCTATATTGCCTTTGCCAAATGAACGTTTTGGGAAAGCAAAAGGAATGCTTTTAGGAGGTATACTTGGAGGTTTTTTAATTATTTTAGGATTGCTAACTAAAAAACTAATTAGGTCAATGCTTTAATAATTAATTATTTTTAACGCCTTAGTATTTAGTTTTAATATTTAAATTAACAATAAATGAATAATTATTTATACATATTAGGAACTTTAATTTTTACGGTTTATGGTCAGATTATTTTAAAGTGGCGTTTGTCTTCTTTAAAAATTATTTTACCAGAAGGTTTGATCCAGAAATTAGTTGTTCTTATTAAATTAATTTTTGACCCTTTTCTTTTTTCAGGATTTGTTTCTGCTTTTATAGCCTCTCTTTTTTGGATGGTAGCTATGACCAAGTTTGAAATTACAACTGCCTACCCATTCATGAGTTTGGCACCAGCATTAGTTTTTATTATTGGGGTTTTGTTTTTAGGTGAAATTTTTACGATCGGAAAAGTTATAGGTTTAGGATTAATTATGCTAGGTATAATTATTACAGTTAAATATAAATAGATGGGAAAGTTAATTGATATCTCAATTGTAAGTCCGGTATATAATGCCTCTTTAATTTTGCCGAAACTTGTTCAGGAAATTGAAAAAGTAATGGTAGAGATGGGGGTTACCTATGAAATTATTTTGGTGGATGATAGAAGCCCAGATAATTCTTGGAAAATAATGAAAGATCTTTCAGTTACTAATTTGAACTTAAAAATATTTAGGTTAAGTCGAAATTTTGGACAACACCCAGCTATAATGGCAGGACTATCTAAAGCAAATGGGCAGTGGATAGTTGTTATGGATTGTGATTTACAAGATCAACCAAAAGAGATAAAGAAATTATATAATAAAGCATGCCAAGGTTACGATGTTGTAATGGCAAAAAGACATTATCGAAAAGATGGTTTTTTTAAAAAACTTTCTTCTAAGATGTTTGCCATGGTATTTAATTATTTATCAGATACCAAACTAAATCATGAAGTAGCTAATTTTGGAATCTATAAAAGTAAAGTAATAAAAGAAGTGTTAAATTTGGGAGATTATATAAAATCGTTTCCGTTGTTTGTCTATTTTTTAGGATTTGAGTCTGTTTCTATACCTGTTGAACATGCTAATAGGGAAGAAGGGAAGTCCAATTATTCTTTCGGTAAATTACTAGACCTTGCATTTAATTCTATAATTGCGTATTCAAATAAACCTTTAAAAATAATTATAAACATTGGGTTAGCAATTTCTATGATTTCCTTTCTTTTGGGGATATATTATGCTATTAAATATTTATATGGAAATGTTTTAGTGGCGGGATACACTTCACTTATTATTTCAATTTTTTTTCTTTCTGGAATTATTATTTCAGTAATTGGTGTATTAGGTGTATATTTAGGAAAAGTTTTTGAACAAACTAAAAACAGACCAAGTTTTGTTTTTGATGAAAATTAACAAATTAAAATTATATAAAAATGGAAAAAAATGAATTTATTAGAAATTTCGAATTACTATTTGATGAAGTAGAAGAAGGATCAATTGTCCTGGAAACAGTTTTTAGAGATGTAGATGAGTGGAGTTCACTTATCGCATTAATGTTAATAGCAATGGTTGACGAAAGCTACAATGTAAAACTAACGGGTGATGATATAAGAGAAAGTAATACAGTAAATGATATATATAATATTATAATTGCAAAAAAATAGTGCAAGAAATTACAAAATATGGTGTAAAATTTATAAAGATTAATAAAACTCATCTTGAAATGGTCAGAGAATGGCGTAATTCAGACGATGTTAGACTTTTTATGAAATATCAAAAAGTAATTACTTCAGATGATCAATTACGTTGGTTTGAGTCTATTGATAATGATAAAAACTATTATTTTGTTGCATATATAAAAGATGAACCAGTTGGCCTTTATAATATTAAAAACATAAATTTTAATTTAGGTTACGGTGAATGTGGTTCTTTTCTTAAAAATAGAAATTATTGGGAATCCAAAGAAACTATTTCATTTAATTTTCTTTTAATTCACTTTGCATTTGAAATATTAAAATTAAACTATGTTGTTTGTACAATTTTAAAATCAAATAAAAAAGTTATAATGCTCAATTTACAGCTAGGATATATACAAGAAAGTAATTCTTGTGATGATGAAAGTTTATTTTTTAAACTTGATTATGAATCTTTTAAAGATTCAAAAAGTTATAAATTAATTAAATATCTTGAAAAAATTTAGACATGAGTGAATTAATTCCACCTATTAATTATTATAACCAAGAAGTTTTTGAATGCGAGATTGAAACTATTTTCAAATCAAATTGGTTGTTTGGATGTATGGTTGATGATATACCAAACAAAAATGATTATTTTGTCTTAGAAATTCATAAGCATTCTATTATTTTTTATAATAATGGAAAGGAAATTAACGCATTTAAAAATGTTTGTCCTCATAGATTTAACAGAATATTTACCCAAAAGAAGGGGAATGGAAAACTATTTTGTAAATTTCATTCTTGGTCTTTTGACGGTAGAGGTAAAGTGAGGAATAATAATGTTAAAGGTGATGAGTTAATTCAAAAACATTCATTAAATAGGTATGCAGTTGAAGTTATAGGTAAGTTTGTTTTTTTTAATTTTGATTTTTCACCAAAACAATCTATACAAAATCAATATGGTGAATTTATTGATGAGTTAGAGATAGTGTCAAGTATAATTAATAAAAAAATTCATGAAGATAATATTGAACATGATGTAAACTGGAAAATTATTTGTGAAAATATTATTGAGATTTCTCATTGTCAATCTTTACATCAGGATTCATTAGTTAAAATAGGATATTGTACAAAACCTGTTGAAGAATTTAAAAGAGTGGGTAATAATTCATTTATGATGATCCCTCCAATTGATTCTAAAGAAAGAGTAAAAAGAGATGAATTTTTAAATAAAAATTTACCTAGATTTATTGAAAATAATAAATATAAACATACATTGTTTTTTCCAAATTTCACAATAGGAATGTATGAAGGACTAAATATTACTATTGGCCTTATTATTCCAATTAATTCCAAAAAATCGATATACAGGTTATTATATTATAATTCTAAAATTAATTCTAATTCAGCAATAGGTAATAATTTATTGGAATCTATGGAAGAAGATACTATTAAATTTGGGACACAAGTTTTTAATGAAGATAAAGAAATAATTGAACAGGTACAAAAGGGTGTAGAAGAAGCAACACATTCGGGAATGGTATATGAATCGGATAAGAGAGTACTTTGGTTTATGGAATCGTACTTAAAATTAATGAAAAATTAGTTTAATTTACAGTTTAAGATATATTTATGGCAAATTTTAAAGTTGAGAATATTGCAATGACAGGCGTTTCAGTCTGTGTGCCAAAAAGTAAAATTTATAATTGTGAAAATTTACTTTTTGATAAAGAAGATATTGCTAAATTTTCTCAATCAACTGGTGTGTATGAATTTAGAGAAGCATCAGTTAACCAGACTACAGCTGATTTTGGTTTTGAAGCAGCTTCTAGATTAATTGAATCAATGCAAATTGATCGAGATGAAATAGATATATTAATTTTCGTTTCACAGACTCCTGATTACTTAAATATACCAAATACTTCTACAATTTTGCAACATAAATTGTCACTTTCTAAACAATGTATTTCATTTGATGTGCCTTTAGGTTGTTCTGGATTTGTATATGGTATGAGTGTAATATCGGCCTATATGCAAAATCCAACTATTAAAAAAGGATTATTGGTTTTTGGTGATACGCCATCAAAAATTGTTAATAAAAAAGACAAAAGTGCCGCTTTACTTTTCGGTGATGCTGGTGGATGTGCAATTTTTGAAAAAAGCGAAAAATCTTCAAATTTTCATTTTAACTTAGGTTCAGATGGAGGTGGAGCTAATTCAATTATCATTAAAGATGGAGGGTTTCGTAATCCATTTAGAATGGAATCGTTAGAAGAAAAAGTAATCGAAAAAGATATTACAAGGAGAGATTGTGATATTGTATTAGATGGGATGGATGTTTTTTCATTTGGGATTAATCAAGCTCCAAAAACTGTTAAAGAGTTATTCGAGTTTGCTTGTATAACTAATGAAGATGTTGATTATGCCATTTTTCATCAGGCTAATAAGATGATGAATGAGATGGTACGTAAAAAATTAAAGTTAGAAGTAGAGAAAGTACCTTATTCTCTAGAAAAATTTGGAAATACTAGCTCTGCATCAATACCCTTAACTTTGGTTACTGAATTGATTGATAAACTACACGGTGATAAAAAATTACTTTTTTGTGGTTTTGGAGTAGGTTTATCTTGGGGTACCGTAATTTTACAAACAAGTAATATTAAAATTTTAGATTTAATCGAAATATGACGAATTATAATCCGTTTAATTTAAAAAACAAAACTATCCTGATTACAGGAGCATCTTCAGGTATAGGTAAAGTTACCGCGATTGAATGTTCTAAACTTGGAGCTGATGTAATTATTATTGGAAGAAATATAAATAGACTTAATGAGACTTATAAATTATTGCAAGGAGAAAATAATTTAATTAGAAGTTTGGATCTTACTAATGAATTAGAATTGAATGAGTTTATGCAATCATTACCGAAATTAGATGGGATTGTCCATTCAGCTGGCGTTTTGGAATCGATACCTTTTTCTTTTACAAATTCTGAAAAATTATCAAAAATAATGCAAATTAATTTTGGAATACCTTTTATAATGACACAGTATTTGATAAAGAATAAGAAAATTAACAAAGAAGGTTCAATTGTTTTTGTTTCATCATTAAGTGGTTATTCAACTATTGCTAGTGGTATATCGGCTTATAGTGCTTCAAAAGGAGCAATATGCGCCTCAATACGTGTAATGGCTTTTGAACTTGCTCACAAGAAAATCCGTGTTAATTCCGTTTGTCCAGGGATGGTGAAAACAGAAATGAATACAGAAAATGTGAACTTATCTGTTGAGCAGTTAAATGATGATGAACTGAGAAATTATCCATTAGGTTATGGTGATCCAATACAAGTAGCACAACCTATTGCCTTTTTACTTTCTCAGGCAAGTAGCTGGATTACTGGTACAAATGTAGTTCTTGATGGAGGTGCGTCAATCCATTAGATTATGAAATCATATATCAAAGCAATTTCGTATTACCTGCCAGAATTTCAATTGGATAATGTTAAAATAGAATATGATTTTCCAGAATGGAGTATTGACAAAATAGCTACAAAGACTGGAATAAATTGTAGAAATATTGCAAATAGTTCAGAAACATCTTTAGACATGGCTGTGAAAGCAGCAAATAAGTTATTTGAAGAACATACAATAGATAGAAATTCAATTGATTTTGTTATTTTATGTACACAAAGTCCAGATTATTTTTTACCAACTTCAGCATGTATAATTCAAGAACAACTTGGGATTCCTACAACTGCGGGTGCTTTTGATATTAATTTAGGGTGCTCTGGCTTTGTATATGGAATGGGTATTGCAAAAGGTTTAATTGCTAGTGAACAAGCAAAAAATATTCTATTTATTACATCAGAAACGTATTCAAAATTTATTCATCCAAAAGATAAAAGTAATAAAACTATTTTTGGAGATGCTGCAGCAGCAACACTAATTAGTACAAATGGATTTGCTGAAATTTTAAATTTCGAATATGGTACCGATGGGAAAGGTGCTGAAAATCTGATTGTGAAAAACGGAGGTTTACGTAACTTCAATAAAGTTGCTAGTGAAATTATTGATAGTTATGGGAATGTGCATTCTGATAATCATTTATATATGAATGGATCTGAGATTTTTGTATTTACTTTATCGGCTGTACCAAAATTAGTTGAAAAGACATTACATAAAAACAAATCTAAACTAGATGATATTGATTTAATTATTTTCCATCAAGCTAATAAATTTATGTTAGATAGTTTAAGAAAAAAAATTAAGATTGCTCCTGAAAAATTTTATACATTTCTTGAAAGTTGTGGTAATACAGTATCATCTACAATTCCGATCGCTTTATATCATGCAAACAAAGAAAATAAATTAAAAGAGAATAACAAAGTTTTGTTAGCTGGATTTGGAGTAGGTTATTCATGGGCTGGAACAGTTTTAAAGATAAAATAAGTTATATGATACCATTTAACAAACCGTATTTAACAGGAAAGGAAAACGATTACATTATTGAAGCTGTCAATAGTGGAAAAATATCTGGGAATGGTCTTTTTACAAAAAAATGCCAAGATTTTTTTGAATCAAAATATGGATTTAAAAAAGTATTATTGACAACTTCGTGTACAGATGCGCTAGAAATGGCTGCAATGCTTTCAAATATTAAGGAGGGCGATGAGGTAATTGTCCCAAGTTATACTTTTGTTTCAACTGCAATTGCCTTTGTCAGACAAGGAGCAAAAATTGTATTTGCAGATTCGTATAGTGACAATCCAAATATAGATGCTGATAAAATCGAGGCTTTAATAACTCATAAAACAAAAGCGATTGTTCCAGTCCACTATGCAGGTGTTGCTTGTGATATGGATAAAATAATGGACTTAGCAGCAAAATATGATCTATTGGTTATTGAAGATGCTGCACAAGCAATTGATAGTTATTATACAGGTAAGGATGGTGTTAAAAAAGCATTAGGTAGTATAGGCCATTTAGCTGCTTTTTCTTTTCACGAAACAAAGAATATAATTGCAGGTGAAGGTGGCATGTTGACAATCAATGACGATAGATTTATACATAGAGCTGAAATTATTTGGGAAAAAGGTACTAATAGAGCAGAATTTTTTAGAGGAGAAGTTAATAAGTACGGTTGGGTAGATACAGGAAGCTCTTTTCTCCCGTCAGAAATAATTGCCGCATTTTTGTGGGCGCAAATTGAAAATTTAGATGATATACAATCTAAAAGGAAGTTGCTTTGGAATACTTATTTTGATGCTTTAAAAAGTCAAATAAATTTCAATATGCCTTTACTTACTAGTTATGCAACGAACAATGCTCACATGTTTTATATAATTGCAAAGGATATCAATCATAGATCAGAATTAATAAACATGTTAAAAAAAAATGGATTTCAATCAGTATTCCATTATATTTCACTTCACTCAAGTGATTATTATGTTTCTAAGCACGACAAAAGGGTGTTAGAAAATTCAGATAAGTTTACAGATTGTTTGTTAAGGTTACCTTTGTATTACGAACTTTCAACACAAGAAATTCTAAAATTGACTAGTTTGATAAATAGGTTGTGATATTGACAATCAAAATTTTTAATATAATTAATATAGTTACAATTTACATTTCAATCTTATGAATTTTAATTTAAAATACAATACTTTATTTATAACGGGAATTGGAATAATTCTATTTGTGTTTATTTATTTTTTAGCTCTTAATGGTAATGCTTTTTTAGGTTATTCTTGGGATTTTTATGACTCCAATGTTATTTGGCTTAATTTGATGTCAAAAAGTAATTATTTTTTCGCCGATTCATATACTAGAATAGATGAAATAATGGAGCTCCCTAGAATAAGTTTAGGTTCTGAACTTAATTTTTTATCTTTTCTATTTTGTCTATTTCCTTCATATGTAGCATTGGTAATCAATATGTTTTTGATACAGTTTGTTGCATTCATTGGAATGTTTTTATTGTTAGAAAATTATGTTTTTAATAAAGTAAATAGTCCTGTTTCAGTTTTTTTAATTTCAATTACATTTTCTTTTTTAGCTTTTTGGCAACCTGCTGGACTTGGTGTTGCAGGAATTCCACTAATGTTATTTACTTTTTTCAAGATAATTCATGGGTATAATAAATATTTATATTATTCATTTTTATTTATTTTACCGTTCTACTCTAGTTTAATCTTTTCAGGTATTTTTTTATTAGCTACTTCATTTATATTAATTTGTATACTTTTTAAATATCATAAACTTTCAAAAAATCAATTTTCCAAAGGGATAATCATACTTGCTATTTTATTTATTTTATATCTTATTTCGGAGTATAGACTTATTATTGATAGTTTTAGTGGTAACGCAAATTTTATTTCACACAGATTAGAGTTTGTAGATTCAAATGGTTTTAAAGAAAGTATATTAAAGATTTATTCTTTTTTAATGGCAGGACAAGGACATACAATATCTAGACTTTTTCCGATAATTTATTTCAGTATTCTAGTTCTTTTACTATTTAAAAAGAGATCAGTAAGTAAAGTGGTTTTATATTTAATTTTTACAATAGTATTAATTGCAATATTTCATGGTTTTCATACTTATGCTCCTTTTGTTTCTATTAAATCTAAATTATTGGGAGGACTAGCTTCGTTACAATTGGACAGATTTTACACTTTAGTTCCTTTTTTATCCTACTTATTGTTTGGATTCATTATTCTTCAATTAATTCAGCATAATAATTTTACTAAAATTGTTGCTTATTTTTTATTATTTTTTCAATTTTTATTTGTTTTTAATAGTAGTATTTTTTTTATTGACATTAAAGACAAAATAATTGATAAATCTGAAGTATACACGTTTAATGAGTATTTTGCAAGGGGTAGTTTCGATATAATAAAAAGCCGTCTTATATTAGAAGATAAAGATAGAGTTGGTAGTGTTGGAATTGACCCATCTGTAGCTGTATTTAACGGGTTGAAAGCTATTGATGGTTATAGTGCAAATTATAGTTTAAAATATAAGCACAAATTTCGAAAACTAATTGAAAAAGAGTTAGATAAAAATAAAGAAACAAAATTGTATTTTGATAATTGGGGAAGTCGTTGTTATATTTTTGATGATCAACTAGGGACTAATTTTAATATTTTTAAGTCAAGTGATAATAAATACAAACCAATCGAACTACATTTAAATAAAACGATTTCAAAAGAATTAAATTTAAAATACATAATATCTTCAGTTGAAATTAGTAATAGCGACTCATTTAGATTAATATGCCATTTTGAAGACAAATTAAGAGTATATTATTTATACGAATTTGTGTGAAAAATGAATTAATTTCAATTATAACTGTTCGAAGAAAAAAATAAAATATCATTTTAAGTTAAACATTAAAGGATAATCATTAATTAATACTATAGTAGTAGGGGTTCATGATATTCAAAATTAAATTTCAATTAGTTTATGAATTTAGAAAATAAAACCATATTAATTACAGGTGGTACTGGATCTTTAGGTAAAGCCTTAACCTCTCATATTTTTAAGCACCATTCGAATATAAAAAAGTTAATCATCTTATCCAGAGATGAACAAAAACAATTTCAAATGGCTCAAGAATTTTCTGAAAAGGATTTTCCTCAAATTCGTTTTTTTCTCGGAGATGTTAGAGATGAACAACGATTAGTAAGAGCTTTTCAAGGTGTTGATATTGTAATTCATGCAGCAGCTATGAAACACGTACATTTAGCGGAATATAATCCAGATGAATGTATCAAAACTAATATTGGTGGAGCACAAAATGTAATCCATGCAGCTTTGCAAACCAGCGTTTCTAATGTGGTCGCGCTATCTACTGATAAAGCTTGTGCACCCATTAATTTGTATGGTGCTACTAAATTAACATCAGATAAACTATTTGTAGCCGCTAATAATATTAAAGGAGCTAATCCTATCAAATTTTCGGTAGTACGTTATGGTAACGTGATGGGATCCAATGGTTCGGTTATCCCTTTCTTTATAAAGAAAAAGAGCGAAGGGAAATTGCCTATTACCGATGCAGCTATGACTCGTTTTAACATTTCTCTACAGGGAGGAGTTGATATGGTGATTCATGCAATGGAACATGCTTGGGGAGGTGAAATATTTATACCAAAAATCCCATCCTATAAAATAACAGATGTAGCCTCTGCAGTTGCACCAGAGTGTGAACAAGTAATTGTTGGTATTCGTCCTGGAGAAAAAATTCATGAAGAAATGATTACGTCTTCGGATTCTTTTTATACCTATGATTTAGGTAAGTATTATACGATACTTCCTTCAGTGCCTAATTTTAAAATAAAAGAATACATTACTGCATTTTCTGCTCGAAAAGTAGCAGAAGGATTCAATTATGACTCTGGTACTAATACGGAATGGGAGACTGTTGATACCTTAAGAAAACTCATAAAGGAACATGTAGATTCAAATTTCGAATAAATGAATAATGTAATCATACCGTACGGAAAACAAAACATTACAAAAGAAGATATTGATGTAGTTATTTCGGCATTACAATCAGATTATCTTACTCAAGGGCCTAGAATTAAAGAGTTTGAAGAACATTTTGCGAGCCATGTAGGAAGCAAATATGCAGTAGCAGTGTCTAATGGGACAGCAGCTTTGCATTTATGTACTTTAGCTTTAGGAGTTAAAGAAGGGGATAAAGTTATTACTACACCTATTACATTTGCTGCTTCTGCTAATTGTATCCGTTATTGTGGTGGTGAAGTTATTTTTTCTGACATCAATCCAGATAGTTATCTTTTAGATCTTGACAAAGTTAAAACATTGTTAGATAATGCTCCAAAAGGAACTTATAAAGGAATAATTCCTGTTGATTTTGCTGGTAGAGCGGTCGATTTGGAAGCCTTCAGAAAATTAGCCGATGAATATAATTTATGGATTATAGAAGACGCTTGTCATGCTCCTGGAGGATACTTTACTGATAGTAAAGTAATTTCGCAAAATTGTGGCAATGGTAATTATGCTGATTTAGCCATATTTTCGTTTCATCCAGTAAAGCATATTGCTTGTGGAGAAGGAGGTATGATTACAACAAATGATAAAGCTTTATATACGAAGTTGTTGTCGTTACGCACGCATGGGATTACAAAAAACGAATCGGAATATAATAACTCTGTTGATTTTGCTTGTGGTCAAGAATCTGAAAGCGAGCAATATCCTGGGTGGTACATGGAAATGCAAACCTTAGGATTTAATTATCGATTAACTGATTTTCAGGCTGCTTTAGGGACTAGCCAATTACAAAGAGCAGATGAGGGATTAAAAAAACGAAGGACTATTGCATCAAATTATGCTAATGCATTTAAAGATTTAACTTTTATAAAGGGACAGTCAGGAGTTATAGAGGGGCATGCCTATCATTTATACATTATTGAAGTAGAAAATCGTTTAGGACTATATAATTATCTAAGAGAATATAAAATTTTCGCTCAAATACATTATATACCTTGTCATTTAATGCCTTATTACAGGCAATTAGGTTGGAAAGAAGGTGATTTACCAAATGCAGAATCCTATTATAAAGGTTGTATAAGTTTACCTATGTACCCTACCCTAACTATTGATGAACAATTATTTGTTATAAATAAAATTAAAGAATTCTATAAATAATACAAAATGAAAATAAGATACTGTATTAGATGTTTATTTCCAGAAACAAAACCCGATTTGTTTTTTAATGAAGAGGGTGTTTGCTCAGCATGTATTGCTGCAGAACAAAAAGATAGTTCAATAGATTGGAACCAGCGAGAAAAAGACTTTTTTTCAATAATTGATAAATATAAAAAAGCTCCTGGTGAAATCGGATATGATTGCCTAATTCCTGTAAGTGGAGGTAAAGATAGTACGTATCAAGCTTATTTTATGAAAGAAGTTTGTGGATTGAATCCATTGTGTGTTTGTTTTGAGACAACTAACCTCACTGAACTAGGTCAAAAAAACATTGACAATATCTCTAAAATGGGTATTGATGTGATTTATTTTAAGAAAAACTATAATGCATACAGAAGTATGGTGGTTGAAGGCTTTAAGAGAGTAGGTGACGAAATGTGGCCAAATCACCTTGGAATATTCACAATTCCTATCCATATAGCTGTTAAATTCAATATTCCATTAGTTATTTGGGGAGAAAATCCTCAACAAGAGTATGGAGGTCCTGTAGAATCTGTTCAAAGTAAACATTTGAATAGAAAATGGTTAGAAGAGTTTGGAGGATTATTAGGTAACCGTATACAAGATATGGTAGGTGTTGATGGTTTAACTGAGAAAGATTTGACCCCTTACTTCTACCCATCTGATGAAGATATTGATAGGGTTGGTGTTGTAGGAATTTTTCTTGGACATTATTTTTTCTGGGATGCTAGAAAGCAACTTGAAATTGTTAAACAGCATGGTTTTTCAGTGAAAGAAGATGGACCGATAGAAGGAACATATACTAATTATGAAAATCTTGACGAAAAAATGCATGGATTGCATGATTATTTAAAATTTGTTAAGTACGGTTTTGGTCGAGCTACAGATCATGCTTGTATTGATATTAGAAACAATAGGCTTTCACGAGAGGAAGGTCTGGAGTTAGTAAAAGAGTTTGATGGTAAATATCCTCATTTTGGGGTTAATGAGTTTGTAAAGTATTCTGGTATGACAAAAGAAGAGATTGATTCAATTTTAGATTCGTTTACGAATTCAATTTTGTTTCAACAAGATGAAAATGGTAACTTTATAAAAGATTCTGAGGGAAATTTAATTAGAAATTTTGAAGTAGAGTAAAATGGTAGCAATTATAGATTACGGAATGGGTAATGTGGCATCAGTTCAAAAAGCCTTAAATTTCTTAAATGTTAAAAGTGTAATTACTAGTGAACATTCTGTAATAAAAGATTCATCTATAATTTTACTACCGGGTGTAGGCTCATTTGCTCAAGGAATGGAAAACTTGAATGAACGTAATCTGGTTAATTTACTTACTGAAGAAGTTATGATTAAACAAAAACCATTTTTAGGTATTTGTTTAGGAATGCAACTAATCATGGAAAGCGGAAACGAGCCATATGAATGTAAGGGATTAGGCTGGATTGAAGGTGAAGTAAAAAAATTTGAACTATTAGATCTTAACATACCGCATATGGGATGGAATAATATTCAAGTATTAAATAATAAATACTATAATAATCTTGAAAATAGTGATTTTTATTTTATTCATAGTTATCATGTTAAGACTACAAATTATCAAGATATTGCAGCAACAGTAAATTACGGATTTGATGTTGTAGCAAGCGTTCAAAAGGATAATATTTTTGCCACTCAATTTCATCCAGAAAAGAGTCAAGCTGCTGGACTATCATTATTAAAAACTTTTTTTGATTTAAATGCTTAAAGTAAGAATTATACCTATACTAACCTTTAATGGCTTCGGATTAGTAAAAACTAAAAAATATTCGAATCCAAGAATGGTTGGCAATCCAGTACAAGCTGCAAGGGTATACAATAATAGGGGGGTGGATGAATTAGTATTTATAGATATTTTTGCAACTTCACAAAAACGCAAAATTAATCTAAAACTGGTAGCTGATGTTATAAAAGAATGCTATATGCCGGTAGCAATCGGAGGAGGCATTGAAACGATACAAGATATTAATGATTTACTTAAAATAGGAGCGGATAAAGTTATAATTAAAACTAAAGCACTTACTGATATAGATTTTATTAAAGAAGCAGTAGCTTTTTTTGGGAGTCAGTGTATAAGTATTGCAGTTGATGCTTTCAAAACTCCCAATGGTTACAAAATTTATAATATATTAGATATTGATAAATCTCTTGAAGATTATGTTCAAGAATTAATCGACTGTAAAGTTGGAGAATTTGTGTTGGTTAGTGTTGATAACGATGGGATGATGAATGGGTTTGACAATGAACTAATAAATTCAGTAGAAAAAATGACAAATATTCCAATTATTGCCGCGGGTGGAGGAGGAAATATGGAACATTATAATGAATTGTTTTCTAAGACAAATATTCAGGCAGTCGGTTCTGCAAGTATATTTCACTTTACACAATATACCCCACTTGATATAAAAAATGAACTAAAATCAATTAATATTCCAGTAAGAATTTAATTCTATTTAATTTGAAAAGAATTGCGATAATTCCAGCTCGTGGAGGTAGTAAAAGGATTCCGAACAAAAACATTAAAGATTTTTTTGGGAAACCTATTCTTGCTTATTCAATAGAAGCAGCACTTGGTAGCGGTTTATATGATGAAGTGATGGTGTCTACCGATTGTGATTTTATAAAAGATGTCGCCTTGAAATATGGTGCAAAAGTGCCTTTTTTAAGAACTAGTATTAATAGCAATGATTTTGCTACAACTTTTGATGTAATAGAAGAAGTAATAAAATGGTACAGTCAAAATAGCATTGACTTTAAAGAAGCGACTTGTATTTATGCTTGCGCACCTTTTACTACTATCGATTTATTAAAAAAATCATTTCAATTATTAGAAAAAGGTTGTGATTGTGTATTTCCAGTTTTACCTTATTCTCATCCAATTCAAAGAGCTATAGAAGTTTCGCTAGATGGAAAAGTAATTCCATTTTTTGACTCAGATGATACTGCAAGAACACAGGATTTTAAAAAGGCTTACCATGATGCAGGTATGTTCTACACTTTTAATACAGGGAAACTTTTGATAAACAAGAGTCTTAGAACTGAAAATACAATTGCAATAGAGATTGACGAACTTTGTGCTCATGATATTGATAACGAAAATGATTGGAAACTTGCAGAATTGAAATATAATCTATTTTTCAATGAGAAAATATAAGTGTTTAAGTAAACAAGAATATACTCATGGTTTGTTTAAATTAGTCCCAATTAGAGACCAAGATAAGCTACTAATATTAAAAATGAGAAATGAACAAATTTTTCATTTGAGGCAGGCAGAAGAACTTACAATAGAGTTACAGGAAACGTATTTTAAGAATGTTATTTCTTTATTATTTGATCAAGAAAGGCCTAGTCAGATATTGTTTACGTTACTTGAAAACGGAGAGTTTATTGGCTACGGAGGACTCGTTCATATTAATTGGATAGATAGGAATGCTGAAGTTTCATTTATAATGAAAACAGAGCTAGAGAAAGATAGATTTGAACATAATTGGATTAACTATCTTACACTACTTGAAAAAGTTGCTTTCAAAGATTTGAAGTTTCATAAAATTTTTACTTATGCGTTTGATCTTAGACACCATTTATATCCTGTATTGGAAGCATCAGGTTTTCATGAAGAAGCTCGTTTAAAGGATCATTGCTACTTTGATGGAAAATATTTAGATGTTGTAATTAATTCGAAAATAAATAAATATGCTTAGTTTAAGAAAACCAACTACAGAAGATATAGAAATTTATTTTTCCTGGGCAAACGATCCTGTAGTTAGGGAACAGTCTTATAATTCTAGTGTCATAGATTTAGAAAGCCATAGACAATGGTTTGAATCGGTGCTTAATAATGATGCATATTTTATGTGTATTTGTCAAAACGCAGGAGGAGAAGATGTTGGGCAAGTAAGGATTCAAAAACAAAAAGATAAAAGTAAAGAAGCACTTATTAGTATTTCTATAGATTCAAATCATAGGGGTAAAGGATATGCAAAAGAAATATTGATCCTTGCTACAGATTTATTTTTAAAATCTAATCATGGGTTTTTAATAAATGCTTACATTAAAGAAGGTAACTTGAGTTCTAAATTAGCTTTTGGAAATGCGGGATTTTATTTTATAGATATGATTGAATATGAAAATTTCAAAAGTTATCATTTTATTAAAAAATAAATAATGAGGATACAAAATTTCGAAATAAATAGTGATAGTCCAGTTTTTATAATCGCTGAGCTTTCGGCTAATCATAATGGAAGTTTAGAAACAGCAATTGAAACAATTCGAGCTGCTAAAAGAGCAGGTGCTGATTGTATAAAATTACAAACGTATACAGCTGACACTATAACTATAGATTCCCAAAAAGACGATTTTCTAATTAAAGGAACGATTTGGGAAGGTAAAAATTTATATCAATTGTACCAAGAAGCCTATACACCTTGGGAATGGCATGAAGAAATTTTTAGAGTAGCAAAAGAAGAGGGGGTAATTTGTTTTTCTTCTCCTTTTGATAAAACGGCAGTAGATTTTTTGGAAAATCTTGATGTACCAGCTTATAAAATTGCTTCTTTTGAAATTACTGATATTCCATTAATCGAATATGTTGCTTCTAAAGGAAAACCAATTATTTTATCAACTGGTATTGCAGAACTTGAAGATATTGAATTAGCACTTGATGCTTGTAGAAGAATGGGTAACAATGATATTGCTTTGTTAAAGTGTACCTCTAGTTATCCTGCACCAATCAATGAGGCGAATATGGTAATGGTAAAAGATTTGGCGGAACGTTTTGATGTTATTTCAGGATTGTCAGATCATACCATGGGAGCAACTGTCCCAGTTGTAGCAACTTGTTTTGGTGCTAAAATAATAGAAAAACATTTTATCTTAGACCGATCTATAGGTGGGCCTGACGCTTCGTTTTCTATGAATGAAGCTGAGTTTGCCGCTATGGTATTAGCCGTTCGTGAAGCCGAAAGTGCGATAGGTGTTGTGGATTATACCTTAACTGAAAAACAAACCAAAGGGAAAGATTTTTCGAGATCATTGTATGTGGTAGAAGATATGAAAGCAGGTGATATCATTACTGAAAAAAATGTGCGATCTATTCGGCCTGGTTTTGGATTGCATCCTAAATATTATAATGAAGTTTTGGGGAAAGAATTGAAAATTAATATAAAAAAAGGGGATAGATTAGAATTTAGTAACATTTACTAACCGCAATTAAACTATACTTGAAACATGAATATAAAAGCGGTCATTAAGAGTGATTTACTTAAATCAACTGGGATATATACTTTTACCAATCTATTTGGTGCCGCAATCCCTTTTTTATTATTACCCTTTTTTACGCGTTGGTTAACACCAGAAGATTATGGTAAAGTAGCAATGTTTGGACTTTTTTCTGCTTTTTTAGTTCCTATATTAGGACTTAGTATCAATGGTGCAATTGCTCAGAAATATTTTGATAGGAGACAAGGGGTATATAAAAATGCTAGACTATTGTGGAATGGATTTGTGTTGATTGGGATTACTTGTTTATTGTGTGTAGTCGTTATTTTATTGTTCCAAGATTACTTTGTAAAGTACTTAAGTTTAAGCTTGTCAGTTTTACTGCTTTCTGTGGTATCCACTTTTGTTACTATGATTTTTCAATCGTATTTAACAATGCTGCAAATTCGAAAAAAAGCGTTAAATTATGGACTTTTACAGATGGTATTTGTAATGTTTAGTGCAGGGTTAAGTCTACTATTAGTTGGGTGTTTAGACTTTACTTGGTTAGGAAGGGTTTATGCAACCGTTATAGCAAGTGTTATTGTAGGAATAATGAGCTTTTTATTTATTATAAAAAATAAATTAATTGTTTTTGAATTTTCAATAAAAGATCAAATTCAATTACTACATTATGGATTTCCTTTAATATTTCATTCGGTAGGAGGATTATTGATTGCTATGATAGATCGTTTTTTTATTGCTAATATGATAAGTTTAAAAGAAGCAGGATTATATACTTTAGCTTACACTATTTGTGGTGTTTTTGGAATGTTAACAAACAGTTTTAATCAGGCCTTTGTACCTTGGTTGTTTGGAAAATTAAATAAAAACAATCAAATTGAAAATGAAAGAATTGTAAAATTCACTTATTTATTGATGCTAGGATTCTTAGTAATTGCTTTATTGGGTACATTTATTTCATCATTATTTTTGAAATATTTTGTAGGAAATGATTTTATTGATTCTCAAAAATTCTTTTTTTGGCTGTTATTAGGTTTTGCTTTTGGAGGGATGTACTATTTAGTCACTAATTATATTTTTTATATTGCTAAAACTAGTTACTTGGCATATACTACTTTATTTTCTGGGTTGTTGAATGTTGGTTTGTGTTATTCATTGATAAAATATAATGGGGTTATAGGTGCAGCACAATCATTTG
This sequence comes from uncultured Flavobacterium sp., assembly GCA_963513255.1. Classification (GTDB taxonomy): domain Bacteria; phylum Bacteroidota; class Bacteroidia; order Flavobacteriales; family Flavobacteriaceae; genus Flavobacterium. The sequence continues at coordinate 107,584 of CAUPPG010000004.1, forward strand.
CATTAGCAAATGGGATTTTATTTTTAATCACTTGGATTCTAGCGGCAAAATGTTATCCGATGCCTTGGAATTTTAAATTTTTATTTAGATGAATTTATTGCATTATATTTTTAGTTTATTAAAGTTAGTTAAGTATTTACTATTTAGAGGGAATTTTTTTTCAAATATTCGAAGTATAAAAGTAAGTACTAAGGATTGTTATATTTTAGGAAACGGCCCTTCTCTAATTGAACAATTAAAAAAAGCAAAGACATTTACAAGCATAGAAAATCTTTTTGTTGTTAATAATTTTGTTCTTACAGATTATTATAAAGAATTAAAACCTAAATATTATGTTTTTGCAGACCCATGTTATTGGGATGATAAAATGCATTTAGAAGATTATTTAAAAAGTCAAGAAATTTTATCAAAGGTTGCAAAAGAAACAGATTGGGAAATTAATATTATTGCTCCAAATGATGCAGAGATTAAATTCAAAGAAATTTTCTCAGGGAACAAAAACATTAAATTGTATTTTATTAATTCATATACTATTACGCCTTTAATTAGGAAAATTACTTATTTTTTATATTCTAAATTTTATAGTTGTCCACAGTATCAAAATGTATTGGTTTTAACTACATTTCTTGCAATAAATATTGGTTTTAAAGAAATTAATCTATTGGGAGCAGAACATTCGTGGACTGAAAACATTAGAGTTAATGACAATAATGAAGTTTGTCTAGAAGACAAACATTTTTATGATTTACAATCTAAATTATCACCTTGGATTAAAGTTGATGGGACTATATATAAAATGGGAGAAATATTAAGCGATTTATCTAAAATGTTTCAAGGTTATTACTATGTAAAAGATTATGCGGAATATAAAAATGCGGAAGTTTATAATTGTACACCAAAATCATATATAGATGCATTCAAAAGAAAATTTTTATAAATAATGATAATGTTTATTAAAAATATAGTCAAGTTTTTTTATTATTTATTTAAATCTGAAATTGTTTTAAGTAAAATTTTTAGGTCCAGTCATAATACTGTTTTTGATAAAAATTCTAAAGTATATTCACCAAGTTCGATTGTAAATTCAAAAATTGGATTTGGGTCTTATATTGCTTCATTTTCAGTAGTTAATTCAACTGTAATAGGAAAATTTTGTTCTATTGGGCCAAATTTTTTATGTGGTTATGGAATTCATCCAACTAATGGAATTTCTACATCTCCAATATTTTATTCAACAAAAAATCAAACTGGAAAATCATTTACTCAAAAAGATAAAATAGTCGAGAACAAGCCTATTTTTATTGGGAATGATGTTTTTATAGGAGCAAATGTTACAGTATTGGATGGAGTAACTATAAATGATGGAGCAATTATAGGTGCTGGAGCTGTTGTTGTAAATGATATCCCACCTTATGCAATTGCTGTTGGAGTGCCAGCAAAAATTGTTAAATATCGGTTCACTTCTGACGAAATAAATTGTTTTTTAAAAATTAAATGGTGGGATTGGCCGGAGGATAAGTTAACTGAAATAGAAAAATACTTTTTTAATATAAAAGTATTTTTAGAAAAAAACAAAAAAGATGATTCAGAATAAACCCAAAGTTACTATTGTAACTGTTGTTTATAATGATATTGATAGTATTGAAGAAACAATACTTAGTGTGATCAATCAAGATTATAATGATAAGGAGTATATTATAATAGATGGAGGATCTACTGATGGAACGATTGAAATTATAAAAAAATACGAAACTAGAATTGATTATTGGATTTCAGAAAAAGACAAAGGAATTTATGATGCAATGAATAAAGGAATCATAATTGCAAATGGAGAATGGGTAAATTTCATGAATTCTGGAGATTATTTTTTTGACCATACTACGCTATCGACTATTTTTAGTAATATAAGTATTGATTCAGGTATACATGTTTTATATGGATCTGTATGTTATTTTATCAATAATAAACTAATAGTTAAGTTGCCAAAATCTCTTAATAGAATACAATTAGGCATGCCTATTTGTCATCAAAGTATGCTAACTAGAGCTGCTTTTTTGAAGTCGCAGTTATTTGATTTAAAATACAAGTTTGCAAGCGATTATGATCAGTTTTATAAAATACATAATGATTCTCCAAAGGGACTCTTAAATACGCATTGTACAATTTCAAGAATCACAGTTAATGGTTTTTCTGAAAGTAATTCAATTGGGACTTATCTTGAATACAAATCTATTTCTCGTAAGTATAACAAAGATTTTGGGATTAGATTGTATTTCGTTTACCGATTAACCGAAAGGGTATTGGTTAAGTATATAAAAAAAATAATTAGTGTTAAGTAATGTGTTGTTAAACTAATTTATATTCATGCGTTTTTTATATTATTTATTGTTTTTATTCTGTTTTTTTCCTTTTTTGAATATTCTTCGATTAGATATTGATAGTCAGCCTAATGCCTTAATTTTATCTGTTTTTATAATTTTGGTTAATTATAAAATCATAATCAATAGATTGCCAGTTAAATTGATTTATATCATAGTGGTTTTGCTATTAGCTACATTGTTATTGATTTTTTCTAATTTTTCATTTGAAGTAATTTCTAGTTATTTGAGTTATGTTAGTCTCGTTGTAGTGCCATTAGCCGTTTATATTGGGTTAATTCGAACAAATGGCCTTTCGTTTAACTTTTTTAAGAAAATTATTTTAATTTGGTTTTTAGTTGCATTAATTCAAAAATTAATTTATCCTGAATTTTTATCTTTTTTACAGTTTAGGAGTGCAGGAAGTGGATTGATGGGAAGAGGAGTAACTAGTCTTGCCCCTGAACCAACCTATTATGGTTCGGTAATTACATTATTTATAGTGATATTTTTTATTAATAACTATAATTACAGAGAATCAAAAATTTGGATTTATATACTTTTCTTACAAATAATAATACTTTCTATTTCTAGTACTGTATTAGCTGTTTTTGGTATATCGGGAATACTATTTCTTTTTCGTAAGTCCTTAAATTTTAAACTTAATTTTAAAAGAATAGTTTATGGATTTGTTTTATTTATTCTATTTTTAATTGCCTTTCCATTATTAAATGATTTATTTGTTGAAACTAGATTTTTTAAAATAGTTACGATTTTATATGAAACACCTGAATTAGTTTTAATAGATGAAAGTATCAATGAAAGATTAAATCATGCCATTTTTCCAATTATTAATTTTTATGATAATTTTTTAATGCCAATGGGTTATAATCGTTTTCAAGATTATATTGTACTCAAATCTACTAATCCGTCTTATTCTGTTTTTTTTGAAAATTTAAATCTAGATCATTATAAAAAAATTATGAGTGGCTACGGTGCAGTATTTTTTGAATTAGGTATTATAGGTCTTTTTTTACCCTACTACGTTTTTAGTATCAGTAAAAAAATGTTAAAACAACAACATTTATTGTATTTTTTTATTGTGTTAAATATGTTGTTATTTACGGCAATTTCGTTAAACAATTCATTGATTTTATTTGTTTTTGGAAACATAATGTATCTTTCTAATTATAACGAAACATTAAAAAAAGATTAATTTTCCGGGGTTAATTATACACATTTAATGAAAAGAAAAATAGTTATTTCGGCAATTAATTTATTTGAAGGGGGTACTTTATCAGTGCTTAAAGATTGCTTATATTCAATTGAAAACAATGATCAATTCAACAATGATGAATTTATTGCATTGGTTCACAAGAAAAGTTTGTTTGAAAAAGAGGAATACAAAAAAATAAGTTTTATTGAATTCCCTAATTCAAGAAAGTCCTATTTAATTCGTTTGTATTATGAATTTTTTTATTTTAAAAAATTTGCCAAAATAAATAAGGTTGATTTTTGGATTTCATTACATGATATTTCCCCAAATCTTGACAATGTTACTCAAGTGGTTTATTGTCATAATCCTAGTCCTTTTAACAAAATTAATTTTAAAGATTTGTTTGTTCAACCTACAATTTTTTACTTTTCTTTATTTTATTCTTATTTATATAGTATTAATATAAAAAAGAACAAATACGTTATCGTACAGCAGTTGTGGATCAAAAATGAGTTCCGGAAGAAATTTGGATTGGAATTAAACAAAATAATTATTGCAAAGCCTCAAGAGCCAAAAATAGCAATAGTTGAAAAGCAATTAAAATTAGAATCAAACTCAATACAATTTGTTTTCCCTACATTTCCAAGGGTATTTAAAAACATTGAAATTATTGCCGAAGCTGTAATTGTTTTAAACAACATAGGTATTAATAATTTTAATGTAAATCTGACTATTGATGGAACGGAAAATAAATATTCACGATTAATATATAATAAATATTCGCACTTAGAATGTTTAAGTTTTATAGGATTGCAGACAAGAGAAAAAGTGTATGAATTGTATGGGGAATCCGATTGTTTGATATTCCCATCAAAGTTAGAAACTTGGGGTTTACCTATAAGCGAATACAAACAATTTAATAAGCCGATTGTTGTTGCCGATTTACCCTATGCAAAAGAAACAGTTGCTCAATATGATAAAGCTAAATTTTTCAATCCAAATAGCCCTATAAGTTTAGCAAATTGTATGAAAGAAATTATCGTAAACAATAATATTTCTTTTGACAAAACGGAGGAGGTATTGTACCCAAACCCTTATGTAGAAAACTGGGAGAGTTTAATTCAGTTGATATTAAATTAATTAAATATAATTAAAGTTAATAGTTGGTATTTACTATAGTAAAATTTAATTACAATTAGTCAACTATAAAAAAATATGAAAATATCAATAATTACTGTTTGTTATAATAGTGCTAATACAATTGGAAAAACAATTCTTTCTGTAGCGAATCAGACCTATCATGATATTGAATACATTATTGTTGATGGAAGTTCTTCAGATGGCACTGTAGAAATAGTAAATAAGAATAGTGATGTGGTTTCAATTTGGATTTCTGAACCAGATAAGGGATTGTATGATGCTATGAATAAAGGAATAGCTATGGCTACTGGTGATTTAGTAGGTATTTTAAATTCTGATGACACTTTTAAATCGAATACTGTCCTAGAAGAGCTTGCTCAATTTCACACTAGTAATGCAATAGATGCTTCTGTAGGTAATATTATTCAACACAATGATAAAAATAAAATTATAAGGTTATATTCTTCTGAAAATTGGAAACCTAAAAAACTTAGCATTGGATTTATGCCACCTCATCCCTCAATTTTTTTTAAAAGAGACCTTTTCGATAAGTATGGATTTTATAATCTTAGTTTTAAAATTGGAGCTGATTATGAATTAATCACACGTTTTTTTTTAAAAAACAGAATTAGCTGGAAATATTCGGAAATTACGACTACTTCAATGTTAGTTGGTGGAGTTAGTAGTTCAGGTTATTCTTCTTATAAGTTAATAACTAAAGAAATTAAAAAAGCTTTAAAGATGAATGGTGTTAGTTTTTCTCCATGGATTATTAATACACGGTTTGTATGGAAGATAATCGGATTTATTAAAAAATGAAAATTATTATAACAGGCGCTTCGGGATTTATAGGAAAGACTCTTAATAAATATCTGAATGAATTACATGAAATAATTCCTGTAAGTATTCGCTATCAAGTTCAACAGCAACTTGATTTAAATTCAACCGGAATAATTCATTTGGCAGGTAAGGCCCATGATCTAAAAAAAGTTAATGATCCTCAAGATTATTATGAAGCTAATTTTGAATTAACCAAACAACTATATAATTCTTTTCTGAACTCTAGTGCAACAGTTTTTGTTTTTCTAAGTTCAGTAAAAGCGTCAGCAGATGAAGTGGATGGTGTTTTAATTGAACATGATCAACCAAATCCAAAAACACATTATGGGAAGTCAAAATTATTAGCCGAGAATTATATTTTAAATCAAGATCTTCCTGAGGGTAAGAGAGTCTATATATTACGGCCAACTATGATATATGGTGTTGGTAATAAAGGAAATTTAAATTTATTATATCGTTTGGTAGACAAAGGTCTTCCATGGCCTTTAGGCGCTTTCGAAAACCAACGTTCGTTTTGTAGTATTGAAAATTTATGTTTTGTTATCAATGAAATATTAAAGAATGAAAGTATTCCGTCAGGTATATATAATATGGCCGATGATGGTTTTATTTCTACTAATCAACTAATTACTCTAATAGCGAAATCAAAGAACAAAAAAGAAATTATCTTGAGACTTCCTAAAAAAGTAATCCTATTTTTAGCCAAGCTTGGGGATATATTTAAATTACCTCTCAATACAGAACGACTAAAAAAATTAACTGAAAGTTATGTAGTCAGTAATAATAAAATAGTTAACGCAATAGGTAAACCCATGCCAATTAACACAGAAGAAGGATTAATACAGACATTAAAAACATTTAAAAAAGTAAATATTTAAAATTATATCAATGAAAGTAGCCCTAATTACAGGAATTACAGGTCAAGACGGCTCGTATTTGGCGGAACTATTATTAGAAAAAGGATATCAAGTGCATGGAGTGAAAAGAAGGGCTTCTTCATTTAATACACAACGCATCGATCATATTTATCAAGATCAACATGAAGCCCATGTGAATTTTAAATTGCATTATGGCGATTTGACTGATTCAACTAATATTATTCGAATTATTCAAGAAGTTCAACCTGATGAAATTTATAATTTAGGCGCCATGAGCCATGTCAAGGTTTCTTTTGATTCGCCAGAATATGTAGCTAATGTGGATGGCATCGGTACCCTACGTATTTTAGAAGCGGTTCGTATTTTAGGGTTAGAAAAGAAAACGCGTATTTATCAAGCTTCCACTTCGGAATTGTATGGTGGTTTAGCTGAAAATAAAAATGCAAAAGGCTTGTATGACGAACATTCGCCATTCTATCCTCGTTCTCCTTATGGAGCAGCTAAAATTTATGGTTTTTGGATTACTAAAAATTATAGAGAAGCTTACAATATGTTTGCTTGTAATGGAATATTGTTCAACCATGAATCACCACGAAGAGGAGAAACCTTTGTGACAAGAAAAATTACCATGGCTACCGCTGCTATCGCTTTAGGACAGCAAGATTGTTTGTATTTAGGTAACTTGGATGCACAACGTGATTGGGGTCATGCTAAAGATTATGTAGAAGCCATGTGGCGCATTTTACAGCAAGAAATCCCAGAAGATTATGTAATTGCAATGGGAGAAACTACTTATGTGAGAGATTTTGTGAGAATGGCATTTAGAGAATTAGGGATTGAAATTGAATTTAAAGGTCAAGGAGTCGATGAAAAAGGATATGTTAAAGCATGTACTAACATTGATTACCAAATTGAGATAGGTAAACAAGTGATTGCGATTGATCCACAATATTTTAGACCTACTGAGGTTGATTTATTAATTGGTGATCCAACCAAATCTAAAACACAATTAGGATGGAAACCACAATACGATTTGGCAGGATTAGTAAGTGAGATGGTCACCTCGGATGTTGAACGTGTGAAAAGGGAAATGATGTTACAACAAAATGGCTTTAGAGCTTAACTCAATCAGCATTTGATTCTATGAAATCGCCATTAACAATAAGTTTGCGCAAGCAAACACCTATGATTAAAAAAGCGATACATATGTTACCGCTAACAAATAGAATTTAAACATATGAAAAAATCATCAAAAATATACATTGCAGGACACCGAGGGATGGTGGGTTCCTCTATCTTAAGAGCATTGAAGGCAAAAGGATATAGTAATTTTTTATTAAAGACTTCGGCCGAGTTAGATTTAAGAAATCAACAAGCGGTTGCTGATTTTTTCGCACTTGAGAAACCAGACTACGTCTTTTTGGCGGCAGCCAAAGTAGGAGGTATTGTGGCTAATAATACCTACAGAGCCGATTTTATTTATGAAAATATGATGATACAGTCTAATGTAATTCATCAAGCCTATTTGAATGGGGTGAAAAAATTATTGTTTTTAGGGTCGTCTTGTATTTATCCCAAATTAGCGCCTCAACCTTTAAAAGAAGAGTATTTATTGACAGGATTGTTAGAGCCTACAAATGAGCCGTATGCCATAGCTAAAATTGCTGGGATTAAAATGTGTGATGCCTATCGTGAACAATACGGATGTAATTTTATATCGGTCATGCCAACGAATTTATACGGTCCTAATGATAATTACGATTTAAACAATTCTCATGTGTTACCAGCACTTTTACGAAAATTCATTACAGCAAAAAATAATGGAGATTCATCAGTTACTATTTGGGGAACTGGTAGTCCATTGCGAGAGTTTTTACATGCGGATGATTTGGCTGACGCTTGTTTGTTCCTAATGGAAACACACAATGATTCAGGATTAGTGAATATAGGAGTAGGAGAAGATATTTCTATTTTGAATTTAGCACAATTAGTGAAACAAATTGTTGGATTTGAAGGAGAAATACTAACTGATAGTACTAAGCCCGATGGTACTCCACGTAAATTGATGGATGTATCTAAGTTGACTCATTTGGGTTGGAAAGCATCTATTAGTTTAGAAAAAGGAATCAAAAGAGTATATGAAGAAATAAAAGATCATAATTGGTCGTAATAAATAATTGATTTATGATTTTTGAAACCATACAAAAAGAACTAAAAGCGCATTGCTTTGTAATCGTTGCAAAAGATCACAACCGCCCATGGGGTGGTTTTTTTGTTATTGCTGAGGCACAGGCACAGGCTTTTGCTAACCAGTATTTTGACGGCTTGAATGTGTCCACTTTAAAAATAGGCGGCCCATTAAGTCCTAAAATATTAGTGGTGACTCCTGAGAAACGATTGTCTTGGCAGTACCACCACCGCAGAGCCGAGATATGGCGTGTCATTCAAGGTCAAGTAGGCGTTCAACGAAGTGCTAACGATACAGAAGGAGAGTTGGAACTATTAAATGTGGGCGATACGATTACCTTGCAACAAGGGGAGCGTCACCGTTTAATTGGCTTATCAGATTATGCTGTAATTGCGGAGATATGGCAACATACGGATGTTAATAATCCATCGGATGAAGCCGATATTGTGAGAGTGCAGGATGATTTTGGAAGATAGGTTAAGGTTCGTGAACCGTGAACCGTTAATCGTGATTCGAATCACGAATTATGAATCACGCTTGAGAATAAAGTAATTTAATAATGAAGCATTGATTTATAAAGTAAGCTGCAATTAAAAACATATTATATGATTCGTTTTTTTGATTTTATTTTTTCTTTGATTGGACTTGTACTACTAATTCCAATAATTATAGTATTACTTATTATTGGTTATTTTGATACTGGGTCTCCTGTTTTTTGTCAGGAGCGTGTAGGTAAGAACAAGCAACCTTTTAATTTGTATAAATTTCGTTCCATGCATGTGGATACGAAATCGGTAGCCACTCATTTAGCGAATTATAGTGCGGTTACCAAATACGGTGCTTTTTTGCGCAAATCCAAACTGGATGAGTTACCACAATTATGGAATGTGTTACTAGGGGATATGAGTTTAGTGGGGCCAAGGCCTAACTTATTCAATCAAGGAGAATTGATGTTTGAAAGAGAACAACGGGGGGTATATCGAGTAGTACCGGGTATTACAGGTTTATCACAAATCAATAAAATAGACATGTCTACGCCACAACTCCTAGCTGAAACCGATGCTAAAATGACGAGTCAATTGACAGTGGTTCAGTATTTTTATTACATTGTCGCTACGGTATTAGGGAAAGGGTCAGGAGATAGAATGATAAATCGTAATTCGTGATGCGTGATTCGAATCACGACTTACGATGATTAGAAATTACTTCACTGCGTTGGCAATGACAGACAACAGATAACAGACAACAGAATATAATGACAATAGAAACGACACCTATACAAGATTTAGTAATCATCCATCCCACCGTATTTGAAGATGCGCGTGGGTATTTTTTTGAAGCCTACAATCAAAATACATTGACTCATCAAGGTATTGATATCAACTTTGTGCAAGACAATCAGTCGTTTTCCAAATGCGGCACCTTGAGGGGGTTGCATTATCAAAATCCGCCGTATGCACAGACTAAGTTGGTGCGGGTACTGCAAGGTGAAATCATAGATGTTGCCGTAGATATACGCAAAAAGTCGCCTACCTATGGACAGCATTTTGTCATTCGGTTATCGGCAGAGAACAAGAAACAATTGTTGATCCCACATGGTTTCGCCCATGGTTTTTCGGTGGTCAGTGAAACCGCAGTAGTGTTGTACAAATGCGATCAATTTTACAATAAAGCCAGTGAAGGCGGAATTCGTTTTGATGACCCTAGCTTAAACATTGACTGGGGAATGGATTTAAAAGAGGCTATTGTATCGGATAAGGATTTGGTGTTGCCAGGGATTGAGAAGTGTAATAGTGAGTTTTAAATCATGAATCGTAAAGCGTAATTCGTGATCCGAAATTCGTAAATTGTGAACCGTAAAACGAGATTCGTAACTCGAATTACGAATCTCGAATATAGATATGAAAAAAATATTAGTAACAGGAGCAAACGGACAATTGGGTTCGGAATTGAAGGTGTTGGCGCCGCAGTATGCTCAATTCGAATGGGTGTTTGCGGATCGTTCGGTATTGGATTTGAGTGATTTGGAATCTATTTCCAATACTTTGGATCGCATTCAGCCTCAAATTATTATTAATTGTGCGGCTTATACTGCGGTCGATAAAGCGGAAATGGAGATAGAATTAGCGGATGTATTGAACCATCAAGCGGTGGCTGTTCTGGCACAATGGACGCAGTCTAATGGAAGTCAATTGGTGCATGTTTCCACCGATTATGTGTTTGATGGCAACTCCAGTACTGCGCTGACCGAAGAGGCACCTACGGATCCAATTAATGTCTACGGACAAACCAAATTGGCTGGTGAACAAGCTTGTATGCGAGAAAATCCAGATGCAATTGTTATTAGGACTTCCTGGGTGTATTCTCGTTTTGGGAATAATTTTGTCAAAACGATGAGCCGATTGATGCAGGAACGCGATAGTCTCAATGTAGTAAATGACCAAATAGGGAGCCCAACTTATGCGGCTGATTTAGCACAAGCGATCCTAACTATAATTACGCATTCGCATTGGCAAGCAGGTATCTATCATTTTTCGAATGAAGGCGAAATCAGTTGGTATGAATTTGCTGTAGCGATTCAAGCCCTTGGAGGATTTGATTGTGCTATTTCGGGTATACCAAGTTCGGATTATCCTACTCCAGCACGTAGACCGCATTATTCGTTATTGGATAAATCCAAAATAAAAAATACCTTTGGGGTTGCCGTTCCGGAGTATCGAGAGAGTTTGGAGAAATGTATGGGGTTAATTCGTTTAATTAGAGAAATTTGTAAATAGAAATGAAAAAAATATTGATCACCGGTGGCGCCGGATTTATTGGGTCTCATGTGGTGAGACGTTTTGTGAATCAGTATCCTAATTATCAGATTTTTAATTTGGATGCCTTGACTTATGCAGGGAATTTAGAAAATATTGCGGATATTGAAAAGGCGCCTAATTATACTTTTGTAAAAGGGGATATTGTAGACGCTCCCTTTATTGATGCTTTGTTTGCTGAGCATCAGTTTGATGGGGTGTTGCACCTAGCGGCAGAGTCGCATGTGGACCGCTCGATTACTGATCCCTTGGCGTTTGTGAAAACGAATGTGATTGGAACCATGAATTTGTTGAATGCCGCTAAAACGATTTGGAAAGACACTGCCGAAGACAAACGCTTTTACCACATCAGTACCGATGAGGTATACGGTAGTTTGGGTGCTGAAGGCTTATTCACAGAAACTACAGCTTACGACCCTAATTCGCCTTACTCGGCTTCGAAAGCGAGTTCGGATCATTTTGTACGTGCCTATGGTGAAACCTATGGCCTGCCGTATGTGTTGACCAATTGTTCCAACAACTACGGACCTTTTCATTTTCCAGAGAAATTGATTCCGTTATTTATTAATAATATTATTCACAACAAACCTTTGCCAGTCTATGGCGACGGAAAATACACCCGCGATTGGTTATTCGTAGAGGACCATGCCGTAGCGATTGATCTGGTTTTTCACAAAGGAATCAATCACGATACGTATAATATTGGAGGCTTTAATGAATGGCAAAATATTGATTTGGTGAAATTACTATGCCAAATCATGGACGACAAACTAGGGCGTCCTGCAGGTACTTCCGCCCAATTGATTACCTATGTCAAAGACCGTCCAGGACACGATTTGCGTTATGCGATTGATGCGACTAAAATCAATAAAGAGTTGGGTTGGAAACCCTCTGTTACTTTTGAAGAAGGATTGGAACGCACCGTAAATTGGTATTTAGAGAATCAAAAATGGTTGGACAACGTGACTTCGGGAGCGTATGCGAGTTACTATGAGAAACAATATTCGAATTAAAAACGAATGATCACGAATTGACGCGAATTAACACGAATTAATAATGGATGCCCCCTCCAAAATACTCTATAAAGACGAAAGCTATGCTATTGTTGGCGCTTGTATGAAAGTACATCGGGCATTAGGTCCTGGATTCCTAGAAGCAGTGTATGAAGAAGTTCTAGAAAAAGAGTTTGTCATTCAAAATATTCCCTACAAAAGACAAGTACAATTGAATTTGTATTATGAAGGGGGTACAATTAAAAAAGTACTATAGAGCAAATTTTGTTTGCTATGATAGCATCATTGTTGAATTGAAAGCAGTAGCTCAGCTACCTTCGGTATTTAATGCTCAACTGCAGAATTATTTAAAATGTACGAATATGGAGTTGGGAATGTTGATTAATTTTGGCACCCCATCCTTAACTTATAAAAGAATAGTAAACTTAAAAAAATAGATTAATTCGCGCAATTCGATATATTAGCGTAATTCGCGAAAATTCGTAAAATTAGAACCTATGAAAGGAATTATATTAGCCGGTGGTTCTGGGACTCGATTGCATCCCTTGACGTTGGCGATGAGTAAGCAAATGATGCCGGTCTATGACAAGCCGATGATTTATTACCCGTTATCAACTTTGATGATGGCAGGAATTCATGAAATATTGATTATTTCGACACCACATGATTTGCCTAACTTTAAAAAGTTGTTGGGTGATGGTTCTGATATTGGATGTCAATTTAGTTATGCTGAGCAAGCTGTTCCTAATGGATTGGCGCAAGCTTTTGTGATTGGTGCGGATTTTATTGGCAATGATTCGGTGGCCTTAGTATTAGGAGATAATATTTTCTTTGGGGCGCACATGCAAGAATTATTGCAATCCAATACCAAGCCTGATGGGGGGGTGGTTTTTGCGTACCATGTTTCGGATCCAGAGCGTTATGGTGTAGTGGAATTTGATAGAGACAATAAGGCCCTTTCTATAGAAGAAAAACCATTGGCGCCTAAATCCAATTATGCGGTACCTGGTTTGTACTTTTATGATAACTCGGTAGTGAAAATAGCGAAGAACATTCAGCCCTCAGCCCGAGGAGAATATGAGATTACGGATGTGAATAAAGAATACCTTAAACAAGGAAAGCTGAAAGTGGGTATTTTAAGCCGCGGTACGGCTTGGTTGGATACGGGAACCTTTGCTAGTTTGATGCAAGCTGGCCAGTTTGTTCAAGTGTTAGAAGAGCGCCAAGGTTTAAAAGTAGGTTGTATTGAAGAAATTGCTTGGCGTCAAGGTTTTATAACGACTGATCAATTGAAAGCTTTGGCCGAACCCCTACGCAAGTCTGGTTATGGAGACTATCTTTTAGGATTATTGAAACATAAATTGTAAGATTTTGTTGAAATAAATCTATTTTAAATTGCTTTTTTATTCCATTTAATTTGTTTACATTTGGTTTGTATCCGATTAAATTTGGTTCAAAAAATATTTAAAACTTAGTTATTTGAATACCAATATGTCTGTAAAAGAAACTAATACTACTTCCTACTTTTCAAGACAAAATCTGAGGTTTAATATCAGTAGTCTAAACTATTTGCCTCGATGGATTATTTTATCTATCGATTTTTCGGTACTTGTTACTTCGTGTTTATTTAGTTTTTTGTTATTTAGAGGAACAGGGTTGCATTTTTTTATTACACCGTATTGGAAAGAATTGATTTTCTTTTTTTTGATTATTAATGTCTTTTCGTTTTGGCTTTTTAGGACCTATTCTGGAATTATTCGTCATTCTTCTTACATTGACGCGGTTAAATTGTTGTTTTCACAGGCCTCTGTGTTGGTTTTTTTCTTGCTTTTCAATGTTTTGTATGAGTTGAATTTTCAAGAAAAAGCCTTTTTAAATACGGCCTTGTTCATCAATACTGTTCTAACATTTTGCGGATTGTTTTTGTACCGTGTTATAGTTAAACGGATGTTCGAATTGTATTTTTCAGACAATTCTAAAGAGCAATTAGTTCGTACTATTATTTATGGGACAGATGCTAATGCCATATCAGTGGCTAATGCTTTAAGTCTTGATTCTCCTGCTCGTTTTAAGGTGATTGGTTTTGTGGATCATAATAACCAAAATGCATCTAAACGTATGTTGGATTTACCGATACTGGTACAAAAGAAAAAATTGCCTGCCCTGATGCGTTCCATAGGTGCTGAAGGTGTTATTATTGCAGATAAAAGTTTATCAAGAGAAGAGCAAACTCAAATTGTAGATCAATGTTTGGAATTCAATTATAAGGTTTTTACGGTGCCTCCGATTACCAATTGGGAAAATCAGAAAGAGATTTCTCGAAAGATTAAAAACATTCAGATTGAAGATTTACTAGAGCGTAAACCAATTGTATTAGACGATAAGTCCATTTCAAGGCAGTTGAAAGATAAAACCGTCTTAATTACAGGAGCTGCGGGTTCTATCGGTAGTGAAATTGTACGGCAGGTTTTGACTTTTGAACCTAAGGTTATTTTGATGTTGGATCAAGCTGAAACACCACTACATCAATTGACATTAGAAACTCAAACATTAGAAACCAATACCATTATTTATAGTGTCATTGCCGATGTGCGAAGCAAAAAAGCAATAGAATCTGTTTTTTCTATTTACCACCCTCAGGTGGTGTATCATGCAGCGGCCTACAAGCACGTGCCCTTGATGGAGGGAAATCCTGCACAAGCCATTGTTACTAATGTAAAAGGAACTAAGAACTTAGCAGATTTGTCTTGTAAATACGGTGTGGCTAAGTTTGTAATGGTTTCTACCGATAAGGCTGTGAATCCATCCAACGTGATGGGGGCGAGTAAACGTATTGCTGAGAAGTATGTGCAATCGTTGCAATGGAAACACAAGAAAAATAATACAGGGGTAGTTACTAAATTTATTACTACCCGTTTTGGGAATGTATTGGGGTCGAATGGTTCTGTAGTTCCGTTGTTTACCAAACAAATTGCAGCGGGAGGTCCGGTAACCATTACACATAAAGACATTATCCGTTATTTTATGACAATTCCTGAAGCATGTCAGTTGGTTTTGGAAGCTGGTGCCATGGGTAATGGAGGTGAAATTTATATTTTTGATATGGGTAAACCAGTTAAAATATATGATCTAGCTCGTAAAATGATTAAGTTGGCAGGATTTACACCTGACGTAGATATTAGAATTGATGTGGTTGGGCTTCGTCCGGGAGAAAAATTATATGAAGAGTTGTTGAATGATACTGCTAAAAGTATTCCGACGCATCATGAGAAGATTATGATTGCCCAGGAGATGGAAGAAGAATTTGAAGACCTACATCAAGATATTATTGAATTGATAACAGGTTCGGATGTGTTTGATAACGATGCTATTGTTGCCCAGATGAAAAAAATTGTACCTGAGTTCAAAAGTATGAATTCTACGTTTGCTGTTTTGGATAAGTAAGAAGTAATTGTTTGCAAATTGATATAAATCCCTAGAGTGTTTTGCTCTGGGGATTTTTTTGTTTGTAGCCGCGAAGGTGCTAGGGCACGAAGTTTTATTTTGTTGTCAGTTTTCGGTTTTCGGTCCGTTGTTCAAAATTCGTTATTCGAATGTTGAATATTGAACTTTGTATATCGTAAATCGTATATCAAAAACACACTCTAGCCCCTCTATAGAGGGGAACGTCTTGTAGTTCGTGAATCGTACCTCGTAAATTTTAAACCATATAAGTCATATAAGGTTTTATAAAAAAGACGCTTTGCTCTATGGAAGGGTAGGTAGGTAAGTGTGTTTGGTTATTAAAAAATAATGAAAATCAAGTAGTTAGATTAAAAATTGTTCCATTGCTACATTGATAAATCGTATATAGTACCTCGTAAATCGGACATTAATTAGTTTCTAATAGTAATAAATCTTAATTTTACGCTTTTCAAATTCGATATATCGTTTATGTTTTTCAATTCGTTATCCTTTGCGATTTTTTTGCCTATAGTATTTGTGTTGTATTGGTTTGTTTTTAATAAAACAAAAAGCAGTCAGAACGCGGTGCTGATTGTGGCGAGTTATTATTTTTATTCGTGTTGGGACTGGCGTTTTTTGTTCTTGTTGGTCTTTTCTACTTTCTTGGATTATTACACGGGTCTCCGAATTGAAAAAGGTAAAACTGAAAAGGGAAGAAGGTTTTGGTTTTGGTTGAGTATCACCGTTAATCTAAGTTTTTTAGGTATTTTTAAGTACTATAATTTTTTTGCTAGTTCGCTTTCTGAATCTTTGAATGCTGTAGGGCTATCTACTAGTCCGTTGTTGTTGAATGTGGTGTTACCTGTTGGGATCTCTTTTTATACTTTTCACGGTTTGTCGTATGTCATTGATATTTATTTGAAGCGTATCAAGGCCGAGACCAATTTTGTAGATTACTCTCTTTTTGTGAGTTACTTTCCGTTATTAGTTGCAGGGCCTATTGAAAGAGCTACTCATTTATTGCCTCAGGTAAAAATTAAACGTCATTTTGATTTTGAGAAAGCTAAAGAAGGGGTGTATCAATTTCTTTGGGGACTACTTAAAAAAGTGGTTATTGCCGATACGTGTGCGACCTATGCCAATGCAATTTTTGATTATTATCCCAATATGAATTCGCTTTCCTTGATCTTAGGAGCGGTTTATTTTACCTTTCAGATTTATGGTGATTTCTCGGGTTACTCGGATATGGCGTTAGGGATGTCGAAGCTATTTGGGATTGATTTATTGCGCAATTTTAATTATCCTTATTTTTCGAGAGATATTGCCGAGTTTTGGCGCCGTTGGCACATTTCACTTTCGTCTTGGTTCCGAGATTATTTGTACATACCTTTAGGAGGAAGTAGTGGCGGTATGGGAATGAAAATTCGCAATACCTTTATTATTTTCTTGGTGAGTGGTTTTTGGCATGGAGCCAATTGGACTTTTATTGCTTGGGGATTCATCAATGCGGTTTACTTTTTACCCTTATTAGTTTTGAAAAAGAATCGTACCAATATGGAAACGGTAGTGTTGACTCGTGATTGGCATTCGGTGCGTGTTCTAGCAAGTATTCTGACTACCTTCTTGTTGAGTTGTTTGGCATGGATTTTCTTTAGGGCCAATTCGATTGTACAGGCATTGCACTATATTCAACGAATTTTTACAGAACAGCATTTTGTTTCACAGTTTTTAAAAAATGAACGGTACAATTATGAATTGTTGTTTTTAATTGGTGCTTTTGTAGTAGTAGAATGGAATTCTCGCACCAAAGTAGAACCTATTTCAGGAAAGTATAGTGGTTTGAAATTAGTATTGTGTTTGGCTGCCATTTTGGCTTTGGGCACTTTTTCGGACTATAAAGAATTTATTTATTTTCAGTTTTAATGCAAAAATTTATACGTTTAATTGTCTTCGTACTAGTAACTGTTCTGCTATTAGCAGTGGTTTTGGATTGGGTGTATACCACAATTTTTCAGCAATCTTCCACCAGGGGGAAAATTGAGTATGTGTATCACGCTCGTCCGCAGCAGTATGATGTCGTTTTTTTAGGTTCATCCAGAGCCAATAATCATTTTGTAGCGCCTCTGTTTGAAGAAAAGGGGATTAAGACGTTCAACTACGGCATGAGTGCTTCGCATTTGTTTGAGGCCTCTTTGTTGTTAAAATTGATGGTAGAGCGTCATTTTGTGATTAAAAAATTGCTATTGGAAACAGATATGAATTTGGCCAATGAAACACGTGATGCCGGAATCTCTGCTCAATTCTTACCGTATCTTCATGATTCTAAAATTATCAAAGATCATTTTGCTCAAGAGGCTGACTTTTGGAAGTTGTATTATATTCCGTTTTATCGCTATGTGGCTTTTGATGCTAAAATTGGCTTTCGTGAAATGAACCGAAGTTGGCGTGGTGTTCCTACTAATTATTTGGAAAATTTGGGGTATCACCCTTTGAGTGGTAAGAAGAAAGGAAATATGAAGAATGATATTCGTGCTTTGAATCCGTTAGACAATAAATACTACAAGGAAATCAAGGCTATTTGTAAAGCGAATCATATTCAATTAATTGCCCTGATGACTCCGATGTGTTCTAATGTGAAGGGGATGGATTATTTTGATAAAGTGAAATCCAAATATCCTGAGATCTATAATTATGAAAAGGCGGTTGAAGGCGATCAGTATTTTTCTTCTTGTGGGCATTTAAACGATGCAGGCGCTAGACTATTTACCGCTAGAATTTTGAAGGATTTCTTTGGGAAGTAGTTTCGGTTATCGGTTGTCAGTTGTTGGTTATTTGTGAATCGTACTTCGTAAATTTATAGTTATTTTTTCCAAAATCGGCGTACGAGAATAAGCCCGTTAGTGACGATTAATGGTGCTACAATCCAGAGGTGGGCTTTATTGATTAGGATAAGTGTATAACTACTTAACGCAATGAAGTTGAACCAAAGCGTGTATTTTATTCCTTTTTTATTATTTCCTTTAGCAAAATATAATAAAACAATCAAACTTGGATTGAACAACAAAATGTTGTAGTTATTAGCGAGCTCTAAGTGGGTAGAATATATTCCTAAAAGGACAAATGCTACTCCTAGAGTTGCCATTATTGTTAGATAAATTGCATCAATACTACTTTTATTCAAGATTAAAATTAGTCCTAAAAAGAGTAAGTAAGTATAGGGATTGTTCCACCAAGAAGAATTGTGCTCGGGTTCAAATTCCAATACCGTTTTGCTATCTTTTACAATAGGAAGTTGGTTTACTTTGATTTGGTCAAGACTTTTCTTGAATTCAAAAGGAAGAAAAATAGCAGTGCCCAATTGGTCGGTTTTTGTGCCAAAGATGATGCTTGTTCCTAATTGTTCGTAAAAATGGTGGTCAAAGTAGGGGTATAATATGGTTCGGTAGCTTTTATTCGTATCTCCTTTTTTTACTATTACTTTTTGATTTAAGGAACGGTTGATTACGTCCACCGCCATAGAAGTACAGTTTTGGTCAATGAATTTATAGGTGTATTCTCGGTTCTCTAATTGTAGGGATTGGTTTAGATTGTCAAATAATTGCTGTTTTTGTGGTGCCGAAATACTGAGTTCTTGTTCGTAAACAGAGCGCTTTTCGTAGGTATAATTCGCAATGAAATCAGCATATGAATTGGCTACAGCAAAATACTGCAAGTTGCCTTTAACGAATTTTAAGGCAAAATTAGAAGTGCTAAAGTCGAATGCGCCATAATTATACACAATGTCAATTCCAGTAAAAGTATCTGTTATTCGGATGGCGGTGTGACCAAATAAAGCATAGACTTCATTTCCCGTTCCGCAAGTAAGTACACTTGCCTTGGCTTCTTTGGAAAGCTGTATGTGTTGAGCAAAACCGATTTGGATACTCCAACAAAAAAGGGCAAAAAAGACTATTTTTTTTAGCACGGGATTCTTCATCATAGTAGATTAATGAGCAATGTTTGTATTGTTGCCAAAAATAATCTTTTTTATAAAGTGAATCTATTTCTGAGTTGTAAATAATAGTAAAGTAAAGTACTGAATGAAAAATGGCGTCTAAATCTCTCGTGCTTGAATTTATTATATTAAATTTGCTCTCAACGATCTGTATACTTTATATTATGATGACTATTAAAAAACACGTCCCTAATGTGATTACTTTGCTCAATCTTTTCTGTGGCTGTATTGCTATGGTATTTGCGTTGAACGACGATTTCGAAATGGCTTTTTATTTTGTAAGCTTGGGGATTTTCTTGGATTTTTTTGATGGTTTTTTCGCACGTCTGTTTCAAGTTTCCAGTCCGTTAGGATTGCAATTGGATTCCTTAGCTGATATGGTGACTAGTGGTGTTGTGCCTGGGATTGTAATGTTCCAGTTGCTAGGTAGTTCAAGTAGTTATCCAAAGTTAGGCTGGACCATTGAACCGTTTCCGTTTCTAGGATTTTTGATCGCTTTAGGATCGTGTTATCGTTTAGCTAATTTTAATATTGATACCCGTCAAACGGATTCTTTTATTGGCCTGCCTACACCAGCTAATGCGTTATTTATTTTGAGTTTACCTTTGGTAGTGAAATATTCGGACTCTTTTTTAATGTTAGAATTACTAACTAATCCGTGGGTATTAGTAGTGATTACTTTGTTGAGTGTATATTTGTTAAATGCTGAAATCCCTTTATTTTCTTTAAAAATCAAGAAGTTTAGTATGCAGAAGAATGCACTACAAATAGGTTTTTTAGTAGCTTCACTCTTGTTGTTGGCGTTTTTTCAGTATGCTGGGATTCCTTTAGTGATTGTGTTCTATGTACTGCTTTCGGTAGCGAATAATGCACTTAAAAAAATGAATCGGTTAGCGTAAATCGACGTTTAATTTTTATAAAAGAGCACTCTAACAGACGTAAAAATATCAAAAAATAAGGTATTAGAATTCTAATTTTTTCTTTCTTAATTCGAAGTTCTGTCCCAAATATACGCGACGTACCATTTCGTCTTCTACTAATTCTTCAGGAACTCCAGCTTTTAGGATTCCTCCTTCAAACATCAAGTAGGTCTTGTCAGTAATGGCTAGTGTTTCTTGTACGTTATGGTCAGTAATTAAGATACCGATGTTTTTATTTTTCAATTGCGCTACAATACGCTGAATGTCTTCCACCGCTACGGGGTCCACACCTGCAAAAGGCTCGTCTAATAAGATGAACTTAGGGTCAGTAGCTAAACAACGTGCAATTTCGGTACGGCGTCTTTCTCCACCGGATAGCAAATCGCCTCGATTGGTTCGGATGTGCTCCAAACTGAATTCGGCAATTAAACTTTCCATCTTGGCTTCTTGTTCTGCCTTCGATAAGTTAGTCAATTGCAGTACACTTAATATATTGTCTTCAATACTTAATTTTCTAAAAACAGAAGCTTCTTGAGCTAAATAACCAATTCCTGCTTGTGCTCTTTTGTACATTGGATAATCAGTAATGTTCAGATTGTCCAAGTGAATCGTACCTGAATTAGGTTTGACTAGGCCAACAATCATATAAAAAGAAGTAGTTTTACCCGCTCCGTTAGGACCTAAAAGTCCTACGATTTCTCCTTGGTTTACTTCTACTGAAATCCCTTTTACGACACTACGGTTTTTGTAGGTTTTGATTAAATTGTCTGCTCTTAATATCATTTCTAAATGTGTAAATTAATCAATTAGTAAAATGTAGCAATTGATTCATTGTTACATTTATACCTTCTTACCTTGTTACATTATTTAATTATTCTCTAAAGCTTCCCAAAATTCATAGGCTCTACGCAAATGAGGGACTACAATGGTTCCGCCTACTAAAGTAGCAATTCCCATAGCTTCCATCATTTCTTCTTTGGTTACTCCTTCTTTGTAACTGGTTTCTAAATGGTATTTGACACAGTCGTCGCAACGCAAAACAGCAGAGGCTACAAGTCCTAACAGTTCTTTGGTTTTAACATCCAAAGCACCTTCAGCGTAGGCATTGGTGTCCAAATTAAAAATGCGTTTGACAATTTTATTGTTGTCTGCCAATAACTTTTCGTTCATTTTAGAACGGTAGTCGTTAAATTCTTGAACGATATCAGCCATTTTCTTTGTTTTTATTTCGAGTTACAACTTTAGAAATCCAAATACTTAGTTCGTAGATAATCAACATTGGGATCGCCACGATGGTTTGACTTACTACGTCTGGAGGTGTTACAATAGCGGCTACAATTAAAATAATAATTACAGCGTATTTCCAATATTTTCTCAAGAAAGTTGGGGTTACCAATCCTAGTTTAGTTAGGAAATAAATGATGATTGGCAGTTCAAAAAATAACCCACTGGCTACTACACTGGTTTTCACCATTCCGATATACGAATCAATGCTAAACTGGTTTTTGACTACGTCGCTTATTTTGAAAGTGGCAAAAAAGTTGACGGACATTGGCACTACCACAAAGTAACCAAAAAGCACTCCTAAAAAGAAAAGCATGGAAGACACGAATAGGAATAGTCTGGCGTGTTTTCTTTCTTTTTCGTACAAGGCAGGGCTAATGAATTTCCATAATTCCCATAAAATATAGGGGAATCCAAGAATGAAACCAGATAGAATACAGGTCCATACTAAGATGTTTACCTGTCCTTCCATATCGGTGTTTTGAATAATAAAAGGCATTTCGGTTACACAAATACTATCGGCAAATCCCAATTGGTGTGATAAATCACAAAAAAATTGGTAGGTAATGAAATCGGGACTTGTAGGGCCAAATATTATAACGTCAAAAATATAATCGCTAACAAAAAAAGTAATTGTTGCTAAAATTAGAATCGCGATTGTGCTTCTAACCAATAACCATCGTAGTTCTTCTAGATGGTCTAAAAACGACATTTCGTTTAAATCTTTCTTTGCCATTATATAATTCCCTCTTTTAATATGTCGTGTAAGTGCAATACGCCTTTAAATTCTGAGTCATCCACTACAATGAGTTGGGTAATTTTAAAGTTCTCCATCACTTGGAAAGCGTCAATTACCATGGCTTCAGAATTGGTTGTTTTTGGATTTTTTGTCATAATATCTTTGGCTGTTAAATCAGCAAAAGAATCTCTATCGTTTAACATGCGTCGGATATCCCCATCGGTTATGATTCCGATTACTTTGTTGTTGTCTACTACAGCAGTAACTCCTAAACGTTTTTCTGAAATTTCGAAAATTACTTTTTTGATAGGTGCATCGGGAGCAACCATTGGTTTTAGGGAATTTTCAAGCATGTCTTTGACACGGAGTAGTAGTTTTTTTCCTAAAGCTCCTCCAGGATGGTAGATTGCAAAATCTTCGGCTTTAAAATCGCGCATTTCCATTAAACAAACCGCTAAAGCGTCTCCCATGACCAATTGTGCAGTGGTGCTATTCGTTGGCGCCAAATTATTAGGACAAGATTCGCTATCTACAGTTGTGTTAAGAACAATATCAGCTCCTTGCGCTAAAAAAGAACTCATGTTTCCTGTTATGGCAATTAAAAGGTTGTCAAAACGTTTCAATAAAGGAACCAACACTTTAATTTCAGGACTATTCCCACTTTTGGAAATACAGATGATAATATCCTCTTTTTGCATCATTCCTAAATCACCATGAATGGCTTCGGCTGCATGCAGAAAAAGTGCAGGTGTCCCTGTCGAATTGAAGCTTGCTACCATTTTTTGTGCAATAATGGCACTTTTCCCTATCCCAGTAACCACCAATCTTCCTTTGGATTGGTAAATTTTCTGAACCGCTTCTGCAAAGTTGTTGTCGAGAAAATCAGCTAGTTTTGAGATGGATAGGCTCTCTGAGAGTATGGTTTTCTTGGCGCTAGCCAAAATATTTGGTGTAGTTATCAAAACAGAATAGTTAAATTTGTGTTTGTAAAAGAAAATTGTATCTTTATGTGATGCAAATTTATACAAAATACCACATAATAAAGAATGAATTCAAACGAAATTGATATCCACAAAGAATTAAAGAAGTATTTTGGCTTCAGTCAATTCAAAGGACTGCAAGAGCAAGTTGTCAAAAGTATACTTAATCAGCAAAACACTTTTGTGATTATGCCGACTGGAGGAGGTAAATCACTTTGTTATCAACTACCTGCTTTAATTCAAGAAGGAACTGCGATAGTGGTATCCCCTTTAATTGCTTTAATGAAAAATCAAGTGGATGCTATTCGAAGTCTTTCGTCTGAGAATGGTATTGCTCATGTGTTGAATTCTTCTTTGACTAAAACCGAGATTACTCAGGTTAAGAGTGATATTTCTGCAGGAATCACTAAATTATTATATGTTGCTCCAGAATCCTTGACTAAAGAGGAGTATGTGCAATTTCTTCAGTCGGTAACAGTTTCTTTTGTTGCTATTGACGAAGCGCATTGTATTTCAGAATGGGGGCATGATTTTAGACCGGAATACCGTAATTTACGACATATTATCAAGCAATTAGGAGATGTGCCTATTATTGGGTTAACCGCTACGGCTACTCCGAAAGTACAAGAAGATATTTTGAAAAATTTGGATATGTCAGATGCTACTACTTTTAAGGCCTCTTTCAATAGACCTAATTTGTACTATGAAGTACGCACTAAGACAAAAAATATCGAATCGGATATCATTCGATTTATCAAACAAAATAAAGGAAAGTCGGGAATTATTTATTGTTTAAGCCGCAAAAAAGTAGAAGCAATTGCTGAGGTTTTACAGGTGAACGGAATAAGCGCAGTACCCTATCATGCCGGTTTAGATGCTAAAACTAGAGCGAAACACCAAGATATGTTTTTGATGGAAGATGTGGAGGTAGTTGTTGCAACTATTGCTTTTGGTATGGGAATTGACAAACCAGATGTTCGTTTTGTAATTCACCACGATATTCCAAAATCATTGGAAAGTTATTATCAAGAAACAGGACGTGCGGGTCGTGATGGAGGTGAAGGGCATTGTTTGGCCTACTATTCGTATAAGGACGTAGAGAAATTGGAAAAATTCATGTCAGGCAAACCCGTTGCTGAACAAGAAATTGGATTTGCATTGTTGCAAGAAGTAGTGGCGTATGCTGAAACTTCGATGTCAAGACGTAAATTTTTATTGCATTATTTTGGTGAAGAATTCGATAGTGAAACAGGTGAAGGAGCCGATATGGATGATAATGTTCGTAATCCGAAAAACAAAGTAGAAGCCAAAAATCAGGTAGTACAATTGCTTGAAGTAATTAGAGATACCAAACATTTATACAAGTCTAAAGAAGTGGTGTTTACTTTGATAGGTCGTGTCAATGCCGTAATTAAGGCACATAAAACAGACTCGCAATCGTTTTTTGGTTCAGGTGCCGATCACGATGAAAAATATTGGATGGCTTTGTTGCGTCAAGTTTTAGTTGAAGGGTATTTGGCTAAAGATATTGAGACGTATGGTATCGTTAAGATTACGGATAAAGGATTGAATTTTATAAAAAATCCTACTTCATTTATGATGTCTGAAGATCATGAATACAGCGAAAGCGAAGACGATGCTATTGTGACTGCTGCTAAATCGTCAGGAATTGCTGATGAAATTTTGATGGGAATGTTGCGTGAATTGCGTAAAAAAGTAGCCAAAAAATTAGGAGTTCCACCTTTTGTGGTTTTTCAAGATCCATCATTGGAAGATATGGCGTTAAAATATCCGATTACCCAAGATGAATTAATTAATATTCATGGTGTTGGGGAAGGGAAGGCTAAAAAATATGGTGCGCCCTTTGTGGAATTAATTAGTCGTTATGTTGAAGATAATGATATTATTCGCCCAGATGATTTGGTTGTGAAATCTACAGGAGTTAATTCGGCTAATAAGTTGTACATCATTCAAAATATCGATCGCAAACTATCGTTAGACGATATTGCATCTGCCAAAGGGATGTCTATGGACGATTTGATTAAAGAAATGGAGCAGATTGTGTATTCGGGCACCAAATTAAATATCAAGTATTGGGTTGATGATTTGTTGGATGACGATCAGCAAGAAGAGATTCATGATTATTTTATGGAATCCGAATCGGATAAAATTGAAGATGCGCTCAAAGAATTTGATGGAGAATACGATATTGACGAATTGCGTTTGATGCGTATTAAATTCATTAGCGAGGTGGCTAACTAGTTTACTACGAGTTACTCTTGGTAAATTTCTCCACGATGTGGTTTTAAGGCATCGCGTACTGCAATCATATAGTCGTCAGTGACTACCATATAAGCAATAGCGTACATTTCATTTAGTATTTCAAATCCCGTAATCTTGAGGGCTAACTCTTCGATGGCGATGAATTCTTTGAGGTGAATTTCATGATGTTCGGCGGTTTTTGCTGCTACGGGTCCTCTAAAATCCCAAATTAATTTAATTTTTCTTTCCATTTTTTGCAATTGAAAAGCAAAGGTACAAACTTTGATTTTTGTTGTGCTTTAGTTTATTGTATTATATTTGGACAAAACTTATTTTATGCGCTATTTTACGATAACCGTACTTTTCATTTGTTCGTCACTATTTTCACAAGAACTGAGTGTGGAACAAGCTAATCATTTGGCTTCTTTGCCTTTGAAGTGTTTGCAACAGGAATATCCAAATAAATTACAACAATTATTAGCCAATAGTGCTGAAATAGCACCGCCTCAACAATTACATCCTTCTTTTTATGGTTGTTTTGATTGGCATTCTTCGGTGCATGGCCATTGGAGTTTGGTGTATTTATTAAATCGGTTTCCTAATTTATCGCACAGAGAAGAAATCATAAATAAGCTACAAACGAATTTATCTCAAAAAAATATCCAATTAGAGATAGATTATCTTTCTAAACCACATGAAAAATCTTTTGAACGAACGTATGGTTGGGCTTGGTTGCTACAATTGCAGATGGAATTAGCTACTAGTCAAGATGCATATGCCAAAGATTTAGCGCAAAATTTACAACCTTTATCGGATTTGATAGTAAACAGATATATGGAATTTTTACCCAAGTTACTTTATTCTGTTCGTGCTGGAACTCATACTAACACAGCGTTTGGGTTGAGTCTTGCATGGGATTATGCTGTTTTTACTAAAAATCAGCCGTTTCAAAATTGTTTGAAGGAGAATGCGATTCGCTTATTCATAAAGGATGAAAATTGTCCTTTTAATTGGGAACCAAGTGGGACTGATTTCTTGTCGCCTTGTATGGAAGAAATTGGAATTATGCAGCGCATATTACCTCGAACTGATTTTTTGAAATGGCTCAAAACATTTGCTCCATCTCTTTTTGATACCAAATTCACATGGGAGGTGGCTAAAGTTTCGGATAGAACCGATGGGCATTTGGTACATTTGGACGGATTAAATTTCAGTCGATCTTGGAACCTATTCCATTTGATACATCAGTATCCAAAACTATTTTCACATCTTATTCCTTTAGCAAACTATCATTTGAATTATTCTTTGCCTTCAGTAGTGGATGGTAATTATGAAGGAGAACATTGGCTGGCTTCATTTGCTCTTAAAGCTTTTGAAGAAAGCAATCCTTTTAAAAAGATGCCATAAAAAAGCAATGCTTTTTCTACCTTTGCCCTATGCCTAAAGAATTAGTACTTCAAGTTAGTCCCGAAATAGCTGCCGATGCCTTGTTGCTTCAGCAGTATTTATCCAAACAAATTAAGGTAGGAGTTCATGAAATTCAACATGTTTCGATACTTAAACGATCTATTGATGCGCGTCAAAAAGCCATTAAAATCAATTTAAAAGTATTGATTTATTTGCAAGGCGAAGCTTTCCAAGATTCATCCATAGCACTTCCTGATTATAAAAATGTAGCTCATGCCCAAGAGGTAATTGTTGTTGGTGCAGGTCCTGCGGGACTTTTTGCAGCTTTGCAGTTGATCGAATTAGGATTAAAGCCCATTGTGATTGAACGCGGAAAAGAGGTGCGTGGTCGTCGTCGTGATTTAAAAGCCATTAACCGAGATCATATTGTGAATGAAGATTCTAATTATTGTTTTGGCGAAGGTGGGGCAGGTACCTATTCTGACGGAAAATTGTACACGCGCTCTAAAAAACGAGGTGATGTAACTCGAATTTTAGAATTGTTAGTCGCTTTTGGTGCAACACCCGATATTTTGGTTGATGCTCATCCGCACATTGGAACAAACAAACTTCCTCAAATCATTCAGGATATTCGAGAAAAAATTATAGAATGTGGCGGACAGGTTTTGTTTGAAACCCGTGTAACTGATATTTTGATTAAAAATAACGAAGTCCAAGGCGTGGTAACTCAAAAAGGGGATACAATTGCGGCTAATAAAATCATATTGGCCACAGGACATTCGGCTCGTGATATTTTTGAATTGTTGGATCGCAAAAAAGTATTGATTGAAGCCAAGCCTTTTGCTTTAGGAGTGCGAGCAGAACACCCACAATCGTTAATAGATCGTATTCAGTACAGTTGTGATTATCGTGGAGAACATTTGCCACCCGCTCCGTATTCGATTGTGAAACAAGTGGGAGGTAGAGGAATGTATTCTTTTTGTATGTGTCCCGGAGGAGTAATTGCGCCTTGTGCTACTAGCCCAGGTGAGGTTGTGACCAATGGGTGGTCTCCTTCCAAACGTGATCAAGCTACGGCCAATTCAGGGATTGTTATCGAATTGAAGTTAGAAGATTTTGCTTCTTTTGCCAAATTTGGCCCTCTGGCTGGAATGGAGTTTCAGAAGAGTATCGAGCAAAAAGCATGGCATTTGGCTGGTCAAACCCAACGTGTTCCCGCACAACGAATGGTTGATTTTACTCAAAATAAAGTCTCGTCTACTATTCCTACTACATCCTATGTTCCTGGTACCACTTCGGTAGAAATGGGACAGGTATTTCCTGGGTTTTTAAGTCAGATTTTGAGAGAAGGATTTACTGAATTTGGTAAATCAATGAAAGGCTATTTGACCAACGAAGCGATTCTTCATGCGCCCGAATCACGTACTTCTTCGCCTGTGAGAATTCCGAGAGATGGAATTTCTTTAGAGCATTTGCAAATCAAAGGACTGTATCCTTGTGGAGAAGGAGCAGGCTATGCTGGAGGGATTATTTCGGCAGCCATTGATGGTGAAAAATGTGCTTTAAAAATCGCTGGAAGTTTACAGTAAGAACTATTATTTGCGCACCGCTACTGCAATTTTTGAGTCGGCAGTACCATAATACAACAGCCATTTGTTTTTAAAAAAAACCAATCCTTCTACAAAACAAACTTCGTTTACCTCTCCCATTTTTTCATAGGGTTTGTCGGGGTGAATGAAGTGGTTTTGAGTACGGTCGATTAATTTATAGGGTTGGTTTTTGTCAAATAAGGCTTGTCCTGCAGCATAGGTAAATTTTGGTAATTCAGATGTATTATAATTGGCCGCATTACTGCCGTTATACATTAATACAATTCCTTCTTTTTGTACTAACGCAAAAGGACCGGGCTCTACCAATCGACTGTCAAAATAGCCCATTCTAGGATGAAGTACACTAATCATTTTTTGACTTTCGTCATTGACAGCGGCTTGCCAATGGATTAAATCGTCTGAATATGCCATAAACAAATCGGTATCGCCAAAATACATCCAATACTTATTATTGATTTTAGTGGCAACAATTTTATTTCCTTTTCTTTCGCCTACAACTGCTCCTGATTTTGCCCAGAGGTCTTTGTATTTTTCGTCTTTCAGTACTAGACCTTGTTTAGTCCAATGTTTCAAATCTTTGGAAGTAGCAAAACAGAGTCGGGCCACTTTACCATCATAAGACGTATAGGTCATGAAATAGCTTCCGTCAGGACATTCAATCACTCTTGGATCTTCCACTCCGCCTTTCCATTCGTATTGATTCATACTGTCATTGTCAGGGTAAAAGATAGGTTCAACTTCTTTCTTAAAATGCAAACCGTCTTCGCTTACCGCCAATCCTAAACGAGAAGTCATTTGGTTGTCTTGCGCTCGATAGATGAGATATACTTTATTGTCTTTTACTACCGCAGATGGATTGAGTACATTGCGTTCTTCCCAATTCACTTCTTTTGTACTTACCGGACATACAAAGTTCTGTTTTTTATCAGGCGATAGAATGGGATTAATACTGTCTGTTTTTACAAAATTGAGAAGTGCCCAAGTAGGTTTGGATTCTTGCGCTTCAATGGCATGGCAATTCAGTAAAATAAGAAGTAGTGTAAAACGAATGAGTTGTTTCATCTGGGATCTATTTGTTTGAAATTATAAAGTAAATATACTATTATAATTGTAGTATTTGATTACAATTATTTTACTCCTTGTCTTCTAGAATTTTTTTCTTTTCGTAATATTCTTCGGGAGTAATTTCTCCTTTAGCTAATTTTTTTTTTAGAATGGCTATAGGATTTTGTTTTCTGTTGATTCGTCTTGGAATATCATAAGGAGTAGCGAAAATCCAGATTATCATTACAATCCAAAAAAGCCACCAAAAAAAATGCATTCCCCAAAAATGTCTTTCATAATACATAACTATAGATTTAAAAATGTTTGTATTATAAATGTATGTTTTTCAGTGTTTCGTAATTTAAAAAGACGATAAACGGAATTTATTTGTTGATAAAATGCGGTTTTTTTATTCTTTTTTCAAACGGCTTTTAAATAATTTTTCGAATTTTTCAATTTTAGGTTGGATGACCATTTTGCAATAAGGTTGGTTCTTATTGTTGTTGTAATAGTCTTGATGGTAATCCTCAGCTTTGTAAAACTGTGTAAGGGGTTCAATAGTGGTTACTATTGGACTATCGTAGACATGAGCATTTTTTAGAGCCTCAAGAACGTTTTGCGCTTCTTTTTTTTCTTGTTCGTTTTTGTAGAAAATAACCGAACGGTACTGTGTTCCGACATCGGCTCCTTGACGGTTGAGTGTAGTGGGGTCGTGAACGGTAAAAAAGACCTTGAAGATCTCGTCTAAATTGGTTTGTGTTTTGTCATAGGTAATTTGGACTACTTCGGCATGTCCCGTTGTTCCAGAACATACTTCTTCGTAAGTTGGATTAATTGTATTTCCTCCTGCATAACCTGACACGACTGATTGTACTCCTTTTAAATTGTCATAAACTGCTTCGACACACCAATAACAACCGCCTCCTAGTGTGATGGTTGCTACATTTGAATTAGATTGATTGGAGATTGCGTTTGGAACAAAATCCAATGAAATGGCATTCATGCAGTATCTTTTGCCTGTGGGTTCTGGGCCGTCATTGAATAAATGCCCCAGATGGCTGTTGCATCTGCCACAAAGCGCTTCGGTGCGAATCATCCCGTAGGATTTGTCTAATTTGAATACAATACTTTCTTTGTTTTCTTGCTCAAAAAAACTAGGCCAGCCACAACTACTAGTGAATTTTTGATTCGATTGGAATAGTTTGTACCCACAAGTGGCACAATAATAGGTTCCTCTTGTTTCGTCGTTCCACATGGTTCCTGTAAATGCCCTTTCGGTGTCGGCTTCACGAGCTACTGCATACAAATCAGACGGTAGGATTTTTTTCCATTCGGCATCTGAGACGTTTAATTTTGTGGTGTCGGTATTGGAATAATATGGGTTTTCAGGTTTAGAAATGGTATTTGACATAGTTGAGGTGTTGGATTTTTTTTGAGAGGTTGTTTGGCCACAAGCATTAAACATAAGTAAGGGGACGAGTAATAAAAAATAGTATTTCATTTGTGTTTGTTTATTAGAATTTTGAGCTACCCTTATTTCTATGTAAAAATACCATTTTACTAGTTAGACAGTAGTTAAACTTTGCCTAAAATTAAAAATTGGCGTTCTTGCTACATCTTTTTTGTATTTTTGGCGATTAATATCATTGTATGTTAGAAGAGAATGTTATATTAGTGAATGAAAGGGATGAGCCTATTGGTTTGATGCCAAAGATGGAAGCGCATGAAAAGGCAGTGTTGCATCGAGCCTTTTCGGTTTTTGTTTTGAATAGCAAGAACGAAATCATGTTGCAGCAGCGTGCCCATCACAAATACCATTCACCATTGTTATGGACCAATACCTGTTGCAGTCATCAACGAGAGGGAGAAACTAATATTCAGGCGGGAAACCGACGTTTATTTGAGGAAATGGGATTTCAAACCGAGTTGAAAGAATTGTTTCATTTTATATACAAGGCGCCTTTTGATAATGGTTTGACAGAGCATGAATTGGATCATGTGATGATAGGGTATTATAATGAGGATCCTAGTATTAACCCCGATGAAGTAGAAGCATGGAAATGGATGCCTATTGAAGCTGTGAAGGCCGACATTCAGAATCATCCAGATTTATATACGATTTGGTTCCAAATTATTTTTGACCAATTTTATCATTTTTTAGAAGAACATACACTATAAATACACCATCCTAGATGAGAGTTACTATTTCACGAAAAGCACATTTTAATGCGGCACATCGATTGTATCGAAAAGATTGGACTTTTGAAAAAAATGATGCCGTCTTTGGGAAGTGCAACAATCCTAATTTTCACGGACATAATTATGAATTGATAGTGAGTGTTACTGGACCAATCGATCCTGAAACAGGCTATGTCATGGATGTTAAAATCCTTTCGGATATTATCAAGGAAGAGGTAGAAGATGCGATGGATCATAAAAACTTAAATTTGGATGTTCCTGAATTTCAAGATTTGAATCCAACGGCCGAGAATATTGTGGTGGTGATTTGGAATAAAATTAGAAAACGAATCCAAGCCACACTTGATTTAGAAGTAGTTTTGTATGAAACGCCCCGTAATTTTGTAACTTATAAAGGAGAATAATGACGATACAAGTAGGTGATATTGTTCCTCAGTTTAGTGCTATAGATGCTAAAGGAACTCTTTTTGATAGTACATCTGTGGTAGGAAAAAAACCAGTAGTGCTTTATTTCTATCCTAAAGACAATACACCAGGGTGTACTGCAGAAGCCTGTAGTTTTAGAGATCAATACGAAGACTTCTTAGATTTAGGAGCCGAGGTCATTGGAATTAGTGGTGATGGTTTGTCTTCGCACCAAAAATTTACCGCTCAATACCAACTTCCTTTTTTACTTTTGTCTGATACTGATAAAAAAATAAGAAAATTGTTTGGTGTTCCAACCGCTTTTCTTGGATTGCTCCCAGGTCGAGTTACATATGTTATAGATGCAAAGGGAGTAGTGCAAATGCTTTTTAATAGTATGTTAGCGGGGCAACACATCCCAAAAGCCCTTGAGGCGGTTAAGAAAATAGTTGCAGAATAGATGCAACGCTCAAATTAGGTTATAAACAAATGAAAATACCACTTTATCCATTACAGTTTCGTCCCATCTTTAAAGAGCGCCTTTGGGGAGGAGAAAAACTACAATCGTTACTTCACAAACCCATTACTTCCAATCAAACCGGGGAGAGTTGGGAATTGTCTACTGTTGAAGGAGATGTGAGTACAATTGCCAATGGAGTTTTTGCGGGGAGATCAATTAGCTCGGTAATTGCCGAATTTCCAAGTGAAATTTTAGGAACAGCTGTATATGAACGTTTCGGGAATCAATTTCCGTTGTTGTTCAAGTATTTAGATGCGAAAGAAGATTTATCGGTTCAGGTCCATCCTAACGATACCTTGGCTAAACAACGTCACAATTCATTTGGGAAAACAGAAATGTGGTATGTAGTACAGGCTGATGTCGATGCTAGATTGATTGTTGGTTTTAAAGAGCCAATAAATGCGGCTACTTATGTAACGCATTTAGAGAAGAAGACTCTGTTAACTACACTTAATGAAATTAAGGTACAGCAAGGAGATGTGTTTCTTATAGAAACAGGTACCGTCCATGCTATTGGAGCTGGAATGGTGGTTGCCGAAATTCAGCAAACCTCTGATATTACCTATCGATTGTATGATTTTGATAGAGTCGATTCGAATGGAAATCTACGAGAATTACACGTTGATTTGGCTTTGGATGCGATTAATTACAATACAGTATCGTCGCAAAAGCACTATCAAAAAAATAATAATCAATCTAATCCAGTGGTTGATTGTCCTTATTTTACTACTCAATTTATTCCGTTAGAAGGGGAGATGGAAGTCCAAAAAACAGGAGTTACATTCACAGTGTATATGTGTGTAGAGGGCAGTTTTGAATTGGAATTGGCGGGACAAAACTATTTGTATTCTAAAGGCGACACGGTTTTAATTCCAGCAGCACTAACGACTTTTCAATTGAGCGGAAAAGCTTCAATTTTAGAAATTTACATTTCGTAGTAGTGAATAGAAAGATTATGTGTACTTTTGCAGACGCAAATTAAAATTAAAAATAAAATGGCAAACGTTAAGAATTTAAAGAAAGACATCAACTACGTTTTAGGAGATATTATTGAAGCAGTTTATTTGTTCGAAATTTCAACTTCAGGAGTTCCAACACCAGAAACTAATGCTTTGATTGATGAAGCTATTGCAGCTTTTGATGTTTTGATTACAAAAGTAAACGCTAAGAACGTTGAAAACAAAAAAGCGCACTTCAAACAAATTAATGTTGAATTGGAACAAACTGCTAATCAATTGATTGCTAAAATCAACGAATTATAGTCGAAAAAAACGGTAAAAAAGTGTCAAATTATTTTGGAAAATAGAAATTCAGAATTATATTTGCACCCGTAATACGCTGCCAGCGTAGCTCAGTTGGCTAGAGCAGCTGATTTGTAATCAGCAGGTCGTGGGTTCGAGTCCCTCCGCCGGCTCCAAAAAACCATAACGAAAGTTATGGTTTTTTTTATTTTATAAAAGGTATAAAAAAACCGTCAATTGCTATTGACGGTTTTTTGTTTTTTGGAGATTGCTATGTTATTGTTGTTTTTTGACAGAAGCAATGTATTTGGTTAATTTTTTTCCGTAAAGTGATTGGGTAACTTTAGGACTTAATGATTTTTGGATGGTATCCAAATATTTCATATTGATATCATAAATCTCAGATAACGCAAGATAAGGAGCTACTTCATAGTCTTTGTTGTTGATGATGAAATTAGTAGCATACAAGTATTTTCTTTTGATATTAGATTCTTGCTTGGCAGTAATAGTAGCTATTTCCTTTTCGTTATTGCTTTTTATTGCGTTGAATTTTTTCTCAATTAATCCAAGCTCTTCCTCTTGAAAACGATTGTCTACTTTCTTAAACTCGTAATATAAATCTTGGTTCTTAGATCCTGTTACTTTAGCATCTGCAATGTAGTTCTCAAGGTTAGTGTCGATGTTTACATTTCCAGGCTCTGCAAAGAATAATAAATTATTATCTAAAGAATTGCTTACTCCTCTGTCTAGAAATAAGTATAGCATTTCTGGTGATTTTAACTCGATATTGGTTTCGAAATTTGAATTGCCGTCAATAGCAATGGTATCTAATGCGATTAGTTTATTGTTATTCACACGTTGTACATATAACGTTCCTTTTTTTAATCCTTTGATATTTCCGGTTAAATGTAAATTGTTTTCCAATTTTTTTTCGGAACAAGCTAACAATAGCGTCATTGTTACGAAAGCGATACTAATTTTTTTCATTGTTGATTTATTTTGGCGCAAAATAATGAAAATTGTTGGAAAGCAAGATTGAATTCCAAAAAAAATCCCAATCTATTTCTAAATTGGGATTTTGGAAAAAAAAATTTATTTTTATCCTTTTAACCAAGCATTTTTTAAGTTGGCTTTAGTTGCATCAGTTGCTTGTAAACCTTCTATTTCTTCATACGGTAAGCTTACTTTTCCAGTTAGAATCTGCTCTTTACCGTCTCTTTTGATTTTGATGGTAATAGCATCATTTTCTTTCCAATTTTCACTTTCGCCAATCATCTCGTAGATGTTGTCAAAAGTATAGGCTTTGTCATTGATAGCCATTATAATATCGTTAGCTCTCAAATCCAAGTTTTTGTAGAAATCAATTAAATCAGTGTTGGATCTCACCAAAATTTCTTTGGTCGCTTTATCTACAGTAATATATGGGGTTTGTCCTTTTAAGAATACGTTACCCGCTTTTTTCTCTTTTGATTTGCTTACACCCACTTTGGCTAAGAAAATATCGTAAGGAATAGGTGTTGAACCCGATACATACGTACTTAAAAAATTACCTACTTCAGGATAGGTTAGTGCTGTAATTTTGGCAAACAATTCCTCATCTTTGAACGCTTTGTGTACGCCATATTCTTTTGACAATTGTTGCATTAAGTTCAAAATACCTCTTTCGCCATGGCTTTTTTCACGGATAATGATATCGATACACATTCCAATCAAAGCTCCTTTTTGGTATACGTTTAAGTATTGTTCTTTGTAAGGACTTTTTAATACGTTAGCACTCATAGTTGTAAAAGGCATGCTATCATTAAGGGATTTTGCTTGTTCGATTTTTTCTGCCATACGTGTATAAAATTCCGCTTCGTCGATTAGACCTTTATTGATTTGGAACAAATTAGCAAAGTATTCGGTTACTCCTTCATACATCCATAAGTGTTGTGACATTTTTGGTGCGTTGTAATCAAAGTATTGAATTTCGTTAGAATGGATGGTTAAAGGCGTTACAATGTGGAAAAATTCGTGTGAAACTACATCTTTCATTGATTTTTGTAATTCTTCCAAAGGCATCATTTCAGGCAAAACTACTGTGGTTGCTGTTGGGTGTTCCAAAGCGCCAAATCCTTTGGCATCATCTGGTTTCATAGAAGAAAGGTACAACAATACGCTGTATTTTTTGGTTGCATTGATATTGCCCAAAAACGTTTTTTGTGCAATCATCATTTTTTTCATTTCAGGAGTAATGCTTTCTGCGGTTACTTTTCCAGAAGGTGAATAGACTACAATTTGAATGTCCATTCCGTTTACATTGAAAGTAGTGTAATCGGGTTTGGCATACATAATCGGATTTTCTACCAATTCAGCATACCGCGGTGTGTTGAATACATCTTTAGTTGTACTAGCATCAGTGTCAATCATAGAAGTGGCTCCCCAAAGTGTTTCAGGATGCGTGATTGTCACTTGATATGGAAGGTCTTTTTTATCTTGGAAGTAGCCTACAAACCCATGAGTGTTGATCATGAAATTATTTCCAGCATCAATATTAGTTCCCGCAGGAGAAAAAATATCAGTCCCAAAGCTTCCTCCTTTTTCAGTATCAAAAGTGTCATTCACTCGATAGGTGATTTTAGCCAAATTTTTAGCATTCGAAATTGACCACGTATTGTCGTCTGTTTTAGTAACTGCTAATGCAGTTCCTTTTGTGTCGAAGGCTTTGAAATTTTCAACATATTTCCCGTAATTATCCTCAGAGTAAGTTCCAGGCACAATTTTAGGAATGCTGTACGTGATTTTATCAGCTATTATTTTTGGTGCCTGTACAGTTACTTTTACCTTGTCGTCTTTTACATCGATTAAATCGATACCTACTTTAATATCTTGAGATGTTGTTGTCTTTTTTTGTGCATTAATTGTGTTGCTGTTCCAAAGAAAAGCCACCAAAGCGAGTGCAATAATTGATTTTTTCATTTTGAATTATTTAGATTGGGTTATTAGTATGTTTTTTGGGATAAATGTTACAATTTATAATGATTGGATAAAAGCGGTTAGTACTGATGGCAATTCTTTGTTGATAGGTAAATCGGGATTGGTATAAGACGCTTTGTTTTCAGTATCATCTCCTTTGATTTCTTTAAAAATATGATTCATATTGGGTATGATTTTGAGTTGAGCATCTGATTTTGCCTGGTGCAATAATTGGGTGTCATTCACACTTACTTGAATGTCTTTGTCACCATTAATTAGTAAGATTGGAATGTGTAATTTTTTGATTTCGGTTTGCGGATTGTATTTGATCCATGAAATCATATAGGGTTGTACACTCGCTCTAAATAAAGAGGCTAGCATTTGATTTTTTAATTCGAAGGTGTTCCCGCTTTTTAAGGTGGCAAAGTCTTTTTCAACTTCTTCTTTTAGAAAAGGTGCTTGTTTTCCAATTTGTTCCAGTAGTACTTCATCAATAGGACGACCTGCACCCGCAATTGAAATATACGCATCAGCATTGCCATTGGCCGCCACCATACCAATTAAGGCTCCTTCGCTATGTCCAGCCACAGTGATGGTGTGGTACTTTTTTTGATTTCTGAAATACAAAAGCACTGCTTTGGCATCGTCAATAAAATTATCGAAAGATAAATTGGCTTCGTCAAGTTTACCGGCAGCCATTTGGGCAAAGATTCGTTTGTCATAACTGTAAACGGCAATGCCGTTATTAGCTAATGCTTCGGCTAACAATTTTAAGGAATTATTGGGCATCATTTTTTGATTCCCGTCTCTATCTGTTGGTCCTGAACCCGCAATGAGAATGACTAAATTTGTTTTTTTGTTTTGCTTTGTCGGTGTATACAAGGTACCCTTTAAAAGGGCATTTACGGCAATATCCTCTTTTGTAAATGCAACTGGGGCTTGTGAAAATACAGTTGCAGTTAGCATTGTAAACAGTACTGTAAAAATGATTTTTCTCATGATTTTGTGGAATGAATAAAAAAACTCCTGTTTTTCAGGAGTTCTGTATCTTAGTCTAATTTGTTTTTGATGTAATATTTGCCATCCAATTCGTCGTCAAAATCATCGACTTTTACTGGTTTTGGTTTTGGTTTTGGTTTGTTGGCTGCCGCTTTCTTTTTCCACATTTCGAATTTTTCTGCGGGCATTTTCTTTTTCATAATTTCTAGAACCTCTTTTTCGGCTATGCCAAATTCTTTTTTAATAATTTCAAAAGGGTTTCTTTCTTCTAGGGCCAAAGTCATCAATTTTTCCGTCTCTTCCCAATTTAATTCTTTACGGCTACTCTTTTTCATCGGATGAAAATAATTCAAATAGTGTTGTTAGTTATTCGTTATTCGTTATTGATTTGAAATCATATATCAATATTAATAAAAAAAATAATTAGTTGAATATCCTTAGTTTACTTTTTTTTCTGAAAAGGTATTTTTAATAAATTCTTTACACCATTGTGTTCTTCAGGTTGTAAATGCGTGTCCACCCCGTACACGATTTTTTCTCTTGGTAAAACCATAAAAGTCCCAAACAGTCTGTCCCAAATAGAAAAGATGTTTCCATAATTACTATCGGTATAGGGCATGAGGTAATGGTGGTGTACTTTGTGCATGTCTGGCGATACGATAAAATAGCTCAAAAACAAATCGACTTTTTTAGGCAAGGCAATGTTGGCATGATTGAATTGTGTTGCCACCACAGAAAGCGTTTGGTATAAAAACACCAACCACATTGGGCTTCCAACGAGTACAACACCTAAGGTGGTAAATACAAATCGAATCACACTTTCACCTGGATGGTGTCGGTTAGCTGTAGTAGTGTCAATCCAAGTATCGGTATGGTGAATCAAATGAAAACGCCAGAACAATTTTACTTTGTGTTCGATGAGATGCACTAAATAGGCACCGATCAAATCGAGTAGCAATAGCCCTACCAAAGTATAGAGTCCTATTGGCATCTCAGGCAACCATTGTAAAATCCCAAAGTTATTTTGATAGGACCAATCTGCCACTCGTAATAAAATGAAAGCCAGACAAAAATTAACGATGATAGTGGTTAGTGTAAAAAAGATATTGATACCTGCATGATGCCATCTACGGTATTTAAAATTAAACAATGGAAATGCATTTTCAATTAACCAAAAAATAGTGATTCCGCCCACTAAAATCAAGGTACGATGGGCAGAGGGAATAGTCGAAAAATAATCAATAATTGTTTGCATATTGGAACGATTTGAATCCAAATATAAACAATTATTTAATGGTTCGGAAGGTTAAATTGATTCGTGTGCCAATGGGTTTGGCCGTTTTTGGGATTTGGTGTTTCCAAAAATGTTGGGTACTTCCTTTCATTAGTAGGAGGCTACCGTGTTCCAATGTGATGTTCTTTTTGGCATCCGCCAGACTGTTGTGTTTGAGTTGGAAAACCCGTTCGACACCAAAGCTTAGCGAGGCAATAATGGGGTTGGTGCCTAATTCCTTTTCGTTATCGGCATGCCAACCGTTACTGTCTTTTCCATCGCGGTATTGATTGAGTAATACGGTGGTGAATTGGCATTGCGTAGTCGCTTCGATATAGTATTTTATTTTTTGCAATAGGGTATTCCAAGGATGTGGATGCATCGTGATACTGGAATAGGAGTAAGGTTTACCTTCATTGCCATACAAAGCGGTCAAACGCGGTTGTGGATGGGTTTTTCCGTAAATAGTGATATTATCTTGTTGCCAGGCAATTTCTTGGAGTAATTCGGTATAGATGGTATCCGCTTGTTCTTTGTCAAAAAACTGTGGATAATAGATGATCTCAGCATCTGGCAAGTCGAGTGTAATAGGTGCTGAATTGAATAGTGACTCCAAAGGGTTAGTTTTTGGTATCATTGATATTCATAAT
This sequence comes from uncultured Flavobacterium sp., assembly GCA_963513255.1. Taxonomy (GTDB): domain Bacteria; phylum Bacteroidota; class Bacteroidia; order Flavobacteriales; family Flavobacteriaceae; genus Flavobacterium. The sequence goes on from CAUPPG010000004.1 coordinate 147,958, forward strand.
GACAATCGCCAGAATGATTAGCACAATTCCTATCCATTGCCAAGTGTTGATGTTTTCATTCAAAAGGAAATAGGCCATCAATACCGAAACCGGAAGTTCTAAAGCCGAAACGATACTGCCTAAGCCAATTCCCGTTAGCGGAAAGCCCGCATTGAATAATAAGGGCGGAATAATGGTTCCGAAAAGCGCCAAGACAATTCCCCATTTGGCAAAAATTCCGAAATGGAAATCTCCTGTTTGATTGAAGATAGCAAATCCGAAGACAATTACGGCACCACCTAACAACATAAATAAACTGCGTTGTGCCGATGAGACACCAATGCCCACCCGGTTAGCGGTAAACATGGTAGTGGTAAATGAAGCGGCAGATAATAGCCCAAGCAAGATCCCTCGCCAATCGAATGCGATTTGATTTTCGATGATATTCGTTGCCAAAGCCGTTCCTATCAGTACCACTAGAACCGATATAATTTTTTGAGCGGACGGTATTTTCTTTTCGAGTAGCATTTCAAATAGCACGCCCATCCAAACCGTTTGCATTAACAGTACAATGGCAATAGAAACGGGAATGTATTTCACAGCTAAATAGTAAAAAACACTGGTCATACCTAACGAAGTTCCTGCTAGCATTAGTTGTGCTATCGTTTTTGGAGCCGCTTTGGTAACTTGGTTTTTATTTTGAGCTTTTTGAATTGCATTGATGAGTAGGATTCCTGTAATTCCGTACACAAATTGCGCTATAGTTACCTCGGGAGTAGTAAAACCTTCAGCATAGGCCATTTTAACAAAAGTAGCTAACATGCCATAACTGGTTGCTCCAAGTCCGATAAGGAAAACGCCTTTTAGTTTTAAACTGTTAGTCATTAGGAATTGATTTGTTTTCGATCCATTTCTGATAAATCACTCAAATGCAAACGCAACGCATTGACTGAAATGCTGATTTCCCAAAACGACAACCCCAGCGAAATTAATAGACTTAACAAACTTAGTCCGAAGAAATAGAGACTGATGGCTTGCTCTTCAAAGAACAATAACAACATAGCAAAAACAGACAAGAACAAACACAATACTCCTGCCATTTGCATGTAACGAATTAACGTCAGACGCAAGTTGAGGTTTTTGATTTCTAATAAAATCATGCTATTTTCTTTCTCTTTGTATACTTTTTTAAGTCCGCGAATAATACTCGCAATGGTTAAAAATCGGTTGGTGTAGGCCAACAGAATTAACGAAGTTGCCGAAAAAAGCAAAGCTGGAGTTCCTATTTCTAAAGTCATACTACAATGAATGTTGTTTCAGTGGGCAAAGTTCGGTATTCTTTGTCATAGTTTTATTTTTTTTGCCAATAACTTCAATTGGAAGTGTAACAAAAGAACAGTGTAGTAGTCTAAATAGCCAAACGAAATTATTATAATGAGAAAGATTTTTATTTTACAAGCTTTATTTTTTGGAACTATACTCCAAGTTACTGCCCAAGAGAATACTAAAAAAGCGCAGGAATTAAAAGAAGTGACGATTACCAACACTAAGAAAGCAGTCGAGCAACGCGCTGACCGAACTATTTTTGATTTTGCCAATCAGCCGAGTTTGAGTTCTGGGTCTGTTTTGGAAGGATTGAAAAAATTACCGGGTTTAATTGCTTCGGATATTGCAGGGATGATGTACCAAGGAAAACAATTGGACGTGTATATGGACGGAAGACCATTGAATATTTCTTCCAATGAATTGAACGGATTTCTGGAAGGAATGCCGGCGAATGCCATTGAAAGAATTGAGATTGTTACCCAACCGGGTGCTGAATTTCCAGCTACTTCGGGTGGTGCTATTTTGAATATTATTACCAATAAAAATGCGAAGAACTTTTTGAGTGCTACCTATACCAATAGTACCAATGTGACTACTTACGATCGTTTGCGATGGAGAGTGAACAACAGTGTTTTGTTGAATGCCAAAAACAAATACTTTGGTTGGCAGTTGAATATGGGACAAAACTACAGAGAAAGCGCTATGTGGACTTCGTTGATTAAAGAAGAAAACAATAGCCAGACCTTACTTTCTAAAACGGATGCCGATAGAACCAATAGAACGAATTTTATTAAATCGGCAGTGACCTTTGATTTGAAAAAAGATCGTTTGTTGTTGAATTACGATGTGAATTACAACAACAACGGAAGTACCACATTAGCTAGCGGAACGGGCTATGCTACTCAAGACGATTCTAATACCAAAGGTTGGCGTCAAGACGCGGTAGCGACCTATCAAAAACGTTTTGAGGACAAGACCAAAAAATTGGATTTTAAATTCAATTTCAATCGCAATCAAAGTGATTTCGTATTGAACTCTTTAGGGAATTCCGTATCGGTTTTGGACAATTCCTCGGATCAAAAATACTACAACTTCAAATTTGATTATTCGCAACCTATTGCTTTTTCTGACGAAGGAAAATTCAGTTTTGGGAGTTTGCATGAAGAATTGTCTTTTCAAACGCAAAACAGAGGCGTGACTAATTTGGATTACCAAAGAAAAACTACTGCCGGTTATTTTGAATTGCAAACAAAGTTCAAGAGTTTGAGTTTTATTCTGGGAGGTAGAGCCGAAGATTATAACATTTCAGGAAAAACGAATACGACTGATTTGACGCCCTTCAAACAGTTTCGTTTCTTTCCGAATGCGAGTGCGCAGTACAATTTTAACAAATCGGTTTTCTTTAATTTGAATTACAATAAGAAAATTACGTTGCCAAGTACGTCAGCCTTGAATCCGAACAATACCAATTATCAAAATCCGAATATCGGTTATATGGGAAATCCGAATTTGCAACCTACGATATTTGACAACTATGAAGTCAAATTGAGTGCGTATGATTATGCCTTTATTGGCTATTCTTTGAGTTCGGCTAAAAATCAAGTGATCCAAAGAGTGAATTTGAATTCCAATGTGGTGGTCAATACCAATGAAAACGTACCTGAAGTGAAGATTCATAATTTCAATATTGGAATGCCGATTCCGTATATGTTGTTTACCAAAGGCCTAGTCGAAACGATGAAAATGAATGTGAATCCAGATCAGATGAACTTTTTGTTTGTGTATGCGGCTTATCAGTTGCATCAAATCCCATCGATAGAGACCAAAGGATTTTGGGTATATAATGTAATGTCGCAAATGGTGTTGCCAAGCAAAATTAAGTTTGTAGCTAATTTTAGTTACATCACTGCCAAAGGGAATTACTATTATTTTATTGCTAATAAACCGTTCAACAATACGGTGGATTTGTCATTGTCTAAAAAGTTCTTGAAAGATCAGTTGTCTATTTCCATTAATGCGGATGATATTTTTAACTCGAACCGATTTGTGTTCAACTCCTACAACACGCCTTTGTTGTTGAGTAACAAAATGGATTCGCGTCGTTTTGGATTTAGCATTAATTATAAGATTCCAACGAAGAACCGATTGGCTAAAGAAACTCCAATTTTATTGAACAAGGATAAAAAAGAAGAAACGGGAATTATTGGAAATTAAAACAAAAAACCCTGCTAGTCACTAGCAGGGTTTTTTGTTTTATACAGATTTTATATTATTTTAAGATTTCAAAACTACGTTTCACAAAAGCCGTTAAAGCTTCTCCTTTCAATAAGTTTTGAGACAATTTAGCCAAGTCTAAGGCTTGTTTCACCAAGCTTTCTTGAGTGGTTTTGTCTTCAGTGTTCAAAATAGTGGTAGCCAAATCAGAATTAGTGTTCACCACTAGGTTGTACATTTCTGGCATGTTGCCCATACCAAACATCCCACCGCCAGATTGACTCATTTCTTTCATTCTGCGCATGAATTCCGGTTGCGTAATAATGAATGGCGCCGATTGACTGTCTAAGGCTTCTAATTGTACCGTGTAGTTTTGTTTTGGCACAATCGTTTCTACTACGGTTTTTAAACTCGTTTGTTCTTCTTCAGACAATTTAGAAATCGCCGTGTCTTCTTTCTTGATTAAATTATCAATGTGGTCTGAATCGACACGTACAAAACTAATCTCGCTATTGTCGCCTTCAATTTTTTGGATGAGGTGCGAAATAATTGGCGAATCCAACAACAATACTTCGTATCCTTTTTCTTTCGCAATTTCGATGTACGAGTGTTGTGCTTCTTTGTTATTAGCATACAACAAGACTAATTTGTCATTCTTGTCGGTTTGTTTTTCTTTTAGGTTTTCTTTCAATTCGTCCAAAGTGAAGTATTTGTCGTCTACCGTTGGGTACAAAACAAAAGCCCCTGCTTTTTCATAGAATTTATCTTCAGACAGCATTCCGTATTCCAAAACGATTTTGATGTCGTTCCATTTTTGTTCAAAATCGGCACGGTTGTCATTGAATAAGGCTTTTAGTTTATCGGCTACTTTACGGGTAATGTAATTTGAGATTTTCTTCACAGCAGCATCTGCTTGTAAACCTGAACGCGATACGTTCAATGGAATGTCTGGGGAGTCGATCACTCCTTTTAGCATTGTCAAGAACTCCGGCACAATTCCTTCTACATTGTCAGTTACAAACACTTGGTTTTGGTACAACTGAATTTTGTCTTTCTGAATTTGTAAATCAGCTCCTAATTTAGGGAAGTACAAAATTCCCGTTAAATTGAACGGATAATCCACATTCAAGTGAATGTTGAATAGCGGTTCTTCAAACTGCATTGGGTACAACTCATGGTAGAACTTTTTGTAGTCTTCCTCGTTTAATTCAGCCGGTTGTTTCGTCCAAGCTGGATTAGGGTTGTTGATGATATTGTCTACTTCGATAGTCTCTGGTTTTGCGTCTTCGGCAGCCCCTTCTGGTAAAGGAAGTGTTTCTGTTTTGGTTCCAAATTTAATTGGAATCGGCATGAATTTATTGTAACGGTTTAATAATTCTTTGATTTTGAATTCTTCTAAAAACTCCAAAGAATCTTCGGCGATATGCAAAATGATTTCGGTACCTCTGTCGGTTTTGTCAGCTGGTTCCAAAGTAAATTCAGGACTACCATCACAAGTCCAGTGGGCTGCAGGTTCGTCTTTGAATGATTTAGTGATGATTTCTACTTTTTCAGCCACCATAAAAGCCGAGTAGAATCCAAGACCAAAATGACCAATAATTCCAGAATCTTTAGCCGAATCTTTGTATTTGTCTAAGAATTCTTCTGCTCCAGAAAAAGCCACCTGGTTGATGTATTTTTCTACTTCGTCAGCCGTCATCCCCAAACCTTGATCAATGATGTGCAGTTTTTTGCCTTCTTTGTCAATTTTCACCTCAATAATGGGATTGCCGTACTCTACTTTGGCTTCGCCAATACTTGTTAAGTGCTTTAATTTTAGGGTAGCATCCGTTCCATTTGAAATCAATTCGCGCAAGAAAATTTCGTGATCGCTGTATAAAAATTTCTTGATTAATGGGAAGATATTCTCTACCGAAACATTAATTTTTCCAGTTGTCATAATGTATAAATTTTAAGTTTAAATTGATGAAAATCTAGTTTTCAAATAGAATACCAAAACCCTTTGGAGTGACAAATTGGCATTTGGTCGATTTTCTATTAGAGAATGTTCGAACTGTTTTTTCTTCTTGTATCTTTAGATCAGTTTAATCGTATAATTCAGAAAAAAATGAAAAAAATAATTAGTATTGGAAGTAGCGTTGTATTGATTTTAGTAAGTTTAGTAAGCAGTTGCGACTCGGTTAAAAACGCTAGTAATACACAAAAAGGAGCTGTGATAGGTACCGTTGGAGGAGCCGTAATTGGTGGTATTATAGGGAATAATGCAGGAAAAGGAGGAAAAGGTGCTATGGGAGCAGTGTTAGGCGGTGTTATTGGAGGGGTTGCCGGCGGTGTTATTGGTAATCAGATGGACAAACAAGCTAAAAAAATTGATGAAGCTTTGCCAGGCGCCGAAGTACAGCGAGTAGGAGAAGGAATTCGTTTGGTTTTAAACGAAAATGCGATTCGCTTTGATACTAACAAGTCAACTTTGACGACTCAAGCCCAACAGAATTTAGATAAACTGGTTCCGATTCTACAAGAATATCCAGAAACGAATATCCAAATTTTTGGGTATACTGATAGTACAGGTACTCCAGAATACAATTTGACACTTTCACAAAAAAGAGCCGAAACAGTGAAATGGTATTTGGTTTCCAAAGGCTTAAAAGCGAGTCGATTTGCAACGGTTGGCAACGGAATAGCAGACCCTATCGCAACTAACGAAACTCCAGAGGGGAGAACTCAAAATCGCCGAGTAGAATTTGCTATTACGGCCAACGAAAAAATGATTCAAGATGCAAAAAATGGGAATTAACTATTCATAACGTCTCATTAAAAGCTGTTCTTCTATAGAGCAGCTTTTTTTATTGAAGTATTCAAATTAAACATTGTAAATTTGGCTTCTTTAAAGTGAACTATGCTCGAACTTAAGGATATTACATTTACGTATATTGACCAAGCCGTTATCAATGGGCTTAGTTTTGTGGCGCAACAAGGACAGAATATTTCTGTCATTGGAGAAAGTGGTTGTGGTAAAAGTACCTTGCTTAAGTTGATTTATGGTTTGTATGATTTGGATTCGGGAAGTATTAGTTATAAGAACCAACCCATTTTAGGACCTAAGTACAATTTGATTCCGGGTGAAGACTATATTAAATATTTGGCCCAAGATTTTGATTTGATGCCTTATATTACTGTGGAAGAAAATGTAGGTAAGTTCCTTTCGAATATTTATCGCGATCAAAAGAAAGCCCGCGTGCATGAATTACTCGAAATGGTTGAAATGACCGATTTTGCCAAGGTCAAAGCTAAATATTTGAGTGGCGGTCAGCAACAACGAGTAGCTTTGGCCAGAGTTTTGGCCTTAGAACCTGAGATTTTATTGCTGGACGAACCCTTTAGCCAAATCGATTCCTTTCGGAAAAATGCGTTGCGCAGAAATGTATTTCAGTATTTAAAAGAAAAGAAAATTACCTGTATCATCGCCACCCACGATAGTACGGATGCCTTGTCTTTTTCGGACGAAACGATAGTGATGCAGCATGGCAAAATCATTGCCAAGGATACGCCTCAAAACCTATACCATCATCCAAAAACGAACTATATTGCCTCCCTTTTTGGTGAAGTTAATTCTTTGGAACTGGATGGAAAAGTACATTTGGTTTATCCACACCAACTTAAGTTGGACCCGAAGGGGCTGTTGAAAGGTATTGTGCAACAATCGTATTTTAAAGGCAGTCACTATTTGATCGCCTTCACTTCAGGTTCTCAAACCTTATTTTTCGAGAACGAATCTTTATTAGATGCAGGAACGTCAATTGCTGTGCGTGTTTCAATAAATTCATTATAAGTCGGCTAAATCCGATTTATTTATTACTTTAGATTTTGGAATCGAATAGATAGCCCTAAATTTAATACACTACTCACGTATGTACCACTCAAAAATAACAGGATTAGGATTTTATGTTCCTGACAATGTAGTTACTAATGATGATTTGTCTAAAATCATTGATACAAATGACGAATGGATTCAAGAAAGAACGGGGATTCAGGAACGTCGCCATATTGTGCCAGGCCAAGATACGACCACTTCTATGGGGGTCAAAGCGGCAGCAATTGCTATTGAACGTTCCGGTTTAGCCAAAGAAGATATTGATTTTGTGGTTTTTGCGACCTTAAGTCCCGATTACTATTTTCCAGGGCCAGGTGTTTTAGTGCAACGCGATTTGGGTTTGCGCACCGTGGGAGCTTTGGATGTTAGAAACCAATGTTCCGGATTTGTGTATGCGTTGTCTGTGGCCGATCAATACATTAAAACTGGAATGTATAAAAACGTTTTGGTCATCGGTTCCGAAGTGCAATCCACTGGATTGGACATGACGACTCGTGGTCGTGGGGTTTCGGTTATTTTTGGTGATGGAGCAGGAGCGGCAGTCTTGAGTCGTGAGGAAGATGTAACCAAAGGAATTTTATCTACGCATTTGCATTCAGAAGGACTTCATGCCGAAGAATTGATTGTAAAAGCACCAGGAATGGGTGGTCGATGGGTAACGGATATTTTGAAAGACAACAATCCAGACGATGAAAGTTATTTCCCGTATATGAATGGCCAATTTGTATTTAAAAATGCAGTGGTTCGTTTTGCGGAGGTAATTAATGAAGGTTTGGAAGCCAATAATTTGCAAGTGGCTGATATTGATATGTTGATTCCGCATCAAGCGAATTTGAGAATTTCGCAATTCATTCAGAAAAAATTCGGATTGAAAGACGAGCAAGTGCATAATAACGTGATGAAATACGGTAATACTACCGCAGCGTCTATCCCGATTGCTTTGACGGAGGCTTGGGAACAAGGTAAAATCAAGTCAGGTGATACAGTTGTTTTAGCGGCTTTTGGTAGCGGTTTTACTTGGGCAAGTGCTATTATTAAGTGGTAGTTTTTGTACATTAATCATTGCCTTTCAGAATGTAAACCATTAAGAAATTAAGGTTCATTAAGTGCTTAATGAACCTTAATTTCTTAATGGTTTTTTTTATATAGTAAAGTTTCTAAATTTAATCACATCCCGAAGCGTCGGGACATAGGTTGTTGAGTTAATAAGGATGTATAGAAATACTATTATTTTCCACATAGCTATGTGAATAGTAGAACGTCTATCTAGTTCTTTATTTTGTAATTTTTATATGTCTCTATGTGATAAAAAAAAAGCATACTCAAAAGCTGATGGATTCCAATTCATTCGGTTTTTAGTGTACCAAAACCGATGCGAAAAAAGGCTATTCTATTTCCTTCTGAAATCCTTATATTTGCACTCTTAAAAAAACAGATTCAATGTCATTACAACACATTCTTACCCCATCTATAACAAAAGCGATTCAAGATTTATTTGAAGTATCCGTTGATAAATTAGAATTTCAGGCTACCCGCAAGGAGTTTGAAGGCGATATTACCATGGTTATTTTTCCTTTGTTGAAATTGGTCAAAAGTAATCCGGTAGAATTAGGAACTAAAATTGGGAATTATTTGGTGGAGCATGTTTCCGAAGTAGCCCGATTTAATGTGGTATCTGGATTTTTGAATATTGTGATCTCCGATTCGTATTACTTGAATTTCTTCAACGGAATCAAAGACGATGCAAAATATGGTTTTGTAACGCCAAATCCTTCGGACAAGGCGGTAATGGTGGAGTATTCTTCGCCTAATACCAACAAACCTTTGCATTTAGGACATGTTCGTAACAATTTGTTGGGGTATTCGGTGGCCGAGATTATCAAAGCTTCGGGGAAAAAAGTGTACAAAACTCAAATTATCAACGACCGTGGAATTCATATTTGCAAGTCGATGTTGGCTTGGAAAAAATTCGGCAATGGCGAAACGCCTGCTTCTACAGGATTAAAAGGAGATAAATTGGTTGGAAATTACTATGTAGCCTTTGATAAAGCCTACAAAGAAGAAATCAACGAATTAATGGCGGCTGGTAAAACAGAAGAAGAAGCCAAAAAACAAGCGCCAATCATTGTAGAAGCACAAGAAATGTTGCTGAAATGGGAATCGGGAGATGCAGAAGTAAAATCACTTTGGGCGATGATGAACCAATGGGTGTACGATGGTTTTGCGACTACCTACAGCAATTTGGGCGTTAATTTTGATAGTTTTTATTACGAAAGTAATACCTATTTATTAGGAAAAGACGTGGTTCAAATAGGTTTAGAAAAAGGCGTTTTTGAAAAAGATCCAGATGGTTCAGTTTGGATTGATTTGACTGACGAAGGTTTGGATAGAAAAATCGTTTTGCGTTCCGACGGGACAGCAGTGTACATGACACAAGATATTGGTACGGCGATTCAACGTGTGAAAGACCATCCCGATGTGGGAGGTATGGTGTATACGGTGGGTAACGAACAAGATTACCATTTCAAAGTGTTGTTTTTGATTTTGCAAAAACTAGGTTTTGATTGGGCTTCTAGCTTGTACCATTTATCATACGGAATGGTAGACTTGCCTTCGGGTAAGATGAAAAGCCGTGAAGGAACGGTAGTCGATGCCGATGATTTAATGCAAGAAATGACGAGTACGGCTCAAACTATTTCGGAAGAATTGGGCAAATTAGAAGGCTACTCAGAAGAAGAGAAAGCTAAATTATACAACACGATTGGTTTGGGTGCTTTGAAATATTATATTTTGAAAGTAGATCCTAAAAAACGCATTTTGTTTAATCCAGAAGAATCGGTTGATTTTGCTGGAAATACAGGGCCATTTATTCAATATACGTATGCACGAATTCAGTCGATTATTCGTAAAGCTACTTTTGATTTTTCGGCAATAGCCAAAACCACCGACTTACACGAAAAAGAAAAAGAATTGTTGAAACAAATCGAACTGTATCCAGAAGTGATTCAGAATGCAGCGCAAAATCACAGTCCGGCTTTGATTGCCAATTATACGTATGAGTTGGTTCGCGAATACAATTCGTTTTACCAGGCAGTGCCTATTTTGGGTGAAGAAAACCAAGAAAAGAAAATATTCAGAGTGCAACTGTCTAAAAAAGTAGCCGATACGATTGCTTCTTCTTTTAGTTTGTTAGGGATCAATGTTCCGGAGAGAATGTAAAATTGCAACTTCATTATAATTGAAAACGACCTCGAACAGAGGTCGTTTTTTTGTTTTAGTAAGTAGTGATTTTTACAATCAATTATATGAGTATTGAATTGCCTAATTATTGAATTAGTTTATCTTTGCATTTCAAAAAAAGTAAATAATATGTTTAGTAATTTAAGCGATAAATTAGATAAAGCCTTTCACGTATTAAAAGGACACGGAAAAATCACTGAGATTAACGTAGCGGAAACTTTGAAAGAAGTGCGCCGAGCGTTATTGGATGCCGATGTGAACTTTAAAATTGCCAAAGATTTTACTGCCAAAGTAAAAGACAAAGCAATGGGTCAAGATGTATTGACGACATTGCAACCAGGGCAATTGTTAGTGAAGTTGGTGAAAGACGAATTGACCGAATTGATGGGGGGCGATGTGGCTGGAATTAATCTTTCGGGAGCGCCAACGGTAATCTTGATGTCGGGTTTGCAAGGTTCGGGGAAAACTACTTTTTCGGGAAAATTAGCTAATTATTTACAGACTAAAAAAGGAAAGAAACCACTTTTGGTGGCTTGTGATATTTATCGTCCGGCGGCAATTCAGCAATTGTATGTGGTAGCAGATTCTATTGGGGTTGAGGTGTATTCAGAACCAGAAAATAAAAATCCTGTGGAGATTGCGCAAAACGCTATCAAATATGCTAAAGCCAACGGTTTTAATGTAGTGATTGTCGATACTGCAGGTCGTTTGGCAGTGGATGAGGAAATGATGAACGAAATTGAACGCGTTCATAAAGCAATTCAACCGCAAGAAACCTTGTTTGTTGTAGATTCAATGACCGGTCAAGATGCCGTGAATACGGCTAAAACCTTCAACGATCGATTGAACTTTGATGGGGTTATCTTAACCAAATTAGACGGAGATACTCGTGGTGGAGCAGCGCTTTCTATCAAATCAGTAGTGAACAAACCGATTAAGTTTGTGGGTACTGGCGAAAAAATGGAAGCGATTGATGTGTTCTATCCAGATCGTATGGCAGAACGTATCCTTGGAATGGGAGACGTAGTATCATTAGTAGAAAGAGCACAAGAACAATACAACGAAGAAGAAGCAAGAAAATTACAGAAGAAAATTGCGAAAAACGAATTCGGATTTGATGATTTCTTGGCACAAATTCAACAAGTAAAAAAAATGGGTAATATGAAAGACTTGGTAGGAATGATACCGGGTGCTTCTAAAGCCATGAAAGATGTGGAGATTGAAGACGATGCTTTCAAACATATTGAAGCGATTATCCATTCGATGACACCTGTCGAAAGAAGCAAACCGGCTTTGATTGATATGAAACGTAAAACGAGAATTGCTAAAGGTTCAGGTACTAAAATCGAACAAGTAAATCAATTGATGAAGCAGTTTGAGCAAATGAGCAAAATGATGAAAATGATGCAAGGTCCTGGAGGTAAAAACCTCATGAAGATGATGGGCGGAATGAAAGGAATGCCAGGAGGTATGCCGGGGATGAGATAATATAGATTACTAGATTTTAAGATTATTGGATTTTAAGATTATTGGATTTTAAGATTATTGGATTTTAAGATTATTGGATTTTAAGATTGTTAGATTCTAAGAATTCAACAATTTAAAATTCTAAACAACTAAACTAAATAATAATGCAACTACTAGACGGAAAAAAGACATCGGAAGATATCAAACAAGAAATTGCAGTTGAGGTTCAAAAAATGAAAGCCAATGGCGAAAAAGTACCTCATTTAGCCGCAGTTTTGGTAGGTAATAACGGCGCGAGCTTGACGTATGTGGGCAGCAAAGTACGTTCTTGTGAACAAATTGGTTTCGAATCAACTTTGGTGTCTTTGCCAGAAACGATTACAGAAAGTGAATTGTTAGCTAAGATTGCTGATTTGAACGAAGACGATAATTTGGACGGCTTTATTGTCCAATTGCCTTTGCCAAAGCATATTGACGAAGAAAAGATATTGATGGCGATTCACCCTGATAAAGATGTGGATGGTTTTCATCCAACTAATTTTGGTAAAATGGCCTTGGAAATGGAAACGTTTTTGCCAGCCACTCCGTTTGGAATTATGCAGTTGTTAGAACGTTACCAAGTAGAAACGGCTGGAAAACATACCGTAGTGATTGGAAGAAGTCATATTGTGGGTCGACCAATGAGTATTTTGATGAGTCGCAAAGGGTATCCTGGAGATTCAACCGTAACCTTGACGCATAGTAGAACCAAAAATATTGAAGAGTTTACCAAGAATGCTGATATTATTATCACTGCTTTAGGAGTACCTAATTATTTGAAAGCGGATATGGTGAAAGAAGGTGTTGTTGTAATTGACGTGGGTATCACTAGAGTTGAAGATGCTTCGCACCCAAAAGGCTATGTAATTACCGGTGATGTTGATTTTGATGAAGTAAGCAAGAAGTCGTCTTTTATTACGCCGGTTCCTGGTGGAGTAGGACCTATGACTATTGCGATGTTGTTGAAAAACACACTTTTGGCACGTCAAATTAGAGCTAGAAAATAAGAGTCCATCTTAATGAGATAACAAAAGGCTGTTCGTGAGAACGGCTTTTTTTTACAATAAATTCATTTTTTATTTGGTAATTCGAAAAAATATATAACTTTGCAATTCAAAGTACTTTATTTATGGATAAAAAGCATCGAGAAGATTTATCACACATCCGTTCTATGATGGAGCGTTCTTCGAGATTTATTTCGCTAAGTGGGTTGTCTGGAGTTTTTGCAGGTTTGACAGCATTATTGGGAGGAGTCTATGTTTATATTTTATTCACAGACAACGGAATTGACTATTTTGATGGGCAGGAAAAATTGTATTCACTCGATTTTGTTTATGAATTATTGTATGTTGGAATTGTTATTTTATTTTTTGCTTTATTCTTTGGTATTGTCTTTACGATTAGGAAAAGTAAAAAATACGGTTTACCTATTTGGACAAGTACAACTAAAAATATGCTATTTAATTTAGCGATTCCACTTGTTGTAGGAGGTGTTTTTTGTGTGGCACTCCTTGTTTATAAAATGTACGTTTTAATTGCTCCTGTGACATTGTTATTCTATGGTCTGGGTTTGATTAATGCTGAAAAATATACGTTTACCGATATTAAATATCTTGGTTTTTGTGAACTGATTTTGGGTTGTATTTCTCTTTTTTACCTTGGATACGGATTGCTTTTTTGGATTCTTGGTTTTGGGATATTGCATATTGTGTACGGATTACTCGTATTCAAAAAATATAAATAATCCATCCAATGGGAATTATTGATAAACTAAATAAAGATTTTGATAGTCGGGTACGATTGGGTATAATGTCTGTCTTGATGGTCAATGATTGGGTTGACTTTACCGAAATGAAGACACTTCTCAATATTACAGATGGTAATTTGGCGAGTCATTCTACTTCATTGGAAAAGGCGGACTATATTGAAGTGAAGAAAGAATTTGTAGGTAAGAAACCTAAAACTTCGTACCGTGTTACTAATTTGGGAAGGCAGGCCTTTACTACCCATTTGAATCAGCTTGAAAAATTACTGAAATCTACTAATTAATTTTTTTGTCTAATTACTTTGAATAACAAAGTACTTTTAAATTTATAAATATGAAAAAACACCATTTTGTTCTAATCAGTAGTGTCGCTTTTATTCTGCTTTTTTTAAATCAGAATATTGGACTTAATTTAGCTTTATTTGGACTAGTTTTAGTAGGTATGATTGCTTATTTTTTTAAGGAAAGAATGGGCAATTATCCTGAGCAAATTTTAATTGTCACTTCTATTCTTTCCTCTCTAGCCTTTGCTTGGTATGGGGACTTTGTTTCCTTTTTAGCGGTTGCATTATCCATTTTATTTTTACAATTTAGGATTCAATCTCCTCAGTTACGAATAATTCAAGTGTTACCTATAATTGTGATCAATTCATTGGCTACGAGTGTTCGGTTTTTTCAGTTTTCAAAATGGCTTCCTGATGCCAAAATCAATACTAATTTGGTTAAAATAATCGTAGCTTATTGTATTATTCCCATGTCATTTGTCTCTCTTTTTTTTATTGTATATTCTTTTGGGAGTGACCATTTCTCCTCTTTATGGATCAATTATACATTTGACTTTAACCCGTATCAATTTATTTTTGTTGTAGTATTTGGGACGTATTTTTCGTTTAGTTTTTGGAATTATTGGGTGCCTGAAATTTGTTTGGAGATGAATTCAAAATTGAATGACGAACTGAATAAAGATATTTCAGCAAACAATCTAAATTCATTTACGTTACTTGATTCTGATTTTAAAAGAAGGAGTGGAGAGATTACCTTTTTGCTTTTGAATCTCATGTTGGTAGTGTTTTTAGTGACGTTCAATTATGAACAATTTTTTGAATCTATTGCAAGCTCTAAATTGAGTGCTGCTACCCACGAAAGGGTGAATGCAGTATTGTTCTCTATCTTTCTATCTATAGTGGTGGTTTTATTGTATTTTAAAGGACAATTTAATTTTGATTCCAAGGCTAAAAACATGAAGATGTTGGCCAAAACTTGGATGGTATTGAATGGTTTTTTAATTGCCAGTACGCTTATCATTAACTCTGAATATATTGCCTTTTTTGGACTTACCTATAAACGATTAGGGGTGTATGTCTTTTTATTTTTAGCTGCGATGAGTTTGTTTTTTACTTTTAGAAAAATTACAAGACAAAAATCAAATGCCTATCTTTTTAATCAGATGATTTGGTATTGCTATGGAGTGATTTTGCTTTGTAGTTTTGTTAATTGGGGGAATTTGATTACTGTCTATAATATTTCGGTTAATAAAGGGGTCGAGCCATTATTTTTGAGTGATTTGAATTTTAATGACAGTGCACGTCGTCAATTTTTTATAGAAAATAAATTGGATGGGAAATATGTTGAAGAACTACGAGAAGAAGAGATTCAACTGAGGCAAAAAGATTCATTTTTATCTACGGCGTTGTACTATGAATTTTTAAAATAGGAATACTAAAAAATCCCATTACTTATTAAAGGAATGGGATTTTGATTTGCTATTTTATTAGTCCCTTCTAAATTTAGAATCATCCCTTCTTGGAAATTCTATTTTTCGTCTTGTAGGTTCTGATTTGGGCAAACTTGCTTCTTCAGTTTTACTAGATGGCGCAATCAGTTGGTTCAACTCTTTGATTTCAGCCTCGGTTAATTCGCGGTAGCGCCCCACAGGCACATCCAGTGAAATATTGATAATTCGGATGCGTTTCAAAGCGGTTACTTCATAGCCTAAGTACTCACACATTCTACGAATTTGGCGATTCAAACCTTGCGTCAAAATAATTTTGAAGGTGTATTTACTAATTTGCTCCACCTTGCATTTTCGAGTTACGGTTTCTAAAATAGGAACGCCATTTCCCATACGTTCAATAAAACGATCCGTAATTGGTCGGTTTACGGTTACGGTATATTCTTTTTCGTGATTGTTTCTGGCACGCAATATTTTGTTAACAATATCCCCGTCATTGGTCATGAAAATCAATCCTTCACTGGCTTTATCTAATCGGCCAATTGGAAAAATACGTTTGGTATAGTTGATGTAATCGACAATGTTGTCGCGAACGTCCAAATTTGTCGTGCATTCAATTCCTACCGGCTTATTGAAAGCCAAATAAATAGGTTTTTCGTTTTTTTCTACAATCAGTTTGCCATCAATGCGTACTTCGTCTTCAGGAGTTACTTTAGTGCCCATTTCAGGGACGATACCATTTATGGTCACTCTTCCTTCTTCGATGAGTTTGTCGGCTTCCCTGCGCGAGCAATAGCCGGTTTCTCCAATGAATTTATTGAGGCGTTTTAGATTTTCTTCCATACCGCAAAAGTAATGAATTTAGGAATGCGTTAATTTGAATCAGAAAGGAAGTCTACTATTTTTTTGTACACTTCTTTGTTTTGTAAGCTATGTCCTAATCCTTTGGTGGTTTCTAAAACAGCAGCTTTCCAATGGTTGATTATTTTTTCGCCTTCTTTGTACAGTACAATTTTGTCTTCTACATCGTGAATAATAAATCCCTTTGCTTTAATAGTGGAGGCAAAATGTTTGGCCGAAAAATGTTCGACTTTAATTTGGAAGTAATCCCAATAATGTTGGTGTAATAACTGCACCATGCGGTTATTCAGACTCAATAATTTAATGTAATTTTCAAAGATGACTTTAAAATCAGAAGGAGCGCCTAACAATACCATTTTCTCAATATTAGGGTTTTGGTAAGTGGCTTGGTAGTAGATACTTGTTTTTCCGCCAATGGAATGTCCGATAATATAATTAGGTGCATATTTGTTGGAAACGATATCAATGTAAGCAGCGTATTGGAACACATTGAATTCTTTGCCTTCCGAAAGTCCGTGAGCAGGTGCGTCAATGGCTATGATTGTATGACCTGTGTCAACAAGATGAGGAATTAATTTTTTCCAACGTGCACTATTGCTTTCCCATCCGTGAATTAAAAAAATAATTTTCTCATCGCCTTTCCAATGATAAGTTTGGAAGGTTTGTCCATTTTTGTCAAAAGTTTCTTTTTCGGCTTCTGCCAAAAAAGGAGGTAGGTTAGTCGTGTTTAGTTTTCCTTTTCGTGGTTGACTAAAAAGCGAGTAAGCAAGGAGTGTTGCTTTTTTGGGAGCTATAAAACATAGTAGGTTGATGTAGGCTCCGTAAGATTTGGTAGTAATAAAAAAAAAGAATCGCTTCATAATAAAAAAGTCCCGATGCGAATCGGGACTTAAAGTATTTAAAATTTAGAAAATAATTTTTCCATTTTTTCTCTTTCTTCTTCAGCTAACGTACTGTCAACTAAAATTCTTCCTGAGTGTTCATCTGTGATGATTTTCTTTCTTGAAGCAATTTCCACTTGTGTTTGAGGTGGAATAGTAAAGAAAGAACCTGCAGACGCACCTCTTTCGATTGAAACCACAGCTAATCCGTTACGAACACTGCTTCTAATTCTTTTGTAAGCAGTCAATAAACGCTCTTCAATTTGTCCTTGGTACTCTTCTGACTTTTCAGATAAGAATTCTTCTTCTTTCTGAGTTTCAGCCATAATTGCATCCAATTCTGATTTTTTATGTTTCAAGTGCGCTGATTTCGCTTCTAATTTTTCTTTAGAGTTAGCGATCACTTCTTTTTTATGTTCAATAGAAGCTTTCATTTCTTTGATTTGCTTTTCGGCCAATTGAATTTCTAATTCTTGAAATTCAACTTCTTTAGTCAAAGAGTTGTATTCTCTGTTGTTACGAACACTTTCTTGTTGTTTAGTGTATTTTTTGATAGCTTCTTTGTGCTCATCAATAGCATTTTTCTTTACTTTGATTTGCTCTTCGATTACTTCAAGTTCGCTTTTTAATTTTTCTGAACGAGTGCTTAAACCAGCTACTTCATCTTCTAAATCTTCTACTTCTAAAGGAAGTTCTCCTCTTACGTTTCTGATTTCGTCAATTCTAGAGTCAATTAATTGTAAATCGTAAATTGCTCTTAACTTGTCCTCGACACTTAATTCTTTTTTAGTCGCCATATTTTATAAGTACTTAACTGGATTTGTATTTTCTTCTGAAAAAATGATGGCAAAATTAAGGATTTTTTTTCTAAGAAAGTCAACAATATAATTTTTTGTATACCGTTCGCTTTCAAAATGTCCAATATCGGCCAAAAGTAATTGGTTTTCGGCTTCATAAAACTGATGGTATTTCAAATCAGCAGTTAAAAAAGCATCGGCTCCTGCCTGAATAGCATTTTTAATAGCAAAGCTTCCAGCTCCTCCCAAAACGGCTACTTTTTGTATTGGTTTTTGAAGCAATTGCGAATGTCGGATTCCTTCGGCTTGCATTGTATCTTTTACCCATACAAGAAATTCTTTTTCGTTCATAGGAACTTCTAATTCGCCAATCATTCCCAAACCAATATTTTGATGTTGATTCTTTAGGTCATAAATTTCGTAAGCTACTTCCTCGTAAGTATGACTTTGGAATAAAGCTTTTAAAATCTTAGTTTCTAGATGTTTTTCAAAAGTAACTTCGATTTTGATTTCGTCTCCTTGTACAAATTCAAAGCGTTCTCCAATTTCAGGATTGCTGTGTTCGTTGCCCATATAGGTTCCGATGCCTTTCGAGTTGAAGCTGCAGTTGTCATAATTGCCAATACTTCCAGCTCCCGCATTAAATAAAGCATTTCGAACTTCCTCCGCATTTTCAGGAATAGTATAGGTGACTAATTTGCGAATGTAATTTTCTTTTGGAATGAGGATTTTGGTGTTTGTCAGCCCTAAGGCATTGCAAAATATTTTATTGATACCTTCAGGATGATTGTCCAAAGCGGTATGTACGGCATAAATAGCAATGTCGTTCTTGATGGCTTTAATAATGGCGCGCTCTACATAAGTTGTACCCGTAATTTTTTTTAGACCTGAGAACAGAATAGGGTGAAAGCAAACCACCAAATTGCAATTTTTAGTAATTGCTTCGTCGATAACGCTTTCTAAGGCATCATGACAAACCAAAACTCCGGTGGCATCACTTTCTTGATTGCCTACTAAGAGTCCTACATTGTCAAAATCTTCGGCATACGATAAAGGAGCCATTTCTTCGAGTATAGGGAATATGTCTTTTATTTTCATCTTCTGTTTTTACGGGAGAACAAAGTAACGAATAATGCGTGCAACTTTTATATAAAGATAAAATATTCTACTTTCGTACAATGAATCTTTTCCGAAAAATACTATTCCCTTTTGCCATTCTGTATGGCTTCATAACGAGTATCCGTAATTTTTTGTTTGACAAAGGTATCTTGGCATCGTATTCCTTTGAACTTCCTATTATTGTCGTGGGTAATTTGAGTGTGGGAGGAACAGGCAAAACGCCACAGATAGAATATTTGATTCGGTTACTTTCTGAACGCTACACAATAGCCACTTTGAGTCGAGGGTATAAAAGAAAATCAAAAGGATTTGTTTTGGCCAATGCCAATGTTACAGCTGAAACCTTAGGCGATGAACCGTATCAATTTTACCAAAAATTTCCATCAATTCAAGTAGCAGTAGATGCTGATAGGAAAAATGGTATTGAGCAATTATTGGCACAAAGCCATCCGCCTCAAGTTATTTTATTAGATGATGCTTTCCAACACCGCAAAGTCAAAGCTGGGTTTTATATTTTACTAACGGCTTACGATGATTTATTTGTCGATGATTTTCTATTGCCTACAGGAAATTTAAGAGAATCAAGAAGAGGAGCTCAAAGAGCAGATGTGATTGTAGTAACCAAATGCCCTGCAACACTTTCTGAGGCAGAACAAACCCGAATTAAGCAAAGAATAAAATCATACTCCGCTGCTCCGGTTTATTTTAGCACGATTGCTTTTGATGATTGTGTGCACTCTAGTACTGCATCTGTCCCTGTGATAACTATTCAGCAAACAGCTTGTGTTCTCGTAGCAGGAATTGCAAAACCAGACTCGTTTTTTGATTACTTAAAAAACTCGCAATCTATTTGTTTGACCTATCCAGATCATCATCATTTTTCTGATACTGATATACAATATATTAAACAACAAGCGGGTGATAAAATGATAGTGACTACCGAAAAAGATTATGTTCGTTTGAAAGATTCTGATTTGATCGAAAATTTATATTATTTACCTATTCGAACTTCGTTTATGGTTGATTCAAATGAATTTGATGCAACAGTACTCGATTATTTAAAAAAATAAATTAAGCCTTCAGTGTATTGGTATATAAAATCAAATCAATCAAACGTGACGAATAGCCAATTTCATTGTCATACCAGCCGACTACTTTTACCATTTTGTCAATTACAGAGGTGAGTTGTGCGTCAAAAACACACGAATGGGTATTGCCAATTACATCTACAGAAACGATTGGATCTTCGGTATAGGCTACTATTCCTTTCAATTTAGTTTGTGATGCCAATTGGAAAGCAGTATTAATTTCGTCAATAGTCACCGCTCGTTTTACATTAAAGGTAATGTCGGTTAAAGAGCCGTCAGGAACGGGAACACGAATGCCGCAACCTCCCATTTTATTTTCTAAATGAGTAAAAATTTTAGTCAAGGCTTTGGCTGCTCCAGTAGTGGTTGGGACTATAGATTGACTGGCGCCACGTGCGCGACGTAAGTCTTTATGAGGTTGATCGTGTAGACTTTGGTCGGTGGTAAAGGAATGAATGGTAGTGATGTACGCTTGTTCAATACCGCACAATTGGTCAATGATTTGAATCATCGGTGCCGCATTGTTGGTCGTGCAACTGGCGTTAGAAATGATGGTTTCGCTTCCGTCAAGTATCGATTCATTTACTCCCAAAACCACGGTTTTAATAGTGTCTACTTCAGAGGGTGCAGATAGAATTACCTTTTTGGCTCCAGCCAAAATGTGTGCATTGAGTTCTTCAAACGTTTTGTGTTTTCCAGTCGATTCAATAACATAGTCAATCGCGAGACTTTTCCAATCCAAATCAGCAATGCTTTTTTCATGAAAGAATAGCATGTGTTTGCCATTAACTATAATTTCAGTATCATTTGAGCTGACTTCAAATGGCAAAACACCATGAATGCTATCGTATTTCACCAAATGTGCCATGGTTTTCGTATCGGCAATGTCATTAATAGCAACGACTTCTATTTGAGGATGATTGAGAAGCAATCGAAAAAGATTTCGACCAATTCTTCCAAAACCATTGATAGCTATTCTTATTTTCAAAGTATAAGTATATCGTTTAAAGAATGTGTTTTTGTGCCTTGTATGAAGAGCGAACTAAAGCGCCACTTTCTACATGACGGAAACCCAATTCCAATCCGTATTTTTCGTATTTCTCGAATTGTTCTGGAGTGATGTATTCTTTTACCGGTAAATGTTTTTTACTTGGTTGCAGGTATTGACCGATAGTAACCACGTCCACATTGGCAGCGCGTAAGTCACGAAGTGTTTGCAATACTTCTTCCTCTTCTTCGCCTAAACCGAGCATAATACCTGATTTGGTTCTGTTAATTCCTTTTTCTTTTAAATAACGCAATACTTCCATACTACGATCGTATTTGGCTTGTATGCGCACTTCACGAGTTAAACGGCGTACGGTTTCAATATTATGCGAAACTACTTCAGGATTGGCTTCTACGATGCGGTCTAAGTTTCTTTCGATGCCTTGAAAATCTGGAATTAAGGTTTCTAAGGTCGTGTTCGGATTCATTCTTCGGATAGCCTTTACTGTTTCTATCCAAATGATAGATCCGCCATCTTTTAAATCATCTCGATCTACACTAGTAATCACGGCATGCTTGATGTTCATGATTTTAATAGAACGGGCTACTTTTTCAGGCTCGTCCCAATCTACTGTTTCTGGACGTCCTGTTTTTACCCCACAAAAACCACAAGAACGCGTACAAACATTACCCAAAATCATAAAGGTTGCAGTGCCTTCTCCCCAGCATTCTCCCATATTGGGACAACTTCCTGAGGTACAAATAGTATTCAAGCTGTATTTGTCTACTAAACCTCTCAATTCCGTGTATTTTTGACCAATAGGTAATTTTACACGCAACCATTTTGGCTTAGACGTAGGTAATTTATTTTCTAAAACAGTTTCCATACAATCAATTTTTCGGTTACAAATATAAGGAATGTAGTTGAGTTGGATATCCTTATTTTGGATTAACAAAAGTTAAAAAATAACGTTGGTATTATTTTCCTTTTTGAATGATTTCGGCCAATAATTTTTTGGCTCTCAAAATTTTAATTTTCACATTGCTGAGTGGTTCGTCAATTTTGTTGGCTATTTCTTGATAGCTCATTTCTTGGAAATACCGCATTTGAATGACTTCTTGGTAATGCGGTTTCAATTCCTTGATGAATTTCAATAATTGCGAAAGGTTTTGTTCTGTGATTAATTTGTCTTCTACAGAAGGCGTTGTATCAGCTACATTATGCGCTTTTTGGTTTTCGTCTTCGGTAATTTCAACAAAGAGACTTGATTTTCTTTTTCGCAATAAATCGATATGCCCGTTTTTGGCGATAGCAATCAACCACGTATTGAACTGAAATTCGTTATTATAGGTGCTGATTTTGTCAAAAGCCTTAGAGAAGGTTTCGATGGTGATGTCTTCGGCATCCGTTTCATTTTCAGTACGAATTAGCATAAAGGCAAAAACCTCATTCCAATAATAACCCAATAGAAAAGTAAAGGCAGTTTGATCGCCTTGTTTTGCTTTTTCTATTTGTTGGGTTATTTCCAATGGATTGGTTTTGAGAATAAATTGGTAAAATACGCATTCACTTGCGTAAAGATAAGCACAATTTCAACGACAGGGAACCACAATTTAATATCGTTTTCTTTTAATTTTCCAGCTGAAAATCCGACTACAGTCCAGGCCACCAAATAACGCACCACAAAAATGCTTAAAACGATAATCCATTCAAATTGGAATGCGAACAAAATAATCGCCATCAAGATGAATAACAATTGGGAACTGTAAAAGATCCCTAATCGCAATTGGTCTATTGATTTAAAGTAATTAGCGGTGGCAATTTGCCTTCTTTTTTGATTGAAAAAGGCGGAAAAAGTAGTCTTTGGTTTCGAATAAGAAAAACTTTCAGGAGTATAGGCAATAGTGGTATTTTTACCGTTTGCCGCTTGATTAATGAATAATTCATCGTCGCCTGTTCGTATTTGCATATGGTCTATGAAACCGTTTACATTAAAAAACTCTTCTTTTTTGTAGGCCATATTACGACCTGTTCCCATATAAGGATGTCCTAATTTAGCCCAAGAGAAATATTGAATGGTATTCAATACATTTTCAAAGCGGATAATTTTATTTAAGAATGAGTTGGCAATTTTTTCATATTTACCATAACCCAATACAATCGTCTTTTGCATGGTAAATTGCGAACTCATAGCGGTAATCCAATCTTTTGATGTAGGATAACAATCGGCATCAGTAAAAAGAAGGTATTCTTTTTTAGCTGCTTTTATTCCTAAAGTCAAGGCGTATTTTTTGTTGCCCCAAAAGGCTTCGTTATTCTCTACTTTTACCAAACGAACATTTGGGTATTGTTTTTCAAATTGTTCGAAAATTTCTAATGTATTGTCACCCGAAGCATCGTCAATCAAAACGATTTCAAAATCAGGGTAATTTTGTTCGGCTAAAAGCGGAATGTAATTGGCTACATTTTCTTCTTCATTTTTGGCACAAACGATTACCGAAATAGTAATTCTTTTAGGTGTGATTTTTTGTGTTTTTGCAAAAGCAAATTTTCCAAAAACGCCTAAATAGTAAACCAATTGAATAGCAGCTAGGGCAATAAAAATGTACAGCAGTATAAGCATGGGGAAATTGTCTTTTAAAATCGTGTGCAAAGGTATGAATACAATTGCAAAATTTAAAAGTATAAATAGTATTTTTTGAAAGCTATTTTACCTTTTAATTGGTTAACTTAAATAGAGGCGTTAATTGTTATATCACATTGACTTCCGCTTCGATATGAATGCCGAAAGTACTAAAAACAGTGTCTTGAATATTTTTTGAAACGGCCAAAATTTCTTGTCCAGTAGCATTTCCATAATTGACTAAGACTAATGCTTGGTTTTTATGTACACCTGCATCGCCAAAACGTTTGCCTTTGAAACCCGCTTGTTCAATTAACCAGCCTGCGGGTACTTTGACTTCGGTGGCTGAAACTTCGAAGTATTTCATGTCAGGAAATTGTTGGTGAATTTTCTCAAAATCTGATTTTGAAACAATAGGATTCTTAAAGAAGCTACCGCTATTTCCCAATTCTTTAGGGTCGGGTAATTTACTTTGACGAATGGCAATTACGGCATTACTCACATCTTTTAAACTAGGGTTTTGAATGTTGTTTTTCTCCAATTCGCCTAAAATATCACCATAGGAAGTGTTGATTTTATGATGGCGTTTGGTCAATTTAAAAACCACTGAGGTGATGATGTATTGATCCTTGACTTCATTTTTAAAAATGCTTTCTCGGTAACCAAAATGACATTCCTCATTTTGAAACGTTCTCATTTCTTGATTGGCAATAGCCATTGCTTGGCAAGAAATAAAATGATCTTTAATTTCGGCACCATAAGCGCCAATGTTTTGTACTGGAGTAGTTCCTACGTTACCAGGAATCAGCGACATGTTTTCTAATCCACCAAAATTTTGATCAATAGTCCAAAGTACAAATTCGTGCCAGTTTTCTCCCGCCTGACTTTCGACCCATACAAAATAGTCATTTTCTTCAATGATTTTTTTTCCTTTCAAATCGATATGAATGACTAAAGCATCAATGTCTTGGGTCAAAAGCATATTGCTTCCGCCTCCTAGAATAAATTTTTTCTCTGTTGGGTTTTCAACTAAGATGGTTTTCAACTCTGCTAAAGAATGTACCGCGGTGAATTGTTTTGCCTTGGCTTCAATGCCGAAAGTATTGTAGTTTTTTAGAGAAAAATTAGATTGTAGCGTCATGGAATAAAATGCGTTTTGAAAGTTCAAAAGTAAGAATTAAAATTCGTCGGTAGTTACCGCTCGATTGATAAAATCGTTCAAAGGTTTTAAAGCGATTAATTTTTTGGACATTGTAGCGACAAAATCTTTTTTCAAGACTTCTGAAATGTCGAATTTTTGACTGGCTTCAAAACTTTTTAATTTTAAAAACTCAATAGCGGGATGGTCTTTTTCGTATCCACGAGGCGGATTTTTTAACACACTGGATTCATTTCGGTCAAAATCACCAAACTCTTTTTTGAAATTTTTCTCTTGCAGGATGGTTTCTAAATCGTCGTAAAAAAAGGCGATTTCTTTACGGACTTTTTTTAAATCATCTGCCTCAGGGCAATAAAATCCACCCGCAATAAAGCTTTTGTTTCTTTCGATATGAACATAGTAGCCGGAACGATTGTTCCCTTTACGACCTGAAGAAAGCCAAACTCCAACGTGTGATTTGTAAGGTGTTTTGTCTTTTGAAAAACGAATGTCACGATTGATTCTAAACGTACAATTTTTAACTTCCAATAGCTCGAGTGAAGGGTCTAGAGGTTTCATAGCCTCTAGAAAATTGCCTACTAATTGTTGGTAATCTTTTTTGAATGTCTCGTATCTTTTTTTGTTGTCTAAAAACCATTCTCTATTGTTATTGGCTTTTAAATCATCTAAAAATTGTAGGCTGTCTTTGGATAACATAGAGTATTTTTTAGAATTGTCTTTTCAAATCGGATTCGCTGATGTAACCTGAATGTTGCCACTTTAGTTGTTTGTTTTCATACAATAATAAAGTAGGCAATTCGCTTATTTTCATTTCTGAAAGTAGGCTTTTATTTTGATCAGCATCTAGACGAATAATAATAATTTTATCTCCTAAATCTTGTTGCATTTTCAATAAATATGGCGTCATTTTTTTGCAAGGAACACACCACTCGGCATAAAAATCAATTAGTACTTTTTTATCTGAATTCAACAAGTCAGCATATTCTTTTTGTGTGATGCCTATTCTTTTTTCGTCGGGTTTAGATAAGCCTTCAGATGTCCATTTAAGAATTCCGCCTTCCATTTCAATGATAGTTGTGAAACCTAATTCCGCAAGTTTTTCGGCCGCAAGATGGCTTCTTCTTCCACTTTTGCAATACACAAAAACAGGTTTTGACTTATCGTATTTTGAAGTATTAGCTACAAAATCAGCGCTTAGCCAATTTACGTTTTGAGCGTTTTGTAAATGTTCTGAAGCGTATTCTTCTGGAGTTCTTACGTCTAAAATTTGAGCATTTGGTGTAGCTACTATTTCTTTTTTAAATGCAACTGGATCAATTAGTTTACTATTTTTTTGAGTTTGTCCGTTGCAAGAAGTTAATGCAAAGACAAGAAGTGCTAGTGCTATTTTTTGTAGTTTCATAGTCAAGGTGTTTTGCTAATGTGATACGCTAATTTACATAAATTTTTTGTCAGATACTTTTATGTTTGTCTTAAATAAAAGTTATAAATTAAAAATTTTGTAGCTCTGAAGCGTTGATTTAACGATGGTTTCTGTTCGTTCAGGGTGAGTGTCAGAAATAAAAAGTTGTCCAAAAGTGTCACTATTAACCATTTCTACAATTTTAGCTACGCGACTTTCATCTAATTTGTCGAAAATATCATCGAAAAGTAAGATAGGTTTTACGCCACTTTGTCTTTTTAAGAATTCAAATTGCGCTAATTTTAAGGCAATTAGAAATGATTTTTGCTGGCCTTGGGAACCAAATTTTTTGATGGGATGTGAATCGATTTCAAACGATAAATCGTCTTTGTGAATCCCGACGCTGGTATATTGTAAAGCACGATCTTTATTGATGTTCTCTTGTAAGAGTGTTGCCAAATCATTTTCAAATAAATGACTTTCATACACGAGTTGAACGGTTTCTTGAGAATCGGTTATTGCTTGGTGGTGTTTGTTGAAAATCGGGATGAACTCTTCGATAAATGACTTTCTTTTTTCAAAAAGAGATTGCGCAAACCCGTTGAGTTGTTCATTATATATGGATAAAGTATCGTTGTCAAAGACGTGATTCAAGGCGAAGTATTTCAACAAAGCATTGCGCTGGCTGATTACTTTTTGGTATTGGATCAGCTGTTGCAAATAAAGCGCGTCCAATTGTGAAATAACGCTATCCATGAACTTACGACGCGTTTCGCTTCCTTCGATGATTAAATCTCTGTCGGCAGGGGAAATAATTACTAAGGGAACAAAACCAATGTGGTCTGAAAATTTGTCGTAAACTTTTCCATTGCGTTTTAGGATTTTCTTTTGTCCTTTTTTCAGGCTGCAAACAATTTGTTCGGCTCGATTTTCTTTTTCCAGTTCGGCATCAATGACAAAAAACTCTTCACCGTGCTTGATGTTTTGTACAGCAAGCGGATTGAAATAGCTTTTTCCGTACGATAGGTGGTAAATTGCATCGAGTACATTGGTTTTTCCGATTCCGTTTTTTCCAACAAAACAATTGATTTTGGTGTCAAACTCGAAATTAGCTTCAGAAAAGTTCTTGTAATTGAATAATGAAATCTTTTTTAAATACATTTTTTGTCTTGCTAGAATGAAGAATGGGGCTTTATTAGAGCGCTTTTTCAAACTGCCCGCAAATTATTGAAAAATATCCATAAAATGCCTTTTAGATTTGAATAAAAATTTTATTTTTGCCACTCACTAAATTAAATTGAAATGGCCACTTATAATAAAAGAGGATATAAAACCCCGAAAGAAAAAGAAGTAAAAGAAGTTGTTGAAGACGTTCAGATTGATGAAAAAGACAGTACAACTGCTGGTGTTTTCTCAAAATTAGATGAAACTGCTTCAAAAACAGAAGATTTTGTTGCTAAAAATCAAAAAGTAATTATTGGTTTTGTTGCTGCAATTGCTTTGGTAACTGTTGGATATTTAGCATTTGAAAAATTCATTGCTACACCTAAAGAAGAAGAAGCGGCTAATGAAATGTTTGTGGCACAACAAAATTTCCAAAAAGCAACTGATGGAGTAGCTAGCGACTCTTTATATAAATTGTCATTGAATGGTTCTGAAGGTAAATTCGGATTCATTAAAATTGCTGACGAATATTCAGGAACTGATGCAGGGAACTTGGCAAATTATTATGCAGGTATTGCTTACTTGAATACAGGTAAATATGCTGAAGCAATTGATTTCTTAAGCAATTTTGAATCTAAAGATATGATTTTAGGTGCTTTGGCAAAAGGAGCTATTGGAGATGCTTACGCTCAAAAAAATCAACAAAAAGAAGCTTTAGAAAATTATATTAAAGCAGTAGAGTCAAGTAAAAACGATTTTACAACGCCTCGTTTCTTATTGAAAGCTGGTAAAATGGCTTTGGCTTTAGGGAAAAAAGAAGAAGCTTTAAAATACCTTACCGATATTAAAGATAATTATGATACTACTCCTGAAGCTGCTTCAGTAGATGTATTGATTGGATTGGCGCAATAGTCAAATAACCAAAGAAAGTTTAGGTTAGCAATTATAATGCAATTAGATTTTGTCTAATTAGTTGTAATTTCTAACCTTTATTTTTATCTTTAACATAAAACCTTTAAAAATCAATAACGATGGCTACCGAAAATAAAAATTTATCAGAATACGATAAAAATAGTGTTCCTGATGCACGCAACTTTCGTTTTGGGATTGTAGTTGCAGAATGGAATGAAATCATTACTGAAGGATTGTATAACGGTGCTTTTGCAGCGTTGATAGAAAATCAAGTTCCTCCACAACAGATTATTCGTTGGAACGTACCTGGAAGTTTTGAATTAGTCTATGGTGCCAAGAAAATGCTGCAAACACAAAATGTAGATGCGGTTATTGTAATTGGTTGTGTCATTCAAGGGCAAACCAAGCATTTTGATTTTGTTTGCGAAGGCGTAACACAAGGGATTAAAGATTTGAATGTACAAACCGATATTCCAGTTATTTTTTGTGTGTTGACAGACAATACCATGCAACAGTCTATTGATAGAAGTGGTGGAATTCACGGAAATAAAGGAACCGAAGCAGCTATTGCTGCCATTAAAATGGCATTTATTCGCCAACAAGCTTCATTGTCACATCAAATAGATAATCAACACTTATTAGGAAGTGGTACATTTCAAATTGAAAACAATCCGTTACAAATAGAAGAATAGTTAAAACAATATACCCTGACAAACCTATACTATTAGTAAGTAGTATAGGTTTTTCTGTTTTTTGTAATTACGGATGTTTTAAAACCAAGTATAAATTCCCTAAATTTGTGCTTTGTGGTTCAATCACAAATTAACCCCAACAATTAAATTTTTTTTGATGTCGAGTATTATTCAATTGCTTCCTGATCATGTTGCCAATCAAATTGCCGCTGGTGAAGTGGTGCAACGACCGGCTTCGGTAGTGAAAGAGTTATTGGAAAATGCAGTGGATGCTAAAGCAACCGACATCAAGTTAATCATAAAAGATGCCGGAAAATCCTTGATTCAAGTAATTGATAACGGTGTGGGTATGAGTGTGACTGATGCGCGTTTGTGTTTTGAACGTCATGCTACCTCTAAAATTCGTCAGGCCGAAGATTTATTTTCATTACATACCAAAGGATTTCGTGGCGAAGCCTTGGCTTCTATTGCAGCGATTGCTCATGTGGAGATGAAAACCAAGCAAGATCAGGAAGAATTAGGAACGCATCTCATTATTGAGGGAAGTAAATTTGTTTCTCAAGAAGTGGCGGTTTTGCCCAAAGGAACTTCGTTTGCTGTTAAAAATCTGTTTTATAATATTCCGGCTCGACGTAATTTCTTAAAATCGGATATTGTGGAATACCGTCATGTTATTGATGAGTTTCAACGGGTTGCTTTGGCACACCCCAATATTCATTTTACGTTTTACCACAATGGAAGTGAAATGTTCAATTTGCCTCAATCTAATTTCAGACAGCGAATTGTCGCTATTTTTTCAGGTAAAACCAATGAAAAATTAGTACCGGTTCAGGAAGAAACAGAAATTGTCGAAATTCAAGGATTTGTGAGCAAACCTGAATTTGCCAAAAAGAACAGGGGAGAGCAATTCTTTTTTGTGAACGACCGATTTATAAAAAGTGGGTATTTGCATCATGCGGTAATGGCGGCTTATGACGGAATTTTAAAAGATGGTGCGCAGCCGAGTTATTTCTTATTTTTATCTGTGCCACCGCACACGATTGATATTAATATTCATCCTACAAAGACCGAGATCAAGTTTGACGACGAACAAGCCTTGTATGCGATTTTAAGAGCGGCTATCAAACACAGTTTGGGGCAATTTAATGTAGCTCCCGTTTTGGACTTTGATCGCGATGCTAATTTAGACACACCGTACCATTATAAAGATTTAGAAGGAGCCATGCCAACGGTTCAGGTCGATGCTAATTTCAATCCGTTTGCAGAGACGCAACCTACAAAATCGTATTCAGGTTCTGGTGCTAGTTATAAAAAAACAGAAATCGCTTCGAGTTGGGAAGGTTTGTACGTGGGATTAAAGCAAGAAACCGAAACGTTTTCGGCCTCCAGTAATTTTAGTTTTGAAAATGAAGAAGTTACCTCTTCTTTGTTTGATTTGGAAGATGCTGAGCCTACTGTACATAGAACGTATCAAATTCATAAAAAATACATTGTTTCGCCAATCAAATCAGGAATGGTGATTGTAGATCAGCAACGCGCACATCAGCGTGTGTTGTACGAACAATTTTTAGTTAATATGACAGTACATCAAGCGTCAAGTCAACAATTGTTGTTTCCATTGAATTTGTATTTCTCTAAGAACGAGATGGAGCTGATTGCCGAATTGCAATTGTCTTTGATAAATACTGGATTTGTTTTTGAGGAAACTCAGAAAGACCATGTAGTTATTTCAGGTATTCCAGTTAATATTACTGAAAGTGAAGTTTCGTTAGTTTTGGAACAATTGTTGAGTGATTTGCAGGATGGTATTCCCGAAAGTAGTTTCAGCCAAAACGATACGATTGCCAAATCTATGGCGAAAAGTTTGGCGGTTAAAACAGGAAGTTATTTGACCGAAAAAGAACAAGAGAATTTGGTTAATGGATTGTTTGCGTGTAAAGAGCCTAATGTTTCCCCTTTTCAAAAACCTACTTTCATCACGATGCGTGTGGAAGACTTAGATAAAAAATTTGCTTTATGAGAAATATGACCGAGACTGTTAAACAGTTAATCATTATTAATATTTTGTTTTTTATCGGTACGTTACTGGTGTCTGGTCCTGCGTATCAATATTTAGCCTTATTTTTTCCTGAAAATCCTGCTTTTAAAGCTTGGCAACCCATTACTTATATGTTTATGCACGGCGGATTTATGCATATTTTCTTTAATATGTTTGCGTTGTATTCATTTGGGTCGGCTTTAGAATTATTTTGGGGAAGTAAGAAGTTTTTATTTTTCTATATTTCTTGCGGATTGGGTTCTGCCTTGGTACACACTGGAGTGAATTATTATCATTTTCAAGAAGGTTTAAATACGTTGTTGTCTAATGGTTTTTCGAAAGCAGAAATTTTGCAATTGCTTAATGAAGGTAAAATTGATACCCGATGGCAAGAATTATTGACTGTGTCTCAGTTTCAGAATTTTACTAGTGCTTACATAGGAACTGCTGTTGGTGCTTCGGGTGCGATTTACGGAATCATTGTTGCTTTTGCATTTATGTTTCCTAATGCCGAATTGGCTTTGATGTTTGTGCCTATTCCTATCAAAGCTAAATACTTTGTACCAGGTTTGGTTTTGGTTGATTTGTATTTAGGAATTTCAGGTAAATCTATTTTTGGCGGCGGTGGAATTGCTCATTTTGCCCACGTGGGAGGGGCTTTATTTGGCTTTCTTATTATGTGGTATTGGAAAAAAAATCAGTTCAATTCCAATCGCTGGAATTAGTTGGACACGTTTATAAATAGAATGATACATGAGTAGTATACTAGACGATTTAAAAATGCAATATCAATTAGGAGGAGTAGCCTTTAGGCTTATCTTTTGGAATGTATTGTGTTTTCTAGTTTCATTGCTGTTTTTCTATCAATTTCAGTTGGGGGTTTTCAATTTCCCCGATTGGATTGCATTGACTTCAGATCCGAATGGATTGATTACAAAACCATGGACTTTGATTAGCTATGCTTTTTTTCATCACGGATTTGGGCATTTGTTTTTTAACATGATGGTGTTGCATTTCTCTAGTATGCTTTTCTTAACTTTTTTTAATTCCAAGCAATTTTTAGGGTTGTATTTGTTAAGTGCTTTGTTTTCAGGGATATCCTTTGTGGCGGGCTATTATTTTTTGCATTTGAGTTCGGCTATGGTGGGTGCTTCGGGAGCTATTATGGCCATTTTAGTCGCGACAACGACTTATCGACCTTTAATGACTATTCGATTACTATTCTTTGGTAACGTTAAATTATGGTATATTACAGCAGTGATTTTAGTGTTGGATTTTATGCAATTCCGAATTGAAAACACGGGTGGACATATTGCCCATCTTGCAGGTGCTTTTTTTGGATTTATTTTTATTAAATTGCTCCAAAATGGAATTGATGTAAGCCGAATTTTAAATAACCCATTTAAAAAATCAAGGAGTACCCCTTTTAAAAAAGTACATAAAAATTACCCCAAATCGACATCTAAATCGAGTTCAAGAATTGTTGTAAAGGATAAAACCCAGCAGCAAATAGACGAAATTTTGGATAAAATCAGCCAATCGGGTTACGATTGTTTGACTCAAGAAGAAAAAGAATTTCTGTTCAAAGCAGGTAAATGATATCAGATACAACAAGAAGATGAAAAATCTTTCGTGGTTCAATAAAGGGATGTTTTTTTTGAATATAGTCTTGACTGTAGTGACTTTTAGTGCTTATTTGTTACCCTTTTTAGCTCCTAAGGCTTTCCCGTTGTTATCGGTTTTGACCTTGTTTATGCCTTTATTTTTCGTTTTTAATGCCTTGTTCTTTTTCTATTGGGGAGTCCAATTTAAAAAACGAATGATTTTATCGGGTTTGGTACTCTTAATGGGAATTACTTTCATTAATAAATTCTATAAATTTTCTGCCAAAGAATTTCCAGAAAGCGAAAAAGATTTTATCGTGATGAGTTATAATGTTCGTTTGTTCAATGTGTTCAAATGGATTGATAGAGACGATGTTCCTTCCCAAATAGTGAGTTTTATCAATGATAAAAATCCTGATATTTTGTGTATTCAAGAGTATTCCACTTCGGCAGATATTGATTTGAAGGTGTATCCACACAAATATATTTTAATGGCAGGCGACCAAATTAAAACAGGGCAAGCTATTTTTTCTAAATTCCCTATTATCAATGAAGGGAATATTGTTTTTCCGAATTCGAATAATAATGTAATTTTTGCCGATATCAAGAAAGGAAAAGAAACCATTCGGGTGTACAATATGCATTTACAATCCATAAAAATTTCACCGGATGTTACCGAAATTAATGATGATATCAATGTGATTAATCAAAGTAAATCGCAAAAATTGTTTAATCGAATCAGTAAAGCATTCAAACAACAACAGCAACAGGCTGAATTATTTAAAGAACACAAAAACAACTGTCAATATCCTTTAATTATTTGTGGTGATATGAATAACAGTGCGTTTTCATATGTATACCGAAATATCAAAGGAAAACTAAGAGATAGCTTTGAGGAAGCCGGAAAAGGTTTTGGAGCTACGTATAAGTTCCGCTATTATCCAGCGCGTATCGATTATATTTTTGCAGATGAAAAGATGAAAGTCAAAAAGTTTGAAAGCTTTCCTAATTTTGAAAATTCAGACCATTATCCTATTATGGCTAAGCTCTCTTTTGAGTAATTATTTCAATAGCAGTTGTTGCGATTTTAAATAATCCAAAGCAAACTTTCCTTCGTTAAATACTAAATCCAATACGCTAAGATTGTTGATGAAACCAAATTTATCATCAAATACTTGGGTGTAACTTTCAAATTTCGAAAGGTCTTTTTTTCCGTTGGCCAAAAAGCGAAAATCAGTTAGTTCGTCTGAATTGATTTCTTGAAAATATTCGGTGGTAGTCGAGTATTCTATTTTCATGCGAAGACATCTGGTAATCAAATCAAATACTTCTAGATTCAAGTCCATTAAAAACCAGTGTTTTTTCTCAAAAATAGGCATTAAGTCGTCTTCGAAGTATTCAAAGAAAGGAGAACTTCTATACGCTGCTTCTAAAGATTTGAAATGTTGTTTTTGCCAATCAAAATCATTTTCGATTTGAATGTCTATTGTTTTTTGATGGGCTGTTTTAGAATGTTTTACAGGGATATTCAATAGCTGAATTCCATTAGGACTGTAAATATAGGTTCGGTTACGATTGGTTTGTTTTTGGAAATTATCTTCCATTTCGAATGTCACTTTTTCGGCTTGCACAATAGCAGCAAAATGACTGATAGAAGGGAAGTAGGTGGGGTGAAGTAAAATAGAGTTCATTAGATAATGTAGCGATTTTTTAATGTAACAATGTGAAAATGGAAGAATTGATTTATTGTTCCATTTTCACATTGATTTAATTGTTACATTGATTTTCTTTTCTTCCAAAAATATTCTCCGATGAAATAAGCAACTAACGCCAATAGGAAAAATTTAAAATACGATTGGGGTTGCCCTTCTCCACTAACGGTAGTGAATAGTCGGTCCCAACGAATTTTTTTCAATCCTTTGGCATTGGAGTCCCAGCTCATCCAAATGAAGATTGGTTTTCCTACAATGTGATTTTCAGGCACATAACCCCAGTAGCGGCTGTCTTCGGAGTTATGACGATTGTCTCCCATCATCCAATAGTAATTTTGTTGGAAGGTGTATGAGGTAGCAATTTTTCCATTGATTCGAATTTCGTTACCGGTAACTTTTAAGTTGTTTTTTTCGTAGTCGGTAATGATTGCTTTATAGAAGGGTAATGTTTCTAAATTTAGAGCCACTGTTTTCCCTTGTTGTGGAATATAAATAGGTCCGAAATTATCGCGATTCCATTTGTTGATGTGTGGAAAAATGCCTGGTTCAACCTCCTTTGAAATGATTTTTTGTACTCCAGTAATTCCAGGAATATGTTGTAATCTTTCGGCGTTAGCAGCAGTTAAAGCGGCTATGAATAACGTATCTCTTTTTTCGGCATCCATAAAACCAGCTCCGTCAGTGATGTCCATGTCTTTTAATAGATATTCAAAATCAATAGGAGTTTTGCCATCTAGAGCCACTTTGTAGGAGAATTGTGGTTTCGCTCTCTCAGGCAAAATCAATTCTTTTCCGTTTACGAATACAATTCCGTCTTTGATTTCTAATTGATCTCCGGGAACTCCCACACAACGTTTTACATAGTTCGATTTTTTGTCGATAGGTTTGTCTACTCTCAATCCTGAATTGTCTCTGAATTTGTATACGGTATCTACAGGCCAATTGAATACCACGATATCATTTCGTTCCACAGTTTGAAATCCAGGAATTCTGAAATAAGGTAATTGAGGCCAGTTGAGATACGATTTCTTTTTGGTTAAAGGAATGGTATCATGAACCATAGGTAAGGCTACGGTTGTCATTGGAGTTCTTGCTCCGTAGTTCACTTTGCTAACAAATAAAAAGTCACCTACCAATAATGATTTTTCTAATGAAGAAGTTGGGATGGTGAATGGCTGAATAAAATAGGTATGTACAAAAGTAGCCACTACAATAGCGAAAAGCAATGAGCTGACAGTATCGGCAGTTTTGTTGACAGGTTCAGCACTTTTGTCGGCATTATAGTTTAATTTTTGGGTATAGTTAACATACGCGATATACAAACCGAAAGTGGCTATTCCTAAAACTTTGTCTAAGGTAGAATTTTTGCCAAAACTACGTAAGGTTTCAATCCAGACTACGGGAAATAAAATCAAGTTGATAATGGGCAAGAAAAGTAAAATAGTCCACCATGTTGGGCGGCCAATTATTTTGAAAAGTACTATTGCATTGTAAACTGGAATAGCGGCTTCCCAAGCTTTTCTACCGGCACTTACGTACAATTTCCAAGCTCCTATGAAGTGAACTACTTGTACTAGTAAGAAAAAAATAAACCATTGTGATAGTGTCATAGTCGTGTCGTTTAAGTTCTAAAGTTTAGGATAAACTCTAAGAAATTATTTAAAATTTAATACGTCTTTCATTGTGAAAATTCCTTGCTTTCCAGCCAGCCATTCGGCAGCAATTACAGCACCTAAAGCAAAACCTTCACGATTGTGGGCGGTATGTTTGATTTCGATGCTATCCACTTCAGAATTGTATGTTACGGTATGTGTACCTGGAACATCTGCAATTCGTAAGGCTTCAATATGAATTTCATTGGTAGCAGCTTGGTCTAATGTCCAATTAGTATACTTACTATTTTCAATAACACCTTTAGCCAAAGAAATAGCAGTGCCACTTGGAGCGTCTAATTTTTGAATGTGGTGAATTTCTTCCATGTCAACAGAATACGAAGTGTATGGCGCCATTATTTTGGCTAAATAATCATTTAATTCAAAGAATAAGTTGACGCCTAAGCTGAAATTAGAACTAGAAATAAAACCTCCCTTTTTTTCGTTGCAAAGGGCAATCATTTCATCGTAGTGTTCTAACCAACCTGTTGTTCCAGAAACTACAGGAACATTGGCATGAAAACAACTAGAGATATTTTCTACAGCTGCCATTGGAACGCTAAAATCAATTGCTACATCTGCATTGGAGAGTCCCTCATAGGTATTGAACTCGTCTTTTTTCAAGACAATTTCATGACCTCTTTCAAGGGCAATTCGTTCAATCACTTTACCCATTTTTCCGTATCCTAAAAGCGCAATTTTCATTTTTTATATTTTTTAAAAGTCATTTAGAAGTGAATTACATCCTTCTAAAAATTATAATTAAGAGTTAGTCCCACATTTGCTTTAAATGTTACAGCATCGGGATATACCACTGGTTGGAGTGATAAATTTTCGTTTACATTAAATTGTATCAAAGCCGCATCTACGTTGGCATCGATAATGTTTAGCGCATAAAAACCTATAACGAATAGTGCTGATAAATCGCGATTGCGTTGGTAGAATTTTTGTGCTGTAATTAGTCGGTTAGTGTCTAAATAACTGAATTTATCATCACTATAGCCTTCTAATCTTCGTTTGTAAGCATCTCGATATTCGTGATATTTTGCGTTACTACTGATATAAAAATAGAGACTGGTTCCAATAGCGCCATATACCAAAGGAATTTTCCAGTATTTTTTATTGTAGGCTTGACCTAAACCGGGTAGGACAGCCGAATAAAAAGCGGCTTTCGCAGGGGTTAAAGGGTCAATATTGTTGGATTTCAAGCTGTCTTTTGCTGTTGTTGGAGTAACGGTTTTAGCTTGTGCAAAAACGACGGTGTTTCCCAATAACAAAAAGAAAATAGCTATGAAAAGAGTCTTGTACACTATCCTTTGATTAGTTTGATAATTCTATTGAAGTCTTCTTCAGAGTGAAAAGGAATGGTAATTTTACCTTTACCGTTTCCAGCTACTTTGATGTCTACTTTGGTTCCGAAATAGTCGGTAAATTTATTTTTTTCGCTTGGAGCCACTTCAAAAGAAGCCGATTTAGCTTTAGTAGCTGGTTTTGGTTTCAAGCTGTCTTGATAGCTTTTAACTAAGGCTTCAGTATCACGAACGGATAAATTTTGACTTACAATTTTTTGGTAAATATCAGTTTGAACGTCTAAGTCTTCAATGTTGATAATAGCACGACCGTGTCCCATACTGATGAACCCATCGCGAATACCAGTTTGAATGATTGGATCTAGTTTTAATAAACGCAAATAATTAGCAATAGTAGAGCGTTTTTTACCCACACGTTCACTCATTTGCTCCTGAGTTAATTCAATTTCGTCCATCAATCGTTGGTACGAAAGCGCAATTTCAATAGGATCTAAGTCGTGACGTTGGATGTTTTCCACCAAAGCCATAACCAATGATTCGTTGTCATTAGCAATTCGGATGTAAGCAGGAACCGTTTTTAAACCTACCAAAGTAGAAGCACGCAAACGACGTTCTCCTGAAATCAATTGGTATTTATTAAAGTCTAGTTTACGAACAGTAATGGGTTGGATTACGCCTAATTCTTTGATAGAAGTGGCTAATTCTTTTAATGATTCTTCGTTAAAATTGCTTCGAGGTTGAAATGGATTGATTTCAATGGCATCAATTTCTAGCTCAATAATGTTTCCAACAACTTTATCGGCATTTTTATCATGTGCTGATTTAATATCGTTTTCTGGATCCTTTAGTAATGCAGATAATCCTCTTCCTAAAGCTTGTTTTTTTATTGCTTTTGCCATACAGTTAGTTGCTGTTTTTTTGTATTACTTCTTGAGCTAAATGCAAGTAGTTGGTAGCTCCTTTACTTGTAGCGTCATAATTTATAATGCTTTCGCCAAAACTTGGCGCTTCGCTTAATTTGATATTTCTTTGGATGATGGTTTCGAATACCATATCGTTAAAATGTTTTTGTACTTCTTCAACCACTTGGTTGGATAAACGCAAACGCGAATCGAACATGGTCAATAATAATCCTTCAATGTCCAATTCTGGATTGTGGATTTTTTGAATGCTTTTGATGGTATTCAATAATTTTCCTAAACCTTCTAAAGCAAAATATTCGCATTGGATTGGAATGATTACAGAGTCTGATGCGGTTAGGGCGTTCAAAGTCAATAATCCAAGAGAAGGGGCGCAGTCGATAATGATAAAATCATAGTCGTCTTTCACACTTTTCAATGCTTGTTTTAGCATGTACTCTCTATTTTCTTTGTCTACCAATTCAATTTCGATGGCAACCAAGTCAATGTGAGCAGGGATTATATCTACATTCGGAGCCGAACAACTGATGATGGCTTCTTTTGGCGAATGGCTATGTTCTAAAATTTGGTAGGTGCCAATTTCAACTGATTCGACATCAATTCCCAATCCCGAAGTGGCATTGGCTTGAGGATCAGCATCAATTAGTAATACTTTTTTTTCTAAAACACCTAAGGAAGCGGCAAGATTTACTGATGTAGTAGTCTTTCCAACTCCTCCTTTTTGATTGGCAATAGCAATGATTTTACCCATTTATTTTTTTGAATTTTGAATGGTAAAAATACAATTAATTCTCGTTTCTGAAAATCTATTTTGTTAACATTTGTTACGGCTTGATTTGTTGCTATTTGGCAACCTTAAAAAGGGTATTTTGAGTGTAATGTGAGTTGCTTTTTGGCTTTATCGTTGTTTTATTAAAATGGAATAGGTCTAAAATAAAAAATCCTTTTTGCATTGCAAAAAGGATTTTTGTCGGGGTGGCAGGATTCGAACCTGCGGCCTCCTGCTCCCAAAGCAGGCGCGATAACCGGGCTACGCTACACCCCGTAACGCGAGTGCAAAGATAGAATTAATTTTTATTTTAGCAAGTCAAAAGTAAAAATAGGCAGTGATTATTTTTAAATAACTAAAAATGATGTTTTTTTGTTTGCAGTTTTTATTTAAAAACTACCTTTGTTATCTATAAAAAATATACAAATAAGTACTATTATGTCAGATACAATTGAAAAAATCAAATGCCTTATTATAGGTTCTGGGCCAGCAGGTTACACAGCTGCTATTTATGCTGCAAGAGCCAATATGAATCCAGTTTTGTACCAAGGAATGCAACCAGGTGGACAATTAACTACGACTAATGAAGTAGAAAATTTTCCAGGTTATGTAGATGGAGTGACAGGACCAGAGATGATGGTGCAATTACAAGCACAAGCGCAACGTTTTGGTGCTGATATTCGTGATGGATGGGCTACTAAAGTAGATTTTTCAGGACCAGTTCTTAAAGTTTGGATTAATGATAGTATCGAATTGCATTGCGAAACGGTAATTGTTTCTACAGGAGCTTCGGCAAAATATTTAGGATTGCCTTCTGAACAACACTATTTGAAAATGGGTGGAGGTGTCTCTGCTTGTGCCGTTTGTGATGGATTTTTCTACAGAAATCAGGAAGTAGTTATTGTTGGAGCTGGAGATTCTGCTTGTGAAGAAGCCCACTACTTATCTAAATTGTGTAAAAAAGTGACTATGTTAGTGCGTAGCGAGAAATTTAGAGCTTCCAAAATTATGGAAGAACGTGTTCGCTCTACAGAGAATATCACCATTTTAATGAATCACGATACGGTAGAGGTTTTAGGAGACGAACAAGTGGTAACAGGTGTTAAAGCGAAAAACAAAACGACTGACGAAGTTTTTGAAATTCCAGCAACAGGTTTCTTTGTTGCTATTGGTCATCAACCGAATACCGCTATTTTTAAAGAGTATATTACGCTTGATGAAACAGGTTATATTGTCAATGCTCCGGGTACGTCAAAAACAAATGTAGCAGGAGTTTTTGTAGCAGGAGACGCTGCTGATCATGTGTACCGCCAGGCGATTACGGCTGCTGGTACAGGTTGTATGGCTGCTTTGGACGCAGAACGATATTTGGCAGCTAAAGGTCATTAATGCCATTTTAAACTAATAAAAAAAGTCCCAATTTTGGGACTTTTTTTATGTTCGGGTTTTTACCTTTTTATTTTTTGGTAATAGGTTTTTTAAATAGTTTTGATTCCCCAGCAAGCTTACGAATTTCTATTTTTGGACTACCGTACAACTCTATTTCGGTTTTGTCAGTAGCATCAATTACTATCGTGTTTTCGGCTAATAGGCTACAAGAGGCACTTCCTTCTATGGTTATGTCTGTATTTTTACTATTAAAATTGCGTGCTGTTAGTTCAGTCGAATTGTCTAAACGTATGATAGTATTGTTGGCATCACCTTCTAAAGTTGCTATTGCTTTTTGGTACAAATCACATTTTACATCAGTGCTATTGATTAAGGCCTTTAAAGTAGTGTTTTTGCTTAGCTCAATAAAAGTATTTTCTCCTTTTAGATTTAGTTCAATTTTTGATTTATCGTCTGCTTGTAGAATAAAATTTGCTGCATTTACATTCAAGAAAAGTTTCGATTTATTTAGCGTTTTAAAAGTGATATTGTCTAGTATGATTTCTTGGATAGCATTAACAATTGATTCGTCTTTAGTGGTAACTAAATTTAAATCATTGGTGTAAATCACTTTTACAACAAGTTTTTTGAAGCTTTGGGCTTCTTTGGAAGTTGAAATAATAAGAATTTCATCTTGTACATTGAGGCTGATAATGTCGTGTAAATTATCATCTGCTTCAATTTTGATTTCGTTTTTATCTCCCTTTTCTAAATTGATTTCTAGATTGTCTTCGACTTCAATAGCATTGAATGATTTGATTTCTTTGGTTGAAGTTGTAACTACTTTTGACCCTTTTATTTTTTCTGTTTTTTGTGCTAGAAGTACACTTGATGAAAAAATAAGCGCTATAATTGGAAAGTAAATTTTCGGTTTCATGACTAGTAGGTTTTATACAAAAATAAGAAAAATCATTCACTTGTGATGAATGATTTTTCTTATTTTATAAATAGAAAAGATTAGTCTTGGTTTATGCTTCCCCCAGAACTCGATTTTTGATTAATAGTCTTTGGAACTACATTATAATGGATAGAGGCACCACTTGAAGCCTCAGCTTTCAAACTTACAATAGGGTGGACTTCGATATTTGATCCACTCGATGCATCTGCAATTACCTCATTGGCTAATAATTGGGAACATTTAGTAGTGCTTCCGCTTGAAGCGGTTGATTCTAATTTTAATGTTAATCCTTTTAGTTTGATAGTACTTCCACTACTCGAATTTGAAACAATAGCATCCATTTCAAGCTGATTCAAATTAATTGTAGCAGCACTGGAGGATTTTACATAAATTTGATTTCCTTTTAACATGTTTTTACCAGTAATAGTAGCTGCACTTGAAGCTTCTAATTCTTCAATAACAGGCATTTTTACAAATACTTTTCTTGTGCCATTGTGAATGTTGGTGTAGGATGCATTAGAAATAATCAACTTACCATTTTTAACTTCGGTCAAAATCGTGTTTTGAAGATTATCATCTGCTTCTACTACAATTTCAGTTTTGTCAGCTTGTTCAATTGTTAATTCGATAGCACTGCTAACATCAATACCTGTAAATTTTTCTGTTATTTTTCTGTTTTCGGTAGTGATATTTCCACTTCCTTTTATACTATTGTAGTCGAAATGACAACCACTGAAGAATAGTGCGGTAAGTACAATTACAATAATTTTCGTAATCCAAGTGATAATTTTAATCATAGCTATTGTTTTTTTATAATTACACCTTCTTTATTTACAGTCAACCCTTTTTTAGCTGATTGGTTTACTGTAACAACTTCTCCGTTTACTTTAACAGTAGTGGTAACTACGGTATCGTTACCAGTACTATCTTCTGTAATTCCGGTTTCTACATCATTGTATTCATTTTCATTTTCTGGACAATTCAAACATTTTACTTGTGTACTATTAACTTTGTAAGTATAATCATCTGAACTGAAATGCAAATTAAAAAATTCATTATCGGATTCGTCATAATGCTGCGAAGATTCGTCTACTTTGAATAGTGTTCCTTTAGGTAAATACAAATAGATAGCTACTTCTTGATCGCGGAATTTATCGGTTACACTAGTCAATAAATAATTGTCTAAAATTAATTGATTTCCGTCTAATTTAAACCCATATTGAATTTTTTCAGCACGTTTTTTGGCTTCTTGGAACGATTTTCCTCTTGCCATTCTTTCAATTTGGATGAAAGGTAATTTTTCATCTGTTTTTAAAATTTCAAATCGAATATTATTAGAGTAAATTAGTTGGTTGTTTGAGGCATCTTGAACAAATCTAAAATTGTCGTTGTCATCGATGTCTTTCGTGTAATATTCGTTGTATCTAAATTTAATTTGAAGTGTATCTATAGGTTGCATATTCAAGTTTTCTTTTTGAACAGTTTTACCTTCGTAAGCCACCTCTGAAGCTTGCTGAATACCAATAGAAATCAATGCAGCAATAGCTAAAATCCATAAAGCTAATAGCGTGTATTTTGCAATACTTCCAATAGATTTTATAGTAGGGGATAATAATCTAAATCCTAACAGCGTCAAGAAAAAGAATGGAATTCCCACCGCTAAAAACATTAATAATCCAAATACCCAAATTGGATAATCTGTAAAATTACCTGCATTGACAAATTCTTGCCAAGGAAATTCAATGAATGCACCTGTCCCTAAAGTAAAAATGCCAACAAATAAGAAAAACAAAACAGTAAGTCCTGTAATAATAAGAATAACCCCTAAAAATTTTGCAAAAACTTTGAAAATGTTGGTAATAATTTCGCTTAATGAACCGGCTAATTTGTCCGCTCCAGTTTTAATTTGATTACCGTATTTGTCATAATCTACATTCTTAAATTTTTCAGAAACCGAATCAAATTCTTCGCGCACTTTTTTCTCAATACTCGAAATAGTTACTGGCTCTCCTGTCATTTCTAGTTTTTCGGAAGTAGTAACTGCTTCAGGTGTAGCAATCCATAAAATAATATAAGCTAATACGCCCGTTCCAAA
This sequence comes from uncultured Flavobacterium sp., assembly GCA_963513255.1. GTDB lineage: Bacteria > Bacteroidota > Bacteroidia > Flavobacteriales > Flavobacteriaceae > Flavobacterium. The sequence goes on from CAUPPG010000004.1 coordinate 191,706, forward strand.
ACCAAAGAAAAACAACAATAACAGCACGCGAATCCAAACCACATCAATTCCGAAATAATGGCTTAAACCAGCAGCTACACCACCAATCATCCCTTTGTCTTTATCTCGGTACAATTTTTTAGATTTTTTGTGCGCTTGATAAGCGGGTTCGCTTTTTGGTTCCTCTTCAATAATGTAATCTTCCGGTTGTCCCATTACAGCAATCACTTCGTCGATTTCTTTTAAACCAATTACATGTTTGTCTGAAAGTAATTTTTCACCCAGCAATTCCGAAATACGCATTTCAATGTCTTTAATAATTTCGTCTTGTCCAGATGAATTCGTTAAAGAACGTTTGATAGCATCAAAATAACGCGATAATTTTTGGTATGCATCTTCATCAATATGGAATACAATTCCGCCTAAATTTATGGTTACAGTTTTATTCATGACTATTCGTTTTGATTGGTGATTAAGTTTACGGCATTCGATAATTCCATCCAAGTGCCATTCAATTCATTTAAAAAAGTTTGTCCATCTTCGGTCAAACCATAATACTTTCTAGGTGGTCCAGAAGTAGATTCTTCCCAACGGTAGTCTAACAAACCGTCGTTTTTTAAGCGTGTCAAAAGTGGATAAATCGTCCCCTCCACTACCAATAATTTGGCGTTTTTCAAGGTGTCTAAGATCTCCGAGGTGTAGGCATATTTCTCTTTCAAAACAGAGAGGATGCAAAACTCGAGGACACCCTTACGCATCTGGGCTTTAGTGTTTTCTATATTCATTTCTTTTTATTTTTTTGTTAAAGAGCTGTTTCCCGCTTTCCATTACAATCTTTTTATTTCGCTGTGCTCCATAAAAAGGATTTTCATTTTAATCGGGGCTAGGGGTACACTTTATTTCATGAATTTTATGGTTAAAGGATAGTTGTATGGTTCTCCGTTAGCTGTTTTGACCGAAGCTTGAATAATCAAGAAAAATTCGACTATTTTTAAGCAAGCTAAAAAGAAGAGCGCAATTGCTCCGGTGGTAATTAGTCCAATATTTTCAGCAAAATTAAAATCTTCAATTGTAAAATGGTGGTGTTGTGTCAATTCATACAATGGAATTTGCTTTAAAAAGGTAATGATGAAAACAGGAATAATTATAGCTCCCAAAATCAATGAGTACAATAAAATGCTCAATTGAAAATTCAAACTTTGCTTTCCATTAGCGTCTACAAAATCCGATTGATCTTTTTTTGAACTCCAAATAATGATTGGTAGCACAAAATTTCCCAACGGAAAACAATACTGACTTAACGCACTTAAATGTGTCAAAGTTGCCCAATTTTTTTCTGAATTTGTTAGCATAATACAAGTGTATAGTAATTTCTTATGCAAATATATATCTAAAAGACAGTATCTTGTTTTACATAGTAGTAAATATTAACATAATATTAACATTTAAAATAATGATAGAGCTAAGTTTAAATATTGTTAATCAGTTGTTTACTTGAGTATTAGGGGTGTGATGTAAAATCGAATCTAATTTACTATTTTTACTAAAAATTATCTCTTATGACAATTACAGCATCTCAATTGAATCGATTTTTGTTGTTCAAATTGCCTTCGGCTTTCCTTTGTGGAGTCCGAGTACAAACCATAGACGCTAATCAATGTGTAGTTTCGGTAAAACACCGTTGGATCAACCAGAATCCGTTTCAGTCTATGTATTTTGCAGTTCAAGCTATGGGTGCTGAGCTGAGTACAGGGGCTTTAGTGATGTACCATATTCAAAAAAGTGGTCGTAAGATATCCATGTTGGTGGCTAATAATAAAGGTAATTTTACTAAAAAAGCAACGGGACGTATTACGTTTACCTGCAACGATGGTCATTTAATTGAAGAAGCGATTCATAATACAATAGCTACAGGCGAAGGACAGACCTTTTGGATGAAATCCATTGGAACGAATGAACAGGGTGTTCAAGTCTCCGAAATGGATTTTGAATGGAGTATTCGTGTTAAATAAAAAAAAGCCTCTGATAAAGAGGCTTTTGTATTGTAAAATAAAACGGCAATGATTATTTCTTTGCACAACATTTTTTACCTGATGCTGTTTCCATTTTAGCATCACATTTTTTTCCTTCTGCTTTGCATTTGGCTTTGCATTTAGCCACTTCGTCAGCACTCATTTTTTTATCGTGCTTCATGGTTACACTCATTTCTTTTTTCTCTTGTTTTGCTTCTTGAGCATTCATGCTTACAGTAAACAAAGCCAAGGCTAGGATAGCAACTACTTTTTTCATAATCTTATTTTTTTTCTGTTTGATTTTTAGTTTTCAATCTCTCACAAATATAAAATAAATTTCAAGATTGATTTTTAAAATAAAGTTAATGTTTACTTAAATCCATTATTGGTTAAAGTACTTTTTCCTCCACCAAAACGCTACATTCACTAAAGTAATTAAAGCAGGAACTTCGACTAATGGTCCAATCACACCCGCAAAAGCTTGTCCACTATTGATTCCAAAAACACCTATGGAAACTGCAATGGCCAATTCGAAATTATTCCCAGAAGCTGTGAAAGATAAGGCTACAGCATCACGATAATTAGCTCCAATTTTTTTGCTCACAAAAAACATTAATGTAAACATAATGGCAAAGAAAATTACTAGAGGTAAAGCGATACGAAGTACGTCCAAAGGTAAATCGACAATCATTTCACCTTTTAAACTGAACATTACTACAATGGTAAACAATAAAGCAATCAGGGTAATGGGAGACACAAAAGGAAGAAATTGTTGGTTGAACCATTTGTCGCCAATGAATTTTTTAATGGCATAGCGACTAGTTAGTGCTAATACGAAAGGGATGCCTAAATAGATTCCAACGGTTTGAGCAATTTCAGTAATAGTGATGTTCAGTGCTAAGCCTTTGATACCAAAAAGAGGCAACATAATCTCTAGATAGAAATAGGCATACAAACTGAAGAAAAAAACTTGTAAAAGACTATTAATTCCTATTAATCCTGCAGTGAGTTCGCGGTTACCTTCGGCAAGTTCGTTCCAAACAATGACCATAGCAATACAAGGTGCTAGCCCAATAATGATTAGTCCTGTCATGTATTCGGGATAATCTCTTAAGAATAAAACAGCTAATGAAAACATCAAAAACGGTCCTACAATCCACGTAATGAAAAAGGAAGCGGTAAGGAGTTTTGGTTTTTCAAACATTTGAGGAACTTTCGAAAAGTCAATTTTAGTCAAAGGTGGATACATCATTAAAATCAACCCGATAGCCAAAGGGATATTGGTCGTTCCAGTAGAAAAAGAATTGATAAAATCAGCGGTATTTGGGATAAAGTAACCAATAGCAACGCCAATTAGCATGGCTAAAAATATCCATAGGGTTAAAAATCGGTCTAAAAAATTAAGTCTTTTTTTCATTAGTCAACCATTAAGAAATTAAGAAATATTAAGTTTTGGGGTTATGTTTTTAGTAAAATTATTAGTTTTTTATTTTGGAAAAAACATAATACAGTTCTGAAGCAATTTCCAAGCTACGCTCAGCATATTTTACATCCATTAAGTCGGTTCCATCAAAGGCTTTGGGATCGTCGTAGCGAATGGGTAAGCGTTTTTCGGCTCCAGCAATGAATGGGCAACCCGCATCGGCAGAGGAACATGTCATGATGGCTGCAAATAAACTATTCGGATTAAAAGCGTCATCAAATGTTTTTGAAAAACAGATAATAGCAGCTTCATTTTCGTCGTATTTCACAGCATATACAGGATTTTTGTCACTACTTAATTGTTGAATTTGAAATCCTTGATTGACTAATGTTTCTCTTACTTTAGGAAACATAGCGGTAGCCTCTGTTCCACCCGAATAGCAGGATACATTTTTAATTCCGAAATGGAATGCCATGGTTTGTGCCCAAATTTGTGATAAATGACTGCGTCTTGAATTGTGTGTACAAATGAAATTCAGACGAATCGGTTGTTGTGTGTCGATTTTGGTTTGAATATAGTCAATTAAAGGTTGGAGGATTTCTTTTCTTTCGCTAGAAAGAGTAGTTTTAGAAATGCTTTCTAAAGTTGTAGTTATGTTTTGGAACATTTTCTATTTATTTTGATTTAACAACAATTGGAATCAGGTGAGCAACAAGAAGTAGCTTTTGCTTTCCATTGTCCTACTTTGGGTTGTAATTGATTTTCAGGAATACCACAATTGTCTTTGGCTAGGCAATCAGTCAATTTTGAAGTTAATTGAAAATGAGTTCCGTCAAATTCTAAACCGAATTTACCGATGCTGTCTTTCATTTGGTATTCTACTTCGATTTCTAAATCAGGAATCCCTAATGTTTTTTCTGATAATTCGATAATGGTAATTAGTTTTTCAGGATGCAAACGGTGGTCGTAATCATTAGCTTCCCATAGTTGAAAATTAGCCACTTCTTCTGTTCGAACTGTGCCGCCACAGTCGATGAAATGTTTGGTCACTTTGCCTACTTCAGTCACATGAAAGTGAGGCGCTACGAGTTCGCCATTTGGCAATTGAAAAGCAATAGTAGTCGCTTTTTTTAATTCGGATTTAATTGCTGAAAGTGTCATGATTTTAGGATTTTAGTTAACAACATTCTTTCTTAGTAAGATACGCATTAATATCTTGGAAAAAGCCTTTTAATTTGTTAAAACCTTCTTCGTTAATACAATAACAAATGGAAGTACCTTCTATATTTCCTTTGATTAAACCTGCGTTTTTCAATTCTTTTAGATGTTGTGAAACGGTAGGTTGGGCTAGAGGTAATTCATTGACAATGTCACCACAAATACAAGAATCTATTTTTAATAAGTATTGAATGATAGCAATTCGTGCAGGATGTCCTATGGCTTTAGCTAAAATAGCCAGTTCGTTTTGTTCTGCTGTAAATCCTTCTGTTTTAGTAATTCCCATTTGCTGTATTAATATATTGTAATATTACGATATATTTAAATAATTTAATAGTTGCGATTACTTAATTGGATTAAATTTATTCTTTTTGATAAATTATTATTTTTTAGGCCTTTTTTAGATATTTTAATTGACTAACTATAATAATTTCGGTTAAATGATATATTTTATTTAATTTTATAACAGCTATTTGAATGATATTTTTATGAATAGAAGTGAATAAGTAGCGATTAATTATTTTATTATAAACTCAATAAATATAATCATGAATAGTAATAATAAAACTTTAGGTGAATTTATAATTGAGAATCAGAATGAATTTCAATACTCTTCTGGCGAATTATCTCGAATCATAAATTCGATTCGATTGGCCGCTAAAGTGGTTAATTATAAGGTAAATAAAGCAGGATTAGTTGATATTGTTGGTGCTGTTGGAGAACAGAATGTTCAGGGAGAAGAACAGCAGAAGTTAGATGTATATGCTAATGAAATATTTATTCAAACCTTAATTAATCGTGAGATTGTTTGTGGAATAGCATCTGAAGAGAATGATGATTTTATTGCTATTGAAGGCTCTGATAATAGTAATACTAATAAATATGTGGTTTTGATGGATCCATTGGATGGGTCTTCAAATATTGATGTTAATGTGTCTGTAGGAACTATTTTTTCTGTTTATAGACGAATTACTCCTGTAGGTACTCCGGTAACTTTAGATGATTTTCTTCAGCCGGGAGTCAATCAAGTGGCTGCGGGTTATGTTATTTATGGTACTTCGACTATGTTAGTTTATACCACAGGGTTTGGAGTAAATGGATTTACGCTGAATCCAGCTATCGGGACGTTCTATTTGTCACATCCTAATATGAAGTTTCCTGTTGATGGCTCAATTTATTCTGTGAATGAAGGGAATTACAGTCAATTTCCGCAAGGAGTAAAAGATTATATTAAATATTGCCAACAAGAAGAAGGAGACAGACCTTATACTTCAAGATATATTGGTAGTCTGGTTTCTGATATTCATAGAAATATGATTAAGGGAGGTATCTATATCTATCCAACAAGTTCCAAATCGCCAAAAGGAAAATTGCGTTTATTGTATGAATGTAATCCTTTGGCTTTTATTGCAGAGCAAGCAGGCGGTAAGGCCTCGAACGGAATGGATAGAATAATGGAGATCCAACCTGTAGAATTACATCAACGTATTTCTTTTTTCTGTGGCAGTAAGAATATGGTTGAGAAAGCTGAGGAGTTTATGATAAAGAGTTTAGCTCTATAGATTTAGAAATACATTTAAATTGACAACAAAAATAGTTTTGGTTTTTATCTTTTTCGAATTAATGGTTTACGAAATAGTGTTTTAGTTTTAGATATTGTTGTTTTTAGATGCAGCCAATACAAATTTTTATTTTGTATTGGCTTTTTTTATATATAATGGACTATGAAATAACACTCAAAAAAATAGTCTGAAAATCAATATTGCTATTTTGAACAAGACAAAAACAGGAATGATTAAGGTGTTAAAGTCATTAAAAAACCCCTAACACATTAGTATTAGGGGTTTTACTTTTAGTAGCGAGGACGGGAGTTGAACCCGTGACCTCAGGGTTATGAATCCTGCGCTCTAACCAACTGAGCTACCTCGCCGTTTTTATTGGTCATGCATCTCTCAATGCGGGTGCAAATATAGAAATAATAATAATGTTTGCAAGTATAAATGGAGAAAAAAATATTATTAAAAACACTTTTTTTTTGAGTTTATATTCTTATATTTCACAAAAAATATTAAACAGTATTCATGGATTCAAAAATACGTTACGAGATAGAATTCCCTATTAATTCTTCACCTCAATTATTGTATCAATATATTTCAACTCCATCTGGTTTGTCAGAGTGGTTCGCTGATAATGTTAACTCTCGAGGTGAATTTTTTACATTCATTTGGAATGACTCACAAGAAAAAGCCCGATTGGCCTCTAAAAAATCAGGAGAGAAAGTAAAATTCAAATGGGTGGATGATAATGGAAAAGATACAGACTATTTTTTTGAGTTACACATCCTTGAAGACGAAATTACTAAAGATGTTTCATTGTTAGTAATTGATTTTGCTTTCCAAGACGAGTTGGATGAAGCCAAGCAATTATGGGAAAATCAGATTTCTGATTTGAAACATCTTATAGGATCGGTATAATAAATTGTATTTTATAACTTATATTTGCCCTGAACAAAATTCAGGGCTTTTTTTATGATTAATTTTAACGGAGATAGTAGCGCACAAGAGAATATGTTAACTCAAAACCGTGCTTTTTTATACGGCGATGCGGTTTTTGAAACGGTAAAAATTGTAAAAGGAAAAATTCTTTTTTTGGAAGATCACTATTTTAGATTGATGGCTTCTATGCGTATTCTTCGAATGGAAATCCCTATGAATTTTACTATGGAATATTTCGAAGAACAAATAGTATCTGTAGTAAAAAATAATGGATTTTCTGATTCAGCTCGTGCCCGAATCACAGTTTATCGTAATGATGGGGGGTATTATTTACCGGTTACTAATGATATTTCTTTTTTAATTCATACTAGCTCTTTAGAGAATCAATCTTTTGTTTTTGAGACTAAGGAGTGTGAAGTGGATTTGTACAAGGATTTTTATATCAGTAAACAGCTACTATCGACTTTAAAAACAACTAATAAGGTTATTAATGTAACAGCAAGTATTTACGCTAATGAAAACGGCTTAGACAATTGCATTCTACTTAATGAAAATAAAAATGTAGTGGAGGTTTTGCAAGGAAATATATTTATGCTACAAGGGAATACATTAATCACACCTCCTACCTCAGAAGGTTGTATTAATGGTATTATGAGAAAGCAAGTACTTACTTTGGCTAAAACAATAGAAGGATTAGAAGTAATAGAAGAAATAATTTCTCCTTTTGATCTTCAAAAAGCAGATGAATTGTTTTTTACTAACGTTATCAAAGGGATTCAGTCAATAACTAAATACAGAAAAAAAGAATTTTCTACTACAATAGCTAATGTGTTAGTACAAAAGTTGAACGAATTAATTATAAATTAATTCAAATACGGATTTTCGGGAGCATTAGACCAAATGAGGTAATCGCCTCCTAACTCGATAATTTTCTCTTTCCAAAAATGAATGGTGGATTTGCCAATAATTTTGTTTTCATAACTATTTGTTGTGACAATCCAAGAGTTGTGTTCCATTTCTGATTCCAATTGATCTTCTTCCCAACCGGTATAACCAAGAAAAAACCGAATATTGGTCTTATTGATTTTTCGTTGGTTAATCAATTCTTTTACGGATTCAAAATCACCACCCCAATAAATACCATTGGATATTTCCACACTATTTGGAATTAATTCGGGTACATTGTGAATGAAATACAAGTTGTCTTGCTCTACAGGACCTCCATTATAGACTTTAAAAGATGCCTTTATGTCTGGTAGTAAATCGTTAATGGAATATTTGAGCGGCTTATTAATTATAAACCCGACTGAGCCTTCTTGATTATGATCAGTTAATAATATTACAGATCTATCGAATGATGCGTCACCAATTATATAAGGATCGGCTATAAGAAGTTGTCCTTTTTTTAATTTTGCTGAAATCATGGCTTCAATTTTTACTAAAATTAACAATAAAAATCGTATGTACTTAAATTAAATAGATAAAAGGTATAAAAAAACCTTCCAAAAGGAAGGTTTTTGTTATATCAGGAAAACTTTAATTAGTTTACAGCTCCGTCTAATTCAGCACCAGCTTTGAATTTTACTACATTTTTAGCAGCGATTTTGATAGTTTTTCCAGTTTGTGGATTTCTTCCATCTCTTGCAGCTCTGTTAGAAACTGACCAAGATCCGAAACCTACTAAAGATACTCTTCCGCCTTTTTTCAAAGTACCACCTACATTTCCTAAAAATGATTCTAATGCTAATTTTGCAGCTGCTTTAGTAATTCCTGCGTCAGCAGCGATAGCGTCGATTAATTCTGATTTGTTCATAATAATTCGTTATTAATTGTTGGTTAAAAAAAATTGTTAAACAAATTTAGCAGGAAATCCTTTCTGCGCAAGGAAAAAATACAATTTAGGGGTATTTTGTTAATAACTTGAGTTTTTTGTTTATAAAGTAGGATATTTCTCGTCCGAAAACGTAATAAATACTCGTTTTTCTAGGTTTTAATAGGCTTTGGCATTTTCTGTAAATTGAATACCATTCAAAAATTCGGCAGTAGTCATCTTCTTTTTACCTGGAAACTGTAAATTCTGGATTTGAATGAATCCATCGTGTACTGCAATTTTCATTTCTTTTTTGGTACAAATCAATTGGCCAATAGCCAAAGAATGGGATTCGTAAATACTATTTGCTTCATATATTTTGACATTCCATTCTTCTCCTTTATCCCCAAAGAAACACCAAGCGGCAGGATAAGGACTTAAACCTCTTATAAGGTTATGAATTTCGGAGGTTGATTTTGTCCAATCAATTTTACAATTCTCTTTATTTAATTTGTAAGCCGTTTTAATATCGGCAGTGTCTTGTTGAATGGTAGTAGTTACATTTCCTTTTTCAAGCAATGCTAAAGTTTGGATTACCGTTTCGCTACCCAATTGCATCAATCGGTCGTGTAATTCTCCGGCTGATTCGGTCTTACTAATAGGAGTTTCGGCATTCAATATCATGGCTCCTGTGTCTATTTTATCATCAATAAAAAATGTGGTTACGCCTGTTCTGGCTTCCCCATTGATAATCGCCCAGTTGATGGGTGCTGCACCTCTATAATTGGGTAGGAGTGAAGCGTGAAGATTGAATGTGCCAAGCAATGGCATTTTCCAGACTACTTTAGGCAACATTCTAAAAGCAACTACTATTTGTAAGTTGGCGTTTAGAGCTTTTAATTCGGCTAAAAAACTTTCGTCTTTCAGATTGGTAGGTTGCAATAAAGGAAGTTGGTGTGTCAAAGCATATTCTTTTACGGCGGAATATTTTATTTTTTGTCCACGGCCAGCGGGTTTGTCTGCGGCTGTAATTACTCCAACTACTTCGTACTTATTTTGTAAAATAGTGTCTAAAATGCCAACGGCAAATTCAGGAGTACCCATAAAGACGATTCGTAATTTCTCCATTAGTTTTTAATTGTGTATTTGTTGTTCGCCTTGATGACGATTTGTTCTTGTTCTAATAAATATTGAAGCATTTCGATAACAGTAGCGCTATCGATCTGAGTTTTTTCTTGGATTTCTCTCGATGTTAACTCTTCAGTTTGTAATAATGTAAGTATAGAATTAGAAAGAGTTTTAGTATTACTGGTTACTTTCTTTTGGCTAATACAATACGAGCAAATTCCGCAGTCAGTATCTGATTTTTCGCCAAAATAAGCCAAAATTAATCGGTTTTTACAAGTTTGCTTCTCATTTATATATTGCACTACCGATTGTAATTGTTCTTTTTTTAACTGATTTTGTCTTTCTAAATATTTTGCTACCCGATTAATGGTTCGTTCGTCTTCGCGAATTTCGTTAAAGAGTATCGAAGTATCATTGTTCTTTGCGTGATACTCAATAATGTCTTTCTCTTTTAATTTGTGTAAAACAGCTTGCACTTCGGTAGCTTTATGATTGGATTTTTTCGCGATAAAGTCCAAGTTAAAAGCGGTTTGCATTTCATAGATACCAGGGTAGGTTCGTAAAATGGTTAGGATAATTTCCTCGTCATTGGGATTCAAACTGATGTAGCGAATGACTTCTTTAGACGGAATCAAAAATTGCAAACTTATCTTTTCTGAAAATTCTTGAGACAAACTAATGACGCCTTGTCGGTCTAAGAACTGATTAGCATTGTAAGTTTTTAGTGTCGGGAAGTTGTATTTCAAACAAAAATGATTCAGGTTGAAAGCAAATTGTTCGTTGATGCCTTCTCCATAAGCAATTTGAAAATAGTTGCACAATTTGATGTACACCGAATTCAAAAAAGGCTTGTCGGGTAAATTGGATAGAAACTGATTTTCGGCTTGTAAAACATCCGAAGGACTTGTTAATAAAACAGCAAAAGCTTTTTCTCCATTGCGTCCAGCACGACCTGATTCTTGGTAATAATTTTCGATATTATCAGGCAATTGAATATGGATAACCGTTTTTACATTGGCTTTATCAATTCCCATTCCAAAAGCATTAGTAGCTACAATTACTTGCGCTTCTTCTTGCATCCACAACGCCATGTTCTTGTCTTTTTCTTTTGGCGAAAGCCCACCATGATAATAAGTCGCTTTGAATCCTATAGAATGAAGTTGATTCGAAATGTCAATACACGAACGTCGGTTACGAACATATACAATAGAAGGCTGCGGATTTTTTTTAAGGAGTTGTTCTATTGTATAGAGTTTGTCCTCGGCTTCAATCACCATATAAGCAATATTCTCTCTTGCGAATGATTTTTGAAAAATAGATGGATTTTGCAATCCTGTTTCGGTGATAATATCTTCTTTGACTCTTGGAGTTGCTGTGGCTGTTAAGGCTAAAAAAGGGATTTTTTGAAAATGTTTTTTTAAGTCGGAAATTTTTAAATAAGCCGGTCTAAAATCATGTCCCCATTGTGAGACACAATGCGCTTCGTCAATAGCGATAAGATTAATAGGAAGATTTTTAATTCGGTCCAAAATCCAATCCGACTGCAAACGCTCTGGTGATAAATACAGAAATTTGTAATTACCAAATTGGCAATTGTCTAATAAATCAATCATTTCTTCAGAACGAATTCCACCAGTTAAAGCAATAGCTTTGATATTGCGCGCTTGTAAGTTGGTAACTTGGTCTTTCATTAAAGCGACTAAAGGAGAAATGACCAAACAGATTCCGTCTTTCATTAGAGCAGGTACTTGAAAACAGATAGATTTTCCACCACCTGTTGGTAGAATAGCCAAGGTATCCTTGCCGCTTACAACAGAATCAATGATTTCGTTTTGTAGCGATCGGAACTGATCGTGTTTCCAATATTTCTGAAGAATAGCTAGTGCTGTTTGCATAGATTTCAGTGCGCTACGTTGGGTTTTCAATGCAAAAGGGAATCACTTTTACATTGTATTATTTTAGTTTGAAATTTTATCTAAGATAAAAAGAATTCTTTTATCAACACTATCTTTAGGAACCTCAATCAGTTCGTATCCGTATTTTTGATAGGTTTCTACTAAATGATTGTGAATCAATTGGGCTTGTTCAAAGTTTTCATAGCGTTCTTGGTCGCTTACATAAATGTCTTTCCAAGGAGGTAAAATAAATATTTTGGAATAAATATGTTCTTTGCAAGCCGCATCAAAAAAAGCAGGATAGCTGTCGCCAATGTAATGCATATAGGCTAAAACATCAGGAATACCTCTGTCAATAAATACAATATTGTGAGGTTCCTGGTGTGCGTCAAAAAATTGTTTTTTTCTTCCTTCTAACAAGAGTTCGCTAAAAAGCAAAGGTTTCTCTAAGAACAATTGTTCAATTCCTTGTTTTTGTGCTTCGGCGGTTACCTGTCTAGAAATCTCAGGATAACAACAATAACCATTTTGGACTAATCCGTCAATGATAGTCGTCTTTCCTGTTCCAGGTCCGCCAATAATTACAATGATTTCTTTTTGCACTTTTTGTAAATAAGTCGCAAATTTACCTAAAGTAATTGGGATTTTAAAAATTAATCGATTCTATAGTTATCATTCGTTTCAAAAAATAACTGGAAATTCTAAAATCTAAAATCAATACCTTATATTTGCCTTTATTTTAAGTTTACTAATGGATCAAGAGAAAGAAAACAAAACAGCTGAATTTTACGAAAGATTGAAGGTAGAGTTGGATATGAGTAATACTTGGCCTGCTTTATATTTATTTAAATTTATCGTTCCTTCGGTCGCTGATAATGTAGAGCGAGTAGAAAATGCTTTTGATTGTATGGGTGCTGTGATCAAAACAACGAAATCCAAAACAGGTAAATTTACTAGTGTGTCGGTAGATGTTCAAATGAAAGACGCGCAAGAAATAATTGATAAATACATCGAAGTTTCGGTAATAGAAGGGATCGTTTCCTTATAAAATATGAATTCAAAATATACCAAAGAAAATGCGAATGATGTGGTACACCACTTGGAATACAATGCAGAGAGATCGCATTTGATTATTCCAGAGTACGGTCGTCATTTGCAAAAACTAATTGATCAGGCTACAGTAATTGAAGATGCTGAGGAGCGAAACAAAGCGGCTAAATACATCATTCAAGTTATGGGTACGCTAAATCCACACTTGCGAGATGTGCCTGATTTTCAACATAAATTATGGGATCAATTGTTTATTATGTCTGATTTTAAGTTGGATGTAGTATCACCTTATCCAATACCTTCTCGAGAAGTATTGCAACTAAAACCAGATGTTTTACACTACCCACAAAACTTTCCAAAATACCGATATTATGGAAATAACATCAAGTATATGATTGATGTGGCTAACAAATGGGAAGAAGGAGAAATGAAAAATGCTTTGGTAAAAGTGATTGCCAATCACATGAAAAAATCCTACCTGAGCTGGAATAAAGACACAGTAAAAGATGATGTTATTTTTGAGCATCTTTACGAATTGTCTGATGGTAAATTAAACTTATTACAAAGTACGGAGGAGTTATTAAATACTACCGATTTATTACGAACTAATAAACGTGTGTCTAACAAAATTTCGCCTGTAGGTCAGCCCAAAATTCAGGGAAACAAGAACAATAATAAACAAGGAAAACCAAAACCGTTTCTAAAAAATAAACAAAAATAAATGGGAATTTTCAAAATCGAAGGTGGCATTCGTCTAAAAGGAGAAATCACACCACAAGGAGCAAAAAATGAGGCTTTACAAATACTTTGTGCTATTTTATTGACCCCAGAAAAAGTAACTATTACTAATGTGCCAGACATTATTGATATCAATAAATTGATTACCTTATTAGGTAATTTGGGGGTTAAAATCCAAAAAAATGGATCTAATTCCTATACTTTTCAAGCCGATGAGGTGAACGTTAATTACCTTGAAACAGAAGCTTTCAAAAAAGAAGGAGGAGCACTTCGTGGTTCTATTATGATTGTTGGGCCGCTTTTGGCTCGTTTTGGTAAAGGATATATTCCAAAACCAGGTGGGGATAAAATTGGACGTAGAAGATTAGATACTCACTTTGAGGGATTCATTAATTTAGGTGCTAAGTTTAGATACAACAAGGAAGATCATTTTTATGGAGTAGAAACTCCAGCAGAAGGTTTGAAAGGTGCACATATGTTATTGGATGAAGCTTCAGTAACTGGAACTGCTAATATTGTTATGGCGGCTGTTTTGGCAAAAGGAATTACTACCATTTACAACGCTGCTTGTGAACCGTATTTACAACAGTTATGTAAAATGTTGAACTCTATGGGAGCTAAAATCACAGGAGTAGGATCCAACTTACTAACTATAGAGGGTGTAGAAAGTTTAGGTGGTTGTGAGCATAGAATCCTTCCGGATATGATCGAAATTGGAAGTTGGATTGGTTTAGCAGCAATGACTAAATCAGAAATTACAATTAAAGACGTAAGTTGGGATAATTTGGGTGTCATTCCCAATGTGTTCAGAAAACTAGGAATCACTTTAGAGAAACGAGGAGACGATATTTATATTCCATCTCACGTTGATGGATATGAAGTGAAAACAGATATTGATGGTTCGATATTAACTATTGCAGATGCTCCTTGGCCAGGATTTACTCCTGATTTATTGAGTATTGTATTAGTTGTAGCTACTCAGGCAAAAGGAGATGTTTTGATTCATCAAAAAATGTTTGAAAGCCGTTTGTTCTTCGTGGATAAATTGATTGATATGGGAGCTAAAATTATGTTATGTGATCCGCACAGAGCTGTAGTTATTGGACATGATTTTAAATCACAATTGAAAGCTACTACGATGTCGTCTCCAGATATTCGTGCAGGAATCTCATTATTGATTGCTGCGCTTTCAGCAAAAGGAACCAGTACAATTCAAAATATCGAACAAATTGACAGAGGTTATGAGCGTATTGATGAACGTTTAAGAGCTATTGGTGCAAAAATTGTTCGAGCATAAATCAATACAAATCAAATAGTAAATATCGTTTAGAGTCATTTTTATTGTAAAATCTCTAAACGATATTTTTAATTTATAAAACATTATACAATGCCAAAAGTAGAAGCGGCTATTAAAGCTACTTATTTTAGTATTATTGGGAACACATCTTTAGCTATCATAAAAGGATTTGCGGGTTTCTTTGGTAATTCCTATGCACTCATTGCAGATGCAATCGAATCTACAACAGATATTTTTGCCTCTTTTTTGGTTTTATTTGGAATTAAGTATTCCAATAAACCTGCCGATGAAAATCATCCCTACGGGCATGGAAGAGCCGAACCTTTGATTACTTTCTTAGTAGTTGGTTTCTTAATTACTTCGGCAACGATTATTGCGTACGAAAGTATTCTCAATATTGGTACTCCACACAACTTACCTAAATCGTGGACTTTATATGTTTTAGGAGCAATTATTGTTTGGAAAGAATACTCTTTCCAAGTGGTTATGAAAAGAAGTAAAGAAACGAACAGTTCTTCTTTAAAAGCCGATGCTTGGCACCATAGAAGTGATGCTATAACTTCAGTAGCAGCTTTTATTGGAATTTCGATTGCATTATTTTTAGGGAAAGGGTATGAATCAGCAGATGATTGGGCTGCTTTATTTGCTTCAGGATTTATTTTGTACAATAGTTTTCTCATTTTTAGACCCGCATTAGGTGAAATTATGGACGAGCATTTATACGATGATTTGATTGAAAATATTCGAATAGTTTCAAGAAGTGTGGAAGGAATTATTGATACTGAGAAATGTTTTATTCGTAAATCGGGTATGAAATACCATGTCGATTTGCATGCAACCGTTAAGGCAACTATTTCGGTAAAAGAAGGACATGATTTAGCACATCGATTGAAAGATACGCTACGAGCTGAAATTCCAGAATTAGGACATGTTCTAATTCATGTGGAACCAGATGGTTCAATATAAAAATAAAGGCGTTGCAAATTGCAACGCCTTTATTTTTATATAAATTTATTTTTTACAAAAACGATTGTATTGCCAAGTCATAACTTTTAAGCCCAAATCCTAAAATAACTCCTTTGGCATTTCCTGAAATATAAGATTGGTGACGGAAGCTTTCTCTGCCAAAAGTATTCGAAATATGGACTTCTATAACAGTAGTAGTAATTGCTTTGATAGCATCACCAATACCAATGGAAGTGTGAGTGTAAGCCCCTGCATTTAGAATAATTCCATCAAATGAAAAACCAACTTCTTGAATTTTTCCAATTAACTCTCCTTCAATATTACTTTGAAAATAGTTGAATTCAATAGTAGGGAATTTTGCTTTCAAAAGATCAAAATAATCTTCAAAAGTTTGGGTTCCATAAACTTCGGGTTCGCGTTTTCCTAAAAGATTCAAATTAGGGCCGTTAATAATGCAAATTTTCATAAGTGATAGTTATATTTTGTAAAAATAAAAAAACCGTTCCAATAATTAGAACGGTTGTATAAAATAGTTCTTTTCTTTTAGAATAAGAAACCTGCTGATACTTGTAGTACAGAATTTTTCACTTTGGCTTCAGGTGAAATTTCACTTAGACCAACTACATATCGACCTTGTAGAAACAATCCTTTTGTGATATGAATACTTAAACCTGCTCCAGCTCCAAAATCTATGTTTTTTTGGTCATTTATTGAAACCTCATTCTTTTTACTCATTAGAAACGAAGCTTGTGGTCCAAAGTCTAAGCTAAAGGTATTGTTTAGGTTAATCTTAGCCATTAAAGGGAAGCTTATGTATCCAACATTATTGGTGAAATCGTCTACTACTCCTAGTGCATCGTATTTGGCCCCTTGTGTTGAGTATAAAACTTCAGGTTGTATAGAAAATCGTTCTCCTAATTTCACTTCTGCTAATAGTCCAATATGATAATTAGTAATGGCTTCTGTTTTGTAATTAGTGCTATTAACGGTAATGGTAGTTCCGTTTTGGTTGGCATAGTTGATTCCGCCTTTTAAACCTAATTTAAAAATTTGTGCTTGAGTAGTAATCGAAGTAGCAAAAATAAGACAGATTGTAATAAGATTTCTTTTCATAATTATTGTTTTAATGTTGGGTATTAATATAGAACTTTAGTTTGGCATATTTATTATATAAATGCTAAATATAATTTCTGGCTGTAAATATAATCATAATTGGTAAATATAAGTTTGCTCTTTCTTGTTGTTGGTCGTGTTTAAATGATAGTCACCGAGTTTATTAATTGAAGGTTGTTCAAAAAATATAATTTGGTGTTTATAAATTTTAAATAATTAAAATCATGAAAAAAATTATTCTAACATTGACAACTATTCTTGCATCAGTTTTTTGTAATGCCCAGGATTCAAAAACTACTAATGGAAGTCAAACAGATGAAGGTAAATGGTTGATTGAAGCCAATACTAATTTTGGAACTCCTGTTGGATCAAATACAAGTTTTAGTTATGCTACAACGAATGGTGATTCTGCCTATAATATTGGAGCTGAAGCAGGTTATTTTGTTATTGATGACTTAGCTATAAAGTTGGGTTTAGGGTATGGAGGTGTAAAAACTGATTTGATTAATACTAATACATTTTCATATAAAATAGGAGCTAAATATTACATTGTTAGTCAATTTCCAATTCAAGTAGATTTTTCAGGAGCGTCAATAAAAGATGCCTCTGAAAATCCATCCTACTTAGGAATGCAAGCGGGATATGCTTGGTTCTTAGGGGATAATGTGAGTGTTGAACCTGGAATTCGTTATAATTTAAGCTTGAATAAAAATTATGCTTCTGCTGATACTTTTCAGTTGAATATTGGTTTTGCATTGCATTTTTAAAACGATCCCCCAATATATTGAGAACCACGTTGTAAGGCGTGGTTTTTTTATGTCTAAAAATTACGTTTCTTTGTTAGGTGAATTGGACTACTTTTATTAAAAACTATCAGTCGTATTTGAGAATCGAAAGGGGATTATCAAAAAATACCATCGAGAATTATTCTTTTGATGTAGATCGCTTGTGTCTATTTTTAGATCAAAATCAAATTCAAGTTTCTCCTGTTGCAATTACCGAAGAAACAATTCAAGAATTCATTTATAGTGTTTCAAAACAGGTAAATTCTCGTTCACAAGCTCGGATTATTTCAGGTTTAAAAAGTTTTTTTAATTATTTAGTCTTTGAGGATTATCGAACGGATAATCCATTAGAGTTAATTGAAACCCCAAAGACAGGTAGGAAACTACCCGATACACTTTCTGTAGAAGAAATAGATGCTTTAATCAATGCAATTGACTTGTCTTCTAATGAAGGAGAACGAAATCGAGCGATGTTGGAAACGTTGTATGGATGTGGTCTTCGTGTTTCAGAATTGGTAAGTTTAAAAATATCAGATTTATTTTTTGATGAAGGATTCATAAAAATAACGGGTAAGGGGAATAAGCAACGATTTGTTCCTATTGGAAATCTTACTCAAAAATACATTGAATTGTATAAGGAGACCGTTCGAAATCATGTATCAATTAAAAAAGGGTTTGAAGATACTCTCTTTCTTAATCGAAGAGGGAGTCAGCTCACTCGTGCTATGATTTTTACTATTATTAAAGATTTGGCAACTAAAATCAATTTAAACAAGACGATTAGTCCGCATACGTTACGCCATTCCTTTGCGACACATTTATTAGAGAATGGTGCCGACTTGCGTTCCATTCAATTGATGTTAGGACACGAATCGATTACTACTACTGAAATCTATGTGCATTTGGATAGGAAGTTCTTGACTGAAGTAATGAATACGTATCATCCTAGAAAAGATTAAATAAAAAAAAGTCCAAATTTCAATAGTGAAATTTGGACTTTTTTATAGATATAGAGTGTCTTATTTAGCTATATTAACCGCTCTAGTTTCTCTAATTACAGTTACTTTAACTTGACCTGGATAGGTCATTTCAGTTTGAATTTTTTGTGAAATTTCGAATGATAAGTTCGATGCTTTGTCATCAGAAACTTTCTCACTCTCTACAATTACACGTAATTCTCTACCGGCTTGAATAGCATAAGCACTTTTTACTCCGCCAAATCCGTAAGCTACTTCTTCTAGGTCTTTCAAACGTTGGATGTAAGAATCTAATACTTGTCTTCTTGCACCCGGTCTTGCACCTGAAATAGCATCACACACTTGGATAATTGGTGACAATAATGATTTCATCTCAATCTCGTCGTGGTGCGCTCCAATAGCATTACAAACTTCTTCTTTTTCACCGTATTTCTCAGCCCATTGCATACCTAATAAAGCGTGTGGTAAATCACTTTCTGTATCGGGCACTTTACCAATATCGTGTAATAAACCAGCTCTCTTCGCTAATTTTACATTCAATCCTAATTCGGCAGCCATAATACCACAAAGCTTAGATACTTCACGAGAGTGTTGCAATAAGTTTTGTCCGTAAGATGAACGGTATTTCATTCTACCTACCACTTTAATCAATTCAGGGTGTAATCCATGGATGCCTAAATCAATTACGGTACGTTTACCTACTTCAATAATTTCGTCATCGATTTGTTTCGCTGTTTTAGCGACTACTTCTTCGATACGTGCTGGGTGAATACGTCCGTCTGTTACTAATTTGTGTAATGACAAACGCGCAATTTCTCTACGTACTGGATCAAAACAAGAAAGAATAATCGCTTCTGGCGTATCGTCAACAATAATTTCAACTCCAGTTGCTGCTTCTAAAGCACGGATGTTACGACCTTCACGTCCAATAATTCTACCTTTCACATCATCAGATTCAATATTGAAAACAGATACGCAGTTTTCTACTGCTTCTTCTGTACCTACTCTTTGAATGGTGTTGATGATAATTTTCTTTGCTTCTTGCTGAGCAGTCAATTTAGCCTCTTCAATAGTATCTTGAATTTGAGACATCGCTTGGGTTTTAGCTTCTGCTTTTAAACCTTCAATTAATTGTTCTCTAGCATCATCAGCAGATAAGCCAGAAATGACTTCTAATTGTTGTAATTGGCTTTTATGAAGCTTGTCAACTTCAGCTTGTTTTTTTTCTAAAACTTCAATTTTAGAAGTATATTCAACTGTTTTGGCTTCGTAATCGTCATTTACTTTTTTGGCTTTAGCCAATTCGTTAGAAACTTGAGATTCTTTATCGCGAACTCTTTTTTCTACTTCAGCTACTTTTTTATCACGAGCTAAAATAACTTGTTCGTGTTCTGATTTCAATTCGATAAATTTTTCTTTTGCTTGAAGAATTTTATCTTTTTTGATGTTTTCTGCTTCAAAATTAGCATCCTTTAAAATAGAAGCGGCTTCTTTTTTTGCGTTTTTGATGAGGTTCGAAATGTTGCTTTTTTCAATGATTTTTGCGATTGTAAAACCAGCTGCAACACCTATAATTCCAGTAATAATAATTGTTACTATGTTGTCCATGTTAATTAAAAATTTATATATAAAAAAGCCTACATTAGGTGCTTGTATAAACTCGAAAAGACAAGTTTTGAGCTAACTCACTGTTCAAGCTTCCTTACCAAAGTAAGGCGTGCTATAGTAGTGACGATTCGCTCATTCTAAATTGTTAGTGTTGAGTTTACCAAATTGAACTAATGTAGGCAGTATCTTAGTCTATGTTAAGAACGTATTATTTATTGAGATATTGATCTAATATCGAATTGATTTTACTCAATCTTTCGATGGTTTCTACTCCATCAATTGCGTTATCGATTTGTTTTTGTTCTACTTGAGAAGCAAATTGTAAAGCACACATGGCTAAGACATCTTGCTTGTCACGAACAGCATAATTTTCTTCAAACTGCTTAATCATAGTATCAATTTTTTTAGAAGCACTTCGTAGTCCTTCTTCTTGAGATGGGTCAACCGTTAACGGATACACTCGATCTGCAATTGATATTTTTATTTTAAGCTTTTCGTCCATATCTTTTTTAATCTGATAGCTGTGCTATGCAGTAATCAATTTCGCGAATTAATGAATTTATTTTAAGCTTAGTATCTCTTTTGTTTTCTTCACTGCCGAGCAATGAGTTGGCTATTTTTAGAGCTTCATACTCTTTTTTCAAAGTATCAATCTCACGAGACTGATTGTGTATGATAGTTGTAGTATTGGTCAATTCCGTCTTTAAATCCTGATTGATTTTCTCTAAACTAGCCATTCTAGTGAAAAGCTTTTCAATCTTATTTTCAAGAGTATCAATTATTTCCGCAATTACACTCATTCCTATTCCAATTCATTACTTAATCTTACAAAGTTAGTATTCCTTTTTATTAATACAATATTTTATTTGCTTTTTTATTTAAAAATTAGTAATTTATTACTAAACAAAGGGTTATGGTTTTTTGGGATAATTCCGATTTTATTTATGCGTTTGTTTTTTTACCTTAGCCAAAATGAAATTTTATGAGATTCCTTCTTTTTTATTTGTTGTGTTGCAGTACCCTTATGGCTCAAAATAATTTTCCTAAAAATTATTTTAGACCTCCTTTGGATATTTCAATGCAATTATCAGGTAATTTTGGAGAATTGCGTCCGAATCATTTTCATGCAGGTTTTGATTTTAAAACCCAACAAAAAGAAGGTTTGAAAGTATATGCTGCTGCTGAAGGGTATGTGTCTAGAATTAAAATTTCACCTTTCGGAAACGGAAAAACTATTTATATCACACATCCTAACGGTTTTACTTCGGTCTATGCTCATTTGCAAAAAGCAGTAGGTTCAATTCAAGATTTTATAACTAAAACGCATTATAAAGAACAGGCTTTTGAAATTGAAATGTACTTAAAGCCAGGAGAACTTCCAATCAAAAAAGGAGAGTGGATTGCCATTTCAGGAAATACAGGTGCTTCAGAAGGACCTCATTTGCACTTTGAAATTCGCGATTCTAAAACAGAGCATATCATCAATCCAATGCTTTTTGGATTTGATTCAGGTTTAAAAGACACCAAAAAACCTACTGTTTCAAGTTTGTATGTGTATCCTTTGACTACAAAAACAACGGTAAATAAATTGCAACGACCTATTTTGTTGAATTATTCGTTGCAAAAAGATGGGACTTTTTTGGCCGATAAAGTGGTGGCGAATGGTGAAATTGGCTTCGGAATTATTGCAGATGATTACGATGATGTGTCGTTTAATAAGAACGGAGTGTATAGTGTTCATTCGTTTTTGAATGGCCAACCTCGTTTTGGATATCAGTTTGATACGTATTCGTTTGATGATATGCGTTATGTAAACGCATTAATTGATTACGCTAAATACAAAAAGACAAAACAAAGAGTTCAAAAGTTGTTCATGAAAAATAAATATGGTTTGGCTTTTATTAAGACAGATGGGGCAAAAGGACAAATAACTCCAATTCCTAATTTGGACGAAGTATATCGTATTGAAGTGGCTGATTTTTTTGGCAACAAAACAGCAATTACAGTGCCTGTTCAATATGACATTAGTTCAGCGGTAATTACAGCAGAACCTGTATTTTCTAACTATTTCATTAAGGCAAATAAAGATAATATTTTTGAAAAAGAAAATGCTTCCGTATTTTTTCCTGCAGGTACTTTTTACGATGATTTTGTTTTGAATTTTGACGTAAAAAATAGGATTTTATATTTGCATGATGATACTGTTCCTGCTCACACTAATTTTACTATTACCATGACAGACAATACATTGTCAAAAGAGCAACAAGAAAAAACATTCATTGCAAGAGTAGAAGGAGATCAAATAAGTTATAACTCAACTTACAGAAAGGACAGTGTTTTTAGTACGAAAGTGAAGACTTTAGGAAAGTACAAATTAGTTTCGGATACCCTAGCGCCTAAAGTTATTATCACCAAACCTATTGAAGGAAAATGGATAAGTCAAGATGCAATACAATTGCAAATTTCGGATTCGGGTTCTGGAATTAAGTCGTATAATGGGTATTTGAACGGCAAATGGGTTTTGTTTGAATACGACAATAAGACCAATATCATTACACATTATTTCAATGATGGTTTGGTTCTCAATGGTGCAAATGAGTTGAAAGTAATAGTAACGGATGCTATGGGAAATTCTACTACCTTTGAAACTCGATTTTTTAGAAGTCCAAAAAAATAAATAGTATCGTTTGAAAAGTATCCAAAAAGTTATTGTTCAGTTTCTTTTTTTCGGAATAGGATTTTCGTCTTTGGCTCAAAATGCCAAATTAAGAGGAATTATTTTGGACGAAAACAAGCAAGCAGTGGCTCATGTTTCTGTTTCGAATGGTGCAGTTGGAACTCAATCCAATTCGAATGGATTTTACGAACTACCAATTCCTGCTAACAAAAAAACAACCGTTGTTTTTACGCATATTTCGCTAAAATCGGTGTCAATTGTATTGCTCTTAAAACCCAATGAAATTTTTGAATTCAATCCGGTGATGAATACCCGCCAAGAACAAATGGGGGAAGTAGTTGTGACGGCTAAGAATAACAAACGAATTCAAGGTATCACGTCAATTACACCAGAAGTATTACGTAAAATTCCGGGTGCTAATGCAGGAGTTGAGAATATTTTAAAAACCTTAGCAGGAGTCAATTCCAATAGTGAATTGAGCACACAATACGCTGTTCGCGGAGGAAATTATGACGAAAATTTGGTGTACGTCAATGAGATTGAAGTTTATCGTCCTTTTTTAATTCGTTCAGGCCAGCAAGAAGGCTTGAGTTTTACTAATACTGATTTGGTTCAAAATGTTGATTTTTCAGCAGGTGGATTTCAAGCCAAATACGGAGATAAATTGTCGTCGGTTTTGGATATTACCTACCGAAAACCAACTGCTTTCGGAGCCAATTTCGAAGGAAGTTTTTTGGGTGGCAGTATGGCTTTTGATGCCATTTCCAAAAATAAAAAATGGTCTGCCGTTACAGGGGTACGCTACCGAAACAATACTCTTTTGGTGAAAAGTCAAGAAACCCAAACCAATTATACACCTACATTTGCCGATATTCAAACTAATATTAATTATCAAGCTTCTGCCAAATGGCAATGGAGTTTTTTAGGTAATATTTCGAAAAATAATTACCAATACCAACCTTTGACCCGTCAAACTAATTTTGGAACTTTAGACCAACCCATGGCGCTTTTGGTGTATTATGAAGGGCAAGAAAAAGATCAGTATGCTACCTATTTTGGCTCTATAAAAACAACTTTTAAACCTAACGAGAGTTTTAATTTGAAATTTATTGGTTCATTGTATCATACTACAGAACAAGAATACTTTGATATTTTGG
The DNA here is from genome assembly GCA_963513255.1 of uncultured Flavobacterium sp. GTDB lineage: Bacteria > Bacteroidota > Bacteroidia > Flavobacteriales > Flavobacteriaceae > Flavobacterium. Next base: position 216,034 of record CAUPPG010000004.1, read on the forward strand.
CGCAATACCGTTTGGGTGAAGTGGATGCCAATGTTGCTTCTGAAACCTACGGAAAAGTATCTTATGTCCGAGGTATTGGTTCGCAGTTGAATCACGCCCGAAATAACCTTGATGCTTTAATTGCCAATATGGAATTGAAAGGGTTTCACGATTGGAAGAAAAGCCAATTGGATTGGGGTGTTAAATATTCGCGCGAATCTATTCGAGATCGAGTAGTGGAGTGGGAGGTAATCGACTCGGCTGGGTTTTCTATTCCGCCGCCTATGGTTTTACCTCAAAAAAACGAGCCGTATTCAGTTTATACCGGTCCACTTGTTCCGTATCAAAATGTACGTGCGATTAATTTTACTATAATCAATAGATTGTCAGGTTTTCTTCAATGGAATTCAAAAAGTAGTGTAGGAGCTACTAAGGTTTGGTACAATGCTGGATTGCGTTTTCATAATTGGGGAGTGTCAGGAACTGACGAATTAGGTAAATCGCAGTTCGTTTGGAGTCCGCGCGCGCAAATTTCCATCCAACCCAATTGGGAAAGGGATATGGTATTCCGACTTTCGGGCGGATTATATTATCAGCCTCCTTTTTACAGAGAATTACGTGGTGCTGATGGCGTAGTGCAACCAAATGTAAAAGCACAGCAGTCCGTTCATTTGGTTGTTGCGAATGACTACAATTTTAAGATGTGGAATCGACCATTTAAATTGGTTTCAGAATTGTATTATAAATCCATGTCGGATGTAAATACCTATACGATTGACAATGTCCGAATTCAGTATGCGGCTAATAATTTGGCGAAAGCCTATGCTCAGGGACTCGATATTCGTGTGAATGGAGAATTTGTGCCTGGAACAGAATCGTGGTTTAGTTTTGGCTATTTGAAAACAGAAGAAAACAGTGAAAATAAAGGCTATATTGCTCGACCAACTGATCAATTGTTAAAATTCGGATTGTTATTTCAAGATTATATGCCCACTATTCCCAGTATGAAAGTGTATTTGAATTTAGTCTATAATACAGGATTGCCAGGAGGTTCTCCTTCGTATGCCGATCCGTATTTGTACCAAAATAGATTGCGGGATTATCGTCGTGCCGATGTTGGGTTTTCTAAAGTATTAATCGATAATAAACACAATTCCATCAAAAAAAATTGGTTGGGTAATTGTAAAGAATTAGCAATTGGGGTAGAGATATTTAATCTTTTTAATAATCAAAATGCGATTACCAATACTTGGGTTCGGGATGTGTATTCCAAAAATCAATATGCTATTCCTAATTATATGACTACGCGTGTATTTAATATTAAATTGACAGCTAAGTTGTAGTCTAAATTAAGATATCACTTTCTAAATCCGATTTTTCAATTTCAATATCAAATCCTAATTGGGAAACCAATTGGATCACTAAGTTTTTATACCAGTTTTCTGATTTAGGATGGATGTAGATTTTATCAATCAATTGACTAATATCCACATTGATTTTAATCCCATCATTAATAGTAAGTTTAGTGTCAGAAGTGTCAGAAATAATACGGACTTCACGCTCGTATTGAAAGCTTTTTCGTTTGAATAAAAAGGGAAAAAACATATCGTCAAACGGAATGTATTCTTTTTTGTAATCAATATAATTGACTTGCCCGATGTATTGTTTTAAGTTTTTTTCGGGTTCCAATGCTTTTTGCAATCGTCCAATAGTAGATTGTATAGCCAAACCTTCGCTATTTTGTGTGAAAATTTGCCACATAGCAAACGATTCGTATTCGTTGATATGCCAACTGCTGATGGCTACTTTTTCGCGATGAGTTTTATAGTAATTTAAAAACTCAGGATTGTTAATGGCTAACTTTTTAATCTCTTCGTAAGTAGGTTCGCTAAAAGTGCCCTCGTATTGATCTTCAAATTTATCGGAACGCGACATGAATAATTTTTGTGACAGCAGCAAATCCAAGAATTTAGACAAATCCAAGTACTTCCAAACAATAGTATCTGGATCTTCTGGGAGTTTGATATTTGGATTGTTAAGGTACATTTTATTCGAGTGATTGCATACTAACTAGTTTGTTGTACGTTCCGTTCAAAGCAATTAATTCTTCGTGGGTGCCTTGTTCTACAATTTTACCTTTTTGCATTACTACAATTTTGTTGGCTTTTTGAATGGTAGAAAGACGGTGAGCAATCACAATAGAAGTTCGGTTTTGCATCATGTTTTCTAGAGCTACTTGCACAAATTTTTCACTTTCAGTATCCAATGCCGAAGTGGCTTCGTCCAAAATCATAATCGGTGGGTTTTTCAAAACCGCGCGCGCAATAGAAAGGCGTTGTTTTTGACCACCGGATAATTTATTTCCGCTATCGCCAATATTAGTATGGATACCATTTGGTAACTCTTTTACAAATTCGTAAGCATTCGCAATTTTAAGTGCTTCAACAATTTCTTCATCGGTAGCATTTTCTTTGCCTAAAACGATATTGGCTCTGATAGTATCATTAAACAAGATACTGTCCTGAGTAACTAATCCGATTAAACCCCTTAAAGAGTGAAGATTTAAATTTTTAATATCTATGCCGTCAATTTTTATTGCTCCTTCATTGACATCATAAAATCGAGTTAATAAATTGGCAATTGTACTTTTTCCACTGCCGGATTGACCTACTAGCGCTACTGTTTGCCCTTTGACCACTTCAAGTGAAAAATCTTTTAATACATTTTCCTCTTCATATTTAAAGTTTATATTTATAATTTCAATTTTGGATTCAAAATTTTCTTTTAATATTGATTCTCGATTGTTAATAATTTCATTTTCAATTTCTAAAACTTCAAAAACACGTTCGGCTGCTGCAAGTCCATTCTTCACGGCGTATGAGGCTTTGGAAATGTTTTTAGCAGGGGTTAGGATGTTGTAAGCCAATAACATATATACTAAAAACAAAGAGCCTTCAAGTGATTTGTCAACTAATACTAAGTTACCTCCATACCAAAGTAATATTGCTATACTTAGAATCCCCATAAATTCACTTAATGGAGAAGCTAGATTATTTTTGCTCCCAATTAAATTTGAAAGTGTAAAGAGATTATTAATAGAATTTGAAAATCTATTTTTAAAAATGGTTTCAGCATTATAACTTTTTATAACTTTTAAGCCACTTAGACTTTCCTCTACTAATGATATAAAAAAACCGCTTTCTTGTTGTGCTCTTGTTGATTTTGATTTTAAACTTTTTCCAATTTTCGAAATTACAAATCCAGAAATGGGAATAAATAAAAAAACAAATAATGTCAAATTAATACTGATGTTAAACATAGCTACTATCGTAAAAATAATAGTTAAAGGTTCTCTTACAATAAGTTCTAAAATTGAAAAAAATGAATTTTGAACTTCATTTACATCACCAAGCATTCGTGCCATCATATCTCCTTTTCTTTTTTCAGAGTAATATGCAATTGGCAATTCTATAATTTTATCATACATTGATTTTCTCAAATCACGTAAAACGCCATTTTTTAAAAGCATGATGTGATGTGAAGCGAGATAATTAAATAAATTTTTGAATAAAAAGGTTATTATGACTAATACAACGGCTAACAATAATGCAGATTGAGGTCCGTGCGTTTGATTTAAATTCGATATGGTATAGAAAAGCCATTCTTTGCCATATTTCCCTATGTTTTCAATTCCATTAAAAACAGGCTCTTTTACAATTCCAGTACTTTTTTTAAATAATACTTCTAGTAAAGGAAATAGAGTTATAAATGATAATGTACTAAATAACGCATATAAGACATTATAAATAACATTCCATAAAATGTTCGATTTGTAATTTTTGGTATATGGAATTAGTTTTGTTAAATTTTGATCCATTGATTTTATTTCAAATGCATTGCTGCGATTATATTTTTAATTTTTTGATCTAATCCAGCATCCACTGCATTGAAATTTTCAATTGTATCTAAAGTGGTATTAACACTAAAATAGAACTTTATTTTTGGTTCTGTTCCACTTGGACGCGCACAAATTTTGGAGCCATCTTCTAAATAGTAGATTAACACATTCGATTTAGGGATGCTTATAGGTTCAATTTCATTAGTAATTCGGTTTAATGAAGTTGAATTTTCATAATCATCGATACATACCACACGTTGTTCATTAATTTCATCTACTGGGTTTTCGCGCAAGTCAATCATCATTTGATTGATTTCGGCTAGACCGTCAATTCCTTTTTTAGTTAACGAAATTAAATGCTCTTTGTAGCAACCAAAATCAACATACAAATTCAATAACTCTTGGTATAATGAACTTCCTGAGGCTTTTGCCAAAGCAGCAATCTCGCAAACTAAAAGCGAAGCGCCCACAGCATCTTTATCACGAACCGCATCGCCTACCATAAATCCAAAACTTTCTTCTCCACCCCCAATAAATTTTTGGTTAGGAAAATCTTTAATCATTTTGGCAATCCATTTGAAACCGGTCAAACCTACTTTGCACTCAATTCCATAAGCGGATGCTAATTCGAGCATCATTGGAGTAGAAACAATAGTGGAACCTACGAATTCAGTTCCTGTAATCTTATCGGCGCGTTTCCATTGCTCTAATAAAAAGGCTGTCATGATAATCATCGTTTGATTACCATTTAACAATATCATTTTTCCTTCATTATCTCTAACAGCTACACCTAATCGGTCTGAATCGGGGTCAGTACCAATTACAATATCCGCCTGAGTAGCCTCAGCTAATTCCATCGCCATTGTCAACGCCTCAGGTTCTTCTGGGTTGGGTGATTTAACGGTTGGGAAATTGCCATTAGGCTCTGCTTGCTCTTTTACAATATTTACTTGTGTGTATCCGGCTTGCGCCAAAACAGTTGGAATCGATTTAATTGAAGTGCCGTGAAGTGAAGTGTACACTATTTTTAAGTTTTCTTTGGCAACTGCAGGTGTTGTTTTAAAACTAGCATTTTCAATAGTCGATTGATGAAAAGCAGTATCCACTTCATCGCCAATATATTGAATCAAGTTATCGTTAGCTTCAAATTTGATTTCGTCATAATTCAACGCTTCAATTAACTGAATAATTTCGCCATCTTGTGGTGGTACTAATTGTCCGCCATCTTGCCAATATACTTTGTATCCATTGTATTCTGGTGGATTATGAGAAGCAGTTAATACAATTCCTGCGTGACAATTCAAGTGTTTAACGGTAAAAGATAATTCAGGAGTTGTACGCAATTCTGAAAACAAGAATACTTGAATTCCATTGGCAGAAAACACATCAGCTACCACTTTGGCTAAAGTATCGCTATTGTGGCGGCAATCGTAAGCTATAGCCACGCGTAAGGCTTCGCTAGGAAATACTTTTTTCAAATAATTAGACAAACCTTGAGTGTTCTTTCCTAAAGTGTATTTGTTAATACGGTTAGTTCCTACACCCATAACGCCACGCATTCCGCCTGTCCCAAATTCTAAATTTTTATAGAAACTTTCTTCTAACTCCTTAGGAGCTGAGTGTATCATTTCTCGAATTGTGTTTTGAGTTGCTGAGTCAAAATTTGGCGAAAGCCATTCGTTTACTTTGTCTAAAATAGTTTGTTTGATTTCCATTTTGTCTATTTATTTGGTGTAACCAATCTTTTTTCGTTCTTGTTGCTTGGAATCCATCAAATGATTCAGTGCATTATAAATATCTGGACCCGAGCCTTAAGGCGAACAGGCGCAGCAAATTGTTGTTTAATTTCCGTTACTCTTTTTGTTAATTCTTCATACGTCAGTGCGAATTTTCGAAGTGAAACAAAACTTCGCATGATGGCAATGTTAATTTCAATAGCTTTTTCATTATTCCATATGCTTGAAAGCATAGCGACACCTTGCTCTGTGAAAACGAAGGGACTTGCTCCGCCGAATTTGCTTTTTGATGGTATCACAGATTGTGACACCAAATTGTTTATTTCGTCTTCGGTCAATTCAAACATGAAGTCTTCAGGAAACCTATTGCTATTCCTTCGTACCGCTTGTTTTAGTATTCTTGTTTCTGTATTGTACAATTTAGCTAAATCAAAATCAAATAGTACTTTGTGGCCTCTAATTTCGATAATTTTTTGGGTAATGATTTGGGATTTGGGCATTGTTTACTCTTATAAAAAATTCAGTTCGTTTGCGACTTTATACCGTCCTTCATTGCTTTTGGTTCGTAAAATAATTTCGCCTAAAAAGCCTGCTAGGAATAATTGTGTACCAATAATCATAGTAGTCAATGCGATATAAAACAGTGGATTTTCAGTTACTAACATAGGGTGAAAACCAGCATACAAACGGTATAATTTGATGCCAATGATTAATCCAGTAGACAAAAATCCGATGATGAACATCAATACACCTGCCGCACCAAAAAAGTGCATGGGGCGTTTTCCGTAACGAGATAAAAACCAAATCGTAATTAAATCTAAGAATCCATTGATGAATCGGCTCATGCCAAATTTAGACTCGCCGTATTTTCTAGCTTGGTGTTGTACTATTTTTTCACCAATTTTATTGAAACCTGCATTTTTGGCTAAAACGGGAATGTAACGGTGCATTTCGCCCGAAACTTCAACGTTTTTTACTACCACATTTTTGTAGGCTTTCAATCCACAATTGAAATCATTCAAATATACGCCTGATGTTTTTCGGGCGGCCCAGTTGAATAATTTGGAAGGTAAATTTTTAGCCATTACCGAATCGTAGCGTTTCTTTTTCCAACCTGAAACCAAATCAAAATTACCATTGGTAATCATGTCGTACAATCCAGGAATTTCTTCGGGGCTATCTTGTAAATCAGCATCCATAGTAATAATGACATCGCCTTGGGCTTTAGCAAAACCAGCATGCAATGCTTGCGATTTACCAAAGTTTTTCATGAAACGAATCCCTTTTACGTGTCGATTTTCATGAGCAAATTGTTCGATACACTGCCAAGAATTATCTGTGCTTCCATCGTCCAGAAAGATAATTTCATAGGTGTAATTGTGCGTTTGCATCACTTTGATAATCCAAGTGTACAATTCGTTCAGTGATTCCTCTTCGTTCAGAAGCGGGATAAGTATGGATAGATTCATTAAATTAAATATTTTGAGGGTTGTTGTTTTTAATAAATGCCCCAATAATAAGTGAATATAGTAAACCTAAAAAAGAATACATTGCTAGAGTAAAAGGAATTGCAATTAATGGGTTAGAAAATTTTTTCATCATTGAAAGTCCCATTTCTAATTGTTTCGAAGTCATGTTTGGATTTTGCTTCAGCATAGCTTCTTTAGAAATTGCTACCATTTCGTTTATAAATTCAGGAAAAATAATATTAAATAAAGCATTAAAGAGAGCGTAAATAATTGCTGCAATAAATACAATTGAGACACCAGTTTTTAAACATTCTCCGAAACTTATAAAACCATTATTGATTTTTGACTTGTAATTATTACACCCAATTAAAATAAATAAAACAGGTAGAATTAGATAATTTCCAAGATTAACAATAGTGCCAAAACTTGTGCCGACTAATGATTTCATTCCTATTATATACATAATAACAAATTCTAATACCATTATTACACCAAATAATACACCAAATAAAATTCCTGATTTGGCAGGAGATATTTTTTTGTCCATAAGAAGTTTAGTTTAATTAATCTACAAATATAACAATTCCCAATTTATTTGCCGTGAAAAATTGCGATTTAGCATAGGATAAAAAAAGTAAGACAAAGATTTGATTATTAAAAAATAAGTGTAAATTTGCAAACTCAAAATAATAATGTAAAAACAAAAAGTTATAATTGGTTTATACCTTTTCTGTTAGAGGAAAAGCTTCAAAGCACGATTATAATTGAAACTAATAAAAAAGAATTACGATGAAAAAAGGTGTACACCCAGAAAATTACAGATTAGTTGCTTTTAAAGACATGTCAAATGATGACGTTTTTATTACTAAATCTACTGCAGAAACTAAAGAAACTATCACTGTTGATGGTGTAGAATATCCAGTTGTAAAAATGGAGATTTCTAGAACATCTCACCCTTTTTACACAGGTAAATCTAAACTTATTGATACTGCAGGACGTATTGATAAATTCAAAACTAAATACGCGAAACACGTTAAATAATTTTAATATGTTTCTTACTATATCAAGCCTCGCAATTTGCGGGGCTTTTTTATTTTTATCTGCTTAGAAATCTTTGTAACTTTGAGCCTTTATAACTTTGTAATTTCTCAAAATGAATTATATCCTTTTTGATGGTCCTGCTCGAAATGCACTTTTGCCTTTTACTTTCACGCGCCCAGTGGCCGATATATTAATTGGAATTTTGACTATCCGTCAAAAATGGGAAGCCTATTTAGGTTCTACAACAACGACTTTGACAGAAGAATACCTTTCGGAAAAATATCCTATGGTCGAAATGGAGCAAAACGTAATGATTAATGCATCATTTTTGCCTAATTCCAGTTTGGTGGAAATGATCCAGAGTTTAGAATCCAATCAAGCTATTTTTAAAGGAGATGAAGTCATCGCCTTTTTTACTAATGAAGAACAAGAAGAAGTCAATTTTGATACGTATGTAATACTAGAATATTCAGACGAGTGTTTGACTGTTGAGCATACTTGGGATATTTTTTCCAAAAATGATGCTGCTCTTCGCGCTGATTTTGAGTTGCTAACTCAGGATAGAAAATCGCAACCCATTCCAAAATCTGTAAATGTGATTGCTCCTGAGAATATTTTTATTGAAGAAGGGGCAAAATTAGAGTTTGTTACTTTGAATGCTGCTACAGGTCCTATTTATGTTGGTAAAAATACTGAAATCATGGAAGGTTCTGTGATTCGCGGGCCATTTGCTTTGTGTGAAGGTGCTGGAGTAAAATTAGCATCTAAAGTCTATGGCGCCACTACTGTTGGGCCGTACTCTAAAATTGGAGGCGAAGTGAATAACGCTGTTTTGTTTGCGTATTCTAACAAAGGGCATGACGGATTTTTAGGGAATTCCGTTTTAGGAGAATGGTGTAATATTGGTGCAGATAGTAACAATTCCAACCTTAAAAATAACTATGAAGAAGTAAAATTGTGGAGTTACGAAACTGAAGGTTTTGCTAAAACAGGCTTGCAATTTTGTGGTTTGATGATGGGGGATCATAGTAAATGTGGTATTAATACGATGTTCAATACAGGAACAGTGGTGGGGGTAAGCTCCAATATTTTTGGTAGTGGTTTTCCTCGTAATTTTGTACCGAGTTTCTCTTGGGGTGGTGCTGCTGGATTTACAACCTATACGACGAGTAAAGCTTTTGCCACTGCAAAGTTAGTAATGAGTCGTAGGAACGTTGATTTTGACGAAAAAGAACAAGCCATTTTGGAACACGTTTTTGAAGAAACCAAGAAATGGCGAAAAGAATAATTACTAATTTTAAGTATAAAAAAATCTCGCTTAGACGAGATTTTTTTATACTTACTTCATCCTAATAAAATGATCTTTCAACTTGATTTCTTTCATTCGTTTGTCGTTTGGATTTCTTCTGTATAATAGAATTTCATTTTCTTTACATCCAGAAATCAAACTGAGTTTTGTAATTATAGTGTTTAAGGTATTTTCTCTACGTTTAGTTGTACTAGTATAATTTTCGGTCAATTCTTCTTGTTCGAAAAGATTATTTAATGAGTTTAGGGCAATATAATCAGTTTGATTTTGTGTTAAATATGAAATGATTTTTAGTTCATTATTATCAAATGAATCTATTGCTTTTCCTTTGAATAGTAATTGGTTATTTGTGTTATCATAAATTATACTATGATATTCGAAAATCATGTTTTTTATTTTGAATTTGTATACTATTATAAAAAGTAATATAGCAATTAATCCTATTCCAATTATAATAAGTGGATTGGTATATTGATTCTTGATAAAAGTTTCAGATTGAATAGGATTGTTAATAATACTCTTTAATTTTAATCGGATAATTTTAGTTTCTGCAGAAGTACTTAAGAAATGAAGTACAACCAATTCTTGTGATAGTTCGTCAAAATAAAATGATTTCACATTCATAACGGAAGGTAAAATATATTTATTGATAGTATTAGTGACAAGATCAATTTCTAATAGTTTATTATCGGAACCTTTATTGAGTAAATATGTTTTTTTACCATTTTGAAAATTAAAGTACCCTTCTAATGAGTTGTATTTGGAATCAAAAAAACCTTCTTTAGTCCACTTCATAGTGTTAAGATCTAATTTCCAAACAATGGTATCAGCTAACTTTTGACCATAATAAAAATTATCTGGGTTTTCGACTAAGCCGCCAAATATATATATGTTATTATTTATTAGTATTCTATTCGCATCACGACGAAGTGAAGGTCGTTCTTCTCCAAATGTTTGAATAGACATCCATTCTCTCGATTTAAAGATGTATTTGGTTAGTAAATTTTTGAAAGTGAATAGTCCATAACCGCCAAAGTAATAGATTTCATTTTTATAAATAAAAGTTGAAGCCCCGTATTGGTTTTGGTGTAAAAAAGAATTGTCAATACGAACTATAGAATCATTTCTCCATTCTAAAACAGGGCCGCATCCGTTGTGTGTAAAGTATGTTTTGCCTTTAATGTGGAAAGTATTGTAACGAGAAATTAATTCGGGATATTTAGTGTGTTTTAGTAATTTGAATTTATTGGGGGCATTTACATAGTATGATGAATCTTGGTGTATTACTATGGCATTTTTAGTTTTGGCATCTTGGAAAAGAAAAGTTTCGCCTTTATATTTGTCAATTTGTGCATTTCCATTAATTGCTATATGTAAAAAAAGAACACAGAAAATAGATAAGACTCGATTCATATATGGTATTGTTTCGAAAAATTTCTCTAAAGTACTATTTTGTTTGTAAATTACAAAACGTTTTCAGGGATCATTCGTAATCGATTTCGTACTTCATTAATTACCGTGATGAATTCGTATTTCAATTTTTTAGGAATGCGTTTTTCAATGACTGCATTATTTTTTAAAATAATTTGTAGTCGGTAGGTTTTAAAATCTAGGGTATTCATTACTACAAAATTGATACTAAAAATTAGAATTGAAAAAATAGACAATTCTAAGTTGAGGTATTGCAAACAAAACAGTGTAAAGATAAAGTAACCAATCAAAAAACTTTTGAATGCAAACTGTCGTTGCTGAATACTGACATGAATTTTTGCAACATCAGCAAATGGAATTTGTTCTTTGTTTCTTGATTTGGGATTCAAAACAATGCTGTTTTTAGCGATGCTAATAAAAGCTTTGGTTTCTTTTGAAATCATATTCGTCAGGTTTGAATTAGTAGTATTTTTAAATCAATAGTGCTATTGGTTTAACTATTGTAAATTTCTGAATTACTGCCTGCCCTTTCTGAAATAATGCACGAAACAATATTTTCTATTATTTTTATATTTTTAACTAATTGATAATCAAATAGTTTTTAAAATGTAGCTTTTCTTTCTTTTGGCCGGATTGAGTGTCTATTTTTGTAATTTTATAGACATTTGTTATGTTTTTATGAGGCTTTGATAGTCAGATTAGCAGCAAAAGAAAAATAAAAACTTTACCCAATACATTGTAAACAACGAGGGATTTGAATTATATTTGCGCCTTCGAAAACGGGAGGTTGAATTATCGATTTTCCAACAAATAAATCCACTACGTAATGATTACAGTTAACGATATTTCTGTGCAATTTGGCGGAACTACACTTTTTAGTGATGTTTCTTTTGCCATTAATGAAAATGATAAAATTGCCCTTATGGGTAAAAATGGAGCGGGAAAATCGACGCTTTTAAAAATTATTGCGGGTCACAGTAAACCTTCGACGGGTTCTATTTCGGCTCCCAAAGAGGCGGTAGTAGCTTATTTGCCACAGCATTTATTGACTACGGATGGCGCGACTGTAATGGAAGAAACGTCTAAGGCATTTGGTGAAATTTTCAAGATGAAAGCGGAGATTGACGAAGTGAATGAGCAATTGACGGTTCGTACCGATTATGAAAGTGATGAGTACATGAAGTTAATTGAGCGTGTTTCGGATTTGAGTGAGAAATACTATGCGATTGAAGAGGTAAACTATGAGGCAGAGGTAGAAAAAATCTTAATTGGTTTAGGATTTGTTCGCGAAGATTTTACACGTCAAACTTCGGAATTTTCTGGAGGTTGGAGAATGCGTATCGAATTGGCTAAAATTTTATTGCAAAAACCAGATCTGATTTTGCTAGATGAGCCAACGAACCATATGGATATTGAAAGTATTCAATGGTTAGAAGATTTCTTAGTCAACCAAGCTAAAGCAGTAGTGGTGATTTCGCACGATAGGGCTTTTGTAGATAATATTACCAATCGTACTATAGAAGTGACTATGGGCCGTATTTACGATTATAAAGCCAAGTATTCTCATTATTTAGAATTGCGAAAAGACCGTCGTATGCACCAGCAAAAAGCTTACGATGAGCAACAAAAAATGATTGCGGATAATAGAGCGTTTATTGACCGATTTAAAGGAACGTTTTCTAAAACAGATGCGGTACAATCGCGTGTGAAGATGTTAGAAAAACTAGAAATCGTTCAGGTAGACGAAGTCGATACATCGGCATTGAAATTGAAATTCCCGCCAGCAGCTCGTTCAGGGCAATATCCAGTGATAGTGAAAGAATTGTCTAAATCGTATGGCGATCACGTGGTGTTTAAAGAGGCTAATTTGGTTATTGAGCGTGGACAAAAAGTCGCTTTTGTAGGTAAAAATGGTGAAGGAAAATCGACTATGATTAAAGCGATCATGAAGGAAATAGGAATTGATAGCGGTAATGTCGAAATAGGTCACAATGCACAAATTGGTTATTTCGCTCAAAATCAAGCTGCCTTATTAGATGGGAATGCTTCTATTTTTGAAACCATTGACGACATTGCTGTGGGAGATGTACGAACCAAGATTAAAGATATTTTGGGTGCTTTTATGTTTCATGGCGATGATGTTACGAAGAAAGTGAAAGTGCTATCTGGGGGAGAAAAAACACGTTTGGCGATGATTAAATTGTTGTTAGAACCTGTTAATTTGTTGATTCTGGATGAGCCTTCGAATCACTTGGATATGAAAACGAAAGACATCATCAAAGACGCGTTAAAAGATTTTGATGGGACTTTGATTTTAGTATCGCATGACCGTGATTTCTTAGATGGATTAGCTACTAAGGTATTTGAATTTGGAAATAAAAGAGTAGTGGAACATTTTGAAGATATAGCTGGTTTCTTAGCGCACAAGAAAATGGAAAATCTGAGAGAAATCGAGAAGTAGTTTTTTATCGAAAGGAATAGTTAATTATAATCTGTGTCCCAATGTTTAGGGATGTATTGAACCTTCTTTTTACTTTGCTACTTGTACCTTGGTTTCTAATTAAAACTCTTCGTATAAAAAATATCCTTATTTTTACCCTAAAGTAATGGTTTTCTCGATGATGGATAACAAAAAGATTTCGGTGTATTTCATGCCTGGATTAGCGGCTAGTTCGTTGATATTTGAGCGCATTGCTTTGCCGGATTCGCTTTTTGAAGTGCATCTTTTGGATTGGGAATTGCCTATAGGAGAGGAATCTTTAAAGGATTATGCCAAACGAATGGCCGAAAGAATCACAGCCCCAAATCCTGTTTTGATTGGTGTTTCTTTCGGAGGAATTTTGGTACAAGAAATGGCAGCTTTTTTGAATCCGCTGAAAGTAATTATTATCTCGAGTGTGAAATCGAATATAGAATTCCCTCGCCGAATGAAAATTGCCAAAACTACGAAAGCGTACAAATTAATTCCAACATCGATTTTTTCGAATATGGAAAAGTTGAGTGCTTTTTCTTTTGGAAAATCCATAGCACATCGATTGAAATTATATGAAAGGTATCTTTCGGTTCGCGATGTACATTATTTAGATTGGGCTATAGAACGCATTTTATTTTGGGATAGAACCCAAGTTGACCCGAATGTAATTCATATTCACGGCGATGCCGATGAGGTGTTTCCAATTCAATACATCAAAGATTGTATCGTAGTAAAAGGCGGAACACACATCATGATTTTAAGTAAATACAAATGGCTTAACGAAAATTTACCTGCTATAATTTTAGGCACGTTTTCAGAAGTAAAAAAATAAAAGAGTAAATGAAAAAACAAACAATGATTTTTCGTAAAGGAGTTCTTTTGACCGGAATAGTTTTAATTAGTAGTGTGTTTATTTTTGCTTCTAAATTAGAACTACCGGCTACTTGGATTGCACGTTTTAATCCGAATTATTTTCCTGCCCAAATTGATTTTGCAGGAGAAAGAGTGCCGTTGCAAATTGCGGATGTACAGGAACGTTTGGATAGAGAATTATTAGTCAATAAGCATTTGAACGCTTCGACCTTATTAATTTTAAAAAGAGCGCACCGTGCTTTTGCAATCATCGAACCTATTTTAAAGAAAAACGGAATTCCAGATGATTTTAAATACGTTGCAGTGATTGAAAGTGGTTTGGTAAATGTAGTTTCTCCAGCTGGCGCCAAAGGGATTTGGCAGTTTATGCCTGATACGGCTAAAGAAATTGGTTTAGAAGTGAATGAGAATATTGACGAACGCTATCACTTGGAAAAAGCGACAGAGGCGGCTTGTGCTTATTTTTTGAAAGCCAAAGAAAAATTTGGAAACTGGACTTTAGTGGCAGCTTCCTACAATGCGGGTGGAACCGGAATCAAAAAGCAATTGGATATTCAAAAAGTAGCCAATTACTATGATTTATTGTTAAATGACGAAACCTCTCGTTATGTGTTCCGAATTTTAGCCTTGAAACAAATTATGGAACATCCAGAACAATACGGTTTCCCAATTACAGATGAGGAGCAATACAAAATAGTAGCTACGAAGAAAATTACAATTGATAGTTCTGTATCCGATTTGGCTAGTTTAGCGATTCAGCAAGGAATTAATTATAAAATATTGAAAATTCATAATCCGTGGCTGCGCACCACTAAGATGGTGAATCCTACGAATAAAAAATACCAATTGGAAATTCCTTTGGAAGGGTATTAAAAAAAAGAGGCGATGTATATCGCCTCTTTTTGTATTATATTTTTTTCATTTGGTCTTTCATCATACTGATTTGATCTTTCAGCATGTTTTGCTTGTCCAGTTTCTTGGCCTCATTCAATAGAGAAGTAGCTTCTAATTTTCTTCTTCTAGACATCGCGATACCAGCTAGGTTTAATTTGGCTACAGCCAAATCCATATCCATAGACAATCCCAATTCAATTGCTTTTTTGAAAAATTTCTCAGATTGATTGATATTAGTTTGCGAAAGCATAATACCGTGAAGGTAATTGAAGTATCCTTGTTGTTTTTGAACCAAAGCACCTTCTGGGTTTTTGATTTTGTCTAACCATTTTTTAGCGCCTTCAAAATCTTGTTTTCTCAACTTTAAGAACGCTAGTAAGATGAATTCATTTTTGAAATATAAAAAAACGGGAATGGCACTCACTAATATAAGGAAGATTCCGTTTCCGATGTTACTTTCGGTAAATTGCCAAATGCCTGTAGCGACAATAAGTCCGGCAAGAATAAGTTTGATATTTTTGTGAAACATAATAGGTTTGAATTTGTGATTGCAAAGATAGTAAAAGGAATTAAAAATATTTTTATAAAACTACTTGCTAGAAAAAAAAGTCTTTGTATATTTGCACTCGGTTTTCGAATAACGGTTATTCAAAAATTAGAAGACATATAAATAAAGATTTTAAAGATACAAACCAATGAGCAAAAGAACGTTTCAACCATCGAAAAGAAAAAGAAGAAATAAACACGGATTTATGGACAGAATGGCTTCTGCTAATGGAAGAAAAGTTCTTGCAAGAAGAAGAGCTAAAGGAAGACATAAATTGACTGTTTCTAGCGAACCTAGACACAAAAAATAATGGTTATTCTATAATCAATATTAAGCCGTTACTATTTTTTAGTAACGGCTTTTTTTTGAAAATTTAAACTAATTCTATTTAGTTTAGCTCTAAAAAGCTCAGTTTAAAGTGTTTTTACGACTAAAACCGGACAATAATAAAAACAACATACACATAAATTATACTACAATGCCAAAAGACACATCCATTAAATCCGTTTTGATAATAGGTTCAGGTCCTATTGTAATTGGTCAAGCCTGCGAATTTGATTATGCTGGTTCGCAATCAGCACGTTCTATTCGTGAAGAGGGAATCGAAGTGATATTAATCAACTCGAATCCAGCGACGATTATGACTGACCCTTCTATGGCCGATCATGTTTACTTGAAACCATTGACAACTAAGTCGATTATTGAAATCTTGAAAGCACATCCGCAAATTGATACGGTATTGCCAACAATGGGTGGGCAAACGGCATTGAACTTGTGTTTAGAAGCAGAAGAAAAAGGAATTTGGGAAGATTTTGGAGTAAAATTAATTGGGGTTGATGTGAACGCCATTAATATTACCGAAGATAGAGAACAGTTCAAACAATTACTTGAACGAATTGGAGTTCCTGCTGCGCCAGCAAAAACGGCTACTTCATTCTTGCAAGGAAAAGAAATTGCTCAAGAATTTGGCTTTCCATTAGTAATTCGTCCTTCGTTTACCTTGGGTGGAACGGGAGCTGCTTTTGTGCATAGCAAAGAAGAATTTGACGAAAAACTGACCTATGGTTTGGAAATGTCACCTATCCACGAAGTGTTGATTGACAAAGCCTTATTAGGTTGGAAAGAATACGAATTAGAATTGTTGAGAGATAAAAACGACAATGTAGTTATCATCTGTTCTATCGAAAATATGGACCCAATGGGAATCCATACAGGAGATTCTATTACGGTAGCACCAGCGATGACATTATCAGATACGACTTTTCAAAAAATGCGTGACATGGCAATTTTAATGATGCGAAGCATCGGAAATTTTGCTGGAGGTTGTAACGTACAATTTGCGGTTTCGCCAGACGAAAAAGAAGATATTGTAGCGATTGAAATCAATCCTCGTGTGTCTCGTTCTTCGGCATTGGCATCTAAAGCAACGGGGTATCCAATTGCTAAAATTGCTTCGAAATTAGCCTTAGGATACAACTTAGATGAATTACAAAATCAAATTACAAAATCTACTTCGGCTTTATTTGAGCCAACATTGGATTATGTAATTGTAAAAATACCACGTTGGAACTTCGATAAATTTGAAGGTGCTGATAAAACATTAGGACTTCAAATGAAGTCAGTAGGTGAAGTAATGGGAATTGGACGTTCGTTCCAAGAAGCCTTACACAAAGCCACTCAATCATTGGAAATCAAAAGAAATGGTTTAGGGGCTGACGGAAAGGGATATACCAATTACGAACAAATTATCGAGAAACTGACTCATGCTAGTTGGGATCGTGTTTTTGTGATTTATGATGCTATTGCGATGGGAATTCCATTGAGTCGCATTCATGAAATCACTAAAATCGATATGTGGTTCTTGAAGCAATACGAGGAATTATTTACTTTGGAAAAAGAAATTGCTTCGTATAAAGTAGAGTCTTTGCCAAGAGAATTGTTACTGGAAGCCAAACAAAAAGGATTCTCTGACAGACAAATTGCGCACATGATGGGTTGTTTGGAAAGTCAAGTACATACTTTGCGTATGGATATGAATATCAATCGTGTATTCAAATTAGTTGATACTTGTGCTGCCGAGTTTAAAGCACAAACACCTTACTATTATTCTACTTTCGAGGCTGAAATTGAAAAGTCAAACGGAGAACGTTATGTTCACAACGAAAGTATTGTGACCGATAAAAAGAAAATCATCGTTTTAGGGTCAGGCCCAAATAGAATTGGACAAGGAATTGAGTTTGATTATTCTTGTGTTCACGGGGTGCTTGCGGCTAAAGAATGTGGGTATGAAACCATTATGATCAACTGTAATCCTGAAACCGTTTCAACTGATTTTGATACGGCTGATAAATTGTATTTTGAGCCTGTTTTCTGGGAGCATATTTACGACATTATCCAACACGAAAAACCAGAAGGTGTTATCGTTCAATTAGGTGGCCAAACGGCTTTGAAATTAGCAGAGAAATTATCTAAATACGGAGTGAAAATCTTAGGAACTAGCTTTGATGCTTTGGATTTAGCCGAAGATAGAGGACGTTTCTCTGATTTATTGACTGAATTGAATATTCCTTTCCCTAAATTCGGAATTGCAGAAACAGCTGATGAAGCATCGGCTTTAGCAGATACTTTGGACTTTCCATTGTTGATTCGTCCTTCGTATGTGTTGGGAGGTCAAGGAATGAAAATTGTTATCAACAAACAAGAATTAGAAGAACACGTAATCAATTTATTGAAATCGATTCCAGGAAATAAATTGTTGTTAGACCACTATTTAGATGGTGCTATCGAAGCAGAGGCTGATGCGATTTGCGATGCTGATGGCAATGTATACATCATCGGAATTATGGAGCATATTGAACCTTGTGGAGTACACTCGGGAGATAGTAATGCGACTTTGCCACCGTTCAACTTGGGAGAATTTGTGATGCAACAAATTAAAGACCATACGCATAAAATAGCGGTCGCTTTGAAAACCGTTGGTTTGATCAATATTCAATTTGCTATCAAAAACGATATTGTTTATATCATCGAGGCCAATCCAAGAGCGTCTAGAACAGTTCCTTTTATTGCTAAAGCTTACGGAGAACCGTATGTGAATTATGCTACTAAAGTAATGTTAGGAGCGAATAAAGTAACTGACTTTAAATACAATCCACAATTGAAAGGATATGCAATCAAGCAACCTGTTTTTTCTTTCAGTAAATTCCAAAATGTGAATAAAGCATTAGGACCAGAAATGAAATCGACAGGAGAAAGTATTTTGTTTATTGATGACTTGAAAGACGATCAATTCTACGAATTGTATTCTCGCAGAAAAATGTATTTGAGTAAATAATAATTTACTTGATTTAGATATTTAAAAAGCCTCTGAAAAGAGGCTTTTTTTATGACTTAATTGCTAATAAGAAGACTGAATTATGAAAAACAGATTTCAGCTTGTTTTTAAATTAGATTCGTATCGTTTTTTATTTTACATTTGTTTAATAAAAATTAAAAAAGGATGAACAACGTTAAAAACGTATTCAGTATCAAAGACCTCGAAAATTTATCAGGAATCAAAGCGCATACTATTCGTATTTGGGAAAAAAGATACAATATCTTGGAGCCAATGCGTACGGATACTAATATTAGGTTGTATGATTTGGCAAGTTTGCAAAAGTTACTTAACATCACTTTACTACACGATTACGGATATAAAATCTCTAAAATAGCGACCTATCCACCAGATAACATTCCTAATTTAGTACGTGAAATAGTGACCAATAAAACTGCTAAGAGTCACGCATTAAGCGAGTTTAAAATGGCGATGATGTATTTTGATCAAGAATTGTTTTTTAGCACTTACAATTGGTTGATGGCTGAAAAAAACTTTCAAGAAATTTTTCATGAAGTCTTCATTCCTTTGATGCAAGAATTAGGAATGTTATGGCAAACGGATACGATTTCGCCAGCACACGAGCATTTTATTTCTTTTTTAATCAAACAAAAATTACTCATACACACAGAACAATTACAGATACTAAAGCCTACTAAAACTGATAAGGTTTTTGTATTGTCGTTACCAATGAATGAAATTCACGAATTGGGATTGATGTATTTGAATTATGAAATTTTATCCAAAGGCTACAAAACGATTTATTTAGGAGAAAGTATGCCGATTGAAAATCTAAAAGATTTGAAGAAACATTTTGATGCAATTGTCTTTGTGTCCTATCTTACGGTACAGCCAGATAGAGAGTCGGTTAATGAGTATGTGAGTCAAATGAAGCATGAATTAGAAGATGAGACAACGCAGTTGTGGTATATAGGTAGGATGGTAGAACATATTGACACTAGTATTCTTTCAGAAAGTATGTCGGTGTTTCAATCTATTGAATCTTTAGTAGCAGCAGTTTAGTGTTTAGCAAATTAATATAACAATCAGTTAATGAATCAATCAAAAACAATAGCAATAATAGGTTCTGGGTTTTCGTCTCTGGCGGCAGCTAGTTATTTGGCTCAAAGCGGGTATCAAGTAACGGTCTATGAAAAAAATGCCACTATTGGAGGTCGCGCCCGTCAGTTAAAAAGTGATGGTTTTACTTTTGATATGGGACCAAGTTGGTATTGGATGCCGGATGTTTTTGATCGTTTTTTTGCTGATTTTGGTAAAAAAACGACCGATTATTATGAGTTAATCAAGTTGTCTCCAGCGTATCGAGTATATTTTGGAATCAACGAATTCATTTCAATTGCCGATAATTTGCCTGAAATTATAACCACTTTTGAATCGGTAGAAAAGGGTAGCGGGGCTATTTTAGAACAATTTATGGCTGAGGCGCGCTCGAACTACGATATCGCGATTAAAGATTTAGTGTACCGTCCAGGAGTTTCTCCTTTGGAATTGATTACTCTAGAAACCACTAAAAAAGTGGGTCAATTTTTTAGTAACATTAGCCGAGATGTTCGCAAGAAATTCAAGAACGAAAAATTGATTCAAATTTTAGAATTTCCTGTTTTGTTCTTAGGAGCAAAGCCTTCGGACACGCCTTCTTTTTATAGTTTTATGAATTATGCCGACTTTGGTTTGGGAACTTGGCATCCAAAAACAGGAATGTTTGATGTTGTTCGCGGTATGGAAAGTTTGGCAACCGAATTAGGGGTACAATTTGTTACCAATGCTGCCATTGAAAAAATTATTGTTGAAAATAAAATAGCCAAGGGAATTGTAGTTAATGGTACAACTATTTATTCAGATGTGGTTTTAAGTGGAGCCGATTACCATCATACAGAAACCTTATTGGAAGAACAACACCGTGCTTATTCTGAAAAATATTGGGATAGCCGTGTATTTGCACCATCTTCTTTATTGTTTTATGTGGGTTTCAATAAAAAAATAGAAAATGTCTCGCACCACGCGTTATTTTTTGACACCGACTTTAACCAACACGCCAAAGATATTTACGATACGCCAAAATGGCCTGCAGAACCTTTATTTTACGCGAGTTTTCCATCTATAACCGATCCTTCGACAGCGCCTGAAGGAATGGAATCAGCTTGTTTTTTGATTCCGTTAGCTCCTGGAATTGAAGATACAGAAGCTTTGCGTGAGGAATATTTTCATAAAATAATGGATCGTTTGGAATCTTTGACACAACAAGAGGTTCGAAAGAACATTATCTTTAAACAATCGTTTTGTAAAAATGATTTTGTCCAAGATTATAATTCCTATAAAGGGAATGCCTACGGAATGGCTAATACGTTGTTACAAACCGCATTTTTAAGACCCAAATTACAAAGTAAAAAAGTAGAGAATCTCTTTTTTACAGGTCAGTTGACCGTACCAGGACCAGGCGTTCCTCCCGCCTTAATTTCGGGGAAATTAGTGTCAGAATTAATTAATAAACAACTTTCAAAAGCCTAATATGAAGCAATTATTTGACGATGTATCTTTTAAATGTAGTAAGCTGGTGACCAAAAACTACAGTACTTCATTTTCATTAGCAGTCTACATGCTTTCGCCAAGCATTAGAGAGGCTATTTATAGCATATATGGTTTTGTTCGTTTTGCGGATGAGATTGTAGATTCGTTTCATGGATATGAAAAGGAAAATTTGATTAATGATTTCGAAACCGAATATTACAAAGCCTATCATTCAGGAATTAGTTTGAACCCTATTTTGAATTCGTTTCAAATTACGGTAAAACGCTATGCTATTTCAGACGATTTAATTCAGGCTTTTTTGAAAAGTATGAAGTTGGATTTGGTAAAAAGCGAATACCACAGTAAAGAAGAATATGAGGAATACATTTATGGTTCAGCCGATGTAGTGGGCTTGATGTGTTTGAAAGTTTTTGTTGATGGCGATACAGAGAAGTATAATTTGTTGAAAGACCAAGCGATGCGATTAGGGTCGGCGTTCCAAAAAGTGAATTTCTTACGCGATCTGAAAGACGATAATTTGGTTTTAAATCGCACTTATTTTCCAGGTGTCGATTTGAATTCTTTTGATGAAAATGCAAAGCAAGCTATCATTAGCGAAATCGAAGACGATTTTAAAGTGGCTTTTCAAGGCATTACCAAATTGCCGATAGAAGCTAAATTTGGTGTTTATACAGCTTATGTATATTATAAAAAGTTGTTGAGTAAATTAGAAAAAACGCCAAGTCATAAAATTGGCACAGCTCGAATTCGAGTTTCTAATTATACTAAAGCGAGCTTGTTAGCACAATCTTTTGTTAGTTATAAATTAAAATTAGTTTAAAATTTAATTCTAAAAAATATGAATGAAATCCAGTTTTTTCTAATTTTCGTAGTTACTTTTTTAGTAATGGAATGCGTTACTTGGTGTACCCATAAGTTTGTGATGCATGGATTTATGTGGTATTTTCACGAAGATCATCACCAACCTAAATATGCTGGTATTTTTGAACGTAATGACGTTTTCTTTGTCATTTTTGCGATTCCGAGTATTACCCTTTTTTACTTCGGGGTTGAAGGCGGTTTGAATTATAAATTCTTCATTGGTTTAGGAATTATGTTTTACGGAATGTGTTATTTCTTGATTCACGATGTTTTGATTCATCAACGCTTTAAGTGGTTTAAGAATACCAATAATAAATATTTAATTGGTTTACGAAAAGCACATAAAGTGCATCATAAACATTTGGGGAAAGAACACGGAGAATGTTTTGGCATGCTATTCGTTCCATTCAAATATTATACAATTTAAGATGAAGGTATATACCAAGAAAACTACGCAATTAGTAAATGCTAGTTTAGAAGAATGTTGGACTTTCTTTTCTAGTCCGAGGAATTTACAAAAGATTACCCCTGAATCTATGGGATTTGAAATCACTGATTTTGATGAGAAAAACATGTACGCAGGTCAAATCATTCAGTATAAAGTATCACCACTTTTAGGAATTAAACTGCCATGGGTAACCGAAATTACTTTTGTTAAAGACAATAGTTATTTTATTGACGAACAGCGTTTTGGGCCGTATATCTTATGGCATCACAAGCATTTTTTTGAAGCTACTGAAAACGGTGTTTTAATGACTGACTTGGTGCATTATGCGTTGCCTTTAGGTTTCATCGGACGGATTATGAATACCTTGGTGGTAAAGAATAAATTAAAAACCATTTTCGATTACCGAAAAGTGAAGGTGGACGAATTATTTAATGCAAAATAATGGCAAAACAAGATGTTGCTTTTTTCTGGTTTCGACGTGATTTACGATTAGAAGATAATGTAGGTTTGTTTCAAGCCTTACAATCTCAATATTCAGTAATTCCTTTGTTTATTTTTGATGAAACTATTTTGGAGCGTTTGCCTAATAACGATCCTAGAGTTGGTTTTATTCATGAATCCTTGGCTAATATCAATCAAAAGTTAAGAGAATCCGGTAGTTCTCTTTTGGTAAAAAAAGGAAAACCATTTGAAGTTTGGACTAGCTTAATTAAAGAATATTCCATTCAAGAAGTATTTTGGAATAAAGATTATGAACCTAATGCTATTCAGCGAGATGCGGCTGTTGCCGAATTGTTGATTTCAAATGGAATACAATCATCGGCATTCAAAGATCAAGTTGTTTTTGAAGAAGCCGAGATTGTGAAAGCGGATGGTTTGCCTTATACCGTATATACTCCGTTTAAAAACAAATGGTTAGAAAAATATAAATCCATTGCACCGGTACCAGAATTTGATGCGGTACCGTATTTTTCTAATTTCATGAAAAGCGAATTTGATTTTCCTAGTTTGGAACAAATTGGTTTTACAATTAGTCCGATTAAGGTAAAACCACATAATTTAAAATTGGTTGCTAATTACCAAGAAACACGTGATTTCCCAGCCTTAGATAGTACTTCGTATTTGTCTCCTCATTTGCGTTTTGGTACCGTTAGTATTCGAAAATTAGTGAATTGGGCAGTGAAGAAAAATGCTGTTTTCTTGAGCGAATTGATTTGGAGGGAATTTTTCATGCAAATTCTCTATCATTTTCCTAAAGTACAAAACAGAAATTTTAAGCCGGCTTATGATGGTATTGAATGGCGCAATAATGAAGATGATTTCAAACGTTGGTGCGAAGGAAAAACAGGTTATCCAATGGTTGATGCCGGAATGCGTCAGTTGAATGAAACCGGTTATATGCATAACCGAGTGCGTATGGTGGTAGCGAGTTTTCTTTGCAAACATTTGCTAATTGAGTGGCAGTGGGGCGAAGCCTATTTTGCCGAAAAATTATTGGACTATGAAATGGCTGCCAATGTGGGTAATTGGCAATGGGCAGCTGGAACGGGTTGTGATGCCGCACCCTATTTTAGAGTATTTAACCCTGATATTCAACAGAAAAAATTTGACGAAAAAGGAATTTACATTCGTCAATGGATTAAAGAATTTGACTTAGGTTATGGTCAACCTATGGTGGATCACGCTATGGCAAGAGATCGTGCTATTGCCACTTACAAAGCTGGTATTTTAAAATAAACTACATAAAAAACTCCCGAAAACTTGATTAAGTTATTCGGGAGTTTTCAACCTAACTTCAACCTAAAAACAATTTATTATTTAGCTCAATTTATTTGAAATTAAGCTGATGAATTCTTTACGTGTTTTATCTTTTTCAAAAGCACCTGTAAACGAAGAAGTAGTCGTTACCGAATTTTGCTTTTGGATACCACGCATTTGCATACACATGTGCTGTGCTTCTATCACAACAGCTACCCCAAGTGGTTCTAGTGCAGTTTGAATACAATCTTTAATTTGGTCTGTCAATCGTTCTTGCACTTGCATTCTACGAGCAAAAGCATCTACAATACGGGGTATTTTACTTAATCCTACAATTTTTCCATTGGGAATATAAGCCACGTGTGCTTTTCCAAAAAAGGGTAACATATGGTGTTCACACATCGAATAGACTTCAATGTCTTTAACTACAATCATTTGTTGATGGTCTTCGGTAAATAAAGCTGATTTTAATATTTCTAAAGGATCTAAGCCGTAACCGTGGGTTAAATATTGCATCGCTTTAGCCACTCTTTCTGGCGTTTTTTCAAGACCTTCACGAGTGACATCTTCGCCTAAATTTTCGATTATAGTTTTGTAATTATTGGATAAAATTTCAGTGACTTCGGTATTGTATTCTTCTTTTTTTTCGTAGTTTTTCATTACTAGTTTGAGGTGTTTTATTAAATTTTAAAGCTGACAATGCCATAATCCATTTCGAAAATTTGTCCTGAGATGGATTTTGCTTTTTCAGAAATCAAAAAGTCAGCCATAGTAGCGACTTCTTCGGGTTGTAAATAACCTTTCATAGGATGGCGTTCTACCATGTTTTCTTTCATTCGGTCGTTTCTCAAAATTCCCGAAGCCAAAGAAGTATCCGTAATAGTAGGAGCAATGGCATTAATGCGAATACTAGAGGCTAATTCGGCCCCCAATGATTTTACCAATCCTTCGACTCCCGCTTTTGCAGTAGCGATACACGCGTGAAAAGGCATACCTAATTTGGCTGCTACCGTACTAAACAATAGGATAGAAGGCTGATTCCCTTTTTTTAAAATGGGCAAGTATTTCTGAATCACTTTTACCGCACCGATTACATTGATTTCAAAATCATTTCTGAAATCCTCAATGCTCAAACTACCTATAGGTTTTAGTGTAATAGAACCTGGACAATAAATTAAATTATCCAATTCCTCTATCTCAGGAAGCGTGTCTTGTAATACATCTAACGAAAAATGCGTCAGATTTGGATGCGTTATTTCTGGCGCGTTTCTACTTATGGTATATACAACATTGCTTTCTAATTGTTGTAGCAAAATAGCATTTCCAATTCCTTTGCTTCCGCCAATGATTAATATTTTTTTCATTTAGTATGGTTTAGCGTTTTGCTATTTTGTTGTTATTAATTTGTCTTTGACGACTGCATTTAAAACGTCCTTCTCTAAAATCACGTAATTTTTCGTGTTTGGTTTTTCTTCCTTGCACTCTAGCACGCCACATTCTAAAACTGGATGGTTTCATTTCGGTACGCATTAGATCAATAACTTCTTGTTCTTTTAACCCAAATTGCAACAAAATAGCATCAAATGTGGTTCTATCTTCCCAAGCCATTTCAATTACGCGATCTTTTTCTATATCGGTTAGTTCTTTTTGCATTATCGGTACTTTTGGTAGTTATTGACTACAATATTGGCTTTTAAATCAAATAATAAATTGTATAAGCCAAAGAAGGTTCGGTTCATATAAATAAAATGTTTGGAACCTCGGTTGCCGTTCATTTTTCTTAAGTTAGTGTCATTAGCAAATCGTTCTCCTAATTGCGCTATATTCTGAAAAAACACCTCGTCTGAAAAATCAAAAGTGTCAGATTGGAAAGGCTGAGTAAACAGTGATAATAAATCGTAGAACATGGTTGTGAAATAAGCCACTTCTTCGGGAGTATCATCGGTGCGTAAGATTTCAAGTTCGAATAATTTTTCGCTGAAAAGCGCTTTATTATCAATAATTTCTTTTTTAACCAATTCAAAATAAGGGATATAAAAGTCGTTCGGAATGGCTTTCATACATCCAAAGTCTAAAGCCACTAATTCCTGATTTTCGTTAACCAAGAAATTACCTGGATGTGGGTCGGCATGTACTTTTCGCAACACATGAATTTGATACATATAAAAGTCCCAAAGTGCCTGACCTAATTGATTTCCAACTTTAGAATTGGTGTTTTCTTTGGTAAATTCAGACAGGTGCAAGCCCGTCATCCAATCCATCGTAATGATTCGTTCCGAAGAATATTCAGGATAATAATTAGGGAAAACTAAATGGTCTATTTTTGAACAAGCGGCTACCACTTCCTGGCTTTGTTTCAGTTCTAACAAATAGTTGGTTTCTTCTATTAATTTATCTTCTACTTCTTTAAAATACTTGTCTGAATCTTTGCCTTGCAAATTGAACATTCGGATAGCAATAGGTTTCACCAAAGCCAAGTCAGACGAAATGCTATTCGCTACACCAGGATACTGAATTTTTACGGCTAGCTTTTTATTGTTTTTTACTGCCAAATGCACTTGTCCAATACTCGCTGCGTTTACCGAATTAGGATTGAATTCGTCAAAGATTTCATAAGGTGTTTTACCTAAATTCGATTTGAATGTTTTCAATACCAAAGGTGCTGAAAGTGGCGGAACCGAAAATTGTGACAATGAAAATTTTTCCACATAGGCTTGAGGTAAGAAACTTTTGTCCATGCTCAACATTTGCGCTACTTTCAAGGCACTTCCTTTTAGACTTTTAAGTCCGTCATAAATATCTTCGGCATTGTCTTCGTTCAGCTTGTCTCGATTTAGGGTTGGGTTGACTACTTTTTCGCCATAGTATTTTAAATAATTGACTCCCACTTTGGCACCAGTCTGTACTAATTTGCTCGCACGTTCTATTTTAGAAGTAGGAATATAATCGATAGTTTTCATTTAGTTGTGTTGTATTTTTTCTTTGAAAAGGAATTTTCCAAAATCAATTAGACTTTCTAAAGGAGCGGTATTCATTAATTCAAAAGAAGCTTTAACCGATTTTTCAATAAAAAGATCTGTTTTTTCAAAAGAGGCAGAGCTATCGTCTAACCAGAATTTTAAGGTCATCAATAGCTGGAACCAAGCAGATTCTCGCAAGGCTTTTTCTTGAATTTGTTGCAGTTTTTCTTGTTTCAATCGGTATTCGTCAGAGATAATTCCGCTAACAAAATCTTTGAAACTATTTCGCAAACTAGTCAATTGCATCAAACCGTGTAATGGGTTTTTGTTTTCTTTCAAACACAAAACAACATAACTGCGATTAGCGGTTAATAATTCAAAAAAAGTAAAATAAAAACTCAGCATCTTACTTTTCATGTCATAGTATTCATAGTCTTTGTCTTTTTCTAATAATTCCAAGGTTTTTTCTAAGAAGAGATTAAAAATTTCTTTTTCTACCCCTTCAAGACCACCAAAAAAGGTGTAAAACTCTGCTTCAGTCAATCCATTTGCCTTGGTAAAATGGTATACAGATTTTGGTTTTTCATTGTTTTCAAGTGTGTCTTGCATGAACAGTGAAACTATTTTGTCTTTTGTCAAGGTTGATTTTTTAGTAGCCATTTTCAATTCATTTTCAAATTAGAGTATAAAGATATAAAATGTTTAACAAAATAATAAAAAAGTTAAACAAAATATTTGTTTATATTTGTAATGAATTCGAAATGAGAAACTTTTTGTAAGATGAAAAAAAATGTTGTATTGACGGGAGGGACTGGATTTATTGGTAAAAAATTGACGCAGCTCCTTTTAGAAAATGGATTTTCAGTATCGATATTGAGTCGCACTGCTAAAAAGAATTTAGAAGGTATTTCATACTTTCAATGGGATGTTGATGCAGGAACAATAGACGAGCAAGCCATTGTGAATGCCGATTATGTGATTCATTTGGCAGGAGAAAATATTGGCGCTAAGCGATGGACAACGGCTCGTAAAAAAGCTATTTTGGATAGCCGAGAAAAATCGACACAACTATTGTATGCATGTTTGCAAAAAAACAATAAGCAATTAGAAGCCTTCATTTCGGCCTCTGGTGTTGGGATTTATGGTGCTATCACTGATGAATTGGTCTGTACAGAATTAACTCCAGCGGCTTCAGATTTTTTAGGAACAGTTTGCCAAAAATGGGAATCGGCAACTGTGCCTATTCGCGATTTAGGCATTCGAACAGTGCAAATTAGGACGGCATTAGTTTTAGGGAAAGGAGATGGTGTTTTGCAGCAATTACTTCCATTGTTTCGCTATAAATTAGGAAGTGCAATAGGTTCTGGAAAACAATACATGCCTTGGATTCATATTGATGATTTGTGCCGTATTTATTTAGCAGCAATCACTAATTCTGAGATGCAAGGGCCATACAATGCAGCCGTAAATGACAGCACTACAAATACTGTTTTTTCGAATACTTTAGCCAAAGTAATTGGGTATACAATTTGGATGCCTAATGTTCCGGCTTTTGTATTGCAATTGGCTTTAGGGCAAATAGCACAATTAGTCTTAAAAGGCAGGAGAGTAGCCTCTGATAAAATAGAGAAAACGGGATTTCAATTTCGATTTACTAATTTGGAAAAAGCACTAAAGGATTGTTTATCGTAACAATTTTATTCTAAAATTAAATCAATATGAGTTTTGACTTTTTTAGAAATTTTAGGCAAAATGATACTTGGAATTTTTATTTTAAAGTCGTCAGTATCTAATTCAAAATCAGCTGTGATCTGAATAGCATTGTCTATTTTTTTAAATTTTCCTTTCAAACTAATTGATTGGGTCACACCATGAATTTTTATATTTCCATTGATAGCTAAAATAATACCTTCGGAAGTAATTTTATTACTATCTAAATTGGGTATAATGCCTTTAAAAGTGGCTCTTGGATACCTGTCGCTTTCCATATAGATTTCATTGAAATGGGCTTCCATTAAATCGCGTTTAAAACGAAAGTCTTTAATTTTTAGTACACAAATTAAAGATTTATCTTTAGTATTGAGTATAGAGTATACACTATTATTCTGGGCACTCACTTCTTCAAATAGAGGAATGGAAGCTTCAAAATTAACACTACCCCAATGTGTTGTCCATTTATCTTGAGCATACAAAAAGCTACTACAATATAAGATCAGTATCGTGATAATTCTTTTCATTAGCTTGAGAAATTTAATTATCTAAAGTTATGAATTTTAGTGTTAAAAATGAAGTAAAATACAATCTAATTTAATTCAATCGAAACGTTGTATTTCTTAAGGCTTTCGATAGTTTCAATGGAACTGTAATCAAAAATTTCTTCGTGTAAATCTCTTTCTTTCTTCAAGGCAATTTGTTTGAGACAATTGCAAAAACGGCGCACTTCCTTTAGATTCGAAATAATCAACCCAGGAACAGGTACACTATTGCCTTGTTTGTCTTTAGCAACCATTGTGAAATAAGAAGAATTACAGTGTTTGATTACTCCCGTTTGAATGTTCTCGGCTTCCACTCGAATTCCAATAATCATCGAGCTTTTACCTACATAATTGACACTAGCTTTCATAGTAACTAGTTCGCCCACTTCGATAGGTTTCAGAAAATTGACTGTATCTACCGAGGCGGTAACGCAATAATTTCCAGAAAATTTTGAGGCACAAGCAAAAGCAATTTGATCCAATAATGACAAAATATACCCTCCGTGAATTTTTCCACTAAAATTGGTATGAGATGGAAGCATCAGTTCAGAAATGCTGATATAAGAAGAAGTTACGGTTTTAAAGGTATTGTTCATAGTTTATGATTCTAATTGATTTTCGTCTTTGTCGGCTCGATTGATAATGGTATCTGGAAGTGCTTTCTTGGCTTTAGCTCCCATTTTTTTCAAACGTTCGACACTGCTAATTAAGTTTCCTTTACCTTCGACTAATTTATTCATTGCTCCCGCATATTCCACTTTACTTTCGTCAATTTTCTTTCCAATTTTAATTAAATCGGCTACAAAACCTTCGAATTTATCATATAAAGCTCCCGCTTGACGTGCAATTTCTAGCGCATTTTCTTGTTGTTTTTGATTGGTCCACATACTATCAATAGTGCGTAACGTAGCCAATAAAGTAGCTGGAGTTACGATGACAATATTTTTTTCAAAAGCCTTGTTATACAACGAAGTGTCTTCGTTTAATGCCATAGCAAAAGCAGGTTCGATAGGAATAAATAGCAAAACAAAATCAGGACTTTCAATTTGGTACAAGTCTTGGTAATTTTTGTTGCCTAATTGTTCTACGTGGCGTTTGATGGAAGTAACGTGTTCTTTGAGGTAATTGGATTTTAGTTCCTCGTCTTCCTCATTGATGTATTTTTCGTAAGCCGTCAACGATACTTTTGAATCAACAATCATTTTTTTGCCATCAGGTAAATTAATGACTACGTCAGGAAACACTCGATTGCCATCAGCTGTAGTAAACGCTTGTTGTACTTCGTATTCACGTCCTTTTTCTAAACCTGATTTTTCCAAAACGCGCTCCAATACTAATTCGCCCCAATTCCCTTGCATTTTGCTATCACCTTTTAAAGCTTTAGTCAAGTTGATGGTTTCTTTGCTCATTTGAAGATTCATTTCGCGTAGGCCTACAATTTGTTGACGCAAAGCCGCGTGGTAATCGATACTTTCTTTGTGTGTGTCTTCGACTTTCTTTTCGAATAATTGAATTTTATCTTGCAGTGGTGTCAAGATATTTTGCATATTCTCTTTATTCTGCTCAGTAAATTTATTCGATTTTTCGTCTAATATTTTGTTGGCTAAATTTTCAAATTCTTTGGTAAATTTTTCTTGAAGCTGTTCTACTTCTTGTTTTTGTTCTTTATTACGTTCCCAAAGATTCTCAAAATCAACTTCTTTTTTGGATAATTGAATAGCCAAACTGTCTTTCTCATTTCGAATGACTTCCTTTTCGTTTCTTTCTTTTTCTAGGATTTCTTTGAAGCTTTGAATTTGGGCTTGACCCGCTAAAACTTTTTCTTCTAAACTGATTTTTTCGGCTTGCATTTTGGCAGAGAAAATGAGTTTGCCAATGTAAATACCGATGGCTAATGCTACAACAAAAGCGAATAAAACAGGAAGGATAGCGGTCATAGAAAGGATAAATTTAGTAAGGAGTAAAAGTAGGGAATTCTCTGAATTTGCTGCTTTAAAATAATTATTTTTTCTTCAATAATAATGTACTTTTGCCACAAATTTAAACCAGATGGGGCAGCAGCATTTTATTATTCATAAACCGTATGGCTATTTGAGTCAGTTTGTTTACGAATTAAAAAGGAAGAAACGACTTTTGGGAGAGTTGTACCCATTTCCCGAAGGTACTATGGCCATTGGTCGTTTGGATGAAGATTCAGAAGGTTTACTATTATTGACGACTGACGGAATGATGAGCGAACTCGTTCGTAGTAAAAAAGTAGAAAAAGAATACTATGTCCAAGTCGATGGGATTATTCATCAAGAGGCAGTAGAACAATTACAAAAAGGAGTCGAAATAGGTTTTAATGGTAAAAAATACATCACTAAGCCTTGTAAGGCATTCTTGATTCATGAAGTTCCCGCTTTTGGAGCGAGGGGAAAGAAGATTCGAGATGAGCGTCATGGACCCACTTCTTGGCTTTCCATCACTATTAATGAAGGGAAGTTCAGACAGGTTCGTAAAATGACCGCTTATGTAGGTTTTCCTACTTTGCGTTTGGTACGAGTTCGAGTAGGAAATGTACATTTGAACCATTTACAAGCAGGAGAAGTAATTGAAGTGACTGACTTTCAAATAGAAAATAAATAAAAGTATGTTAAATATCGTATTGGTAGAACCAGAAATACCGAACAATACTGGCAATATTGGTCGTTTGTGTGTAGGAACAGAAAGTAAACTCCATTTGATTCATCCTTTTGGATTTGTAATCAATGATAAGAATTTGAAACGTTCGGGTTTGGATTATTGGGTGCATTTGGATGTGACTGAATATCAAAATATAGGCGAATGGCTGAACCAAATTCCAGATCGTTCACGTGTTTTTTTGATGAGTTCTCACGCTTCAAAATCGTATTTGGATGCCGAATTTCAAGATGGAGATTGGTTAGTGTTTGGTAAAGAAAGTGTGGGTTTAAGTCCTGAAGTTTTGGCGCTGTTTGACAATCATTTAACCATTCCAATGTCGCCACTGATTCGAAGTTTTAACATTGCTAATTCCGTTGCTTTTGTTGTTGGCGAAGCCAAAAGACAAATTGGATTGCCTCGTTAATTTTTTACCCTTTGATGACAAATTTTCCTTTTTCGGCATCAAAAAGAATATGTTCATCCTGAAATAAGGTATTAAAATTTCCTTTTATGATTAAATTACATGGTTGATCTTGTACCACTGATTCGGGAGTCATAATGATCATCTCGTCACTCAATTGAATAGCCATATCAATATCGTGTGTAGAAAATAAGATAGATTTCCCTGTTTCTTGAGTCAGTTTTTTTAAGAGTTTTAAGAGCGTTACTTTATGCAATAAATCCAGGTGAGTAGTGGGTTCATCTAAAATAATAAGAGGTGTATCTTGTGCCAATGCTCTTGCAATGAGTACAATTTGCAATTGTCCATCGCTAATTTCATCATGCTTTTGATCAGCTAGATGGCTAATTTGTGTTAGTTCCAAAGCTTTATTTACTTTGGCAATATCGTCTTCTGTTAGTTTGCCAATCCAATTGGTATAGGGTTGTCTTCCTAAAGCAATGAGTTCAAAAACGGTTAGGTTACTTGGGGGTAATTTATCGGTTAACACCACACTTAAATGTTGTGCTAAAGTCAAATTGTCTAAGGAATGAATGTCTTTTTCTTTTAGGAATACTTTTCCTGAAAGCGGTGACTGAATCCCAATTAAGGTTCGTAAAAGAGTTGATTTTCCAATCCCGTTAGCGCCAATCAAAGCAGTCAGTTTTCCTTTTTCTAAAGATAAATTGACATGCGATGCTACAACGGTAGTTTTCTTTTTATTGGAATACCCAATGCTGATATCTGTTGCTTGTAAAATAATAGTTTTCTCCATTAGCTCATCATTTTACGTTTACGAATGAGTAACCAAATTACAATTGGCGCTCCCAAAATAGAAGTAATGGCATTGATAGGAATTACAATTGCCGAATTAGGTAACTGAGAAATACTATCGCAAATCAACATAATCATGGCACCAAATAATACCGTACTCCAAAATAAAATCAAGTGATTACTCGTTTGAAAAACTAATTTCGCGATATGCGGCACAGCCAAACCTACAAAAGCAATGGGTCCAGCAAAAGCAGTGATGCTCCCTGCTAAAATGCTGGTGGCTAAGATGATTATAAAACGGGCTTTAGCATAATTCAATCCCAAACTCTTGGCATAATTTTCTCCCAAAAGCAAGGTGTTTAAAGGTTTGATACTAATCAAACTTAATACCAACCCAATCAAAACACAAACAGACAAAATTGCTATCGAAGTCCAAGATAAATTACCTAAAGTACCTAAAGACCAAAAAGTGAATTTTTGCAATTGCTCAGCAGTACTAAAATAGGTGAGTGTACCTACCAAAGCGTTGGTTAAACTACCAAACATTAAACCTACAATTAGAATAGCCATGGTATCTCGCAATCGTTGAGCAACAGCCAAAACAGCTAATAAAACAGTGAAACTTCCTAAACTTGATGCGATAACTATTCCGTAGGAAGAGAGCACTAATTCACTTGCAAAAGATGGCAAAAATGCCGACCCTAAAATAACTAGTGCCACCCCTAAACTCGCCCCTGAACTGAGTCCGAGAACATAAGGTCCCGCTAGCGGATTGCGAAACAAAGTTTGCATTAAGAGTCCGCTAATCGCTAATCCAACACCTACAATAATAGCTACAATCGCTTTGGGTAAACGGTAATCCATAATAATGTAGTCCCAAGAAGATTTGCTTGTACCAGTACCGATTAAGCTGTTGAACACCTCTTTTAAAGGGATAGCAACTGCACCTAAACTAATATCAATTAGAAATAGAAAAACCAATCCTATGCTTAGGAAAAGGAAGAGTAGTATATTTCGGTTGGTTGTATTCAAATTAATTTAATTTCTCAAAAAAATGCGGACGATATTGTGGGCTTAATTCGGGATGAAAAATGGCAATCAAATCTTTCAGTACCCAATCCGGACGAGTGGAAGACCATTCAAAAAATAAAATTCCACCTTTGGCGCCTTTATGTAATGCGTACGAATATACTTTTTTATTTTTAAACGCATCAAATTTCGCATAATGCGGATTGCTGTTATTCATCTCTTTTAGAGAAGAAAAATCACCTGGAGCGATCCAAAATTCGGCTTTTTGTGCTTTTTCGAGAATCGTTTCAAAAGGCAAAGACAAACTTCCAGTTCCAGTAGTTTTGGACCATAAATAATTGGATTGTGCTTCTTTTAAAAATAAAGCCATCCAGCTTTCTCCTTGGGGAACAAACCATTGATCTTGGTACATAGCACCACTTAAAACGGTAGGTTTTTGTTTTGCTTTTTGGGCTAAAGCCAAAGTAGTCTGGAATTCTTTTTCGATAGTGGAGAAAATCGTTTTTGCTTTGGCGTCCAAGTCATACAAAGCGCCAAAAAACTTAATCCACTCTGCTTTTCCAAGGGGAGATTGCTCGTTCCAGTCGCCATTTAAAAGGACGTTTAAACCGCTCTTTTGTAAATTATCCAAAGTAGGGTTGCTATTGTTCAACCCGAAACTCACAATGACATCGGGAGCCATATCAATCAGTATTTCGGTGTTTAGGGTTTCATTGGTTCCTACTTCTTTCACTTGTCCAGAATCAATTCGTTTTCTGGTTTTTGGAGACGAAATAAAATCAGTATTGGGAAAACCTACTAAGGTATTTTCAACGCCTAATAATTCTAATGTCGGAATGTGTGTAGTAGAAGTAACGACTACGGATTGAATCGGAACTGAAATTCGAGTATAGTGTTGTAAACTATCGGGAATGATCCCGTTTTTTTCTTGTAAAATATAAGTAAATGGTGTTTTGGCATCAGGCCAAGGATGTGTAATCTTAAGAACAGAATACCCTTGATAGCGGTATATTTCTAATCCTTTGGCATATTGAATTTCGTTTTTAATAGTGCTTTTTGTAGCTACTGAATTGGCGCTATTTTGTTTGCAACCGCCAAGTAGCAGTACGGTAAAAAAGAAAATAAATTTTAAAATAAATGATTTCATCGCTTTGATTACAAGAAATGCAAAGGTAGGTGTAAACGGTTTTAAAAATCAAATTTAATTTTTTATCCCAATCTTAGTCTTATATTTGTACCCGTATTGAGGTTGCTTTTTTGTTTTTCAAAATAGCATTAAAAGGGAATCAGGTTAAATACCTGAGCTGTACCCGCAACTGTAAGCTAAAAAGCTTGTTGTTATCTACAAAACCATTGTTCGCCTTGCGAATGAGAAGGTAAACAACAAGACGCAAGCCAGGAGACCTGCCCATTACATCGAGTATCAAACTTTCGGGAAAAAAGGTTTGGGTATGGGTAATTCTATGCTTTTCTCCCCATTATTAGTAAAGTAACAGTACAGCTGTTGCAAAATGTTTAATTTAAATGAACAAAAAAATCGTTCGTATTAGCGCATTGTTTGTGCTAGTATCTGCTTGTGCTTTTGCGCAAGAAAAAGAAAATGTAGCCTCTAAACAGGAGCTAGAAGAAGTAGTGGTGTCCGATTCTAAATTTGCTTTGGCAAAAGAAAAATCAGGAAAAGTAATTACAAAAATTACCGCCGAAGAGTTAAAGAATAAACCAGGGCAAAGTATTGCGGCTATTTTAAACACCGCAGCAGGAGTGGAAATCAATGGCAATCAAAGTGCTGCGGGTAAAAACTTAGGCTATTACATTCGAGGAGGTAAAAATAGTCAAGTACTCATCTT
This sequence comes from uncultured Flavobacterium sp., assembly GCA_963513255.1. Lineage (GTDB taxonomy): Bacteria > Bacteroidota > Bacteroidia > Flavobacteriales > Flavobacteriaceae > Flavobacterium. Next base: position 252,642 of record CAUPPG010000004.1, read on the forward strand.
GATTGACGGAATTCCGGTTAATGATGCTTCCGGAATTAGTATGGAATACGATTTGCGTTTGCTTCCGACGGAGCAAGTAGAAAGTATTGAAATTATGAAAGGAGCAGCCAGTACCTTGTATGGAACGGGTGCTGCAACAGGAGTGATCAATATCAAACTGAAAAAATCGGGTAAAAAATCGGTGTCAGGAAATGGTTATTTTAGTGTTGGGACCAATGCTACTGCAACCAATCAAAATCAAAAGGCTTCCGATTTTAATCAAGGTTTTTCTATTAATGGAAGAACAACTAAACTAACCTATTTTACTGCTTTGAATAGCACAGAAACCAAAGGAATTTCTCAAATTGCTCCGCCTAATTCCAATGTAAATTATGAAGAAGATCCCTTTTCTCGCTTGAATTATTTGGCCAAAGTGGGGTATGCAGTAACGGATAAATTGACATTGGATTTCTTTGGGAATTATGACCTAATTAAAAACGATTATGATGGAGGTTTTGATAATACCGGAACTAGCGATACCAATTTAAATACAACAAATTCGAAACAATTTCGTATCGGATTTTCTCCTAAATTCAAATATGATAAAGGCGAATTCGTTTTAAATACAAGCTTTAATAAGCTCGTTCGTTCCTATGACGAGTTGGATACGTATTCAAATTTGGTAAGTTTTGCACAATATGAATCAAGAAGTATCAATGTAGATGGCTTTAATAAATATGAAGTAGTTCCTTCTTTCTTTTTAGTTTCGGGGGTTCAATACCAATTTCACGATGCTAATAGTGTTACTCCTTATGGAAATATTGCCAAAGAAAGTACTAAATTCAATATGATTGATCCTTATGTAACAGGAGTATATACCTCTAATGTGGGCTTCAATTTGAATGCAGGTGCAAGATGGAATAGTCATAGTACGTATGGCAATCAATTGGTTTATAATATCAATCCGTCGTTTGATTTTCAATCACTCCCGTTAAAAATGATAAGCTCGTACAGTACTGCTTTTGTTACACCAAGTTTGTACCAATTGTATTCTCAATATGGTAATTCAAAATTGACTCCAGAAAAAAACAGTACGGCTGAAGTGGGTTTTGAAACGCAATTAGGGAACAAAAAAATACGATGGAATGTAGTAGGTTTCTACCGAGAACAAACTAATTTCATTGGGTTTTATTACAATCCAACCACCTATGCTTCCAATTATGTCAATATTGATGGCTTGAACAGAGCTAAAGGAATTGAAACGGAAATCCAATTTGCCTTGAGTGATCAAGTGAAATGGAATTCGAATTATACCTTTACTCAGGTTGACGAAGCGCTAAACCGATTGATTCCAAAGCATAAAATCAATTCTTCGTTGGATTATAAGGTTTCTGATAGTTTCTTTTGGAATGTCAATTATCAATATATAGACGCTAGAAAAGATGCTTTTTTTGATGGAAATACCTATGCCACTACCCAAGTGAAATTGGGGTCGTATCAAGTACTAAATACTTTGGCTCGATACGAAATTAGTAAAAACAAGTTGTCTGTTTTTGGTTCCGTACATAATATTTTTAATGTAGATTTTGTAGAAAATATTGGATATAGCACCTTGGGGCGCAACTTTAAATTGGGGTTGACTATTAATTTGTAATCCAATGTATTCCAATAAAAAAAAGGCTTTCTATATTAGAAAGCCTTTTGATTTTATATGATATTAATTGAAAGCTTGTTGCAATCCTTTAGGCGCTTTCTCTAAATACATTTGATTTTGAATGCCATCAATAGATTTTGAATCTTTAAAGAAATCAAATTGTTTGCCTGCATTTTGTTGAATCACTTTTCTGGTTCCTGTAATTTTTCCAATTGCGGCTTTTAGTAACGGTTCGTTTACATCTCCTAAAATACCATAAGTACTGATTGTTTCGCTAAGTTGATAGGTAGGCGTAAGTCCGTTAAAATAGTCTCCAAAATCTGCCGAATTCACGATTTTTAATACGATAGGTTGCATCGCATATTTGTGATTTGGATTTCTGTTTGAAGTAGTTAAATCGGGTGAATCATACAAAGTAACCGAACCTACATTTTTTCCTGTAGTTACATCTCCAATTTGTACTACATCAATATGGGGTTTTAATCCATTGATAATAAGTTCGCTAGCAGAGGCTGTGCTTTTGGTGGTAAGAATATAGACTTTGGTCATATTTACACTATTGATAGGTGTGGCGCCAATTTTATCAGTGAAAAAGTTACGCAATTCATTCGGATTATTGGCTTCAAAATAGGTGTTAATCTTAGTGTTCCATTGTTGTTTGGCAAACACTCTTCCGGTAAATTGTCCTGTAATCATACTGGCAAGATAAGTAGCTGTTTGCACAGAACCACCACTGTTGTAGCGTAAATCAAGTACAAAATCAGTGATGCCCTGTGCTTTCAAATAACCAAAAGCGTCATTCAATTGAGTGTCATAAGGGGAATAGAATCCATTGTACATCATATAACCAATTTTCTTTGCACCTACTGTAATGACTTTGTTGACCAAAATAGGATTTTCTGATAGTACTGTTTTTGTTAAAGCGACAGTCTTGTTATTAGGAATAATGGTACCATTGATAATGTCAGCCATGTTAAGAGTGAAGCTGTCGTTAGATCCAAACAACAAATTTTGATAATTGCTTACAGTCAAAGGAGTGCCATTGACGGCAGTAAATACATCACCACGTTTAATATCTTTTGTGGCAGCATCAGAACCCGGAATGATATAACGTACAAAGCCAAATATTTCATTTGACGAACTACTATAATAACTTAGTCCAAATTCAACTCCCGAATTTTTAGTAGTGCCTCGGAGCTGTTGCTCTAAAACAGTATAATCATCTACCATCCAACTAAAACGGTCGATAGTTGGGCTTACTCGCAAATCATCAAATAAATTTTTAGGGAGGGTATAATTGACCAAAAAAGCATCTAAAGCGGTTTGGTTTGCAAATCGATTGTCAGCCAAATTGGGTACATCAGTTTGCCATAAATAGAATTGATTGAGCCCTTTCCAAATAAAATTTTGGACTTCAAGATTGGCAGGAGTAGGCTGAATGATATCGTCTTGATCTTTTTGGCAACCAAAAAACAAAGAAAAAACGAAGATAATAACAAGCGTAAGTGAAAATTTTGATTTCATAATTTGGGGTTTGATTTGGGTTAAAACGTAAAAATACAAACTTTTGTTTTATGGAGAACAAAATTTAATGGCATTATTTTTGAAAAACATAGCCCATTAATCAATATATTTATCGAACGAAATTAAAATAGTATTCCACATGAAAAAAAACATAATCACCTTTCTGTTATTAGTAGTGTCAAGTCCTTTCTTTGCACAATCTGTTTTTGACCAATTTGAAGGTATTGCAGGAGTGAATACCGTTGTAGTCAATAGGAAAATGTTTGATTTGATGAGTAAGGTAAAATTAGATACCTCTGATAGAGAAACACAGCAGTACCTGAACTTAATTAAGAAAATAGACAATCTTAAAGTGTACCGAACTCAAAGCGACCGCATTGCTATGCAAATGCGTCTAACGGCTGAAAAATATGCAAAAACGGCAGAATTGGAAGAATTAATGACTACTAACGAAGGGGGCAAAAAAGTTCAAATCCTTGCTAAACAAGGCGCTGGCGAAACCCAATTAAAAGAATTATTACTGTTTATAGAGGGAACTAAGACTGAAGATACTGTTCTGATGTCGATAACGGGTGACTTTGATTTAAATGAAGTACCTATCTTAACCGATAAAATGAAAATTCCAGGAAGTGCTGAATTAAGAAAAGCGGGGAAGAAGTAAAAGTCTTTTTAATCAAAATGGATTGACTTCGTCCTTTCCTCAAAGCTCCGCTTTGAAAAACCAAATGCTACTAAAACAATTGCAAGCAAGCTTGATTGTTTTAGTAGCATTTGGTTTTATTCGTGACCATGGAGGGATTTGAACCCTCACGCCCTTGCGAGCACCACCCCCTCAAGATGGCGAGTCTACCGTTTCTCCACATGGCCTTAAAAAAGAAAAGGTCATTCGCATAACGAACAACCTTTTGTGACCCGACTGGGGCTCGAACCCAGGACCCCATCATTAAAAGTGATGTGCTCTACCAACTGAGCTATCGAGTCAATGACTCAAGAAATGAAATGTATTAATAACTTTGTGACCCGACTGGGGCTCGAACCCAGGACCCCATCATTAAAAGTGATGTGCTCTACCAACTGAGCTATCGAGTCATTATCATTTCTTGAATGCGGGTGCAAATATAAGGCCTTATTTTTGATATTTCAAAGCTATTTTATTATAAATTTGTCTTTTTTAAACAAAAGTCCTTAACGCCTTAATTTGTAAGGTTTTATTCCAATGAAAAAAATTATATTATTAGGATATATGGGGTGTGGCAAATCAACAATTGCCGAAAAACTCTCCAGTTTAATCCAAATACCCTTTGTCGATCTAGATAAAAGTATCGAAACCAAAGCTGGAATGACTATCAATCAGATTTTTGAATCGTTTGGTGAAGTCTATTTCCGAAAATTAGAACACGATGTTTTTGTCGAATTATTAGCTGCTCCCGGAAATCAAATCATAGGTTTAGGAGGAGGAACACCTTGTTATGCTAATAATCATGAATTATTAAAAGGGGAAGGAATCACTTCTATTTATTTGAAGGCTTCGGTAGAAACACTTTTTAATAGATTGGCTCACAATAAAAGCAAACGTCCTATTGTGGCTAATAAAACAGAGGCCGAATTACAAGAATTTATTGCCAAGCATTTATTCGATCGAAATTATTACTACAATCAGGCAGAATACAAAGTAACTGTAGATGGTAAAGCGATCGACGAAACAGTTGCGGATATTGTGTCAATGTTAACTTAAATACGCTGAATTTTGACCGTTTTCGTCAAAAACAACACTCACGTGTTCTAGTAAAGAAGTAGATAATGAAATGCCTTTAAAATCAGCTTTAACGGGGTATTTCTTGTGATTACGGTCTACTAAAACGGCCGTTTTGAATTTGGTTAAAGGGACATCCAAAAAATGGCGAACAGCATAAATTAGGGTGGTTCCGGAATTAAGTACATCATCTACTAAAATTAATCCTTTGTTAGCATAGTCTTCTTTAGGTAATGACGTTTGAATAGCCGATTCAGGATGTAATTTGTTGACATTGACTTCGCACAATGCAATTTTTACTGTAGCAATATCTTGTAAATCATCGGCTATTTTTTGAGCAAAAATAAATCCGTTGTGCGCAATTCCTGCAATTACGATTTCTTCTTCATCGACAAAAGTTTCATAGATTTGATAAGCAATACGCTTTATTTTATGCTCGATTTCTTGATGTGTTAAGATGATATTTTGACTCATAATTTATTTTTTGTGAAAGGTACAATTCTTTTTTTGTTGGTTTTAATCTTGAGGTTTCAATTTTTACAAAAGGTCTTCTTCAAAATCTTCGGGAATTTCATTGCCGTATTCGTCAATATCTCTTCGGTCTTTTTTGGTAGGTCGTCCAGTTCCTGTTTTTCTGTAATGCTCTTTGGAGAGTTTTAATAGCTCTAAATGTGCATAAGCTTCGGGAGGGGTGTCGTTTCGACGATAAATATCTACTAATTTAGCACCAACCCGACTTTCGGGAATATCTAATACAGTGATAATTTGTGTGATTTGATCTTTTCTAAATGTAATTTTATCCGTTGGAAAAACCTCTCGAGAAGGTTTAGCTATTTGTCCATTTACGGTTACATGATTTTTTTTACAAGCCTCGGTAACCATGTTTCTAGTCTTGTAATATCTCACGCACCATAAATATTTGTCTATTCGCATAAATTTTCTAAAATCGAAGTTAAATAGTTTACAAAAATAAATCAATATTGTATCTTGCGCACTTAAAATTCGCCATAATGAACAAATTTAAGTATTATTTTATTGTATTAGTTACAACCCTTTCTTTATTTTCATGTTCTAAAAATGATTCTACTGTTGTAGAACCACTTAGAGAATACTCGGTTCAATATACTACTGATTTAGCTACAATTGAAGAATACCTAAAAACAACTTATATTACTGTTACTAACCATACAGGATTTACAGACGATCAAGATGTTACTTTTACTAAAATCCCTTCAGGTGGTACGCAGTCTTCAATATGGTCGTATTTAAATAGCACGTCTTTTCCAAAATTATTGACTAGAGATGTTAATTTACACGGGATAACATATAAAGTATACTATTTGGTTCTTAGAGAAGGTACAGGTGATAAACCAACCAATGTAGATGGGGTTTTAGCATCGTATCGAGGAGATTATTTGACTCAGGTTGCTGCTACAACGACAACAGCGGCATCTTTGACAGCAACACAATTTGAAGAATCTAAATATCCACAAAGTTTTTTTAGCCTTACCAACACAATTGTAGGTTGGTCAGAAATTTTTCCACAATTTAAAAAAGGGACATATACTACTAATGCCGATGGGACAGTGTCATATGCTGGATTTGGTGCAGGAGTGATGTTCTTGCCTTCTGGATTAGCATATTACGCTTCTGGAAGCGGTAATATTCCTTCGTATACTCCTTTAGTGTTTAGTTTTAAATTGTATGAAATTCAGCGTCTAGATCAAGATGCAGATGGTATTCCGTCGTATTTAGAAGATTTAAACGCAGATGGTTATGTGTATGACTTTAGAAATACAATTAGTTATCCAACTACACCGACGACTAATGTTGATGATACTGATGGAGATGGTGTTCCGAATTTTTATGATGTAGATGATGATGGAGATAATTACACCACTAAGCTTGAAATTAAAAATACTGCTACTGGATTAGCTTACCCTTTTGTAAGTATTCCAGATTGCAGTGGAAATACAACTACTACAACTAGAGTTAAAAAGCATTTAGATAAAAACTGTCACTAACAAAAAAGACTATAAATAAAAAATCCCGATTTCAATTGAAATCGGGATTTTTTTATGGGTAGGATATAAAAGTATTATTTTCTTTTAATTACTCTTTCTGCAGCGGCAACAATCGCTTGATTGTTTAGCTTGTATTTCTCCATTAATTGTTCCGGTGTTCCTGATTCTCCAAAACTATCATTCACGGCTACAAATTCTTGTGGAGCAGGGTAATGTAAGGCTAATACTCTAGAAACACTTTCTCCTAAACCTCCTAAGATATTATGTTCTTCAGCAGTAACAATACATTTTGTTTTTGCCAATGATTTCAAAATTGCTTCTTCGTCCAATGGTTTGATAGTGTGGATGTTGATTACTTCGGCAGAGATGCCTTTAGCTTCTAAAGCTTCAGCAGCAATTAAAGCTTCCCAAACTAAGTGACCTGTTGCTACAATAGTAACATCAGTTCCTTCATTTAAAAGAATGGCTTTACCAATTACGAAAGGTTCGTCAGCCGGCATGAAGTTAGGTACTACTGGACGTCCAAAACGCAAGTAAGCTGGTCCGTGATGGTCAGCCAATGCAATGGTAGCTGCTTTCGTTTGGTTGTAATCGCAAGTATTGATTACCGTCATTCCAGGTAACATTTTCATTAAGCCAATATCTTCTAAAATTTGGTGAGTCGCTCCATCTTCTCCAAGAGTTAATCCAGCGTGTGAAGCACAAATTTTAACATTTTTATCAGAATAGGCTACTGATTGACGAATTTGATCGTAAACTCTTCCAGTAGAGAAATTAGCAAAAGTCCCTGTAAAAGGAATTTTACCTCCAATAGTTAATCCCGCTGCAATTCCAATCATGTTTGCTTCGGCAATTCCAATTTGGAAAAAACGTTCTGGGTGATTCTTTTTGAAATCATCAAATTTTAATGAGCCTATTAAGTCAGCACAAAGCGCTACTACATTCTCGTTTTTTTGACCTAATTCAGTCATTCCCGCTCCAAAACCTGAACGGGTATCTTTACTTCCTGTATTTGTATATTTTTTCATTTTTCTCCCCTAACCCCTTTTTGGGGGAATTCCTATTAGGGTGAATAGGTTTTTAAATAATCTTAATTTAATATTTTCTTTTTTTGTGTAAGTACACTAAAAGAAAATTAATAATCTGAGTTGCCTCCAGTATTATAATTTTGTTCCAAAGCGTTTTCTAGTTGCGCATCATTTGGAGCTTTACCATGCCAAGCATGACTGTACATCATGTAATCTACTCCGTTACCCATTTCTGTATGCAATAACACACAAACTGGTTTTCCTTTCCCTGTTCTTGATTTGGCTTCGTTCATTCCAGCTATAATGGCTTCGATGTTGTTTCCTTCTGTGATTTCAAGAACGTCCCAATCAAAAGCTTCAAATTTAGCTTTGATGCTTCCCATACACAATACTTCGTCAGTAGTACCGTCAATTTGTTTTCCATTAAGGTCAACAGTAGCAATAAGGTTGTCTACTTTTTTTGCAGAAGCATACATAATCGCTTCCCAGTTTTGACCTTCTTGTAGTTCTCCATCACCGTGTAAAGTATATACAAGGTGTTTGTCATTGTTTAATTTTTTGGCTTGAGCCGCACCAATACCTACAGACAACCCTTGTCCAAGAGAACCAGATGCCATACGTACTCCAGGTAATCCGTCGTGTGTGGTTGGGTGACCTTGTAATCGTGTGTTGATTAAACGAAAAGTCGCTAATTCAGCTACTGGAAAATAACCACTTCGAGCTAAAACGCTATAAAAAACAGGAGAGATGTGTCCGTTAGAAAGGAAGAAAAGATCTTCTCCAATTCCGTCCATATCAAAGCCTTCTTTGCGCTCCATTATATTTTGGTATAAGGCTACTAAAAATTCAGTACAGCCTAAAGATCCTCCAGGGTGACCTGAATTGACAGCGTGTACCATTCGAAGAATATCTCTTCTAACTTGGATAGTTAAATCGTTTAATTGTTGTGTGTTAGGCTTCATTTGATGTGTAAAAGTTAAACTGTTGCAAATGTAATTTTTATTTAGGGTTACTACAAACGTTTTTTTGAATATTTACCTTTGTTTTATTAAGAAAAGAGGAGAATTATCAATAAAAAACTAAATTCAGTAAAAAAACAAAAAAGCCTTCCGAGAAGGAAGGCTAATGACAATGGGTTTAAGATGGGTTATAATTTATTTTGTAAGCTTGACCAGCCTCCGCCATTATATACGTTCTTGTATCCGTGTGATTGTAAGATGCTTTTTGCCGAAGCACTTCGCATACCTGAGGCACAACAAGTAATGATTGTTTTGTCTTTATCTTTAAGTTGCCCTAAATGATTATTTAAAACATTTACTGGAATGTTGATAGCTCCTTTGATGTGTCCGCCGGAAAACTCCGCTTTTGAACGTACATCCAATAGTATAGCCCCTTGTTGTACTAATTCAGAATACTTAACGCTTGGTCCAAAACCAAAAAACTTTTTTAAAGTAGTTATCATGAAATTTATTTTGATTGATAGTAATTTACGTCTAGCCAAGATCCTCCATTGTAGCAATCCAATCCGTGTTGCGAAAGATAGTGTTGTGCTTGTCCACTTCTGTTTCCTGAAGCACAGCAAAGGATTAACGGCATAGTTAATTTTTTTAATTCTTCTAATCTCTCTGGAATTGTTTGCAACGGTATATTAATTGAACCGGCCACATGACCGCCCATAAATTCTTCGTGTGAGCGAACATCTACAATGGTGCATTTATTGTCTTTGATGATATTTTCTAGTGCCATGTATTGAATTTTATAAATTATTGATTTTACCAATCATACAGCTAGAATAACTTTTTAGTTTTAATAGTAACCCATTCTTTTCGGTAGCTTCTGGATAACCAAGATGGTGTAGTTTGTCTATTATGCTGCTTCTAACTTCCTCTTTGTAAGTTACAGTTACCGAATCGTTGTCATTATCTACTTTTAATTCGTTAACTCCGTCTAATTCCAAAAGTTCTTTTTTTATAGTGGTAGCACAGCCGCCACATTTAAGATTTGCGATTTTAATTTCTTCTGTTTTCATAGTATGTGAATTTTACTTCTGCAAATTTATGACAGCTGAAATCCATATACAGTAACTTTTGTTACATAAGGTTTTTTTATACGACAAAAGGCAAGATCTATAAAATCTTGCCTTTTGTCGTAATTTGTATGAAAGTTATTTTGCGACTATTTTCTGAATCGCTTTTTCTAACAAAGGTTCCATAGTTTGGTATCCTTTTAAGTTAGGATGTACACCGTCATTAGAAAATTCTTTTGGCAAGCCATTTTTAGCGTCAGCCATAGCAGTATGGTAATAAACATAAGGAATATTATGTTGTTTTGCATACGAATGGATCAATTGATTCAAATGAATGATAGTTTCGGCCGCTTTGTCGTTGGGTCTCCAATAAAAATCATTGGCTGGTAAAACAGCACATAAAATCACTTTTATTGCATTGGCTTTCGCCAATTCGACCATAGATTTAATATTTTCGAGAATTTTTTCGGGAGTTGTAGGACCAGTGTTTCCAGCAACGTCATTTACTCCAGCAAGAATAACGACCACATCAGGTTGTAAATTAATGACATCAGGTCTAAAACGGATGAGCATTTGAGAGGTGGTTTGCCCGCTGATTCCTCGATCTATGTATGGCTTGTCTTTGAAGAACTCGGGATGGATTTGCAGCCAAAATTCAGTAATGGAATCTCCCATTAAAACAATTCTTTTTTCGCCTGATTTTTTAGGGGTAAGTAGAGTGTTTTCGGTTTCGTATTTAGCCAAATTAGCCCAGTCTTGAGCCGTGGATTTTTCAGACATACAAATAAAGATAAGTAGAAATAAACATTTAAAAACAAGCTTCTTCATTTCGAAATATTTTGAAGTTGAAAAGTTAATCAAATAAATCAGAAGATAAATAACGATCACCACGATCGCAAATAATAGCCACTACCACTCCAGACTCTAATTGGTTGGCTATTTTTATAGCGGTAGCTACAGATCCTCCGCTACTCATTCCGGCAAAGATGCCTTCTTCTTTGGCTAATCGTTTCGTCATTTCTCGCGCTTCTTGTTCGCTAACTTCCATAACGGTATCTACTTTTGAAGCATCAAATATTTTAGGAAGGTATTCTTGAGGCCATTTTCTAATGCCTGGAATTTGAGAACCATCGCTTGGTTGAGCACCAATAATTTGAATGTTTTTATTTTGTTCTTTTAAGTAGGTTGAAGTGCCAATGATAGTTCCTGTAGTTCCCATCGCCGAAACAAAATGAGTTACAGTTCCTTTGGTATCGTTCCAAATTTCTGGCCCTGTAGTCTTGTAATGTGCTTTCCAATTGTCTTCATTGGCAAACTGATTTAGCATAACATAGCCTCCTTCGGCAATTTTTTTGTCGGCATAGTCGCGTGAACCAATGATTCCTGTACTTGCGGGTGTTTGTGTAACTTTGGCACCATAGGCTAACATGGTTTGTGTGCGTTCTTTAGTAGAATCTTCAGGTAAAACCAGTTCGATTTCAATATCAAACAACTGCGCAATCATTGCCAATGCGATTCCAGTGTTACCACTCGTCGCTTCAATTAATTTGTCTCCTTTTTTTATATCCCCACGTGCTATGGCAGAAGCAATCATATTGTAAGCCGCACGGTCTTTAACGCTTCCACCTGGATTATTACCTTCAAGTTTTAATAACAGTTTTACGTTAGGATTCTGAACTAAATTACGGCTAATTACTAAAGGCGTATTGCCAATTAATTCAATTAATTTTTTAGGTTCCATGTTGTTTTTTCTCTTTTACTTTGACTTCGGTGGTTGTGGTGTTGGTTACAATAGAATTGGCTGGAATAGACTTCGTTACCCAAGAATTCCCCCCAACTATACTGCCTTTTCCAATAGTGGTAGTACCTCCTAAAATAGTTGCATTAGCATAAATGCAAACCTCTTCTTCAACCGTAGGGTGTCTTTTGGAATTTTTCATCTCTTTGGTAATGCTAAGTGCTCCAAGAGTTACTCCTTGATATATTTTTACATGCTTTTCAATAACAGTAGTTTCGCCAATAACAATTCCGGTGGCATGATCTACAAAAAAGGGAGAGGCGATAGTGGCTCCTGCGTGAATATCAGTACCTGTAATGCGATGTGCGTATTCGCTCATCAGACGAGAAAACAGCAATAAGTCTAAAAGATATAATTCATGACTCAAACGATAAATTGCAATGGCATAAAAACCGGGATAAGCCAAATAAACTTCTTCAATGCTGTTAGAAGCGGGGTCGTTTTCTAAAATATAAGCAGCATCTTGATTTAATTTTTCAAGAACGGAAGGTAATTGGGCTAGGTATTTGTCCCAAATCGAATCGCATAAATGGGTTGGTTTTTTACAAGCAATCGCTGAAATCTCTTTGAATAGTAGTTCAAGTTCATCAATACTATCGTCTAAAGAGGCATTTCCGTCAAACAAAGTGTAGAATAATTTTTCAGTGAAAACTTCTGTTTTTGTTTTGATGCTATAATTCATTGAAAAATTACTTTTCAACGAATTGATATTTTGGATAATCTGATTTTTTGTCACGATTATAAGATTGATTCGGTTAAATGAGCTGTAAAAGTAGGTGTTTTTTAGAAAAGCACCGAATAATTTTCAGGCATTTATTTTCTAATTTGTGAATTAACTTTAGCTGTCGTAGACTTGTTGTTAATTGTGGTTATAAATGCGTAAATTAGCTAGTAAATTAATTTAATAGAGATGACTACAAAAACTAAAGTGTTCAATAAACTGAATCGGTTTTGGAAACTACTCGGGCCAGGTCTAATTACAGGTTCAAGTGACGATGATCCCTCTGGAATAGCGACTTATTCTCAGGCGGGTGCCGCTTATGGACTCTCTACTTTGTGGACTGGTCTTTTGGCTTTTCCTTTGATGGCAGCGATTCAGCAAATGTGTGCTAAAATTGGACTAGTTACTTCATTAGGGTTAACAGGTGCATTGAAAAAAAACTACCCAAGACCTGTTTTGTATTTGATGTTGTTGTTTAGTTTTCCTGCTATTGTGATGAATATTGGTGCTGACATAGCAGGAATGGGAGCTGTTGGTAATTTATTATTTCCGTCGATTGATGCTACTTTTTTCAGTGTTTTTTTTACAGTGTTGTTATTGGTTTTGATTATTTATTTGCCGTATTTGAAAATTGCAGCGACTTTGAAATACCTCTGTATTGTACTTTTGGTGTATTTAGTAGTTCCGTTTTTATACGATCAAGATTGGAGGCTAATAGTAAAAAATACATTTGTTCCAAATTTAGAATTTAATAAAGAATTTATTGGAATACTAGTAGGGATATTAGGCACAACGATTTCTCCGTATCTTTTCTTTTGGCAAGCTACTATGGAAGTGGAAGAGATGAAGCATAAAGGGAATCATTTAGTAGTTGATAAAAAAATCATTAGCGATATGAAACAGGATGTTGATTTCGGAATGACTTTTTCTGGATTAGTAATGTATTTTATTATTTTAACTACAGGAACGGTTCTGTATAATAGCGGGATTCATCAAATTGATACAGTTGAGCAAGCAGCAATTGCTTTGAAGCCCTTAGCGGGTAATTTAGCCTATTTGCTTTTTGCTATTGGAGTTATTGGTACGGGGCTGTTAGCCATTCCGGTTTTGAGCGGTTCGCTATCTTATATTATTACCGAGACGTTTGGTTGGGAACAAGGGTTAGATAAGAAATTTCATGAAGCGAAGGCTTTCTATGCGGTAATTGCTGTTTCGTTAGTTTTAGGCTTGTCACTAAACTACATAGGGATTTCTCCAATTAAGGCTTTAATTTATACGGCAATTTTGTATGGATTGACTGCGCCAGTACTTATTGCTATTATTTTACATATTTGTAATAATAAAAAGGTAATGGGGCAATTTACGAATAGTACTAAGTCTAATATTCTTGGTTTCTCGGCATTGATCATAATGACGATGGCTGCAGTGGTTTTACTTTATTTGCAATTTGTTGCTTAATTGCAACTACAAAAAGTGTTTGTAGTAATATCCGCCAATCATTAAAATGCTATTTAGCATGGCTAAAATGATGAGCATCTTTTTGTAATTTCGCTTCGAATCAATAAAGTGTAATCCGATAAAAAGTATAAAAATAAGGCAAGAATAAATAGCAGGATACATCTTAAAAGCAGCTTCAAAATTACCTTGCAAAACGAGTGTAAAAGCACGTTGAAAACCACAACCCAAACACTCTATTCCGAAGAGGGTTTTGCTAATGCATGGTAACATGTATTTTTCTAAATTCAAAGCAGTTTTGTTTTTACAATTTTACGAAAAAATACCAAACCTTTTTAAGAATAAATTTGATGCTATTTTAAATTGTTTACTTTTGAAAAATCAAATTTAGAACGATGAAAAAAATTATGATTCCAATGATGCTTATCGCTTTTTTGATTGCTTTTTATGAGCAACAAAAAGCCAATAGTAATGTCTATATCACGGTGGGAGCAATTGCAGTTTTTATGTATGGAATGATGCGATTGAGCGCTAAAACACCAAGTAAAAATCAAGATAAAAACGAAGAAGATGTTTAGCAAGGGAGATGAGGTTTCGGTTTTAGACGAAGCTGTAAATGGAGTGGTGTTATCTGTCAAAGGAGAGCAAGTTACGATTGAATCTACGGACGGATTTGTGATGACATTTTTTGTCAATGAATTAATTAAAATAAACGATTCCAGTAACTTAATGAATTCTATTAGAAGTTTTAATTCAGGTGAAATAAAAAAAGAAAAAGAGATTCCAAAACCAAGAAGTTTTGTCAAAGAGCGCAAAGAAAAACGAGAAGTAGGTGTTCCGGAGTTTGATTTACACATAGAAAAATTGGTTCCTAATAAACGCGGAATGTCGAATTATGATATCTTAACGTTACAATCGGAAACAGCAAAAAGGCATCTTGATTTTGCCATTCGAAATCGAATACCAAAGATTGTTTTTATCCATGGAGTTGGCGAAGGAGTTTTGAAAGCCGAGTTGGATTTTTTGTTAGGACGTTATGATAACATTTCGTTTCAAGATGCCAATTATCAAAAATATGGTTTGGGTGCAACCGAAGTTTATATTAAACAAAATAACAAGTAAAAATTAGTTGTTTAAGTGGTGATTTTGCATAAAAAAAACGTCCGTATTTTTAATCAAAATACGGGCGTTTTTTATGTTTTTTAGCTGCTAAAAAACTGCTGAAAAAAGGGTTTAATTTGTCGTGATTAAATCACCTAAAACATAGCTGTCTCCTAGAGTGAAATTATTATTTCCTTTAACAAAAGTCACCTTCTTTAAAACAATGTGATGGGTGTAAGTATTAAGTACATTTGTAGTGGTAACTTCTATTGTACCTTTTACGTTAGCAACTCCTGCTTCTGCAATCCATTCTTGACTAATTGCTGGAGTGGTTGGAATTGTAGTATTGCAAAAATAACTAGGTGTAACAATTCCGTTAGTAAACAAACGATAGGCTAATTTATTAGCTGTTGTTCCAATTAACGCTGTTCTAGGAGTATTCAAAGGTGTAATTTGATTCTGAATCAAATTAGTGTCAATGTTGTCAAGTGTTATCGCTTCACTACTATTATAATTATAGATTTGTTTTGATAAAGAGCATTGTTCTAAGGTTTCGTCAAATCCAAAAGCTAAAGGAGTGATAGTTCGGCTATAATCTCCAAATGCAAAAGTTTCATAAACCTGAGTTCCATTTTGTTTGGCAAAAGTGATGTTTTTAAATACTATGTTATGGTTGTATCCTGTAATGGAAGTTTTACCAGTAGTTGCGTTCGTTGTTTTAATAGCTGTAGTTGAAATTTGGATTTTTCCAGCAGTGGCAATCCATTCATCCGTAACGGTAGGTGATGACGGCGGGATTGTTTCGCAAAACATATTACTTGAGATGGTTCCATTATAAAAACGATACACTACACGATTGGTGCTATTGATGTCAATAATTGTAGGACTGCCAACAGCGGTTGGTTCATTAGTAAATGAGCTGGAAGGGATTTGAATTAATAACGCTTCTTGACCTTTAATTTTATAAATAATATTGTTAGTACTACAACTCTGAGTGGTTACCGTATCAAAACTAATTACTTCTTGGGTTAAATTTCCGTCGTCACAGCTATTGAATACTAGTGCTATAATTAAGCCGTAGAATGCTCTTTTCATTATTCATATATTTGGCTCAAAAATAGTCAAAAAATCGATAATTAATTAGTAGTATTAGACTATTTATGAAGATATTTTATAAATTTGCTCCTATGAAGAAAGTATATTTAGATAACGCATCTACCACTGCAATTCGTTCAGAAGTGATTCAAGAAATCACTCGATTAATGACAGACGATTATGGGAATCCTTCCTCAACGCATAGTTTTGGACGAAATGCCAAAAGCGTTTTGGAACTTTCTAGGAAATCAATTGCGAAGCAGTTGAATGTAGTGGGGTCAGAAATCTTTTTTACTTCTTCAGGAACAGAAGCTAACAATTGGATTTTGCGTTCAGCAGTTCGAGATTTAGGGATAAAACGTATTATTACTACTAAAGTAGAGCACCATGCGGTATTGTATCCTGTTTTGGCTTTGCAAAAAGAATTCGGTATCCAAATTGATTTTGTCAATATAAAATCAGACGGTAGTATTGATGTGACTCATTTGGTTGAACTTTTGTCGCAAGATGTTGCGACCTTAGTTAGTTTGATGCATGTGAATAATGAAGTAGGAGTGGTGTTGGATTTGGAACGAATAGCTACTATTTGTAAAGAACACCAAGCCCTTTTTCATTCAGATACAGTACAATCTGTAGGTAAGACCGAAATTGATTTGAAAGCGTTGCCAATTGATTTTATTTCGGCTAGTGCTCATAAATTTCATGGGCCAAAGGGAATTGGGTTTGCTTTCATTCGTAAAAATTCAGGACTACAACCTCTGCTATTGGGTGGAGAACAAGAAAAAGGAATGCGAGGCGGTACCGAGTCCATCTATCAAGTAGCAGGAATGGCAAAAGCGTTAGCAATAGCTTATACTAATCTAGACGCAGAAAGAGCGTATATTTCGGATTTAAAAAAATACTGCATTGGTCAATTGACTCAAGCATTTCCAAATTCAAAAGTAATTGGTTCGGAAAATGGTTTTTATAATATTATCAATGTTATTCTTCCACTTTCAGAGGATAAAGCAGGAATGTTGTTATTTCATTTAGATATCAAAGGTATTGCAGTTTCTAGAGGAAGTGCTTGCCAATCGGGTAGCAGTAATCCATCACATGTTTTGGCCGAAATCCTTTCTCCTGATGAGTTGACTAAACCAAGTTTGCGCATTTCATTCAGTCATTACAATACGAAAGAAGACATTGACTATCTTATTGAAGTTTTAAAAACGGCTTAGTTCTTCTTTTAAAATTGGAAAATTGTTGATTAAATTATATTCAGAATATTTTTCCATAATTAATCGGGCTTTGAAAAAGCATAATGTAGATTCAGCTCCTTGATTGATATTCACATGGGTGTCTTCCAGCCCGTCATATGAAGCGCCATTTTCTGGGTTGTACATAATTTGTTTTAAGTGGTTGTTACCTAAAAACCAAACAAAAGCCAATTGGAGTTGGTCTTTGTATTTTTTATTTTGTGTGATTTCATAAAATAAATCCAATGCGATAATTGTAGTGGCTACTTCAATAGGCTGCTCCCCGTAAAAGATTCTTTCATTTTCTTTTTTAAACCAACCTCGGTTAGAGATTACTTTCAATTGCCCTTTCATAAAATAGTGAGATAGTAAGAAGTCAAAAGTAACGAGTGCAATTTTTTTATACTTTAAATCTCCCGTTACCAGATAGCTATACATCATGGCTTCGGGTAATACATTGTTAGCATAGGTCATATAGTCTTCATACCAACACCAATTTTCTTCGGAGTGAATATCATAATGACGTAATAACTCATCAGCTAATTTTTCTATAGACAGTTTTATGTCTTCATTTTTGTAAGCCAAATAATAATGGTATAAGCCTTTTACGGCATAAGCAATCGCTCTTGGTGATTTTATGTTGTCAATTTTTTCAATGGCTTTGTCCCAACATTGTACTGCACGTGAAATCATTTCTAAAGGGAGTGTCTCTCGATGTGAAATTACGATTCCTAAACTCCAAAGCGCTCTTCCGTTAGCGTCTTCCAAATTAACTTCTCTATTTTGAGGGGTCAATTGGCCTTCAAAATCCTTATAATTATTAAACCAGCCATCTTCTTCTTGAATTTCTTCAATAAAATTCAGATATATATTGGCTAATTCTAAACAGTTCTCATTAGGATACACTTTATTGTATAATACCATATTGATTAAGGCTCTTGCATTATCATCAAGGGTATATCCTGACTTTGGATCGGGCTGACTGAATTTTGAGAATTGTAGAATTCCATAGTCAGTAGTTAATTTTTCAATGTGATCTAATTTTATTGGAGGGAAATTAAATTTTAAATCGTCTTCTCTATTAGTTAGTTGGTCAAATAGCAATCGGTATTGGATCGCAATATTTTTCCAAGTGGTAGCACTAGATGCTGCAAAGGCATTTTTTCCTATTGTAATTCGGGTTTCTACATCTTCTATCAAACGAAATATTGCATCTTGAAATTCGTCTGATTGGTCAAAGCTATTTAAAAGAATTCCATTTTTGCTGTGTAGCGATTCTTTGGCATGGGGAATTGGAGTGGAGATTACAGCGCAACCACAACTCATAGCATAGGCAAAGGTACCACTTACAGCTTGGTTAGGATCTTTGGATGAGAATAAATAGATCTCCGAAAGCGTTAGATAATCAAGTAATTCTCTCAATTCCAAATACTCGTTTACAAAGATTACATTGTTTTCAAGGTTTTGTTTTTTGACAATTTCAATAAGAGAATCACGGTATTTCTCTCCTTCTCGGCGAAGGATTTCGGGATGTGTTTTACCAATTACCAAATACACCACTTCGGGATAACAACTCACAATTTCAGGAAGGGCATATAAGACAGTTTCAATCCCTTTATTTTCGCTAATTAATCCAAAGGTAGACATCACAATTCTATCAGAAAAATTAAATTCTGTTTTTAATTTTTCCTTTTGTTCCCAAAGTACAGTATGATTTCCATGCGGAATTACAACTGTTTTAGCCGATACTACTTCATAATCTTGAATTAGTATATTTTGTGAATTTTTAGTAAGTACCACAATTCTGTCAGATAGATCAGTAATGGCATGGACTACTTTTTTTCTTTTTTCATCTGGGTTAGGCAATACGGTATGAAATACAGTAATAATTGGTTTGTTTAGAGCTAGGATAAAAGATAATATATAGTCGCCATATTCTCCTCCAAATAGCCCAAATTCGTGTTGGATACAAACCAATCCAATATCGTTTCGTTCGTTGATTTTCTCAGCAACCAATCGGTAATCGTCAATTTTTGAGGTTGACAAAGTGTATTTTACTTCTTCGCTGTATTCAAAATTCTGACCTTCATTTTCTAAGGCGCAAACTTCAATAGGAAGTGTGTCTCCAAAAACATTGGCCACAGCCTCTACTATATCATTCGAAAAAGTGGCTAATCCACACTCACGAGACGGATAAGAACTTACTAATAGCATTTTTATTCCTGTATCAAATTTCATAATCAGCGTATATTTAGGATTGTTTTCTTAATTCAGTAAGTAATTCGTTGAGGTTGCATTTTGCAACGGCAACGTGTCTGTCGGCAACACCGTAATAGATATAAAGGTCCTCTCCAAATACAGCATGCCCTGTCGGGAAAACGACGTTATTTACAACACCTTCAATTTCCCAAGATTTAGACGGTGAGAAGAGTGGGTAGGGTAGTCTAGCTAATTCAATTTCGGGTTTGTCTAATTGAAGTAAGGCTGCTTTGGCGTGGTATATTTTTCCTGTGACAGTTTCTTGGACACCATGATAAATAAGTAACCATCCAAATTCAGTTTCGATAGGAGGTCCACCCGCACCAATATAATCTACCTCAAATGGATCATTTGGATCAAGCACAATATAATCGTTTAAATTTTTAAGATAATCTTCCCAAAATGGTTTGGATAGTTCTTTCCAATCTTCAAATTGTACGATTTGAATTCCTGGCCAAATGCGATGTAGTAATATAAATTTTCCATTTACCTTTCTTGGAAACAACACAATGTCTTTATCTCTAAGTAAGCGAAACTCATCATCGACTAATCCTATTTGTGCAAAAAGATTGTAATATTGATGGTATTTAGGATTTAGTTTGCTCTCTCCACAACAGTTTACATAATCTTCGTATTCTTGGTAATTAACGTGTGGTGTTATGATGCCGTGTTTTTCAAAATGGATTAAATCTTTTGAAGTAGCTAAAGCCCCCATTGCATTTACTCCATCGTAAGCGGTATAAGTGATGTAATAGGTGTCTTCAATTTTTACAATTCGAGGGTCTTCAACTCCGTGTTTTTCATAGTCGAAATCGCGGTAAATTAGCGGTTTTTCATTTCGTTCAATAATACTAAGAGGTCCTTCCGTTTTGGCATAGCCAATGGTAGAGAAGTTGCCGTGTTCTACCGCACGATATAAAATATGAAGGATGTTGCCTTCTTGATAAATTCCTGCATTGAAAACACCATTATTTTCAAAATCAAGGTCGGTAGGACTTAGTAGAATGCCTAATTTTTCTATTATTATCATGATGTTTTTAGTATTTTTTATCTTTTTCTGTTGGAGTCTCTGTTGCTTTTTTATTTTTAAGTTTTGCTTTTTCTTGTTTTTTAAAATATCCTCTAAAAAGAAAATTATGTTGTAAAGCTTCTAAATCCTCGCTTAAACGAAAGCTTGCTGTAGTTATATTAGTCATTGTCGAATCTATTTTTCGAACTAATTTAGGATCATTCGATAAGTAATTAAGCGCGCCTTTGCCTTCTTTTATATTTAAAACAGTTTTATCTAGATTATAAGTTATAGTGTTGATTTGAGTGCTCGATTGGTTAATATTGGTAATAATGTTTTTAATTTTACGAGCTACCGCAGTATCTCTTAAAATACCAATCAGATTGTTTTTCTGATCTAAATCCATCACAATTTGATTTAATTCCTGAATCAATTGTGTGGTTCCTTTACTCGTTGATCTTAGGTGTAGAACAATTTCTTTTATGTTTTTTGCTGTTTCAGCGTCTTTAATTAATAAACCGATTGTTCCTTCTCCATTGTTAATTTGATGCGTAATCTTAAGTAAATCCGAAGTAAGTAAAGCTGCGTTTTTATTAGTAATATCTAAGGTGTTCAGCATATCGTCTGTATTGACTTTGTTAATTGATTTAATTGCATCTCCAGCTTGAACCGAAGGCGAATCCCCTTTTCTAGGTAAAATATTGATAATTCGATTACCTACTAATCCATCAGAACCAATTATGGCTATTGCGTTTTTTTTGATGTAGCTAAAAATACTTTTGTCAATAATCATATCTACTTTTATAACAGTGTCGCTAATCATTTCAATGGAGCGAACTGTTCCTACATTGACTCCAGAATAACGAACATTATTTCCTAATTGTAATCCGTTGACATTATTGAATACACAGGTTAAGTGATTTGTTTTTCCAAACATTTTTTGCTTATCGCCAATAAAATAAACTGCTAAAACAAAAAGTAATAAGCCTATAATGACGAATAGTCCTAACTGTATTTTTTGTCCAGTTGTTTTTTCCATTTTTGTTTTTATTTAAAAAAGGCTTGTATTTTAGTATCGCTTGACTCGGATAATTCTTCAAAGGTTCCTTCGGCATAATTAATTCCATCAACCAATAATATCATTCTATTTGAAATCACTCTAGCACAATCTACATCGTGTGTGATGATAATAGCTGAAGTATTGTATTTTTTTTGAATGGACTTCATTAATAATAAAATTTCTTTAGCTGTAATAGGGTCTAATCCAGTTGTGGGTTCGTCATAAAGAATAATTTTGGGCTGTAGAATTAATGTTCTTGCCAAGGCTACTCTTCGTTTCATTCCTCCTGATAGTTCTTCGGGCATTAAATCTATTGTATGGCCTAATCCTACATTATTCAAAGCCTCCATAACTAGTGGACTCGTGTCTTTAATGTATCCAAATTTTTTAGTGTGACGCCTCAAAGGAAATTCTAAATTCTCTCTAACAGTCATCGAATCATACAGAGCACTTCCTTGAAAAAGAAAACCAACTTCGGTTCTTAGTTCGTCTAATTTTTCTTGGGTTAGTTTGCTTATTTCCTGACCCATTATAGTAATCGTCCCACTATCTGCTTCTTCTAATCCAATAAGACATTTTATCATTACGGATTTTCCTGAGCCAGATTTTCCCATTATGACTAAATTTTCTCCCTCGTTCAAAATCATATTGAAGTTGTTCAAAACGCAATTTGAGCCATAACTTTTTTTCAAGTTTTTAATTTCGATGATAGGATTAGTATTGGTCATAATTTATAAATCATAAAAAATATCAGTAACAAAAACAGCTACAAAATCAATTACAAATAGTAACATCGAAGTAAAAACTACTGCTGAATTAGCAGCGATACCTACACCTGCGGTTCCTTTTTTACAATAATATCCTTTAAAACAACCTACTAATCCTATGGCAAAGCCAAAAAAAAATGTTTTTATAGTAGCAGGAATCAAATCGCTAAATTCTAACGAATCAAAAACCTGATTGTAATACAGTAAAAAAGAAACATTTCCTTTTATATTTTCAACTAAATAAGAACCATAAATAGCAATTGCATCCCCAAAGATTACTAGAATGGGTAACATAAAAATGGTAGCCATAATTCTTGTAACCACTAGATACTTAAATGGATTGGTTCCTGAAACCTCCATAGCATCAATTTGTTCAGTTACACGCATAGAACCTAATTCAGCACCAATCCCAGATCCAATTCGACCTGCACAGATTAATGCTGTAATGATGGGGCCAATTTCTCTAATTATTGAAATGCTCACCATAGAAGGCATCCATGAGACGGCACCAAACTCTTGTAATGTAGGCCTTGATTGTAAAGTGAAAACTAAACCAATAATAAAGCCTGTTACTGTCACTAACAATAAAGAACGATTACCCATATAAAAACACTGTTTTATAAATTCTTTAAATTCAAATGGCCGTTTGAAACTCTCTGTAAAGAATCTCCATCCAAAAAAAGAGAGTTCGCCAATCTCAATTAATAAAACATTGATTAAATCTAGTATTTTAGAAAGGGTATTCATACATCAACGAATTAATTTTAGTAAGAAATGACTTCTCAAATATACAATTATTAATTATTGATTATCAGTAAGTTGACGTGCTTTGTGTCGGATTTTTCGGTAGTTTGTCGAAAAAATATAATAGTTAAGAATGATTGAATCTTTTGTAGGGGAGGTAGGTCACAATAATTTCGATGCCTCTGGTTATATAATAGGACAAGGCATTATTGATTTTAGAACGAATCGTATTTCTCGTTTGAAATGATTCAGGTGTTATTTTTTGGCATTGCAAAAGAATCTGTTGCAATTCTTCTTCAAAAAAGGCAGCAAAAGCAATAGATTCAATTCCTACATTCATTTCAATACTAGCATAAGAACTCAAGTTGTTGAGATTGAAAGACCCAATTGTAGACCAAGAACCATCAACTACCATTGCTTTTCCGTGTAAGACCGATTGGTTCCATTCATACAATTCAATGTTGTGTTTCAATAATTTGGAATATAAATAGCAACTAGCCCTGCGGGTCATTGGCAAATCAGAAACCCCTGAAAGAATTAATTGGATTTTCACCTTACTTTTTGAAGCTTCTAATAATGCATTGGTTAATTTTCGACCAGGAAGAAAATAACTCCCTACTATAATCACTTTTTGTTTAGCTTCACTAACTGCTTGGATGTAGGCTTCTGAAATTTCACTCTTTCTATTTAACCAATCATTTTGAAGAATTTGTATCATTACTTTTTCTTCGGCTTCAAAGGTGGGTAGTATTGTTTTACGTAGGGCACTTTTCTTTTTGCTATAATTGGCTTTGCAATGGGATTGAATATCTTTTGCAATCGAGCTGTTGATTTCAATGGCAAAATCTAACCACGGTTTTGCGTTTGAAGTTCCGTGATATCGGTTAGCAATATTAATTCCGCCTATTAGAGCTATTTTGCCATCTGCTACCACTACTTTTTTATGCAGTCTCCTCCCGATGTAAAAAGAGCTGGCAGAAAATAAAGGAGAAAAAAAACGGATATGTCCTCCAGCTTGTCGGAATTCCTTGCTAATTTCATTTGGAAAAGAAAGGGATCCAAAGCCATCCAATAAAAGATACACTTTAACTTGCCGATTTAAAGCTTTTTTTAAAGCAAAAAGAATGCGTTTGCCTGTTGCGTCATTGTCAAAAATATATGTCTGGATATGGATTTCGGTAACTGCATCATTAATAATTCGTTCTAATCTAGAAAAATAATCGTCCCCACTATGCACGAGTTGGACCGACTTGAAGGAGAGATTATTTTTTCCTGATTCAAACATATAGTATTGGATTGACCGTTATGAGTTAAAATTACATAATTTTATTGAGCTACAAAACCACCATCAATTACCATTGGATGTCCAGTTACAAATGAAGCTTCGTCTGAACACAGCCAAATTACAGCATTGGCAATTTCTTCGGGTGAACCAAATCTTCCTATAGGTTCCATTTTTGCAAATTGTTTTTCGGTTTCTTTGTTATTTTTAGTTACTCGATCAATCATTGGTGTATCAATAATTCCAGGGCAAACGGCATTTATTCTAATGCCTTCTTTGGCATATTCTAAAGCAGCCGTTTTAGTTAAACCAATTACGCCGTGTTTAGAAGCCACATAAGCAGGAGAGCCATAAAACCCTACTAATCCAGCGACAGAAGCACAATTAATAATCACTCCTTTATGGTGTTTTAGCATTTCGGGAATTTCGTATTTCATGCAAAGCCAAATTCCTTTTAAGTTGATATTTAATGTATTGTCCCAGTTTTCTTCAGAACAAGCTGCGGTAATGGCCACTCGACCTTCAATGCCAGCATTATTAAAAGCATAATCCAATCGTCCAAATGTAGCAATTGTTTTTTCAATCATTAATTTGACTTCAGTTGAATTGGCTACATCACATTGAATAAATAGCATTTTTTCTGCTATTTTTTTTATTGTAGAAAGCGCTTCTGTATCTTCATTTTTATCTACAACAACCACTTTTGCGCCTCTTTTTGCAAAAGCAATTGCAGTTGCTTTACCAATTCCTGAAGTTCCGCCTGTGATAAGTGCTACTTTGTTTTTGAATGGTGTTTCCATAATTTAGATGGTTTTAGATGTGATTTGTTTTAATTTTTTCTCTGCTTCCAAAATATTTTCAATGCCTTTTATTAATGCGTCTGGAGTAAATGAAATGCTATCAATACCTTCTGCAACCAAAAATTGAGCAAAGTGGGGGAGGTCACTCGGTGCTTGACCGCATAAACCAACTTTTATTTCAAATCGTTTAGCTACCCGAATTGTTTCTTTAATTAACGATTGTACTGCGGGGTTTTCTTCATCAAATAAATAACTCACTAGCGAAGAGTCTCGGTCTAGCCCTAATGTGAGTTGCGTTAGATCATTGGAACCAATTGAAAATCCATCAAAGAGTTTCGCAAATTCATCTGCCAAAAGGACATTGCTGGGTATTTCAATCATAACATATACTTGCAATCCATTAATCCCTTGAACTAATCCATTTTTAGCCATTTCGGTGAGGACATTTTCTCCTTCTTCAACAGTTCGGCAAAACGGAATCATTAATTTTACATTAGTAAGCCCCATCTCATCCCGTACTTTTTTCATGGCTTGGCTTTCCAATGCAAAACCTTTTCGGTAAAAATTACTGTAATAACGTGAAGCTCCTCTAAAGCCAATCATTGGATTTTCTTCGTCAGGCTCAAAATAACTGCCTCCGATGAGGTTGGCATATTCATTACTTTTAAAATCACTCATCCGTACAATCACCTCCTTTGGATAAAAGGCACAGGCTACAGTAGCTACAGCTTCGGCTAGTTGTGTTACAAAATAATCTTTTGGGTCAGCATAGCCTTTGGTTAGTTCTGCTATTTGAGCAATCGTATTTTGGTCAGTAATTTTTTCTGGTTCACATAAAGCCAGTGGATGTATTTTTATGGTATTCGAAATAACAAACTCCATTCGCATCAAACCCACGCCTTGATTTGGATAACGGCTTAATTCAAAGGCTTTTTCAGGATCTGCTAGAATGAGCATGGGTGCTGTTTCAGGTAATTTCAACCGACTAAAGTCTTGCTCTGTAGTTTTCCAACGCAATGTGCCGTTATAAATGACTCCTTCTTTTCCTTCGGCACAGGATACGGTAATTTCTTGTCCGTTTTTTATTGTAGCTGTGGCATCTCCACAACCCACAACAGCTACTGTGTCTAACTCTCTTGCGACAATTGCGGCATGGCTAGTGCGACCACCTTTATTGGTCACAATAGCAGCTGCTTTTTTCATAATTGGATCCCAATCGGGATTGGTCAAATCAGTTACAATGATTTCTCCTTCTTGTACCAAGTGGCCTTCTTGAGCATTGTTTACAATACGTGCCTTACCCGAGGTGATTTTATCTCCTAAAGCAATTCCTTTGCATAAAACATTCCCTTTTTCAAGTAAGGTGTACATTTTTCTATCAGGTGAATTGGGTTTGTTATGAATTGTCTCTGGACGTGCCTGTACAATATAGAGTTGGTTGTTGGTGCCGTCTTTTGCCCACTCAATGTCCATCGCTTTTTTGTAATGCTTCTCAATGGAGTAGCACCAACGAGCTAGCTGGATCACTTCGGTATCGCTCAATGAAAACCGATTTTGATTTTCTAAAGAGGTGGTTGTGTTGACAATAGTATTGGTGGCTGAAATTTCTTTTTCTATTTCATTATAAATCATAGTAAACTCTTTTTTACCACAATGTTTTTTAAGAATGGGATTCCATTTTTCGTTTTCCAATGTAGGTTTGAAAACCATCCACTCGTCTGGTGTAACAGTACCTTGAACAATGTTTTCGCCGAGTCCCCAAATTCCATTTATAATAATAGTATTCTCAAACCCAGAATCAGGATCAATAGTAAAAGCAACTCCCGAAGCCGATTGGTCGCTTCGCACCATTTGTTGTACTCCCACAGAAATGGCAATATCCAAATCCTGAAATCCCATATCGTATCGGTATTTAATAGCACGATCTGTAAACAAAGACACAAAACAATGATGCACGGCATCAATCAAGTGATCTTCTCCAGAAATATTCAAAAAAGATTGCATTTGTCCTGCAAAACTAGCTGAGGGTAAATCTTCCGATGTAGCGCTACTCCTCACAGCTACATTCAGCGAAGTAAATCCGCATTGTTGGCTCAAAGCGTGATACGCTTTCTTGATTTCGGATTCAATAACTTGAGGCATTCGGGCAGAAAGAATTAGGTCTCGTGCAGTTACTCCTATATAGGATAGGTTAGTAAAGTGTTCTGTATCTAAAGAATGAAATAAATCATTCAGTACTTTTTCTAACTGATTTTCTTTTCGAAATAGCCGATATCCTTCGGCAGTAATCGCAAATCCATTCGGAATTTGAATCCCAATAGGATTGAGTTGGTTGTACATTTCACCAAGCGAAGCATTTTTCCCGCCCACTTCACTAATAGCGCTTATTCCGATTTCATTAAAGAATAGAATGTATTTGTAATCCCTCATTTTTTACCATTTAAAATTAAAAACAATGACTTAAAAGCTTACTGCTATTGCAATCTGCTTTTTCAATTGAAAAATTTTCGGCTTGGGGATTAAATGAAGAGAGTAGGAGTCTCTGGCAATTAATAAGTATAAATATATAAAATAAATATCTGATTTACAATGTATTGTATAATAAATATTTTTTGTACGTTTCCCTTCGGGCCGTGCTATTCGCTGCAAGTCCTCGCTGTTGCGCTACGCTTCACGTGCTGTGGGATTTTTGCTGCTATCCCTAACGCAAATCCAATACCAATTTCAAAGTTTAACCTTTCAATTTCATTGATAAAACATCATAATTGAT
>CAUPPG010000005.1:0-142465 GCA_963513255.1 uncultured Flavobacterium sp.
CGTCCAGACCGCTAAATTGGGAAAAGCACTTCGTAATGAAGTGCTTTTTTGCCCAAAAACGGTATCTAAAGTTAGTTGTGTTGTTTGGTCGGCCTTGTAAGCTGACCGGGTTTAGTAGTTAGACCAATGAAAAGCTTTCCAAAGCTTCTGAATTTATTCAGAACTAAGGATAGCTTTTTTGATTTACAACGGTACTAAAACGTTATAGTAGTTTTTTTTCTCTAAAAGTGACTGCTTCATCGTATCATTTTTCTCTATTTTTTTCAATTTCCCTTCTTCAATTAAGATTTGTTGGTTTTATAGCGCTTCTCAAAAAAAAATAATTGTATTTTTATCCAATATTAGTTCCATTCAAACACAGAGCATTGAAGTATTATTTTCTTTTATTAGTTATTCTATTGTTTAATTCTTGTCAGTATTTCGGGAAGCAAGTGCCTTCTGAAAAGGAATTGTTGGCAAAAGAGTTAAACGAAATCAACTGGAAAGAAGTAGATGAGTTTCCTTCACTTACAGATTGTGAAAAAATAGCGGATAAGACCCAGCGCCAACAATGTTTTTTTGAAATTTTAACTCAGTTAATTCAAGAAAAATTGAGTGTTGATACATTATCAGTTCTTTATCCAGAATTGGACACTATTGAGGTTAAAGTGACTGTTTTTCCTAATTCGACCATGCAATTCGAGCCACAATTTCCTAAAGATTCGGTGGCATATGATACGATTAAAATTGACAGTATTTTAAAAGCTCGATTGGTTGACTTTCCAAAAGTGAATCCTGCTATAAAACGTGGAATTCCAGTTAAAACTCAATTTATTCTTCCTGTTATACTAAAAGTCGAGTAGTTGCTACCTATAAATAAACCTCAATTGGCAAACGAACGCATCATATTAGGAATTGACCCTGGAACCACCATTATGGGTTTTGGATTGATTAAAGTAATCAATAAAAAAATGGAATTTTTGCAATTGAACGAACTGCAATTATCTAAGTACGACAATCATTATCAAAAGTTAAAAATCATTTTTGAACGGACTATTGAATTAATCGAAACACATCATCCAGATGAAATAGCTATTGAAGCTCCTTTTTTTGGAAAAAACGTACAATCGATGTTGAAATTAGGCCGTGCACAAGGCGTTGCTATGGCGGCGGGACTTTCGCGTGGTATTCCCATTACAGAATACGAACCTAAAAAAATAAAAATGGCTATTACCGGAAATGGGAATGCCAGTAAAGAACAGGTGGCCAAAATGCTTCAACAATTATTAGGCCTTAAAACCTTACCAAAAAATTTAGACTCAACCGATGGATTAGCTGCGGCTGTTTGTCACTTCTTTAATTCAGGCCGACTAGAAATTGGCAAAAGTTATTCGGGTTGGGATGCTTTTGTGAAACAAAACGAAGAACGAATTCGATAATTTGAAAATGTATCAATGAGAAAATTAATTTCTTATATGAGACACATTTTTAAATTAAATAATTTTCAAATTAAAATGTCAGGAATCTACATTCATATTCCCTTTTGCAAGCAAGCTTGCCATTACTGCGATTTCCATTTTTCGACTTCAATGAAGAAGAAAGAGGAAATGGTTTTGGCTTTGGCCAAAGAATTGCAACTGCGCAAAAATGAGTTGCAAAACGAACTTGAATTCTCGGGAGTTGAAACCATTTATTTTGGAGGAGGAACACCATCGGTCTTGACGGTTGATGAAATTCAGTTTTTAATTGATACAGTGCGTGAACATTATGCTATTGCCCAAAATCCCGAAATTACCTTGGAAGCCAATCCTGATGATTTGTCTGAAGAAAATCTTATTGCCTTTTCGGAAATAGGGATTAACCGACTTTCTATTGGAGTTCAGTCGTTTTTTGAAGAAGATTTGAAGCTGATGAATCGCGCTCATGATTCGGCACAAGCCAAAAAATGCCTAGAAATAGCTACCCGTTATTTTGATAATATTTCCTTAGATTTAATCTACGGAATCCCTGGAATGACAAACGAAAGATGGCAGAAGAATATTGAAACGGCGTTGTCTTTTGGAATACCGCACATTTCCAGTTATGCCTTGACGGTAGAGCCTAAAACCGCGTTGAACAAACTGATTCAAACAGGTAAAGTAGCTTCGCCTAATGATGAGGTAGCTCAAGAACATTTTATGATTTTGGTCGAAACGCTGGAAGCTAATGGATTCGTTCATTACGAGTTGTCTAATTTTGGCAAAGAAAATTATTTTTCTAGGAATAATTCAGCCTATTGGTTGGGTAAAAAATACATCGGAATTGGTCCTTCGGCACATAGTTATGATGGTGATTCTAGAAGTTGGAATATTGCTAATAATGCCTTGTATTTGAAAGCACTTCAGAATGATGAATTGCCTAATGAAGTCGAAAAATTAACTCTCGAAGATCGTTATAACGAATATATTATGACAGGTTTACGAACGATTTGGGGTATTTCTTTAGTCCGAATTGAGCAGGAATTTGGCGCTAAATATTTGGATTATTTGAAGCAACAATCACAAAAATTCATCGTTGATGGCTTACTTTCTATTACCGACGACATATTGAAGCCAACATTAAAAGGTAAATTTTTAACGGATGGAATAGCAAGTGATTTGTTTTACCTAAATTTGGAATAATCTAACCGCAAAGTTTTCGCAAAGAACGCAAGATAAAAATATACGCCAATATTCAATATGACAGAAAACGAATTATCAAAAATAGTATTTGATTGTGCTTTAAAAGTGCATCAAAGTTTAGGTCCTGGATTACTAGAAAGTGCCTATGAAGAATGTTTGTTTTATGAATTAAAAAAGCAAGGGTTAAATGTTGAAAAGCAGAAGCCACTGCCCTTAATTTATGAAGAAGTAAAACTTGATATAGGTTATAGAATTGATGTTATAGTAAACAATAAACTAATTATTGAAATCAAATCAGTTGAGGCTTTGAACGACGTTCATTTTGCTCAATTGTTAACGTATTTAAAATTAACAAATTGTAAATTAGGTTTGCTAATAAATTTTAATGTTACCTTAATTAAAAACGGAGTAAAAAGAGTAGTTAATAATCTTTAAAACTTTGCGAACCTTGCGTAAAAGACTTTGCGCACTTTGCGGTTAAAAAAATGAAAACAACTATCACACATAATAATTCTACTTTTCAAATAGACTTATCAAAACCCATTGATATTTCTATTCCAATAACGAATGACGAGCAAAATCCTATTGCTTGGTACCAAAATGCCCCCGAAATTACTCCTGTAGTTATGGGAGATTGGATTGGGAAAGTGGCTGAAGGGCAATCGTCAACGAATTTCAATAATCTATTTTTCAATCCGCACGCTCACGGAACACATACCGAGTGTTTAGGGCATATTACAAGAGAATTTTACAGTATCAATCAATGTTTGAAAGCGTTTTTCTTTTGGGCAACTTTAATTTCTATTCAACCAGAAAAAGTAGGGGAGGATTTAGTGATTTCAAAACTGCAAATTGAAAAGGCGTTGAAATCTGTTCATAATTCAGAAATTAAATCAGAAGCCATTGTTATTCGAACATTGCCAAATGACGTTTCAAAAAAATCATTAAACTATTCCAATACGAATCCGCCTTTTTTGTCTGAAGAGGCAGCGTTGTTCCTTCGCGAAAGCGGAATCCAACATTTGTTGATTGATTTGCCTAGTGTCGATAAAGAAAAAGACGGCGGCAAATTAGTAGCACACAAAGCCTTCTGGAATGTTAAAGATGTAAACCATTTGAATGACGATGCAAGACGGAATTGTACGATTACCGAGATGATTTTTGTTCCTAACGAAGTACTTGATGGTAATTATTTGCTGAATTTACAAATCGCTTCATTTGAAAATGATGCTAGTCCGAGTAAACCCATTTTGTATTCGATACAATAAATCAAACTATTTAAAGTTAGTGTATGAACTTAGAGTATTTTTACGAATATTGTCTTTCTAAAAAAGGAGTTACAGAACATTTTCCGTTCAATGAAGATGCTTTGGTGTTAAAAGTAGGCAGTAAAATGTTTCTTTTGAGTTCGCTAAGTTCATGGGAAAACGGAAATCCACAGGTCAATTTGAAATGTGATCCCGATAGAGCTCAAGAATTGCGTGCTGAATATGACGGAATTCAGCCGGGGTATCATATGAGTAAAAAACATTGGAACACGGTTGCTATAAATGAAGATGTCTCTGATGTTTTAGTTAAAGAGTTAATCGACCATTCGTATGAATTGGTTGTTGCTAGTTTGCCCAATAAAATAAAAAATGAAATCCGGATAGTAGAAAATTAGGTAGTATATTTACTTTTACTAAAATAATTCCCAAATAAAGCGATTATGAATGAGCAACTTAAAAAGTTTTTAAACGAAGAACAAGATCCTAAAGCCATCGAAAAAGTCATGTCAAAACTGAGTGATTTGTTGATGAAAAATGAAGAAATTGGTTATATAGCGGTGCAGAAAAAACCAGCTATTACCGTTTTGCCAGACAGTATTGTGGTGACTAATAAACGAATTATTATTTGCCAACCTAAAAATTTAGGACTTTCGATGAATTTTACAGATTATTCTTGGGACGAAATTGAAAGTACTTTTGTTAAAGAAGGTATTTTAGGTTCTGATTTTTCATTTGTAACCAAAACCGAGATTTCGGTGACTATTGAATACATTCCGAAAGTTCAAGCAAGAAAGATGTACGCGTTTGCTAAGGAACAAATCGATTTGTTAAAAGGAGGTTCAGGTTTGAACACTAACGCAGTGGTAGAAGAAGTCGACACAGAAGAAGTTAGTTCATTTGCAGAGATTATGCCTGCTCAAACCGCTTCGTTTACTGAAATTAGTACTTTGGATGGAGATAAACCACTAAACGAATTGTCATCAGACGAGCTTTTTGAAAAGTTGCAGAACTATAAAAAATTACTCGATAACGGGTTGATTTTACAAGGTGAATATGATGCCTTGAAAAAGGAAATTCTGAGTTATATGTAATAAAAAAAAGCGGTTTCATTTGAAACCGCTTTTTTTATCTTTTTACCTTTAGAATAGAAAAACCAAGTATTCCCCAAGCCAAGATGAGTAATAAACCCCCTATTGGGGTAATGAATCCAATGCTTTTAAAATCGATTCTTGTAATTCCCATTGTAGACAACAGATAAATCGATCCTGAAAAGAAAAGGACTCCTATTATAATTAGGTTGTAAATTGTTTTTTTAGTTTTTTCAAGAATATCATTTGGAGTGGCTAGAAAGAACAAAAAGAACGCTTGGTACATTTGGTAACGCACCCCTGTTTCAAAACTAATCAATTGTTCGGGAGTCAATACTTTCTTCAAAGCGTGGGCTCCAAAAGCTCCTAAAATAATGGCAGCCATTCCTAAAAATGCGGCCGTTGCAGTAATTTTTTTATTCATTTTTTCAGATAAAAAGGAAAATTATTTACTCAGTTCTACAAAATATTTATAGAATAACGGAATAGTTTCAATTCCTTTCAAGTAGTTAAAAATTCCAAAATGTTCGTTTGGTGAGTGAATTGCATCGCTGTCCAATCCAAATCCCATCAGTATCGTTTTGCTTTTCAATTCTTTTTCGAACAAAGCAACAATAGGAATACTTCCTCCTGAACGAACAGGAATAGCTGGAACTCCAAAAGTTTCGGTGTAGGCTTTGTTAGCGGCTTGGTAGCCAATGCTGTCGATTGGAGTCACATATCCTTGCCCGCCATGATGAGGAGTTACTTTTACGGTTACCCCATTTGGAGCAATGCTTATAAAATGTTTGGTAAATAATTCAGTGATTTGTTCCCAATCTTGATTTGGAACCAAACGCATTGAAATTTTGGCGAAAGCCTTACTCGCAATAACAGTTTTAGCCCCTTCGCCAGTATAACCTCCCCAAATTCCGTTTACATCCAATGTGGGACGAATGGAGTTTCTTTCGTTAGTTACATAGCCTGTTTCACCATAAACATCTTCAATGTCTAATGCCTTTTTATAGTTTTCTAAACTGAAAGGTGCTTTGGCCATCTCAGCTCTTTCGGCAGCAGATAGTTCTTCTACATTATCATAAAATCCAGGAATCGTAATATGGTTATTTTCATCATGTAAAGAGGCAATCATTTTAGTCAGTACATTGATTGGATTAGCTACGGCACCACCATAGAGACCTGAGTGTAAATCACGATTAGGTCCTGTAACTTCTACTTCTACATAACTCAAGCCGCGAAGTCCTGTTGTAATAGAAGGTTGTTGGTTTGAAATCATTCCCGTATCCGAAATCAGAATGACATCATTTTTTAGTTTTTCTTGATTGCGTTCTACAAACCAACTCAAACTTTTGGAACCGATTTCTTCTTCGCCTTCAATCATGAATTTTACATTGCAAGGCAAACAATTCGAATTAATCATGTATTCAAATGCTTTGACGTGCATGTACATCTGTCCTTTATCATCGCAAGCGCCACGTGCAAAAATAGCACCTTCAGGATGTATTTCTGTGGTTTTAATTACAGGTTCGAATGGAGGAGAAGTCCATAATTCCATTGGGTCTGGTGGTTGCACATCATAATGTCCATATACCAACACGGTTGGTAAATTAGGGTCGATTATTTTTTCGCCATACACAATTGGATAGCCAGGGGTATCGCAGATTTCGACTAGATCACAACCTGCTTTTTCTAAACTTGCTTTTACGGCATCGGCGGTATCGAATACATCTTGAGAATAAGCAGTATCGGCACTTACCGATGGAATTTTTAATAATTCAATTAATTCATTGATGAAACGTTCTTTATTTTGCTGAACGTAAGACGCTATGTTTTCCATAATAGGGTTTCAAATTATACAATCAAAAGTACAAAAAAGGAGTGAAATATTTTTTGTTTAATTTGCTTTGTAAATTAGAACTTATGTGTATATTTGCACCCACAATTACGCGGATATGGTGAAATTGGTAGACATGCCAGACTTAGGATCTGGTGCCGCAAGGCGTGTAGGTTCGAGTCCTATTATCCGCACTGAAAACCTTAGAAATGGAATAACATTTTTAAGGTTTTTTCATTTTATATCCTTTCTTTCTCCTAAATTTACTTTTTTAAACTCCATCACATGATACAAAAAACTTTATTTGTTTGCTTAGCTATTGGAAGTATGCTAACTGCAAATGCTCAAGAAACGACTACTATGAATCCATTTTTTCAAGCGTACAATACGCCATTTAATGTTCCGCCTTTTGATCAAATTAAAAATGAACATTTCAAACCTGCCATTTTAGAAGGGATTAAAAAAAATGCCGCTGAGATTGATGTGATTGCTAACAATACGGCTGCGCCAACATTTGAAAACACTATTTTGGCAATGGAAAATGCAGGGGAGTTGTTGTCTAATGTCAATACAGTTTTCTCTAATTTGAATTCGGCGCACACCAATAAAGAAATTCAAAACATAGCCAAAGAAGTTTCTCCTAATTTATCGGCACACCGCGATAACATTTATTTGAACGAGAAATTGTTTGCTAGAGTTAAAGCGCTTTGGGACAAAAAAGAAACGCTAGGCTTGAACTTGGAACAAGCTAAAATATTGGACAATGCGTATAAGGATTTTGTTCGTTCTGGAGCTAATTTATCTCCTTCTGAGAAAGAGACGCTACGTAAAATCAATGGTGATTTGTCCTTGTTGAGTTTGAAATACGGTCAAAATATTTTGGCGGAGACCAATAAATACCAATTGGTAATTACCGATAAAAAAGATTTGGCAGGATTACCGCAAAATGTAATTGATGCAGCTGCAGCTGATGCAAAGTCAAAAGGTAAAGAAGGAAGTTGGGTGTTTACTTTAGCTAATTCGAGTGTGATGCCATTCTTACAATATAGCTCCAATCGAAAACTACGTCAAGAGATTTGGAATGCTTATCAAACTCGTGCCAATCACGATGATGAATTGGATAATAAAGCTAATGCAATTCAGTTAGCGAATCTTCGTGGACAAAAAGCCCGATTGTTGGGTTATGCCTCTCATTCTAATTATGTTTTGGAAGAATCGATGGCTAAAACACCAGAAAATGTCAATAAATTATTGAACGATTTATGGAAACCTGCTTTGGAAAAAGCAAAAGTGGAGGCTGCCGACATTCAAAAAATGATGGCTAAGGACGGTATTAAAGGAGCCGTTCATCCGTATGATTGGAGATATTATACGGAGAAAATTAGAAAAGAACGTTTTGATTTGGACGAGCAAGAATTACGTCCGTATTTTAGTTTAGAGAATGTAAGAAATGGGGCTTTTCAAGTCGCACAGAAATTATATGGATTACAGTTTAAAGAATTAAAAGACGTGCCTAAATATCATGAATCGGTTACTGCTTTTGAAGTTCTTGAAGCTGACGGAACACATGTTGGGGTACTTTATACTGATTTTCACCCACGTGAATCTAAAAGAGGTGGGGCTTGGATGACTTCGTATAGAAATCAAAAAACAGAAAATGGAGTGCGTAAAGCACCTGTAGTTTCTATTGTATGTAATTTTACAAAACCAACAGTAGACAAACCTGCACTACTAACCTTTGATGAAGTAAGTACACTTTTTCATGAATTTGGACATTCATTGCATGGGTTACTATCAAATGTGACTTATAAGAGCTTGGCAGGAACAAGTGTGCCAAGAGATTTTGTGGAATTGCCTTCACAAATTATGGAAAACTGGGCAGCAGAGCCTGAAGTGCTTAAGATGTTTGCTAAGCATTATCAAACAGGAGCTGTGATTCCAGATGCATTGATTGCTAAATTAAAAAAATCAGGTACGTTTGACCAAGGTTTTGGTACTACCGAATATTTAGCGGCTTCATTGTTGGATTTGGCCTACCATTCTCAAACTAAAGACATCACAATTGACGCCAATACTTTTGAAAAACAAGCGATGAATAAAATAGGTTTAATTGAATCAATTATTCCAAGATACAGAAGTACGTACTTTAGTCATATTTTTTCAGGAGGTTATTCATCGGGGTATTACAGTTATATTTGGTCGGGAGTGTTAGATACCGATGCTTTTGAAGCGTTTAAAATAACGACACTTTTTAATCCAGAAAAAGCAAAGTCTTTCCGTAAAAATGTATTGGAAAAAGGCGGTACAGAAGACCCGATGGTATTGTACAAACGTTTCCGAGGTGCAGAGCCAAGTATTGAGCCTCTGTTGCGAAAAAGAGGTTTGGACAAGAAAGAAGAAACTCCCGTTAAAAAAATAAAAGGATAATCAGTAGTCTCTAAAAATAAAAAACCTGCAAATTACTATTTGCAGGTTTTTTTATGGATTTAATTTGAAATTTTAAATATTTTTCAAATTGATGATTTCTTGTTCTGTAAGCATTCTCCAGTTGCCTCGAGGCAAATTCTTTTTGGTTAAACCGGCAAAAGCCACGCGGTCAATACGCAACACATTATAATCGAAATGTTCAAAAATAGAACGTACTACTTTTACATTAGCTGAACGTAATTTTAGACCGATTTCGCTTTTAGGTTCGTTGTCGATATAACTAACTTCTTCAATAAATACTCGGTGTCCATCTAATACTAAGCCTTTGCTTATTTTTTCTAAATCTTCAAATTTTAAATTTTTATCCAAAGATACTTGATAGATTTTTGATGATTTTTGATTAGGCAATGTGAATTTTCTAATCATATCAGTGTCATTGGTAAACAATAACAATCCGGTTGTGTTTTTGTCCATTCGACCTACTGCACCAATTTTTGCTGTAGTAGCTCCGCGAACTAACTCTAATACATTACGAAACTCCTGACCTTCGTCCAATGCCGTAGTGAAGTTTTTAGGTTTGTTCAACAAGATATATTCTTTTTTCTCAGGAGTTAATAGTACACCATCAAAATTTACAGTATCATTTAATTTTACCAAATAGCCCATTTCAGTAACGGGAACCCCATTCACTTTTACGTTACCCGATTGGATGTAAATATCAGCATCGCGACGTGAACACACTCCTGAGTTAGCGATGTATTTATTCAAACGAATTTCGTCAGCTGCTTTGGCTCTTTTTGGAGTTTGATTTGGTTTTTTGACCACTTTATTGGCCTCCACCTCGGCTACTTTAGTGTTGATTTTAGCTTTTTTAGGACCTTGCGCACGCTTTTGCATCGCTGGTTTTGGCTTATTTGAACTAGGTCTAGAACTATTGGTTCTTCCACCACCTCTGTTAGTATTCATAATAATTGGTAATTTATTGCTACATGGGGACGAAATTGCCCTTGAGCCTGCAAAGATAGTATTTATATCCTTGAGAAACGATTTTAGAATCAAAGAGTTGAAAGAGGGAAGTTGTTAAATAAAGTGCAACAATCGTTTTCCATGCCAAAAAACAGACGGATTAATTAGAATAATACAAAATACTCCAGCTACAATTAGCAATTTTAATACATTATGCAATCGAAGAAATTGTTCTTTTTGGGTTGCTTTTTGTAACGCCAAAACAAAGAAGATGAGTACAATTAGACAGCCGTAAAAGTACGTGTCCATATAGCCCACATCGTAGATTTCAATTAAAACATAGACAGGTACTACAGTTCCAATAGTCAATCCAGAAATTATATTTTTGGAAACACGTTCTCCATAAACAATTGGAATCGTTTTGTAGTTGTTAGCTAAATCACCTTTCAAGTTTTCTAAATCCTTGATCATTTCTCGGATGAGCAACAATAAAAATAAAAAGCTGGCGTGTGCAAAAATGACAGCTAGTTGATTGCCGTAGTTTTCAATTTCTTCAAAAGGAATCTGATTGTAATAATACAAAAGAATGGCAAAAAAGGGTAAAACAGCTAAAAAAGCCGACATTAAATTGCCAATAATCGGCTGTTTTTTGATTTTATGGGAATACAACCAAATTAAGAAAATGTAAGTAGAGAAGAATAAAAAGGCACGCCAAGAAACAAACAAAGCCATCAACGCTACTATAAAGTTGAGTGTAAAATACACACTCAATTTAGTTTTCTGACTCACCAATCGATCCAGCATAGACTTGTTGGGACGGTTAATCAAATCCTTTTGACTATCGTAAAAATTATTGATGATATACCCCGAAGCAATGGTAATCGATGAAGCAAAAACCAAAATAAACAAATTGAAATCGAGAAGTACATTCAAGGCTCTTTTTTCGGGAGCTAGAATAAATATAGCCGAAAGGTATTGTGCTAGGATGATAATGGGAATATTATAGCCTCTTACCACAGAGAACAAGCTGATTATTTTCTTAATCACCAATTTGTTAGCTCTGTTTAGCATTGTGTCGTTTTTGTCGTTAAACGTTTTAGGCTAGAATTGGTACACCACTTCTAATTTGTAGTCTTTCAAAGAAGTCTTGGCACGTTCTAAATCTTCGGTAAAACCTAAAATGTAACCGCCACCACCAGAACCACATAGCTTTAAATAGTAATCGTTGGTGTCAATTCCTTTTTGCCAAATACCGTGAAATTGTTCTGGAATCATGGGTTTGAAATGACTTAATACTACTTTGGATAATTTTTTAGTATTGGCAAACAATGATTTCATATCGCCCCCTAAGAAATTCTCCACGCACGAATCGGTGTATTTTACAAACTGTGTTTTTAACATGTTTCGGAAACCTTGATCTTTCAGGTTTTCCATGAAAATATTGACCATTGGGGCTGTCTCTCCAACAATTCCTGAGTCGATTAAGAAAACGGCTCCTTTGCCATCAAAGCTTTGAGTTGGAATACCAGTAGCTTCGATATTGTCTTTCGAATTGATTAGAATTGGAATGCTTAAATAACTGTTTAGAGGGTCTAAACCCGAACTTTTTCCATGAAAGAAACTTTCCATTTGAGAGAAAATAGTTTTCAATATTAACAATTTCTCACGAGTTAAGTTTTCTAAAACGGTAATTTTGTTTTGGGCATATTTGTCGTAAATCGCAGCCACTAAAGCACCGCTACTCCCCACGCCATAGCCTTGTGGAATACTAGAATCAAAGTACATGCCATTGTTCACGTCATTCTCTAAAGTAACTAAATCGAACTGCACTAAATTAGGTTGTTCGATAGCTAATGTTTTCAAATGAGCTACAAAACGTTTCAAATGCCCGTTAGAAGAAATAGCTTCTTCCGAAGGGTTTTTGTCTGTTTTTAAGGCGCCTTTATAGAAATTATAAGGTATAGAAAGTCCTTTGGAGTCTTGGATAATTCCATATTCACCAAAGAGTAATATTTTTGAGTAAAATAAAGGTCCTTTCATAGTGTTGTTTAATCAATTAATTGACTGCCAATTCCAATTTCATCACAAATATACTGACCATTTTGACAATAGCCAACTAATTCGTCCTGAATAAATTGCAAGACTTTTTCTTTCACTTGATTTGGGTAGAGAACGTGCACATTAGCACCAGCATCTAAAGTAAAGCAAACGGGTGTTTTAGTTTCATTTCTAAACTTCCAAATGCGATTAATAATCTCTAATGTATTTGGTTTCATTAAGATAAAATAGGGCATCGAAGTCATCATCATGGCATGTAGTGTTAAGGCTTCGCTCTCAACAACCGCGATAAATTGCTCTAAATTTCCTGATTCAAAAATTGAAATCAGTTGGTCTAAATTCTCATGTGCTTGTGCAAATCGTCTTTCGGCAAAAGGATGGTTGTGCATTAAATCGTGACCTACGGTACTCGAAACCTGTTTTTCGCCCTTGTCTACTAAAAGAATAGTGTCTTGGTAATTCTTGAAATTGTCGTGAATTGTGTGTGGAAATTCCACCCCAAATAAATCAGAACTTCCTGGAATATTCGCTTGGTTTCCCCAAACGACAACTTGCCCTTTTACACTTCGGCAAGCGCTACCGGATCCTAACCGTGCTAAAAAAGACGCTTTTTGGTAAAAATAATCTTCAGTCATTGCCGGATTCAATTCCTTTTCTAAACTCATTAAGTTCATGGCTAAAGCTGCCATTCCCGACGCAGAGGAAGCAATTCCAGAACTGTGTGGAAACGTATTTTGAGTATCAATCGTAAAATGATAGTCTTTCAAAAAAGGCAAATACGGTTCAATTCGCTCCAAAAATTTCTGAATTTTTGGTTTAAAATCTTCCTTTGGTTTTCCTTCAAAAAGCAAATCAAAAGAAAAATTCGATTGACTTGTATTTAGTTTTTTGGCGAAAGCCAATTGCGTAATGGTTTTACAGTTATTTAAGGTAAAACTCACCGAAGGATTGGCAGGTACTTGATTTTCTTTTTTCCCCCAATACTTTACCAATGCAATATTACTGGGTGCACTCCATTGAAAAGTGCCTTGTTCAATAGAATTTGTATAGGGACCTGGAATAAAATCGTTTGCTGTTACCATGAATGAAAATTTTAGCAAAGATACTTTTTTTGCCGAATTGGTTTTGAGTTTATTTTGGCTATAGAATTGAAAGTTTTGAGTAAATTTGATTCAAAATAAAAAAAATGAACAAAATCTTTCGTGTTGCAATAGTTGTAGTAATTTGTTTGGCGGTTGGGTATATATCGGGTATGGTTACTCGTGCTTCTATAACGACTTGGTATCCTACTTTACTAAAGCCGAGTTTTAATCCGCCTAATTGGATTTTTGCACCTGTTTGGACTTCGTTGTATATTATGATGGGTATTGCCGCCGGATTGATTTGGAATCAAGTATCAGTCCATAAAGAAGCGGTTACAAAAGCCTTACAATTCTTCACTGTTCAATTGGTTTTGAATGCGCTTTGGTCGTATTTGTTTTTTGGATTACACAACCCTATGTTAGCCACTATTGAGGTTGTTTTACTTTGGCTCATGATTTTTGAAACCTATTCTCAATTTGCTAAAATCAACAAAATGGCGAGTTACTTATTACTGCCGTATTTGGCTTGGGTGAGTTTCGCTTCAGTTTTAACGGCTAGTATTTGGTGGTTGAATCGTTAGTTGTGATTCAATTTCTACTTGAATTAAGTGTTTTACGAGCTGTTTGTATTTATTCCAACCATATAGCGTATATATGACAAAGGGAATTTTAAAATAGCTCTAATAATTAAAATGATAATCAAGCATTACGTTAATTATTGCTCCAACAATCATTACTCCAGCTGAAGTAATTAATAGAACGGATGCGATTGTTGGTTTAATTGTTTGATGATTTTTTGAAGGGTTATGATGATTTCCCATTTTACAAATTGTTCAGAGTTATTCTTTAAAAATTGAATGGGTTTTTGCATAAATAAATGGTCTGTAACTATTGATGAGTTGGATTCGGGAACTACTAGTGGTCATGGGTAAGTTTTTTGGGGATGATTAATTTTAATTACGTGTTATTGGAAAAATTAAGGTTTTGGTTATAAATACACCATCTTTATGACTTGGTTGCCATGGGGGTAATTTTGAAAAGACTCTTTTAGCTTCTTTTTCTAATTTTGAGTCATTACCTTCCATTAAAGAAACATTTGTGACTTTTCCGTTTGGATCTATATCGAATTTAATTTTTATTTTTCCTATAAAATCGCCAATATTAAAATTCTTAGCTACAAAGTGAAAAAAACCAGTAAAACCAGTTACATATTCGGGTTCTAACTCTGAAAATGAATAAAAATAGTTTGAAATATCCTCGTCAATTTCAGTTCCGTCAATACCAACTAAGGTTCTGCTAGCATCTTCATTTATTAAGAATTTTGCTTTGGTTGAGATGGAATCTCTGATTATTAATAATTCGTTTAATTCATTGTTGTATGAAGCGACTAACTTTTTGTCTTTGTAGTATTTAGTTTCTGAAACATATTTTCCCTCTAAAAACTCTGTTGTTATTTCAGTGTCTTTATTTTTACTTGTTAATTTCCAGACACCTGTTTTTTGGTTTTCTTGATTCAATTTATTAATTCTCTCATTTTGACCTATGGCGATTAATGAAAAGAATAAAGTCAATAGTGTAAAGGATTTTTTCATTCAATTATTTTCCCTAAAACTACAAATCTTTTTTAGTAAAAAAAATAATATTATTCTGTAATGGCATTTGCCACTAAAAAGCCGCTGGTCCACGCATTCTGGAAGTTAAATCCTCCTGTAATGGCATCAATATTGACAATTTCGCCAGCAAAATAGAGGTTAGGATGTAATTTGCTTTCCATGGTTTTGAAATTGATTTCTTTTAAATCAATTCCACCCGCAGTGACAAATTCTTCTTTAAAAGTACTTTTGCCATTGACTTGAAAAATACCTTTGGTAAGTTGGTTTGCCAAGTTTTGCAATTGGATTTTTGACAAATCGGCCCATTTGGTTTCATTGCTAATTCCTGAGGCTAGAACCAAACTTTCCCACAACCGATTTTGCAATTCTAAAGGCGACTTTTTAGCCACCGTTTTTTTGGCATATTCTTGTTTGAGTTCTTTCAAAAGAATTTCGGCTTCCTCAGTATCTCTATCGTTGAGCCAATTGACTTCGATAGTAAATAGGTAGTTTTTATCGTGTAAGATACGCGCTCCCCAAGCGGATAATTTCAAAATGGCAGGGCCGCTCATTCCCCAATGGGTAATTAATAAAGGGCCTGTTGACTCGAGTTTGGTATTCTTAACTTTAACGGTTACTTGCGTGGCAATACCGGGTAATTCTTTAATTCGGGTATCTTTGATATTAAAGGTAAATAGAGAAGGAACAGGGGTAATAATAGCGTGACCAAACGTATGTAACAACTCCCAAATTTTAGGATTGCTTCCTGTAGCCAAAATCAGTTTTTCGGCTAAGAAGGTTTCGTTTTGCGTATCAATTTTCCAGCAATTTTCCTTTTTGAAAATAGATTGCACGCTTTGTCCCGTTACAATGG
This sequence comes from uncultured Flavobacterium sp., assembly GCA_963513255.1. Classification (GTDB taxonomy): domain Bacteria; phylum Bacteroidota; class Bacteroidia; order Flavobacteriales; family Flavobacteriaceae; genus Flavobacterium. The sequence continues at coordinate 15,826 of CAUPPG010000005.1, forward strand.
TAATGCCTAATTGATGACTGGTATTTAAAAAACAGTCGATGATGGTTTGAGAAGAATTGGAAACTGGAAACATTCTACCATCGTCTTCAATTTTAAGTTCGACTCCGTGTTTTTCAAACCATTCTATGGTGTCTCCAGAGCAAAATTGATGAAATGGACCGCGTAATTCTTTTTCGCCCCTTGGGTAAAATTTAACCAATTCGTTGGGTTCAAAACAAGCATGAGTCACATTGCAACGTCCTCCTCCTGAAACACGAACTTTGGAAAGCACCTCTTTGCCACGTTCAAGAATCGCTACTTTGAGTTTTGGATTGCGTTCTACGATGTTGATAGCCGAAAAAAATCCAGCAGCTCCACCCCCTACAATAATAATATCAAAGTCTTGATTCATATTTTGAATTTGAAATGACAAAGTTAAGAATAAAAAAACGCCTTTATTACTAAAGGCGTTGCTATAATTTAAACTTATTTTTATTTTTTCAATTCCAAAAGAACCAAATCAAAGCCAGAATCAATAGTTGCTTTTCCATTGGCAACAACAGTTTCTTTTCCTGAATAAGCGTCTTTTACTTTTGCTCCGTTTTTGAAGATAGTTCCTGTTGCAATTGTTTTTTTGCCTTTGGCTAAATTTAGCCCCACAACTACTTGGTCGCTATATTTTCCTTGCGTATAACTACGACTAAATACATAAGGACTGGCTGAAATTTTTTGATGAACACCAGCACCTACTGCAGGATGGTTTTTTCTAAATAATCCTAATTTTTGCCAGTGGGCTAAAGTTTTTTGAGTACTTGGGTCGTTTTTAATGTCATCCCAATTCATAAATGAACGTAATGTGGCATCGCCTTGAGTTCCTTCAATTACTAAGCTACGAGCTGATTCATCTCCATAATATACTTGAGCAGTTCCAGGAGCTAACAATAATTTAGTGGCACTTTCGATTGCTTTTTCTCGCTTACCATCAAAAGGTGCCGATTCATCATGAGAAGAAATAAAGTTCAATACTCCAAAACCCTTCAACTCATTTTGTAATTTACTAGAGTAGTAAGAAAATAAGTCTTCATAGTCTTTTTTTGCTTCATTTTTGAATTCGAAATTGATTAAACTATTGAATCCATTAGCAAAATAATTTACTTTTTTGTCGCTAAATTCATAGTATAGTCCGCCACTTAAATTGTAGCCGGAAACTTCGCCGGTTGTAAAAAAACCGTTATTATCCAATACTTTTGAAGGATTGTTTTTCTTCCAAGTAGCAAACGCATAATTACATTGTTTTTTGAATTCAGCCCAAACGCCTTCTTCAATGTGTTTGGCAGTATCGGCACGGTAACCGTCAATTCCGTACTCTGTAACATAATCGGTTAACCATTTGATGATGTAATATTTTGGTGCTCTTGGGTAGCCTGTACGGGCAAAGAAAGCGTCTAATTCTTTCACTTCTTTTTCGTAGCGGCCTTCTTTTTTCCATTTTTCCAACAAAACAGCAGGCAATTCAACATTTTGTTCACTTTCTGTACGTGTGTCAGGAAGATTGGCTACCAAGGTACAAGCGGTTGTATTTGCGTAGTTTTTGTAATCGCAAGCTGGGCTTGTTCGCACCCAATTTTCTGGCCAAAGAGCATCTTGTGGTGTAACGGGTCCGGTGTGGTTGATTACGCCATCAAAAATAACACGAATGCCGTGTTGATGCGCTTTCTCTACCATCATTTTTAATTCGGCAGGAGTTCCAAAGTTAGGATCTAATGCCGTCCAATCTTTTGCCCAGTAGCCGTGAAAAGCATAACTATAGCCCGTTCCTTCATCAGTTCCATCGTGGATTTGTTCTACCAAAGGTGTCATCCAAATGGCATTGATACCTAATCGGTCAAAATAACCCTCTTCGATTTTTTGAGTAATTCCTTTGATGTCTCCTCCCATAAAACCACGTAATTTTCCGGTAGGTTTGGTACGGTTGTAGTTGCTATCATTGGTTTGATCTGCATTATTGAAACGATCCGTCAATAAGAAATATACATTAGCAGCTTCCCAAACAAAAGGAGTAGTGCTAGTTGTTTTTTTATTTTGTGCTTGTGTCTCGTTTGACGAAATGAATACAGCCAAAAGGACTAGTAGTAAAACATTTTTTTTCATGATGATAATTATTTAAGTTCAAGTATCAACGCTGATTTGGCCTCGATAGTAATGTTGTTTTTAATGTTGATGGTTTGTCCAGAAATTACGTCTTTTCCTGTTGAATAGTGTTGCGTATTTTCTTTAAAACGAGAAACGGCTACTTCTTGTTTTTCATCCGAATTGTTAATGATTACCATTACGCTCTCGGAATCATTGTATCTAAAATAAGTATACACATTGTTTTCAGGAATATAATGCGTTGTTTTTCCGGTATGAATGATTGATTTTCCTTTTCTCCAATTGAATAATTTGGCAGTAAAATCAAAAAATTGTTGTTGTTCTTTGGTACGACCTTCCGTAGAAAAAGCGTTGTTGGTATCACCTTTCCATCCGCCAGGGAAATCATGTCGAATATCACCATCACCTATATTTTTATCTCCTTTCATTCCAATTTCAGAACCGTAATACAATTGCGGAATACCGCGAATGGTAGCCACCAAGCTCATCGCCATTTGGTATTTTTTGAAATCGCCTTGGTAGATCTGGTTGAAACGGTTGGTGTCGTGATTTTCGGCAAAAACCAACATGTTGTTAGTGTTAGGATATAAAAAATCATTAGTAAAATTTTCATATACTTTTATAATTCCTTTGTCCCAATTGGCTTTGCTTTCGTTGAAAACGCCTCCGCCAATGGCATCATGAAGGGTAAAATCCATTACGGAAGGAAGGTTAGAATTGTAGCTTTGAATAGCACCAATTTTACTGTCTTTTTGCCAATAGGCCATTTGAGCTTGATTGTGCATCCAAACTTCTCCTACGATATTGAAATGTGGATATTCATCTGTAATCGCTTTGGTCCAAGTAGCAATACCTTTTTTATCGCAATACGAATAGGTATCTACTCGGAAGCCATCTAAATCGGCATATTCAATCCACCAAATCGCATTTTGAATTAAATAATTTAACACCAAAGGATTTGACTGGTTCAAATCGGGCATCGATTTTACGAACCATCCATCCATACACATTGTGGCATCTACTTTAGAAGCATTTGGGTCAAACTGTGAAGTCATTCGGTAATTGGTTTGCGCGAAACCTGGGAATTGGTGAATCCAATCATAAGTAGGTAAGTCGTTCATCATCCAATGTTGGTATCCCCAATGATTGGTCACATAATCCATAATGTTCTTCATGCCGCGTTGATGCAATTCGGCACTTAAACGAACATAATCTTCATTTGTTCCGTAACGTGAATCGATTTTGTACACATCGGATTGACCGTAAGTATGATACGATCCTCTTTCGTCGTTGTCTTCGCAAAGTGGGGTAGGCCAAAGTGCAGTAGCCCCTAACGACTTGATGTAGTCTAAGTTTTTGATAATTCCTTCTATGTCACCCCCGTGACGCCCGTCTTTATTAGAACGATTGGCTTTTTCAATAGTTTCTTTGGTGCTGTCATTATTCGGATTGCCATTAGCAAAACGATCGGGCATCAATAGATAAATCATATCAGAGCTATCAAATCCTTTGCGGAAGCGCGAATTTTCTCTCCTTGATTTTAAACTGTATTGATGTGTAAAAGCTACTTTCTTGTTTTTTGAAAAAGAAAAAACAAGCTCTTTTGCGGGTACATCCTTGGTGTCAATAGTTACAAAAAGATAGTTCGGGTTTTCCGTTTTTTGGATGGTTTTGATGACTACTCCATTGGAAACTGTTACTTCATTTTTGGCAATATTCTTCCCGTAGAACATAATTTGCACTTCAGATAGATTCATGCCGGCATACCAAAAAGGTGGCTCAACTCGGTCTATTTGTGCAAATGCAAATGTTGTGCTAAGTAATAAAAGGAAGATTTTTTTCATTTTAAACCATTAAGTATTTCAATAAAACTAAATCGTCACTACACCATTAGCCTCCACAGCAACTTCTTTTCCATTAACAACAACAGTAATAGCTGTATCACCCTCTAAAGCAATTTGAGTTGCTTTTTGATTTACGGTTACTTTTACAATTTGGTTTCTGAAATTGATTTTGAATGAATATCCTTGCCAATCTTTCGGGATTTTAGGGGCAAAATGCAAGGTGTTATCCTTTACACGCATACCACCAAAACCTTCTACGATACTCATCCAAGTTCCTGCCATGGATGTAATATGACATCCTTCTTCTACTTCTTTATTGTAGTCATCTAAGTCCAAACGAGAGGTTCTTAAATAGAAGGTGTATGCCATTTCCATTTTATCCAAAACAGCGGCTTGAATAGAGTGGACACAAGGTGAAAGCGAACTTTCATGAACCGTAAAGGACTCGTAAAATTCAAAATTATTTTTCAATTGTTCTTTAGAGAAATGATCTTCAAAGAAGTAGAAACATTGCAAAACATCGGCTTGTTTGATGTAAGGCGAACGTAGAATTCTATCCCAAGACCATTTTTGATTTATTGGGCGTTGACTTCTATCTAAATCGGCAACACGAACTAACTCTTTATCCAAGAATCCGTCTTGTTGTAAATATACTCCCAATTCCTCAGATTGTGGGAAGTACATATTGTCAGCCACTTTTTTCCATTCTTGTAACTCAGCATTTGAAAGATTTACTTTTTCGATAATGCGTTTGTGGTCTGATGGATATTCTAACGATACTTTTTGAATTTGGGCTGCGGCATAATCAATACACCATTTGGCAATGTAATTCGTATAGAAGTTATTGTTGACATTGTTTTCATATTCGTTAGGACCCGTAACTCCTAAAATCACATATTGATTTTTGTTAGTAGAGAAAGTAGCTCTTTGGTGCCAAAAACGGGCAATACCAATTAATACTTCCAATCCTTTTTCAGGGATATAACTGTAATCTCCCGTAAAACGGTAATAGTTAAAGATAGCAAAGGCAATCGCACCATTTCTATGGATTTCCTCGAATGTGATTTCCCATTCGTTGTGGCATTCTTCTCCGTTCATGGTTACCATTGGGTACAAAGCAGCCCCGTTAGTAAACCCTAATTTGCCTGCATTTTCAATGGCTTTGTCCAATTGGTTGTAGCGATAGGTCAATAAATTACGGGCTACTTCTTGGTCTTTGGTTGCCATGTAGAAAGGAATACAATACGCTTCGGTGTCCCAATAAGTAGAACCGCCGTATTTTTCTCCGGTAAATCCTTTTGGTCCAATATTCAAACGAGAATCTTTTCCTAAATAGGTTTGGTTCAATTGGAAAATATTGAATCGAATTCCTTGTTGCGCTTTGACATCGCCTTCGATGGTGATGTCTGACATTTCCCAGATTTTAGCCCAAGCTACTTTTTGCTCTTCTAAAAGCGTTTCATATCCTTTGGCTAAAGCCGATTTAATGGCATTTTCAGCGGCCGTTTGCGTGTTTGCGTGATTCATTGAAACAGTGTATCCACCAATTTTCTGAATAGCAGACGTTTGACCTTTGGCAATTACGGTTTCGTAACTGTGTTGGATTTTTTCGTTGGTAGCATCAATGGCAACAGGCGAAATATTCTCGTTTTTTCCATTGGCCCAAATGCTATTGTGCATAAAAGTAGTTGCCTTGAAATGAGTTTTGAACGTTTGAGCTGTTACAAAAGCCTCATTACTTCCTTTTTTTACTTCTAATGGTTCCCAAAATTTTTCTTCCCAGTTGGCATCTTCATTGGTTACACCCGCATCAATATACGGTTTGTAAACAATTTTGGAATCTTTGTTCAAAGGAGAGATTTCATAATTGATGATTCCTATTTCATCCAAGTCTAAAGATAGAAAACGTGTTACCTTGACTGCAATTTCAGTTCCATTTTGCAAAATGGCTTCAAAAGAACGTTGGTACCAACCTTCTTTCATGTTCAATTCACGACGAAAATTACGAACAGAAGCACAGGTATGTAAATCTAAATTTTCACCGTTGATTTCAATGTTGATTCCAATCCAATTGGGAGCGTTCAATACTTTGGCAAAATATTCTGGATAACCATTTTTCCACCAGCCCACTTTTGTTTTGTCAGGATAGTAGATTCCGGCTATATAACTTCCTTGGAAGGTTTCGCCAGAATAGGTTTCTTCAAAATTGGCACGTTGCCCCATAGCACCGTTTCCAATACTAAAAAGACTTTCGGATGATTTTACTCTTTCTACATCAAATCCTTCTTCAATAATCGACCAGTTGTCTGGTTTAATATAATCTTGGTTCATTTTTTTAATTTAAAAATTTGAAATTTGAAAAGGGGATAATTGGTCCCGATTTCAATTTTTAATTATTTATAAGTGAATTTAAAAAAGCTTCGTCTATAAAAGTGAAGTCTTTAAAATTGAATTTAGCTTCGTTTAAAATGGTAGTATCTCCAATTCCAATACTGGTCATAGATGCAATATTAGCGGCTTGAATTCCAGCAACCGAATCTTCAAAAACAATAGAGTTTTCATTGGTAATACTCAATTTTTGTGCTGCTTGAAGAAAAACTTCAGGATCTGGTTTGGCGTTACTCACGTCATTTCCGTCCACAATGGCATCAAAATAAGACAAAATTCCTGTTTTCTCTAAAATAGGTCGTGCATTTTTACTTGCTGAACCCAAAGCGATGGGTTGTTGGTTGGCTTTCAAAAATTCCAATACAGGCATTACTCCAGGAAGGATTTCGCTTTGATCCATATCCACTAAATACGATAAGTAATCTTCGTTTTTTTGAATCAACCATTGGTCTTTTTGCTCCTGAGAAGCTTCGACTTGTCCTAAGCCTAAAATAATATCGAGTGAGCGCACGCGGCTTACTCCTTTTAATAATTCGTTGTGTTCGTGTGTAAATTCGATACCTAAGTCGGTTGCGATTTTTTTCCAAGCTAAATAATGGTATTTAGCGGTGTCAACAATTACGCCGTCAAGGTCGAATATGAATGCTTTTTTAGTCATTATTGGTATTATTTATTACGTCATCTACATCTTTAACTCGTACTACTAGAATAGCGGCGATGATAAAACTAACACCACTCGTTACAATAGCAAATATGGCATTGTCTTGATATACATATTTTACAAGTGGACCTCCTAGTAAGGCATTTACGATTTGTGGCAACACCACAAAAAAGTTGAAAATACCCATATATACACCCATTTTTAATGGAGATATTGAACCTGCAAGTATGGCAAAAGGCATCGATAAAATACTAGCCCAAGCTATACCTACAGCTATCATAGAGAGAACTAACCAGTTTTCATTTGGCATAAAATACATCGAAATTAATCCCAAACCTCCAATGATTAATGAGATGGCATGAGTTAATTTTCTGCCTATTTTTTTTGCAATGTAAGGTAAAGCAAATGCGTAAAATGCAGATACTAAATTATACACACCAAATAAAACACCCACCCAGTCTCCGGCATTTTGATAGGCGTCACTTTTATTGTCACTAATAGGTAAACCATAAATATGGTGAGCAATTGCTGGAGTGGTAAATACCCACATACCAAACAATCCAAACCAAGAGAAGAATTGAACAAAAGCCAATTGTCTCATAGTGGTTGGCATCTGTTTAAAGTCATCAATTACATCAAAAAGACTTGATTCTTTTTCTTCTACGATTTTTTCATCTGCAAATTCCGCTAATTCCGCAGGAGAATATTCTTTGGTGCTGAAAACTGATATAAGTACTGATCCTACTAAAACAATTGCGCCAATGATAAAGGATAAAATTAAATTATAAGGTACTCCTCCAGTTTCATCTTTATTGGAAACACCAAAATAATTAGTTAGAGTATACGGTAGTAAAGATCCAATTACTGCTCCAAAACCAATTAAGGCTGTTTGTACACTGAATCCTGCCGTTCTTTGGTCGGTTCTTAGATTGTCTCCTACTAAAGCTCGGAAAGGCTCCATGGCGATATTAAATGAGGCATCCATAATCATTAACATACCAGCCCCTACCCATAATGCAGGTAATACTGCGATAAAGATTTCAGCTTGAGGCATCAGGATTAATCCAATAGAAGCCAGAATAGCTCCGGTAAAGAAAAAGGGTTTTCTTCGGCCAAATCTTCCCCAAGTTTTGTCACTATAGTAGCCAATAATTGGCTGTACTATAAGTCCCATTAGCGGGGCAATAATCCAGAACCAAGAGAGTTCATGAACATCGGCACCAAAAATTTGAAGAATTCGGCTTGCATTGGCATTTTGTAATGCAAATCCCATTTGTATCCCAAGGAAACCAAAGCTCATGCTCCAAATTTCAAGGGTGCTTAATCTACGCTTTTCCATGATAGTACGTTTTATATTTTTTTATCCTTTAATTACTTCTTTTTTAGCAAAAAAAATCAGCTTTTAAAAGGTAAATGTATAAATATATTTGTAACTTTTATTTGGCTAAATAAAATTTGGAAAAATAATTTCAACTACAAGGTTGTAGTAAAGATTGAACTAACAAATTTCTTTTAATTTGTAGATTCGCGTTCGATTAAATGAGTTGAAATAACCTCTGTTCTATAGTTTTCTTCACCTTCTTCTTCCTCTTCAGCTTCTAATCGTTTGATCAGAATTTTGGCTGCTTTAGCTCCCATTTTTTTACCTTTTTGAGAAACGGTCGTAATAGTTGGGGTAGAATATTTTGAAATAATTCCATCAGTAAAAGCGATTACGGCTAAGTCATTTGGGACATTCAATCCTATTTTATTGGCAGTTTTAATAATAGTGACGGCAAAGAGTTCGTTTACGGCAAAAACAGCATCTATGGCTTTGTCTTCTAAAAGTTTGCTAATGGTGATTTCGCAGGTATCAACATCTTCAATTTTGATGATTAAATTTTCGTCAAAAGAAATGTTGTTGTCTAGTAAGGCTTTGGTATAACCATCGGTTCGTAGCTTTCCTACACTTACATAATCAGCAGTAGTTACAAGAGCTATTTTTTTTCGCCCTTTGTCAATTAAACTTTGTACGGCTTCATAAGCAGCGGCTTTATCATCAATAATTACTTTGTCACATAGAATTTCATCGGTTACCCTGTCAAACATAACTACAGGCATTCCTTGATTGATAACTTCGGTGATGTGGTTAAAATCACCCTTAAATTGTGTTTCTTTAGATAATGACATAATGAATCCGTCAATACTTCCTTTAGCAAGCATTTCCATATTCAACACTTCTTTATCAAATGATTCATCAGATAAACAAATGATAACATTATAACCATTTTCATTAGCTACGTGTTCAATGCCATTAATTACCGTAGAGAAGAAATGATGTACAATTTCAGGAATGATAATTCCAATGGTTTTTGTTTTTCTGTTTTTTAAACTTAAAGCGATATTATTTGGAGTGTAATGATACAGTTTAGCATAAGCCTGAACTTTCAATCTTGTTTCTTCTCCAATTTCTGGGCTATTTCGGATAGATTTTGAGACGGTTGAAATAGAGACGTTGAGTTCTTTTGCAATTTGTTTTAACGTTACTTTTTTCTTCATAGTTTTAAAAACAGAAATTATAATTGAGCATAAAGGTAAATTTAATTTTTACAATTGATAATTTAGGCTGGATTTAAACAAAAAAGCTACTCCCGGAAAGGAGTAGCTTTTTTCAACTACAATTAACACATAAACTAAAAACTAAATTTTTCCATCTTTAATCTCATCCACAATTTCTGGATTTAATAAAGTGGTAATATCACCAAAATTGGAGAAGTCACCTTCGGCAATTTTACGCAGAATTCTACGCATGATTTTTCCTGAACGTGTTTTTGGTAACCCCGAAACGAATTGGATTTTATCCAATTTAGCAATAGGCCCAATGTGATCTGAAATATGTTGGTTAATCTCTTTGCTTAAGTTATCTCTATCACGGTATTCACCAGATTCTTTTAAGATTACAAATCCGTACAAAGCATTTCCTTTGATGTCGTGTGGGAAACCTACAATGGCCGACTCGGCAACGGCTGGATGCTCGTTGATAGCATCTTCGATAGGTGCTGTTCCTAAATTGTGTCCCGAAACAATCACAACATCATCTACACGACCTGTAATTCTGTAATATCCTACTTCGTCGCGTAAGGCACCGTCCCCTGTAAAATATTTTCCAGGGAAAGCACTGAAATAGGTTTCTTTATAGCGTTGATGATCGCCCCAAATGGTTCTCGCGATACTTGGCCAAGGATATTTGATGCACAAACTTCCAGTTACTTGATTGCCTTCAATTTCGTTGCGTTTTTCATCCATTAATACCGGTTGAATTCCTGGTAATGGGAGCGAAGCATAGGTTGGTTTTGTTGGTGTTACAAAAGCCAAAGGCGAAATCATAATTCCTCCTGTTTCGGTTTGCCACCACGTATCTACTACTGGACATCTTTTGCCACCTACATGGTCATTGTACCAGTGCCAAGCTTCTTCATTGATTGGCTCACCAACGGAGCCAATTACTTTTAAAGATTGTAAAGGATATTTTTGAACGTATTCAACACTTTCTTTTGCTAAAGCACGAATGGCCGTTGGCGCTGTGTAGAATTGAGTGACTTGATGCTTCTCAATGACTTCCCAGAAACGACTGAAGTCTGGATACGAAGGAACTCCCTCAAAAATTACAGTGGTAGCTCCGTTCAATAAGGGTCCATAAAGAATGTACGAGTGTCCTGTAATCCAACCAATATCGGCGGTACACCAGAAAATATCATTTTCTTCGTAGCTAAATACATTTTTGAAAGTGTAAGCGGTATACACCATATATCCTGCTGTAGTATGCACCATTCCTTTTGGTTTCCCTGTAGAACCTGAAGTATAAAGAATAAATAAAGGATCTTCAGCATCCATAATCTCTGCAACGTTGGAATTCATCGCATCGTCTAAAAGTGGTTGTAACCATTGGTCACGCCCTTCTTTCATATTCACATTCGTGTTGGTTCTCTTGGCTACCAATACGGTTTCAACACAAGGGCATTTTTCTAAGGCTTCGTCTACAATACCTTTTAAATCAATGGCTTTGTTGCCACGGTAACTTCCATCTGAAGTGATGACCATTTTACATTCGCAATCATTGATTCTTGAAGCAACCGCTGAAGCAGAAAATCCTGCAAAAACTACAGAGTGAATCGCTCCAATTCTAGCACAAGCTAATAAAGAGATGGCTAATTCAGGAATCATTGGCAAATAAATACAGACACGATCTCCTTTTTTGACGCCTTGATCACGCAAGACATTGGCCATTTTAGAGACGCGTTCGTACAATTCGTTGTACGAAATGTGTTGTGCTGCTTCTGATGGATCATTCGGTTCAAAAATAATAGCCGTTTTATCTCCTCTTTTAGCAAGGTGTCTGTCAATACAGTTTTTCGTAATATTTACTTTGGCATTGGTAAACCATTTAATTTCGGCTTCAGCCATATTGAAATCAATTACATTGTCCCATTCTTGGTACCATGTAAAGTTTTCAGAGGCAATTCGGTCCCAGAATTTTTTAGGCTCACGAATTGATTTTTTGTAGTGTTTGAAATATTCTTCTAGATTTTCAATTTTATAATAACTCATGGTATTCTATTTAATATGTTGTTATTTTATTATGTGTTCTTTTAGTTTCTATTTGCTGTAACTTCCTATTTTGTATTTTTTCAATACCTCGATAATTTCACCAACAATAGCTTCGTCATCAATCGTAGATGGAATTTGGTATTCTTCACCGTCAGTAATACTTCGCATTAATTTACGAAGAATTTTTCCTGAACGGGTCTTGGGCAAACGTTGCACAATTACTACATTTCGTAGAGAAGCTACGGCACCGATTTGTTGACGCACTAATTTTACAATTTCTTGCTCCAATTGGAAATGTTCAATGTCTTCTCCATGTTTGATTACCACCAAAGCCAAAGGCGTTTGACCTTTAAGCTCATCATTAATTCCAATAACGGCACATTCTGCTACAGACGAATGAGAGGCAACAATTTCTTCCATTTCGGCAGTAGAAAGGCGGTGACCTGCTACGTTAATTACGTCATCCACACGACCTGTGATAAAAATATAATCATCGTCATCTTTGAATCCACCATCGCCTGAGAAATAGTATCCTGGGAATTTTTCCAGATAACCTGCTTTGAATCTCGGGTTGTCTTTCCATAAATCCAATAAGGTTCCCGGAGGTAAAGGCAATTTGATTACTACATATCCTTCTTCGTTGGGTCCTACTTCGGTGCCGTTTTCACTAAAAATTCGGATGTCATATCCTGGAACTGCTTTTCCAACTGATCCTGGTTTGATAGGTAAATATTCAATACCCATCATATTGGCTACAATTGGCCAACCCGTTTCGGTTTGCCACCAATGGTCAATTGCAGGAACAGGAATGTGTTCTTGGTACCATTCTAAAGTAGCTACATCGCAACGTTCTCCAGCCAAAAACTGAATTCTCAACGAACTTAAATCGTGTTTTTTTATGAATTCTCCGTTTGGGTCTTCTTTCTTGATGGCACGAATCGCCGTTGGAGCAGTAAACATTACGCTTACTTTATGTTCCTCAATCATTCTCCAAAACGTACTCGCATCGGGTGTTTTGATTGGTTTTCCTTCAAAAATAATTGTAGTGTTTCGGTTAATTAGTGGGCCATATACAATATAACTATGTCCTACAACCCAACCCACATCAGAAGCTGCCCAAAATACTTCGCCTTCTTTGGCATTGTACACGTTTTGCATGGAATACTTCAGAGCGGTAGCATAACCACCAGAATCGCGAACGATACCTTTTGGTTTTCCAGTAGTCCCCGAAGTGTATAAGACATATAAAGGATGTGTGGAGTTCAACGGCACACAATCGGCTTCTTCAGAACCGTATACCAAAGCATCGTAATCCACATCGTATTTTTTAAACGGAACTTTAGCGCCTAATTTTCTATTCAGAATAATTACTTTTTTAGGTTTGTGCTCTGCTAATTGGATGGCTTCGTCAACCAATGGTTTGTAAGCAATCAATCGGTCAATTTCAATTCCTGAAGAGGCGGTGATAATAGCTCTTGGTTTGCAATCGTCAATTCGAATAGCTAATTCATGAGGAGCAAATCCTCCAAAAACCACTGAGTGTGTAACTCCAATTCGAGCACAAGCTAACATAGCAAATGCAGCTTGCGGAATCATTGGCATGTAAATAACGGCAGTATCTCCTTTTTTCAATCCCAAAGATTGCATTCCTCCTGCGAGTTTAGCTACTTCGGTTTTGACTTCTAAAAAAGTATATTTTTTAATGGTTTGAGTAACTGGCGAGTCATAAATTACGGCTACTTGGTCTCCAAAACCATCTTCAATGTGTTTGTCTAATGCTAAATAGCATACATTTAATTCTCCGTCTTTGTACCAAAGTGGATAACCATTTTCATCCGAAGATAAAATGGTCTCAGGTTTTGTAAACCAATCAATACTGTCGGCTTGTTTCTTCCAAAATGCTTCTGGATTTTCAGTGCTTGTGGCGTAGGTATCTTTGTAATTCATGGTAAATATTTTATATATACAACTTGTGCTAATTTTCTATTAAATCGTGAACTTGTTCTACTAATTTCTTAGTAGAGAAAGGTTTGACGACATACAAATTAGCGCCTAATTCTAATCCTTTTTCAATGTCTTTATCTTTGTTTTTTGCCGAAAGAAAAATGACTTTGCAATGAGATAGGCGATCGTCTTTTTTTATTTCTTCTAACGTGGCATATCCATCGACCATTGGCATCATTACGTCGAGAATGATGACATCTGGGAGTTGTTTTTCTAGAATTTCCAGTGCCTCTTTTCCATCACGAGCAATGAATACTTCAAAATTGTTTTTTTTGAAGGTGTATTCTAATGCCATTACTATATTGGGTTCGTCATCTACGATTAATATCTTTTTCATTCTCTTAGTTGTTTTCTGTTGTGTTGTAGTTGGGTAGTGTGAAGACAAAAGTAGCTCCTTCTTTTACATTGTTTTCGGCCCAAATAGCGCCTTTATGATGCTCAATAATTTGTTTACAAATGGCTAATCCTAATCCGCTACCAATAGGTTTTTTGACATTTTGATTTCTTGACTGATAAAATTTATCAAAGATGGCTTCAAAATCTTCATGTTTGATTCCTTTGCCGTTGTTGTGAATTGTAACTGCAACATTGGATTCGTTTTCGGTAATCTGAATACTAATTAAGCCGTCTGTTTCAGACGAAAATTTGATCGCATTCGACAATAAATTATGAATCACTTGAATGATGCGTTCTTCGTCATAAAAAGCTCGAATTTCTTTGCCAGCATCTTCAAAAGATACTTGTATTTTTTTATTATTGATGAGTTGTTTTACTGAAGCTAAAGTTTTTTCTACCGTTAAAGCAATGTTATTTCTAGAAAGATAAATTTTTTGCTTTCCAGTTTCAAATTTTTCTAAATCCAAAATTTTATCAATCAGACGGTTCAAACGATCGGATTCTGAAATGATGTTTTGCAAGAATTGTTTGCGCACTTCAAAAGGTACATCTTCATCGTCATGCAAAATTTCACTTGCCGCTCTAATCGCAGTTATAGGTGTGCGCAATTCGTGTGTAACGGTATCTAAAAATTCATCTTTTTGGATGTCTTTTTTAACGAGTTCTTCATTGGCTACTTTTAATTGCTCGGATATTTTTTGTAATTCATTCGAAGTGTCTGTTAGCTTTTTATTGATGATGATGTTCTCTTTGGATTCTTCCAAAATTCGCAATACCTCAGGCAAACTAATTTCGTCTTCTTTCACCACACTTGCAATTAATATTTTGGCAGAAGCCGTACCAATATGACCAGTCAATAAATTTTCGGCAAATTTTATAAAACGAGCATCGGCGGTAGCTACATTCTTGTCGATGTTGTATTTTAAGTTAAAAATGGATAGCGCACGTTTGGTTCTTTCTTCTCCTAAAAAACGTTGTAATACTCGTTCAATATCGGATACATAAGCGGTTCCTTTCCATACAAAAGCGTCTTCGTGATTAGTAATGTATTTGTCAATATCTACAAACATTTCAGCATAGTTGCGTTCTCTATAGTTGCCTCTAAAACTAACAGAAACAGCAGCAAAACACATTACATTAAAGAATAAACTCCAAAATAAAGCGTGTGGAATTGGCTGTAGATAATCTAATCCAAAAAGTTGGAAAGGTTTAAGTAATTCAATTCCCCAAGGGCCTTCTTGAATAAATAAACTGGTAGAATCAGTAATTCCCAGTGCGTATGGAGCTAATAGGGTATAACAACAAATTCCAAATCCGACAAGTATACCGGTAATAGCTCCTTTATTAGATCCTCGTCTCCAAAAAAGAGCGCCAAAAAAAGCCGGAGCTAATTGTGCAATGACCACAAATGAAACGAGTCCAATAGAAACCAAGGAGTAATCTAAAATAAAGATTCGGTAAATGGCATACGCCAAAATAATCAATAAAAAGATTCCGATTTTTCTACTGCGAATGATGCGTTTGTTGTTTTTTTCTTGTGATTTGTTTTGCAACGAACCCACAAATCCATAAGGAATTAACAAGTTGTTACTTAGCATGGTGGCTAATGCAATAGACGAAACAATAATCATAGAAATGGCGGCAGAGAACCCGCCCAGAAAAACCAAAACAGTAAGGGCATTGTTGTTAAAAAATTGCGGAATTAATAACGAATAGGTATCTGAATTCAGTCCTTTTCCTTGAAATAAAATGTTGCCTCCCCAAGCTATTGGGAATACAAAAACATTAAACAGCAACAAGTACAATGGGAACAACCACATAGCTGTTCTAATGTGCGTTTCTTTATTGTTTTCTACAATTGAAGTATGGAATTGTCTTGGTAAAAGAAAAATGGCGAACATGGATAGAATGCAAAGGAAGAACCAATTGATCCCACCGGTTAATCCTCCAACTGAATTTTTCTTGTCAAAATTTTCTAAAACCGAAGCTTTAGCATAAATATCATCAAAACCATCAAAGACAAAGTAAGTAACATAAATTCCGATGATTAAAAAGAAAACGAGTTTTAAAACTGATTCCATAGCTACTGCAGTCACAATACCACGTCTTTTTTCAGAAGCATCGACATAGCGCGTTCCGTAATAAGAAGCAAATAATGCCAAAGCAATACAAGCATAAGTAGTGGTGTCGTAAAAAATATTAGAACTGGATTCTGTTTTAGTAACAATATGAAAAGTGTCCGAGATGGACTTCAATTGCAAAGCAATGTAAGGCACAATACCAGAGATACAAACAATGGTAACTAATGCGCCTAAGAATCTATCATTGCCATATCTCAACGAAATGAAATCAGCAATACTAGAAATTTTATTAACTCTTGAAATTCGAATGATTTTTTTTAGAATAATCATCCAAGTAGGTATAATAATGATTGGTCCTAAATAAATCGGTAAATATCCTAATCCAGAATTGGCAGCAACGCCTATGCTTCCGTAATAAGTCCAAGCAGTACAATATACTGCTAATGAAAGGGAGTAGATATAGGGATTATTAGTCCATCTAGAGTGATTTCTTTTTTCTGCCCAATAGGCAATATAAAAGAGGATAAGCATATATAATGCTAAAACGATTAAAAGACCTACACTACTCATAATATCTTTTGATGATTAAGTAAGTGGTGCCAATAGAAAATAACCAAGCAGAAAATACATAGATGTAAATCACAGGAAATCCTAGAAAAGGCTGAGAGTTATCAAACAATAGCAATAATGGCAGGTTCAACGCTAATAGTATCAGCATTGAAAGAATAACCAGCTTTTGTTCGTGTCTTTTCTTCATAGGTATAAAAATATACAAACGCTGCCAATAGTGACAGCGATTGTATATGAAATATTGAAATGGTTATTATTTTTCGCTATATTCTCCTGTAAGTGAATAGTATCCGAAGATACCTAAACCACCAACAATAATTGGAGCAAGAATAAAGGTGTAAATAATTGCGGGAATCATATCCTCTGGTTTTCCTGATTCAAATTTTGGAATAGCTTGGTTAATCAAAAGATAATATCCAGCCGCAAGACCTAAACCGATCCAAACGATGCCTAATAATTTTTTTATTGCGTTCATAATGATAATTTTAAAGTTATATTTTATACTTATTCTTTGTGAGAGGTACTTTTACCATCTACATATATAGCTCCGATTACAAAACAGATACCTCCAATAATGATTGGATACCAAAGTCCTTGTAAATAGGGTTCGGCTACTGCTACTGCTTGACCAGCTTCGACTGCGGCATCATTTGCTTTGGTAGCTGCCGCTACTAATGATGTTGCCACTGCAGGAAGTAATCCTCCAAAGATTCCGTTACCAATGTGGTAAGGTAAAGACATAGAAGTATAACGAATTTTTGCAGGGAATAACTCTACTAAGAAAGCAGCTGTTGGTCCGTAAACCATAGTAACTAAGAATATTTGAATAAATACTAATCCAATTAATGTCCATTTATCGGATTCATTAACGACCATTGTTTTCTTAACTTCTACTTTTGGTTTTCCATCATCTCCAATTTTAGCTACACCATTTTCTAGAGTTACAGTTTTCACTTCTTTCCAAGTTGCACCATCTGTATATTCTTTAGTCGTAGTGTAAACGGAGTCTAGAGCTTTTGCTTTATTTTCCTTTGTTTCGGCTAATGCTATAGTTTTAGCTTCAATCTCCGTTTTGTTTTTAATACTTGTAGTTTCATACATAGCTCTGTAAATAGGTCTGTAAGCGACAACAGCAATCAAAATTCCTGTAAGCATTAACCATTTTCTACCAATTTTATCAGAAATCCATCCAAAGAATACGAAGAAAGGAGTAGCCATTAAAATAGCATACATCATAATGTCTCCCACTTGATCGGAAAGTCCCATTACTTTTTCAATAAAACTCATTGCGTAGAATTGTCCTGTATACCACACTACACCTTGACCCATTACGATTCCGAACAATGCCAATAATACAAATTTGAAATTTAATTTGTGACCAAAACTTTCTTTTAATGGATTTTTAGATGTTTTTCCCTCTGCTTTTACTTTTGCAAATTCAGGAGACTCACTCATGTTTTTACGGATTAAGTAAGAAACCAAGATCATTAATATAGAAACCCAAAATGGAACTCTCCATCCCCAGTCTTCGAAAGCTTCTTTAGTCATAGCGCTTTTTGTTGCCATGATAACCATAAGAGAAACAAATAAACCGATTGTTGCAGTAGTTTGAATCCAAGAAGTCCAATAGCCTCTTTGACCAGGACCAGCGTGTTCTGCTACATAAGTGGCAGCTCCACCGTATTCTCCACCAAGAGCAAGACCTTGAAGTAAACGTAAAATTAATACTAATGTTGGTGCTAAGAAACCGATTGTTTCATAACTTGGAATACACCCGATTAAGAAAGTAGCTCCCCCCATCAATACTAAAGTAACCATAAACGTGTATTTACGACCAATCAAATCGCCAAGACGCCCAAAGAATAATGCTCCAAAAGGACGTACTACAAAACCCGCAGCAAATGTTGCCAATGTTGAAAGAAAGGCAGCTGTTGGATTATCTGAAGGGAAAAATTTAGTTGAAATAATAGTAGCTAAACTACCAAAGATGTAAAAGTCATACCATTCGATCATGGTACCTACTGAAGACGCCCCGATTACGGTCCATAAGGAGCTTTTTTTGTGTTGATTCATAATTTAATTGTTTTATAGGTTTGGTTAATTAATATTCATTAAAAAGTGTAAACACATGAAATCATGGTTCTAAAATTGCTTACTTTAGTTAAAGTACCTGTTGCTTTTCCATAAGTATCTGCAGTTCCCCAGTCAGCAGAAGTTAATTCTAACTCTGGAGAGATCCTGAATTTATTTTTCTTAAAATCAATACGTCCAGAGAGTCTCCAAACATTATCTACCATTCTGGCTCCATTTACTCCGATTCCTCTTCCGTAAGCAACGGTGCCAGCTTTGTAAGCTCCATTGTTTTGCGTTCTTCCAAAGAAAATACCTGGTGCGATTGATTTTCCATTACTAGCAATATCCACCCAAAATGCAGATGTTTTTGTAGTCTCATACGATTCAATTCCGTTAGCAGTAGATCCAATATATCCGCCTAGCATCACCATATTGAATAAGTTCCCCCCCGAAATTCCGTATGCTTTAATTGTAATGTTGTCATTGGTGTATTTTCCATACCCAAAAACACTTGTGCTATTTGCTTTTTCTGTAGTGTTTAACTTAGCAGTGCCTGTAAGTCCATTATCCGTCCTAGGTTGTAAAGATTTAACTTCTACACCAGCTCCCATAAATACGTTTTTGCCTTTATATTGTAGTTGAGTGTTGATAGATGGAATTGCAGAGTTTATTGAAGCTGAATTTTGTGTTCCAGGCCCAGAAGTAGTGAATTCACGTTCTTTGTAAGCCGTAAAACTAATAGATAAGTCTTTGCTTAGGTTTTGTTTTAATTTAACCTGAGATGCCCATCCAAAAGGATTGAACATAATTCCAGTGCTAAAATTAGCTACTCCAGGGAAAACTTCAGGAATAAAAGTAGGGTACCAAGTTTGTCCCATTGTTAAAGAGGTTTTCTTCCAGTCTAATTGTGCGTAAGCGTGACGTAAACGTAACATTCCTATTGATGAACCTTCAAAATTTCCAAAAAAATCACCTTCTAAAGTTCCGCTAACTTTAGCTCCCCAAACATCAGGTCCTTTTACTTTAACTCCTAATCGAGATACAACAGATAAAAAGTTAGATTGTCCTACTGCATTAGCATCTTTGCCATCAGCAGTATTTATTGATTTGTCCAAAGGATATAAGTTCAAATGATCTTCTCTCACTTGAGCTGATTTTCTAGTATCCCACATATAATCAGTTCTAATAAATCCGTACCAAGATACACTGTAGTCGGTAGCTACAGGAGCTGGTGCGGCGGGTGTTTGTGAAAATCCTTTAAAAGAAGCAACGGCTGCTAAAAGGATTAGATAACGTTTTTTCATAATAGTTTTTTGGTTTGGTTAGTAAAAGGGTTAGTTTTAACAGAGCCAAATTCTATTATTTTTAGATTAAAAAAAATTATTATATATATAAATGTAAAGTGTTATAGTTAATCTTTAAATCGCTCCCATTTTATAAGCATAAATTTATCTCCAAGTTCCGTTATAATCATACCTGCACCCGATAATAACTCTTTGTTTTTTAAATACTCTATGAGTTCTAAATGGCTAAATATCTTATAGGTTGGGTGGTAATCAGTATGAGAAGGTTTCTTTACATTAAAACTTTTTACCCAGTTGCTAATGGTAACGTGTGAAACCCCAATAATGCGTTCTATTTCACGATAGCTTAAGCCTTCTAAATACAATTGTAACGCTTTGGTGACATAGTAGTCATCTATCTTTTTACCTATTTTGTTAACGGTAAAAAAATAATTGCATTTTTTGCACAAGTACCTTTGTTTGCTATTGATTATGCCACTTTTGATAATGTGATTATTTTGGCATTTTGGGCATGATAAAATTTCCATATATATAAATTTTGCATAAATATAATAAATTAGCAAATATGTTAATTATAAATCAGCAATAAAATGCAATAAAAATTACAAACATTTTATTTTTATTGAAAAAATAATGAATGATTAATAGTGAAGTCTCGTAAAATGTAAAATCGATCTGAAGGTGGTATTGAGGAATGAGTTGAATTTGAGATGTCTGTTTTTAGTAACAGACTGATTTTGTCAAAGGTGTAAAAACAAAAAACCCACTCGTTTGAGTGGGTTTTGTGGTACCTCCAGGGATCGAACCAGGGACACATGGATTTTCAGTCCATTGCTCTACCATCTGAGCTAAGGTACCTTGCTATTGCGGGTGCAAATATAGAACCATTTTTAATTTATCCAAAACAAATATTAAAAAAAATCAATTCGTACCTTCGCATGGTCAAATAATGAAATATGATTCTAACAATAGATGTAGGGAATACCCGAATTAAAGGTGCTGTTTTTGAGAATGATACCTCTCTGGAGCAATTCCTTTTTGAACCGAATGTGTTGCAAAATGCAATTGAAAATATTTTAATAAAATATCCCGACACCTCTCATTTGGTCGTTGCGAGTGTTGGAAATTTGGAAAAACAAGCCTTTTTAGGCTTTGCAAATAAGGTTTCTGTTCATTTTGTATCTCATGCAGATAGCTTTCCTTTCTTAAATGCCTACGCGACTCCGCAAACATTAGGAATTGACAGGATGGTTTTAGCCACAGGAGCCACATTGTGTTATCCTGATCAAAACCGATTGGTAATTGATGCGGGAACTTGTGTGACCTATGATTTTATTAGTCAAGATGATGTGTATTTAGGAGGAGCCATCTCTCCAGGATTGCGTTTGCGGTATGAATCGTTACATAATTATACGGCTCAACTTCCTCTGCTAGAATCAGAATGTCCTGATTATTTTATTGGAAATTCCACAGCAAATTCCATTCATTCTGGTGTAGTAAATGGCTTAGCTCACGAAATAGATGGTTTTATTGAAGAGTATCGTACACGCTATTCAAATTTTATCATAATTTTAACGGGAGGCGATGCAGAATTTTTGGCTAAACGATTAAAAAATACCATATTTGCCAATTCAAATTTTCTTTTAGAGAGTTTGAACCAAACCTTTCAATACAAAATCAAAAATGATTAAAAAAATTATAGTAAGCACGTGTTTGCTTTTTTCATTCGTATCTTTTGCACAAGAAGGAACAGCTTCTCCGTATTCATTTTTTGGAATTGGGGATGTTCGATACAAAGGGACGACAGAAATGCGTTCAATGGCGGGTATAGGAATTGAACAAGATAGTATTCATTTAAATCTGGACAATCCGGCAAGTTTTGCTAATTTAAAGTTGACGACTTTTGCATTGGGAGGAGGCCTTAATACAACTCAATTAAAAACATCGTCAGCCTCAGCAGGAGTACAAAGAGTTACATTGGATTATTTAACTGTAGGTTTGCCAATGGGTAAGCTTGGGGTTGGTTTTGGTTTGATTCCTTTTTCATCTGTAGGGTATAAAATAGAATCAATAGTTACAGATGGTACTCAAAATAGCAAACGATTTAATGGTTCTGGGGGAATTAATAAAGTGTTTTTCGGTTTAGGGTACAAAATTTCTCCGTCTTTAAGTTTAGGTGCTGATGTTCATTATAATTTCGGAAAAATTGCTACTACTAGCTTAGAATTTATGACAGGTATTCCTGTTGGGACTAGAGAAATCAACGATGTTGTACTATCTGGATTTAACTTTAATACAGGATTGATGTTTCAAACTAAAATTGGTGCAAAAACTAATTTATATAGTAGTTTGAATTATATGCTTGAAAGTACATTGAAATCTACTAACACCAGTAACATTTCTACAGTTTTAATTGATGCGCAATTCAACACCTCGGTTGTAGATGCCGCAGCAGATGTTGTGTCAAATGTTAATTTAAAATTACCGAGTAAAATTACATTTGGAGCAGGTTTTGGTGAATCCAAAAAATGGTTGCTAGGCGCTCAATTTAGTACACGAGACGCTGCAATTTTGGCGAACACTTATAATTCTTTTAATAATGTATCTTACGAAAAATACCAGAAGTATAGTTTAGGAGGTTATTTTATACCCAATTATAATTCCTTTTCTAGTTATGCCAAAAGGTTAGTATATAGAGCAGGTCTTAAATACGAAAAAACGGGTTTGGTCGTTAATGCAGAATCCATTAAAGATGTTGGGCTAACCCTTGGTGTAGGATTTCCTGTTACAGGATCTTTTTCTAATGTGAATCTTGGATTCGAATTAGGTAAAAAAGGAACAACTGCTTCTAATTTGGTACAAGAGAACTATGTTAATTTCAGTCTGAGTTTGTCTTTAAATGACAAATGGTTTGAAAAGCGAAAATTCAATTAATACTGAAAGCGCTTAGTCTTGTATTTCTGTTAAATTTGATTATGATTTTCCTGAGAAAAAATAGCGTAATTTATTTAGTTGCGATTGTATTTGCAATGGTAGCTGTTGGTTGCGAAAGTAATTTCAAAGAAATTCAAAAAGATAATTTTTTTGATTTTATTCCTAGCAGTGATGTGGATGAAGTAAATTTAAAATATACTGATTCGGGGCGAATTACAGGTATTTTGATAAGTAAAAAAATGCTAGATTATGCTGTGGTAGATTTTCCGTTTACCGAATTTCCAAAAGGGATTCTTGTTACTTTATATGACAAAAACGCAAAAAAAACCGTGGTTACTTCTAATTACGCAGTCACTTACAAACAAACAGGAATTATTGATTTACAGGGCAAAGTTAAAATTGTTTCTGATGACGGTCAGATATTAGAAACACAACAACTGTATTACGATCAAAACAACGCTTGGTTTTTTACCGAGAGAAAATTTAAATTCACTTCTCCGAAAGGCGTTTCAAATGGTCAAGGAATTGATTTTAGTAAAGATTTTAAAGTAATAAATTCACAAAGATTAACTGGCGAAGTAGATTCTGCCGATTAAATAAAAAAATATGAACTATCTTAAATACACTCCTTATTTATACCTTGTTTTAGGAATTTATCTTGTAATTGATTCTATTGTAAAATGGAATGATCCGACTGAAAACCCTCTATTGACATTGGTTTTTGCTGGATTAGCCTTTTTTTTGTTTGCATTTAGAAGACGATATGCCAAACGATTTGAGGCACGTAAAAAAAATAAAAACTAAGTAGGAAACAGAATCGAAATAGTGAAAATAGCGCTAAGAGATTGATTTTTTTTAGAAATTCAAAAAAACTTTCAAAATAAACCGCTACTAGTATAATTATTAATTAGATAATTGTATTTTCGCAAACTGAATATAAAATTAATTACAATAAAAATGGCAGTTTTAGCAAAAATTAGAAACCGTTCTGCATTATTAATAGGTGCGATTGCATTAGCTTTATTTGCGTTTATCATACAAGATCTTATCGGTAAAGGGGGATTGGGTCAAAACACAAAAGATGTGGGAACTATTAATGATAAAGACATTTCTTTTGAAGATTTTAGAGTTAAAGTAAGTAATGTTGAAAAAAGTGGTCAAGGAATTACAGCTACTCAAGCAGCAAACCAAGTTTGGGATCAAGAAGTTTCAGTCGCTTTATTAACCTCTGAATTTGAAAAATTAGGATTGAGAGTAGGGGAAAAACACTTAATCGAAGTCTTGAAAGCTGATCAAAATATTGGAAGCAATCCATTGTTTTTAAATGAAGCTGGATTATTCGATTTGGCTAAATTCAAAGAATATTTTAAAGCTAATCCTGAACAAGCACAGTTTTTACAAGAAAGAGAAAAATCAGCTGAATTGAATGCTAAATTTCAAATTTACAGTACTTTGGTAAAATCAGGATTGTATACTACTGAAGCTGAAGGAAAATTGAAATATGAAATGGAAGCCAACAAAGTGAACTTTGCTTATGTTGCTGGATTATATTCTACTATCAAAGACAGTCAAGTAAAAGTTACGGATGCTGAGATTGTAGATTACTTGAAGAAAAATGAGAAAAAATACAAAGCAGACGAATCAAGAGAAATCGAATATGTTTTAATTGAAGACAAAGCGTCTAAAGAAGATGAAGCGGATGTGAAAGCAAAAATCACAGCTTTGTTATCGGGTAGTGTAGTGTACAATCAAAAAACGGGTAAAAATGATACTGTACCTGGTTTTAGAACAGCTACTAACGCGATTGACTTTGTAAATTCAAATTCTGATGTACCTTACGATTCAACTTATATAGCTAAGAAAAGTTTACCAGCAGTTGATGCAGAACAATTGTTTAACTTAGCTCCAGGAGCGGTTTATGGCCCATACAAATATGGAAACTACTACTGTATTTCTAAATCTTTTGGTAAAAGAGCAGGAGTAAATGCTAAAGCAAGTCATATCTTAATTAGTTATGAAGGAACTCAGGTGCCAAACAAAAGAGAGAAAAGAACGAAAGAACAAGCCTTGGCAAAAGCGCAAGCTATTTTAGCACAAGTGAATGCCAATCCAGATAGTTTCATGATGTTAGCGTTTTCTAATTCAGATGATTCTTCTGCACAACAAGGTGGTGATTTAGGTTATTTTAGTCCAAACGCAATGGTAAAACCATTCAATGATTTCGTTTTTGGAAATGCTATCGGAAAAGTTGGTTTAGTAGAAACCCCTTTTGGATTCCATATCATTAGAATTACTGACAAACAAGACGGTGTTCGTTTAGCCACTGTAGCTCAAAAAATAGAACCTTCTGAAGCGACTTCAGATAAAGTATTTACTCAAGCTACTCAGTTTGAAATGGATGCTGCTAATAAAGATTTTGCTAAATTGGCAAAAGACATGAAATTGACAGTTGCTGCGCCAGTTACAGTAACAGGAATGGAAGAAAATTTTGCTTCTTTAGGTAACCAAAGAGCTATTGTAAGATGGGCTTTTGAAGAGGATGCTAAAGTGGGATCAATTAAAAGATTTGAATTGGCTAATATTGGTCACGTAATTACTAGAGTAAAATCAATTGATAACTCAGGTTTAGTTCCAGTTTCTCAAGCAAGAGCGTATGTGGAGCCAATTCTTAAAAACAAGAAAAAAGCAGAGTTAATCAAAGCAAAAATGGCAGGTTCTTCATTAGAAGCGATTGCTAAAGCAGCAGGTGCTAAAGTGGAGCAAGCAGCTAATATTACTATGGAAAATCCAGTATTAGGATTAGTAGGTGCTGAACCAAAAGTAGTAGGGACAGCTTTTGCCTTAGCTGCTAATAAAGTGTCTGCGCCTATCGAAGGAGCTACAGGAGTATATGTTGTGAAAAACAATAGTACGGTAAAAGCACCAGCTTTGAAAAACCACGCAGCTTATGTGGCTAAATTAAAACAACAAACGGCAGCTGATGCGGGTAGAATTCTTCCTGCTTTGAAAGCCAATGCTACTATTGAAGACAATAGAAGTAAGTTCAATTACTAAGCAGTAGCAATATATTTATAAAAAAATCCAAGACATTGTCTTGGATTTTTTTTTTGGTTTAAATTCAGCTAAATTGAAATCACAAAATCATTTCTGAATACGGAATCACCGTTTCATACCCTTTGGCAACAAAATACGGTTTTGGATTTTCTTTTGAAACTGCCAAAACAAAATCGCCACCCCAAGCGCCTAAACTTTTTATAACCCCGTCAAAGTCTGGAAACAAAGTGTTTTTTACTGTTTCTGTTTTTAAAAGCACACTTAAAACGGTTTCGTGTTGGTGTAGTAATTGACTAAACTCCTCTAGGGTAGTAGCTGCAATGATGTCTTGTGTTAGTTCATTAACCGTAGCAATGTAGCTTGGTAATTGGGAAGTTTTGTTGGAATGATATTCTGCTATGGCCGATTTGCTATTGCGTTTTTGGTTCAAATACACAAAATAGAGGTTTTGACTAAATTCGGGTTCAAAAACTACTTGTCCCACCTTGGGTTTTCCATTTACAATAGAATAGGTAATAGGGTTGTTGTTTTGCGCACAAGCAATATCATAGCCACTACCTCCAAAACTTTTATGTAGTAATTCAAAGGCGTCTATTTGAAACCATTGCGCTATATTATTAATCAAGGTGGACGAAGTGCCTAGTCCCCAATTTCTTGGAAAACTCAATTGTGTAGTTATGCTAAGGCCTCCTGAATTAGAAAATACATCGGGATTCATCGCATTAGCCACTTGCAAAATTTTGATGAGTGTCGCTTTTACTGATTCGGGAGTAGCGTTGTTATTTTGAATTTCTTCAAACGAAAGGATGTCTTCAAACCAAACGCTTTCATCAAAATCATAACTTTTCCAATGAATAGTACCTGTATTTGTATCTTCCACAATGAGATTTTGTCCCATTTTAGTTGGCAAAGCCAATCCTTTGGCACCATCCAAAATAAGGTATTCTCCTGTAATTAATAATTTACCGTTACTATAGAAGGTCTGTTGCATTTCAATTAGGCTCTCAATAGGTTCATATAATCAACTACCGCACTATGCGAAACGGTTTGGTGTTTGAAGTGTTTTCGTACTGCTAAGCGTTCGTCTTCTGTTGCGTCAAATTGGTTCAAGATATTATTCAAGTGCATTTTCATGTGTCCATCTTGAATTCCTGTTGTAGTTAAAGAACGCAAGGCAGCAAAATTTTGGGCTAAGCCCGCTACCGCTACAATCTGCATTAACTCTTGAGCCGAAGGTTTTTCTAGCATTTCCAAAGATAATTTCACCAATGGATGCAAAGAGGTTAATCCGCCTACGGTACCTAAAGCCAATGGAATTTCCATCCAAAAGCTAAAAACACCATTTTCTATTTTGGCATGTGATAAACTAGAATACTGTCCGTTGCGAGATGCATAAGCATGAATTCCAGCTTCGATGGCTCTAAAATCATTTCCGGTTGCCAATACTACCGCATCAACACCATTCATAATACCTTTGTTGTGGGTTACAGCACGAAAAGGCTCTACTTCGGCAATACGAACGGCTTGCACAAATTTCTCTGCAAACTCTTGCGGATTCGGGATGTGTTTTTCTTCTAAGTTGGCAATAGGGCAGGAAACTTCGGCACGGACGATGCAATTGGGAACGTAATTCGACAAGATGCTCATCACAATTTGGATGTCTTTTTCTGTTTCCGAAAACAATTTATATTGGCTTGCTTTTTCTTTCAATGTTTTGGCAAATTGCTCCAAACACGAATTAATGAAATTGGCCCCCATACTATCCTTGGTCTCAAAACTTACATGAAGTTGAAAATAGTTTGGAATTAAATCGGTTTTGTCTTTTAATATAATATCTAGGATGCCACCGCCACGGGCTTGCATGTTTTTGGTAATGCTCGCGGTTTCTGTAAATAAATCGGCTTTGATTTTAGCAAAAAAAGTGTGTAATTTTTCCGCTTCCCCTTGGAAAATGAAATGCACCTGGCCAATTTTTTCAGTGTCAATTACTCGGGTTGTAAATCCGCCACGAGTAGACCAGAATTTGGAGGCTTTGGCAGCGGCTGCCACTACCGAACTTTCTTCGATAGCCATCGGAATGGTTTTGTATTTTCCGTTGATGAGAAAATTTGGTGCTATACCCAAAGGAATGTAGAAATTAGAAATCGTATTTTCGATGAATTCGTCGTGTAGTTTTTGGATTTTTTCATCTGAATTCCAATAGTTTTTCAATAATTGAATCGCATGTTCTGGAGTTGAAAAATAGGTTTGGGCAATCCAGGCTATTTTTTCCTCTTTGGATAATTTAGAAAATCCACTTACGGCTTGGTTCATTCTCAATTGATTATAGTAATTTCCCCGCAAAGATACACTTTTCGAGCTTTTCTTTAGTAACTCAATGCGCCCAATAAATAAGAGGTTTGTTTTTAGGTTTAACATTTAACAGCTCAAATGTGAAATAATTGCAAATTTTTCACTAAAATTGGGGTCTGTTATAACCAAATTTAAACTATGAAATTAAACCTATCTTTTGTTCTGTATTTTGTATTCACAATTGCAGTTTTTGGACAACAAAAAATTACTGTTGAAGAAATTTATTCGGGTGCTTTTAGAGCCAAAGGAATGGACGAATTGCAGTCCATGAAAAATACCAACCAATATACAGTATTGAATTATGATGCTGCTTCGAAAAGTATGCAAATTGATTTGTTTGACTTTGCTACTTTGAAAAAAGTCAACACCTTGATCGATACAAAAAATTATAAAAATCTTCCGGAAATAGATAGTTACATTTTTGATGCTGCCGAAAAAAAGATGTTATTGGCGTGTAATTCTTCTAAAATTTTCCGTCATTCATTCACGGCTGATTACTATTTATTTGACACTACTACCAAAGAATTAACACAATTATTCAATTATCAGATTCAAGAACCTACTTTTTCGCCAGATGGCAAAAAGATAGCCTTTGCTAGAGAAAACAATTTGTATGTGTACGACATTGCTAGTAAACAAATTACTGCCATCACTACCGATGGAAAAAAGAATAGCGTAATTAATGGAATTACCGACTGGGTGTATGAAGAAGAATTTGCTTTTGTTCGTGCTTTTGATTGGAGCAAAGACAGTAAAAAAGTAGCGTATATTCGTTTTGATGAAAGTCAGGTTCCTGAATTTTCGATGTCGATCTTCAAAAAGGATTTGTACCCAACGATAGAAACGTTTAAATATCCAAAAGCAGGTGAGAAAAACTCAGAAGTATCTTTGCATATTTTTGATGTAACTTCGAAAGGGACTCAAAAAGTAAATTTATCTCAGTATGCTGATTTCTACATTGCAAGAATGCAATGGACGAATGAAGCAAATGTGCTTTCGGCTCAGGTGTTGAATCGTCATCAAGATAATTTGGATTTGTTGTTCATCGATGGAAATTCAGGAGCTACCAAAGTGGTGTTGAATGAAAAAGACAAAGCGTATGTAGATGTAACGGACAACTTAACGTTCTTGAAAGACAATAGCTTTATTTGGACCAGCGAAAAAGACGGTTTCAATCATATTTACCTTTACGATAAAACTGGAAAATTAAAAAACCAAGTAACCAAAGGCAATTGGGAAGTAACCAATTATTATGGTTTTGACGAAAAAACCAATACGGTTTTTTACCAATCTGTAGAGAACGGTTCTATCAATAGAGATGTCTACAACATCAACTTGAACGGTAAAAACAAAATGCGTTTGTCTAAAACTACAGGAACTAATGCGGCGACTTTCAGTCCGAATTTCCAGTATTTTATTAATACTTTCTCTAGCGCGACCCAGCCTACGACTTACACTTTGAATGAAGCCAAAACAGGAGCACAAGTCCAAGTGATTGAGAAGAACGAAGCTTTGGCAACGAAATTAAAAGGATATAATTTATCTGCTAAAGAATTTTTTGTTTTAAAAACCGCTAAAGGGAATGAATTGAACGCTTGGATTTTAAAACCAAAAGATTTTGATCCAACCAAAAAATATCCGGTTTTTATGTACCAATATTCAGGACCAGGATCACAACAAGTGAATAACGATTGGAATTCAAATGATGATTATTGGTTCCAAATGTTAGCACAACAAGGCTATATTGTGGCTTGTGTTGATGGTCGTGGAACAGGGTTCAAAGGTGCAGCTTTCAAAAAAGTTACTCAAAAAGAATTGGGTAAATACGAAGTAGAAGATCAAATCGATGCGGCCAAAGTTATTGGAAATTATCCGTATGTAGATAAAAATAGAATTGGGATTTGGGGATGGAGTTATGGAGGATTCATGGCGTCGAATTGTATCATGAAAGGCAATGATGTGTTCAAAATGGCTATTGCGGTTGCTCCAGTAACCAATTGGCGTTTTTACGATAGTATTTACACCGAACGTTATATGCAAACGCCTCAAGAAAATGCAAGTGGTTATGACGAAAATTCGCCAATCAACCACGTGAATAAGTTGAAAGGGAAGTTCTTGTTAATTCACGGTTCAGGGGATGACAATGTACACGTTCAAAATTCAATGCAAATGATGGAAGCTTTGATTCAAGCGAACAAACAATTTGATTCTCAAATTTATCCTGATAAAAACCACGGTATTTACGGAGGAAAAACCAGAATTCAGTTGTTTACTAAAATGACTAATTTTATCAAAGAAAATTTATAAAACGAACCAATAATTACAACCAAAAAATAGATTTATGACAGAAACTCAATCGAAAACAGCGCATCCAAAAGGACTTTGGGTATTGTTTGGAACAGAAATGTGGGAACGATTCAATTTCTACGGAATGCGAACTTTATTAGTGCTGTTCCTTGTGAATTCATTAGTAATGAAAGAAGAAGATGCTTCCTTAATTTATGGAGGTTTCTTAGGGCTTTGTTATTTAACTCCTATGTTAGGAGGATTTATTGCCGATCGTTTTTTAGGTAATAGAAACTGTATTATGTTGGGTGGATTGATCATGGCGCTTGGTCAGTTATTATTATTTACCAGTGCGAGTGTTTTTGGTGAGAATTTACCTTTGGCAACAACCATTATGTACAGTGGTTTGGGAGCTATTATTTTTGGTAATGGATTCTTCAAACCGAATATTTCTTCTATGGTGGGAAGTTTGTATCCAAAGCAAGAAAAAAATAAATTGGATACGGCGTTTACTATTTTCTACATGGGAATTAATATTGGGGCTTTTTTGGGTCAATCCATTTGTCCTTTGTTAGGAGATGTGAAAGATGCGGGTGGTATTAGAGATATTCATGCTTTCAAATGGGGATTCCTTGCCGCTTCGATTGCGATGCTTCTAGGGACTATTTTATTCTACTTTTTGAAAAATAAATATGTCGTTTCTCCTGAAGGGAAACCATTAGGCGGATTGCCTTCTAAAAATGAATCTTCAGATTATGAAGAAGGAGAAGCGCAAAAAGCCGTTTTTACTCCAACAGCTTTAGCGGTAGCAGTAGCTTGTTTTGTGGGATTATTTTTGTTGTTCCATTTCTCTGTTGATGGGGATAATGTGGTAAAAACTATTATTTATCCAATTATCTACGCTAGTGGAATTACATTAGCAGGATTAATTTTGTCCGATAGTTCATTGACCAAAATTGAAAGAGATCGAATCCTTGTCATCTACATCGTGTCATTCTTTATTATTTTCTTTTGGGCGGCTTTTGAACAGGCAGGATCTTCATTAACGTTTATTGCTGATAACCAAACGGACAGAACTTTTCTGTTTGGTTGGAAAATGCCAGCTTCAATGGTGCAAATCTTTAACGGACTTTTCGTTGTTCTTTTAGCAGTACCGTTCAGTATGTTATGGGACAGATTAAGAGCCAAAGACAAAGAACCTATTTCTCCATTTAAATTGGCGTTAGGCTTATTCTTAATTACAGTGAGTTTCTTCATGATTGCTAATCAAGTGAAAGGTTTAGGAACTTCTGGTTTGTTGGCGGTTAAATGGTTAATCTTATTATATTTCTTAAATACTTGTGCTGAGTTGTGCTTGTCGCCAATTGGTTTGTCATTAGTAGGTAAATTATCACCAAAACGTTTTGCCTCTTTATTATATGGAGTTTTCTTTTTGTCGAATGCTTCAGGATATGCATTAGGAGGAACTTTAGGTTCTATATTACCAGCAACAGGCGATAAATTTGATAAAGCAAAAACATTAGGGATTGATTTGCAACCTATTTTAGATAAAAAAATCACACCAACAGCTGAACAATTGAAGTTATTAGCGGATAATCAAATTAGCGATCATAATCCAATATTCGCTGGTTTTGAAATTCACAATCTATTTGAATTCTTCATGGTGTTCGTAGTGTTGACAGGAATTGCTTCATTGATATTATTTGCCTTGACGCCTTTCTTGAAAAAAATGATGCATGGTATCCGATAATTTAACCTTAGAAAAAATTCAAAACTTTGAAGGCAAATACCCCAAGCAATTGTGGTATTTGTTTTTAGTAGAAATGTGGGAACGTTTCTGTTTCTATGGGATGCGAGGGGTTTTGACCTATTTTATGGTCGACCAATTGTTGTTAAAAGATGAAGCGGCAAATTTACAATACGGCGCGATCCAAGCCTTTGTCTACGCGTTCACCTTTATTGGAGGCATTTTTGCTGATAAAATTTTAGGGTTTAAAAAATCCCTATTGTTTGGTGGTATAGTTATGATTTTAGGCAATCTATTAATCGCGTTTTCGCCTGCAACGCTATTTTATTACGGCATTGCCTTTTCCATTATTGGGACCGGTTTTTTCAAGCCCAATATTTCGTCCATGGTGGGTGAATTGTACCATGAAAATGACAACAGACGCGACGCCGGTTACGGAATGTTCTACGCAGGAATTAATGTGGGCGGACTTTTAGGAGGGGCGCTGTGTATTTATTTAGGGAAATATTATTCTTGGCAATGGTGTTTCTTATCGGCGGCTATTGTGATGTTTTTAGGTTTAATTACATTTTTGTTGACCAAAAAACATTTGGGACCAATTGGAGATTCCCCCTTATTAAATTTAGCGTCCAATAAAAGAAAAGTTAGAGAAATTGCAGTGTATGTAGGTTCGTTGTTGAGTATTCCATTGATATTTTTAATGGTAAAAAACACGGATTATACAGACTACTTTATGTACACAATAGGAGTGCTAGCAATTTTATATTTTGTAATCGAAACAGTGAATTTGAAGAATATCACCTTGCAAAAAAAATTAATTGCGGCGTTCTTATTTATCTTTTTTTACTTTTTATTCAATGCTATTTACGAGCAAAGCGGTGGTTCATTATCCCTTTTTGCAAAAGACAATCTGAATGATAGTTTGCTATTTTTTCATATCGACCCTAATGTTGTCAACAACAGTTCCAATACTTTTTTTGTGATTGTATTGAGTCCGTTAATTGGATTGCTATGGTTGTGGTTAGGGAAGAAAAAAATAGAACCGAATACGATTGTGAAATTCGGAATTGGATTTTTATTCCTTGGCGCTTCGTTTTATATCTTTTACCTCACCCGATTTTTTGCTAATGTAAAAGGAATTGCCTCTTTGAACGTGTTTACCTTTGCTTATTTGGTAACTACCGTTGGCGAATTGTGTTTAGGCCCCATTGGAATGTCTATTATTACTAAACTTTCGCCAAAACGCCTTTTTGGAATGATGATGGGATTGTGGTTTTTGGCAAGTGCATTTGGTCAATTAGCCGCAGGAAAATTAGGTGCTGCTATGTCCAATTCAGATACAGGAAATACTTTAATTTCTAAATTACAATCGTACACCGAAGGTTATTATCAATTGGCCATTTATTCTATTATTGCTGGTGCTTTTTTAATTGTGATTACACCTTTGGTAAAAAAGTTAATGCAAGAAGTAAAATAAATCACTAATTTTGGTATCATAAAAAATACAACAAAATGAAAAAAATAATTATCACCTTAGCATTTGTTTTAGGTTCAATTACTCTACAAGCACAAGAATTGTATTGGGAAACCAATGTAAATAAAGCGATTGAAGTTTCTAAGAAAACTAAAAAGCCATTGTTGTTATTTTTTACTGGGAGTGACTGGTGCGGTTGGTGTATTCGTTTGCAAAAAGAAGTTTTGAGAACACCTGAATTTGCTACTTGGGCAAAAGATAATGTGGTTTTGGTCGAATTGGATTACCCAAGAAGTAAACCACAAACCAACGAAATCAAACAACAAAACGGGCAGTTGCAACAAATTTTTGGTATTCAAGGGTATCCAACGGTATTTTTTAGCAATGTACAAGAATCAGCGGGAAAAATTAATTTTCAAGCGTTGGGCAATACAGGGTATGTAGCTGGTGGACCTAAAGCATGGTTAGCAGTTGCTGATGGAATTTTGAAGAAAAAATAACTGCTTTAACGCAGGATATAAAATCCCTTTTCACTAGTCGAGTGAAAAGGGATTTTTTCTTTTTCACAACTGGCTTTCCATAATTTCTGCAAAGTTTTGTAATTGGACGCATCGGCGACAATTTCTGTAGGTTGGCTTATTTGAATAAGTCGTTCTAAATTAATTTTAGGAGACTGGGTCAAAACAATGATATCGGGATGCTGCTGTTTTGGATACACGCCTGTACTATCTAAAATCAAAATACGCTTTCCATCGAAGAAAATACTGTTTTTTAATTCTTTGGTTGCAGCCAAATGACTAAAATTACCCACAAGATAGGCATTGAGTGTGTTGTTTTTTGCACCGACTTTTTGGAGGCTATCATTTGCGTAAAGCGTAACAGCTTTACCGTTGCGTTCGGCAATCAAGGTGTTCTTTTTTGAATTGAAGACTACCCATTCTTGTTGGTTTTCTATTGTCCATTCGTTCCATAAAAAAGCAATTTGTACTACAATAACCGAGACTAAGACAGCAACCAAACGTTGAAACTGCGGTTTCTTAAACCAAAGAATGCCACTGAAAACTACCGCATAACTAATCAAAAGGAAGGTTAGTGTAAAAGGAATATCTTTAATAATGAATTGTTCTGCATTCGCGATGGTATGGATGATTTTGTCCACTACAAACAAACTCCATTCCAATGCTTTAGATAAGAAAAAAGGACATTGGTCAAAAAAGGCTAATACCATCACTAACACGCCCAATCCCATAATGAATCCTGTTAAAGGAATGATGACCAAATTGGTTATGAAAAACAATCCTGGAAACTGATGAAAATAATACAAACTCAAAGGGAGTGTTCCAATTTGTGCGGCAAAAGAAACACTGAGAATGTCACAGATGTATTTTGAAATTTTATTTTTGGGTTCCCAAAGGCTAGACAGCAAAGGGTGAAACCATATAATAAAAAACAACGCCAAATAACTCAATTGGAAACCCACGTCAAAAAGAAATGATGGCTGTACTAATAAAATTAGTAAAATAGAGACTAATAAAGTGTGGTAAATATTCACGCTTCTGCGAAGGTGTTGTCCAATGGCTACGAAAGAAAACATAGTTACTGAACGCACCACTGAAGGGGCTAATCCTGCTAATATTCCAAATATCCAAAGCGAACACAAAATAATCATCAATTTCAGCAACGAACCTTTTCTATTGTTAGGGACTGGCTTAAGTATGAAGGTGACAAACAATAATATGAAACCAATGTGCAAGCCCGAAACGGATAAAATATGGACTGCTCCCGCATATTGGTAGTCTTGTATAATTTCAGGATCAATGTCTTGTTGTTGACCGAGAAGCAAAGCGACAGCTACATTCAGTTCTGTGGAGTGAAAGCCGTCTTTTTTTAAATTGTCAATGATGGTATTCCGAATTTGGGCAGTATAATACCAAATGTCTTTTTCGATCAGAGAACTTAATTTGATATCAGTAGCGTCGGCATACAGTTGACTATAGATTTGTTTGTTTGCTAGGTATTTCCCATAATCAAATTGGTTGGGATTTTTTGGACTACTGTTGGGATACAAACTACCTTGAATTTGGAGTCGATTGCCAATAACAAAAACATGATGCAAACTGTCTTTTCTGATGTTGAGCAGTAATTTTCCAGAACATTGGGTTTTGTCTATTTGGCGTACCAAAGCCACATACCGCTGACTAAAGTCATTGTTTTTTAATTTTTCGTTGAGTAGCAATGTAAAAGTATGGGGTTGCTCAAAAACGTTTTGAATTTGAGTGTAATGATTTTTTTGATACGAGGCAGTGTGAATGGTTTGGGTACTTACACCAATAGCAAAAGCAAGTCCATAAACAGTCAAACCAAAATAACGAGGGCGATGTGGTTTTTGGGTACACCAAAAATAAACACCACCCAATACTAAGGTAGCCACAAAAAGGGAGGCGAACACAAGATTGGGACGAGGTTGTGTATGATAGGCAAATAGAATACCGACAATAAAAACCAATGTAACTCTTGCTAGGGGGAATTGCAAAACTTTCATGTTACTAAAATACAAAAAATTAAAAACCCACTATATAAAAATTAAAAAAGCTTCTCACCTTTTAAAGGCGGGAAGCTTTTTAGTATAAATTTTAAAACTACTTCAAATCAGCCACAATCAACTGCGCTGTTTTTTGGCTCGCACCAATACCTCCTAGTTGTTGCTCTAATTGATCGTAATGGGCTAAAACTTGGGTACGATGGTCGCCTTCCAAAATTTTAGCTAATTCTTCTTTGATGCGTTGCGTGGTACAGTCGTCTTGAATTAATTCCGTCACGACTTCTTTATCCATGATGAGGTTCACTAACGAAATGTATTTCAAGGTAATGATGCGTTTGGCAATTTGGTACGAAGCCCAACTCCCTTTGTAGCATACTACTTCGGGAACTTTAAAAAGAGCCGTTTCTAATGTAGCCGTTCCAGAAGTTACTAAAGCAGCTGTGGCGATTTGCAGTAACGAGTAGGTTTTATTCGAGATGAATTTGATGTTGTCATTGGTAATGAATTTTTCGTAAAAAGAAAATTCTTGACTTGGCGCACCTGCAATCACAAATTGGTAGCCTGGAAAATCATTGACTACACTTAACATTACGGATAGCATTTTGGTGATTTCTTGTTTTCGGCTACCCGGCAAAATAGCAATAATAGGTTGGTCATTTAACTGGTTTTCTTTTCTAAAAATAGCGGAATCAATTGGTGATTGGCTGTGTATTGCATCAATCAAAGGATGTCCCACAAAGTGAACAGGGTAGTGGTGTTTGTTTTCGTAAAACTCTTTTTCAAAAGGCAAAATCACATACATCTGGTCTACATCGTGCTTGATATCGCTAATTCTATTTTCTTTCCAGGCCCAAATTTGAGGCGAAATATAATAATGGGTTTTGATATTCAAAGTTTTTGCCCATTTGGCAATACGCAAGTTAAATCCGGGATAATCAATAAAAACGATTACATCAGGTTGGAACTCCAAAATATCTTTTTTGGCAACTTTAATGTTGTTTAAAATGGTTTTTAAATTGAATAGGACTTCAATAAATCCCATGAAAGCGAGTTCTTTGTAATGTTTTACCAAAGTTCCGCCAACAGCTTGCATCAAATCGCCTCCCCAAAAACGAATCTCGGCTTTCGGGTCTTCAAGGTATAAGGCTTTCATTAAATTGGCTCCGTGTAAATCGCCCGAAGCTTCTCCAGCTATAATGTAATATTTCATCTTTTTTATTGCGTATTTTTCTGAAAGTTATACAAACAAAGTAACTATGGTGAGAACAATCACTGCCAAAATTACACCGCGTGCCATGAACTCTTTGTGTGATTTTAGTAAAGACCAAAAAACGATTAAATCCAAGACAGTTCCTAAAGTGATAATCTTGCCTAATTTACCATCGGTTTGTAATAATTCGATTCCTGTTACAAAGGTATAATCAGTGAATAAACGAATGAATAAAAAACAACCTAAGAGGGAAGTAATTAATCCAATAACGAACCCAAGGAGTATGTCGGTTTTGTTTTTCAATAGGGTGTTGAATTAG
Source organism: uncultured Flavobacterium sp. (assembly GCA_963513255.1). Classification (GTDB taxonomy): domain Bacteria; phylum Bacteroidota; class Bacteroidia; order Flavobacteriales; family Flavobacteriaceae; genus Flavobacterium. The sequence goes on from CAUPPG010000005.1 coordinate 53,782, forward strand.
TGTGATTAAATAGACTTTGGCAAAAATAATAAACAAAGAAAAACAAAAAATACCAACTTCAACTATTTAATCTTTGCCAAAAAGAACAATTTTATATCTTTAACAAAAAATTATGTCATCCTTATAATTGTTGGTATTATTTTTACTGTAATTTAGACAAAAAACTTGATGAATACTATAATAACCTTTATGAAAAGAAACTATAAAATACTCTTAGTTGTCACCTTTCTGTCATTATCATTGTTGGCTTTTAAGTCCAATTATGCTAATTCAACTGATCCAGAAAAAGACAAATTGTTGATTGAATTATTGACGTTTGTACTTGAAAAAGGGCATTATAGTCCAGCAACAATGGATGATGAATTTTCTAAAGGGGTTTACAAAGATTATATCGAGGCCTTGGATCCATCAAAACGTTTTTTCTTACAATCAGATATTGTTGAGTTTTCTAAATTCGAATTGGAATTGGATAATCAAATTCTAAATAAGGACTTGACGTTTTTTGATTTGACTTACACGCGATTAATACAGCGTATAGAGGAGAGTATAGCCATCTATAAATTAGTTTTGGACCAACCGTTTGATTATAAAGTGGACGAATCGTTCAATACGAATTATGAGAAAATGTCGTATGCCAAAAATGCAGCAGAGCTAAATGAAAGATGGCGCAAGCAAATTAAACTATCGACCTTATCGTCTTTAGTGGATCGTTTAGAGATTCAAGAAAACAATGGTAAAGTAGATAAAGATTTAAAAGAAGCGGCGACTCCAATCAATCCAGAAGGTGCTTTCCAAGAAAATACTGCTGAAAGCAATAAACAAGTTCCTGCTGATGCTGGAAAAGTGAAAACTTTTGCAGAGTTAGAAAAAGATACAAGAGAGAGTTCATTGAAATCATTGGACGAATATTTTGGGTTCATTAAGGATTTGGATAGGAGCGATTATTTTTCAGTGTATTTGAACACCATTACAGCGCGTTTTGACCCACACACGAACTACTTAGCGCCCGAAGAAAAAGAGCGTTTTGATGTAAGTATTAGCGGTAAATTGGAAGGTATCGGAGCGCGTTTGCAAAAGAAAAATGATTATACTGAAATTTCAGAATTGATTTCGGGAGGACCTGCCTGGAGAGGCAAACAGCTTGAAGCGGGTGATGTAGTCATTAAAGTAGGTCAAGGAAACCAACAACCAGTTGATGTGGTGGGAATGCGTTTGGATGATGTAGTAAAGAAAATCAAAGGGCCAAAAGGTACTGAGGTACGTTTAACGGTTAAGAAGGTAGATGGAACTATTAAAGTGATTTCAATCATTAGAGATATTGTTGAGATTGAGGAAACCTATGCTAAATCAAGTGTTGTTGAGAAAGACGGATTAAAATATGGGGTAATTTATTTGCCAAAATTCTATATTGATTTTGAAAATAAAGAAGGTAGAGATGCTGGCAAAGATATAGCATTAGAAGTTTCTCGTTTGAAAAAAGAAGGTGTTAACGGTATTGTATTAGACGTTCGTGATGATGGCGGAGGGTCTTTATCAACGGTTGTTGATATTGCGGGATTGTTTATCGAAGAAGGTCCAATTGTCCAAATTAAATCTGCAGGTAAAAGGAAAGAAGTGCTCTATGATAGAGATAAAAAAATTGAGTGGGACGGACCTTTAGTAATTATGGTGAATAGTTTTTCTGCTTCGGCTTCTGAGATTTTGGCGGCAGCTATTCAAGATTATAAACGAGGCATTATTATCGGTAGTAAACAAACCTATGGTAAAGGGACTGTACAAAATGTAATTGATTTGAATCAGTTTGTGCGTAGTAGTTCGGTAGGGGATTTAGGTGCTTTGAAAACCACCACTCAAAAATTTTACAGAATTAATGGTGGTTCAACACAATTAGAAGGCGTAAGCAGTGATGTGGTGATGCCAGACCGTTATGCCTATTTAAAAATGGGAGAACGCGATGTGCATAATGCAATGCCTTGGGATAAAATTGATCCAGCGCAATACGGTGTTTGGACAAATAACAAAAAATTTAACCAAGCGATAGCGAATAGTAAAAACAGAATTACTCAAAATGCACAATTTCAACTAGTAGAAGACAATGCCAAATGGATTGATAGCCGTAGTGAAGATTATGTATATAGTCTGAATATTGATCAATTCAAATTGGCTCAAAAGCAAATTGAAGAAAAAGCAAAGAAATACAAACCGCTTCAGAATTACAAAAACAATCTGAAGTTTAGTTCGTTGCCTTATGAGGCAGAAGTAATGTCTAAAGATAGCACTTTGAAAGAGAAAAGAGATCGTTGGCACGAATCATTGTCCAAAGATATTTATGTAGAAGAAGCTTTAAATGTATTGGATGACTTGCAATCAAAAACGGTGGTAAAAAAACCAATGGATGCAAAGTTGAAAAGTAATAAACTAGTAAAATCGTAGTTTAGTACAGTGTACAAATAAGAAAGCCCTCAATTTGAGGGCTTTCTTATTGTATTTAATTGATTTATATCAAATTACCATTCGTTTACTTTGTTGGCATCCATTTTCAAGAAGATAAAAAGCAAAATTGTAAATCCCCATAATCCAGAACCTCCATAAGAAAAGAAAGGAAGAGGGACCCCAATGGTTGGGAAAATACCTACTACCATTGCGATATTCACAAAGAAATGAATGAACAATATTCCCGCTACGCAATAACCATACACCCTACTAAATTTGGTTTTTTGCCTTTCAGCCAAGTAGATAATTCGAAGTAATAAGGCAACAAAAAGGGCGATTACAATCAAAGATCCTAAAAATCCCCATTCTTCACCTACTGTAGTGAAAATATAATCGGTATGTTGCTCCGGTACAAAACCTCCTTTGGTTTGAGTGCCTTCTAAAAAGCCTTTTCCAAAAAAACCTCCTGATCCAATCGCAATTTCTGATTGATTAGTATTGTATCCAATACCTTTCATATCGACTGTTTTTCCTAATAAAATATTGAAACGGTCTCGGTGGTGTTGTTTAAAAACATGTTTAAAAACATAGTTTACTGACAATACGAATCCTGAAATTAAAGTGAATAAGATTCCGCTGAGAACAATATTCCTATCAGCTAATCTGGACTTGTAGTAGACAAATACAATAACTAAAAGAGCCAATAAAATAACATATTGTGGCTGTAAAATTAAAGTTAAAACGAATAAAAGAATAGCAGAGAATCCAGTCCAAATATACCAAGAAGGAAGCCCTTCACGATATAAAACCAGGAAAAAAGCACTGTATATTAAAGCGCTTCCAGGGTCTGGTTGAGGTAAGATTAGCAATACAGGTAAAAACACGATGGCTAATGCTTGAACTTGTCTATTGGTGTATTTGAGATTAATTTGGGTGTCACTTAGGTATTTGGCTAATGCCAATGCAGTAGCTGATTTTGCAAATTCTGAAGGCTGTAAAGTAAAACTTCCAAAACCATACCAACAACGCTGACCTGCAATAGTTTTACCGAAAGCAAATAGCCCAATTAGCGATAGTAGTGAAATGCCAAAAATAATAGAAGCATATTTTTCATAGAATTTTCCATCTACGAAAAGCACTACAAAGATTAAAGGAATAGTCAAGGCAATAAATATAAATTGTTTCTCTGAAGTTCCTTCCATAGAGGACAAAGAAGACGAATAAATATTGAGCCAACCCAATAGTACTAATGCGCTATAAATAATAACGCAACTCCAGTCAATGTTGTTTGTTATACTTTGATTTTTCATGGGTTAACGAGTAACTTTTTTAGTGGACTTAAGGGTGTCTTTTTTGATCTGCGGAGTGGTTGTTTTACTCTGTATAATTGAATCCTGTCTCCTCATTTCTCGTTTTACAGTTTCAGAAAGTCCGCCCAATTTGGCATATTGACCTTGCAAACTTTTGTTTAATATTCGAGTCTCTAAGTCCGTACGTGTAATCTTTTTTCTGAGGTATTTTTCAATCATTAAACTGGCAATAGGACCAGCAATGGTTGCTCCAAACCCTCCGTTTTCTACCATTACTGCAATTGCAATTTTAGGATTGTCTTTCGGCGCAAAAGCTACAAAGATAGAATGGTCTTCTAATTGAGTTCTTTTCCCTCCAATTTTGGCGAAATTTTCTGCAGTCCCCGTTTTTCCACAAATGTCTATTCCTTCTACTTTTAGGTGGTAAGCAGTTCCTAAATTATATACGTCAAATAGACCGTCTATTATCGGACTAAAATACTTTCTGTCAATTGTGGTGACGTGTTTTGTAGTAAATTTTTTATCAATAGGTTTTCCTTCTATCTTTTTGATGATGTGAGGGGTGTAATAATAGCCTTTATTAGCAATAGTAGCCATCATATTAGCTAATTGTATAGGAGTCATTAAAACTTCGCCTTGTCCAATAGCATTAGATACAATTGCTGTACTTCTCCAACCTCCATTTGGATAAATTCGCTTGTATGTTTTAGAATCTGGAATATTTCCTTTTCTTCCTGTTGGGAGATCATATCCCATAAATTGGCCTAAGCCAAAACTTTTCACATGGTTACTCCAAACATCCACAGCCGAAGCTGGTTTGACATATTTATTAATAGTTTTCATATAGGCAGTACCAAAAAAGGCGTTGCATGATTCGTAAATCCCTCGGTGTAATTGTAGCATTCCTCCATGGCAGTGACATCGCATGAATCGACCTCTAGCATAACTAAATCCGTGATGGCAAGCCACACTGGTTTGTTCATTAATTACTCCTTCTTGTAAGGCTACTAATCCAGTCATGATTTTGAAAGGAGATCCTGGAGGATATTCAGCTAATAGTCCTCGGTCATACAAAGGTTTTGCAATAGAATCTTTATATAGTTGGGTGTAATTTTTTGAACGTTGTCTTCCTACTAATATGGCAGGATCGTACGAAGGTGCTGTTACTAGAGCCAGTATTTCTCCTGTTTTTGGTTCAATTGCGACAATTCCACCACGCTTATTAATCATTAACTCCTCTCCATATTTTTGAATTTCTGCATCAATACTCAAGTTAATGTCTTCTCCCTGTACAGCAATGGTATCGTATTTTCCTTCTTTAAAAGAACCTATTTCTCTGTTGTATTTGTCTTTTTGAATGTATTTTACCCCTTTGATTCCGCGTAGAATTTCTTCGTAACTTTCTTCAACACCTTGTTTTCCAATTAAATCTCCACTGTTATAATATGGATTTTTGGCTACCAGATTTTCACTTGCTTGAGTAATAAAGCCAAAAACATTGGCGCCAAAATTGACTTCGTAGTCACGTAACGAACGTTTTTGAAAATAGAAACCTTCAAATTTTCTGATTTTTTCTTGGAAAGCTGCAAATTCAATTTTATTCAATTGAGTTAAGAAAACAGAAGGCAATCTAGGGCTATACACTTTTGCTTTTTCGATTTTTTTGACAAAGTCTTCCTTAGTAATATCCAGTAACTCGCAAAATTCAATAGTGTCTAAATTTTTGATTTCCCTTGGGATAACCATAATATCGTACGACGCTTGATTAGAAACAAGTAGTTTCCCGTTTCTGTCATAAATATAACCTCTTTCAGGGTAGTCGTATTTTATCTTGATAGCGTTATTGTCTGATTTCAATTTGAATGAATCATCAATAATTTGTAGATAGAAAATTCGTATTACCAGCAATGATGCTGCAACAATAATTAAGGTAGGCAGCAAAACTTTTCTCATCTTTTGTTTGGCTTAATTAGATATATGATGATGATACAAATAGCAATTGTGAGTACACTACTGAGTAGCGTTCGTATTAAGATATCCCAAAAGAGACTGAATTGAAATGCTTCTAGAATAAATAATGTTAAATGATGAATGAGTACCGATACTAATATAAACGAGAATCGCTCAGGAGTTAGTACATCATTTAGTTTTATAGTTTGGTACTCGTAACTCACTCCAAAGGCAAATTTAAAAACAGCAGGTCTGAAATAAGCTAACGTTAAGCAAGCAGTAGTGTGAATTCCGCCTGAATTACTGAACATATCTAAAATAAGACCTAAAAAGAAACTGGCTATTAATAAGCCTGACTTATTTCCATTTACGGGATATAGTATAATGAATAAGATGTAAGGAAACGGACTGATGAAACCTATTAAATTAATGTTGTTGAAAACAATAATTTGAATGATTAATAAGATGAAGAATCTAAAAATGTTGAAAAATAAACTACTATTCATCTTCTTCCCGTTTTTCTAGATTCATAATTTCTTGACGGTCTTTTCCTTTTATAATATAAACATGTCCAAGATTGGTCATATCATTAAATAATTTTATGTCTAAAGTATAATAGTTGGTTTCGTTGTCGATATAAACTTTGTCAATAGTACCAATATTGATATTCTCTGGGAAAATAACAGATTGACCTCCGGTAACAATGGTGTCTCCTTTTCTAACGGATGCTAGTCTAGGAACGTCAATTAATTGTACAAAACCTGTGCTTTTTCCATTCCAAATCAAAGAACCAAAATGATTTGATTTTTTGATTTTAGCATTAATTTGGGATTTTTTATTTAAAATACTAATTACTGTTGCATAATGAGGAGAGGTGTTGTCTATGATACCAACGATTCCTAGGCTATTCACTACTCCCATGTCTGGTTTTACACCTTGTAGCTCTCCAGAACTTAAGGTTAAATAATTTTCATGAACGCTATAAGAGTTATGAATTACTCTTGAAACAATAATATCACTTGATTTAACTCCTTTTATACTGTCTAATTTTCTAGCGACAGTTGTGTCTTTTTTATTAAATAAAATACTTTTTAGCGTTGCATTTTCTTGTGCCAATGCTTCGTTTTGTGATTTTAAATTCAGGTATTCATCAAATTCGCTAAGTTGCTCGTAAACGCCTCCGCTTAAGAAATTAGCCGAACTAATCACTTTACTTCTATGAAAAGAATGGGATTGAATAGTTAGCGTTAACGAAATACCCAAAAGCAGCAAAAACAGTAAGCGATTACTGTTTTTAAATATAAAATTAAAAATTTGCTGCATTTTTTAAATGTATTATTTGTGACTTCTTCTTAGAAAAAAGACTATTTAATCAAGATACTTTTAAATCTATTGATATTTTTAAGTGCCATTCCAGTACCTCTAACTACTGCTCTTAAAGGATCTTCTGCAATATAAACAGGTAAGTCCGTTTTTAGTGAAATTCTTTTGTCAAGTCCTCTTAACATAGAACCACCACCTGCAAGATAGATTCCAGTATTGTAGATGTCAGCGGCTAATTCTGGAGGTGTTTGTGATAAAGTTTCCATGATAGCATCCTCGATACGTTGGATCGATTTATCCAAAGCTTTAGCAATCTCACGGTGAGAAACTTCTACTTGTTTTGGTTTACCAGTTAATAAATCACGACCTTGAACCGACATATCTTCTGGAGGAGTTTCTAAATCTTCTACTGCAGCTCCAATCTGAATTTTAATTTTTTCAGCAGTACTTTCTCCAACAAATAGGTTGTGTTGCGTACGCATGTAATAAATAATATCATTCGTGAATACGTCCCCGGCAATTTTTACTGATTTGTCGCAAACAATACCTCCAAGGGCGATTACAGCAATTTCAGTTGTTCCACCACCAATGTCAACAATCATATTTCCTTTAGGTTGCATAATATCAATCCCAATACCGATCGCCGCAGCCATAGGTTCGTGAATCAAATATACCTCTTTACCATTTACTCTTTCACACGATTCTTTCACCGCTCTCATTTCTACTTCGGTAATTCCTGAAGGAATACAAACTACCATTCGTAGCGCAGGAGTAAACATCTTTTTCTTCAGCGCAGGAATACTTTTAATAAACATATTAATCATTTTCTCTGACGCATCAAAATCTGCAATTACCCCATCTTTCAATGGTCTAATTGTTTTGATATTTTCGTGGGTTTTCCCCTGCATCATGTTGGCTTCTTTACCAACAGCAATGATTTTACCCGAGATTCTGTCTCGGGCAACAATAGAAGGGCTATCTATAACAACTTTATCGTTGTGAATAATTAATGTGTTTGCGGTACCAAGGTCGATTGCGATATCCTCGGTCATGAAATCAAAAAATCCCATAAGCTTGTGCGGGGTTTAAATTTTAAAATTATCTAACAAGCAAAGTTAAACAAATTAATGTTTAAAATGACGCGTTCCTGTAAATACCATTGCTAATTTATTTTCATTGCAATAATCAATACTCAATTGATCTTTAATTGACCCTCCTGGCTGTATTACGGCAGTGATTCCAGCTTTTTTTGCTAACTCCACACAATCAGGAAATGGGAAGAAGGCATCACTTGCCATAGAAGCTCCATGTAAATCGAAACCAAAAGCATTAGCTTTGTCAATGGCCTGCATTAAAGCGTCTACTCTTGAAGTTTGGCCTGTTCCGGAAGAAATAAGAGTTCCATTTTTAGCAAAAACAATCGTGTTAGATTTGGTGTTTTTACATACTTTTGAAGCAAAAATCAAATCTTCTACTTCTTGAGCCGTTGGAGCAGTTATTGTTACTGTTTTTAAATCTTCTTTGCTATCTGTAATGTTATTTCTGTCTTGAACTAAAATTCCGTTCAAACAAGTGCGAACTTGTCTTTGTGGCAAAGCAACTTCGTTTTGGACTAATATAATTCTGTTTTTCTTTTCTTCTAAAATAGCGATAGCTTCTGAGTCAAAAGCTGGAGCGATAACTACTTCGCAGAATAACTTATTGATTTCGGTTGCTGTAGCTACATCAATTTTGGTATTGGCAATTAGCACGCCACCAAAAGCTGAAGTTGGGTCGCAAGCCAAAGCTGCTAAATACGCTTCGCTAATCGTTTTTCTCGAGGCTAATCCGCAAGCGTTGTTGTGTTTAAGAATGGCAAATGTAGGGCCGTCATTTTTGAATTCATTGATTAAATTCACCGCAGCATCTACGTCAAGAAGGTTGTTGTAAGACAACTCTTTTCCGTGAACTTTGTTGAACATTTTATCAAATTCGCCAAAGAAAAACCCTTTTTGGTGTGGGTTTTCTCCGTAACGCAACACTTGACCGTTAGCAATACTTTCTTTGTAAATCGTTTCGTCTGTATTGAAGTAATTAAAAATAGCTCCATCGTAGTGTGAAGAAACGTGAAATGCTTTTGTAGCCAAAAGTTTTCTATCCTCTAAGGTAGTAGCTCCATTTTGATTGGTAATCATATCCAAAAACAAACTATAGTCATCAACTGAAGCCACAATTACAGTGTCTTTGAAATTTTTTGCAGCGGCACGAATCAATGAAATTCCGCCAATATCAATTTTTTCAATGATATCAGCTTCACTAGCTCCTGAAGCAACTGTTTTTTCAAAAGGGTATAAATCGACAATTACTAAATCAATTTGAGGAATGTCAAATTCTTTCATTTGTTGCACATCACTTTCATTATCTTGACGGTTTAAGATACCTCCAAAAACTTTTGGGTGTAATGTTTTTACTCTTCCACCAAGGATAGAAGGGTAAGAAGTTATATCTTCAACAGGAATTACAGGAATGCCTATGTTTTTGATAAAGTCTTCTGTTCCTCCTGTAGAGTAAAGTGTTACATTTTGAGAATGCAATTTTCTTACAATTGGTTCAAGACCGTCTTTTGAAAATACTGAAATTAATGCAGATTGAATAGATTTAGTTGTGCTCATTGTGTAGTTAAAATTATAAAGTGCAAAAATAGTTTTTTTTTGATTATAAATTTCATTCTAAAGCTGTAACATTCTACTAAAAATGAATACTTATTACGGAGACTTTTTTTATTAGGATTTTGAATAAAATTTGCTCAATTTTACATTGATACAAAAGAAAAATAGTATGCTGGTATATCTTCGATTATTAAAAGAGAGTTTTGGTTTTGCAATGAATGCTTTGCGAAATAATAAACTCCGAACTTTACTTTCTCTATTGGGAGTTACCATTGGTATTTTTTCTATTATAGCGGTTCTTGCCGCGGTAGATTCATTGGATAAAAAAATCAAAAAAGACTTGAGCAGTTTAGATAAAAATACCATTTATTTAATGCGATTTTCTTTTGGGCCATCTGAAATTCCTCAATGGAAAAGAGAACAATTTCCTGATGTAAAATACGACGAATATGAATATTTAAAAAGTTCTATGAACGATTTGGATCAAATGGGGTTTCAACTTTTTGTTAAAAGAGAATCAATAAAATACCAATCGGCTTCGGTAAGTGATGTGAATGTGGTTCCTGTATCAAATGAATTTATAGAAATTGAAGGTTTGGAATTTGATGAAGGACGATTTTATAATGAATCGGAATCGAATTCAGGATCGGCTGTAATTGTCTTAGGGAATGAAATTGCTCAAAATCTTTTTGACGGAGCTAATCCAATTAGCAAAAACATTCGTCTTTATGGCCAGCGCTTCACAGTAATTGGGGTATTGAAAAAACAAGGTGCAGGAATGTTTGGAGATAGCAATGATACGTCTGTTTTTATTCCAGTTAATTTTTTAAGACGAATGTATGGTGATAATAACGAAGCAATGACTCCAGTAATTCTTGTTAAGCCTGAAAAAGGGGTGGATATGGATGCTTTTAAAGCAGAGTTAGGACAAAAATTGCGAAGTTACCGCGGAATGAAAACCGATGAAATGGATAATTTTTTTATCAATGTTTTGTCTGGATTTACCGATTTAATTGATGGGATCGTAGGGCAGATGAATCTAGTAGGATGGATTATCAGCGGGTTTTCATTGTTGGTGGGAGGATTTGGTATTGCCAATATTATGTTTGTTTCGGTAAAAGAACGAACTAATCTAATAGGAATTCAAAAATCGCTAGGCGCTAAAAACCGATTTATCTTATTTCAATTTTTATTTGAAGCGGTTATTCTTTCTGTAATTGGTGGAGTAGTGGGATTGACGTTGGTTTGGATAATTTCAGTAGTGTTGACTAAAGCCTTGGACTTTGAGTTTGTGTTGAGTATGAGTAATGTATTCTTAGGGACAGGTTTGGCTGCATTAATTGGATTGATCTCTGGTATTTTACCTGCAATCACAGCTTCTAAATTAGATCCTGTAGAAGCGATTAGAACAGGAATGTAAAATAAAACAAATTTAAGCATAAAAAAATCCCGAAGTAATTCGGGATTTTTTTATTTATCTAATATCATTGTTTTGAATCAAATCGATGTACAAGTTGACCTTGTCTTTCAATTCTTTTCTTGGCGTGATAAAATCTAAGAAACCATGTTCTAAAAGGAACTCTGCAGTTTGAAAACCCTCCGGTAAATCTTTTCCTGTAGTGTCTCTAACAACACGAGGTCCAGCAAATCCAATTAAGGCGCCAGGTTCAGAGATGTTGATGTCTCCAAGCATAGCATAAGAAGCTGTAGTTCCTCCAGTTGTTGGGTCGGTACAAAGTGAGATGTAAGGCAGTTTAGCTTCTGCTAATTGAACTAATTTCACCGATGTTTTAGCTAATTGCATCAAAGAAAATGCCGCTTCCATCATACGTGCTCCACCTGATTTTGAAATCATCACAAATGGCATTTTGTGTTGGATGGCGTGGTCAATTCCTCTTACTATTTTTTCACCTACAACACCTCCAATTGAACCACCAATAAAGGCAAAGTCCATACAACAAACGACTAAGTCTTTTCCTTTGGACTTACCAATTCCTGTACGTACAGCGTCGTTTAGTTTGGTTTTTGAAGTCACATCTTTTAGACGATCTGAATATTTTTTGGTATCTACAAAATGTAAAGAGTCTTTTGAAGTCATGTTTTTATCCAACTCAATAAATTCATTGTTGTCGAATAAAATTTCGAAATAAGTTTCACTTCCAATTCGAACATGAAAATCATCTTCAGGGCTCACGTATAAGTTACGTGCTAATTCCTCTGCATCAATAATTTTTCCTGTTGGAGATTTGTACCAAAGACCTTTTGGGACATCCATTTTTTCTTCGGTAGGAGTGGTGATTCCTTTTTCGTGTCTTTTAAACCAAGCCATATTGATATAATTATAAATTATAAATTGCGAATTACGAAGTTATTTTCGCAATTCGCAATTTGTCAATTCTTATAGAGTGCTTACATTGTTCAAGTCAGCAAATGCTTGCTCTAATCTTGTGTTGAATGTGATTTCACTTTCGCGTACCCATCTTCTTGGGTCATAATATTTCTTGTTTGGAACATCAGCACCTTCTGGGTTACCAATTTGTGATTTCAGGTAGTCAATGTTTTTAACCATATAATCACGGATTCCTTCAGTATAAGCAAATTGTAAATCTGTATCGATGTTCATTTTAACTACACCGTATCCAATAGCTTCTCTAATTTCTTCTAAAGTAGAACCTGATCCACCGTGGAAAACGAAATCAACTGGATTAGCTCCTGTGTTGTATTTGTTTTGAACGAAGTCTTGAGAATTTTTTAAGATTTTTGGAGTTAATTTTACGTTACCTGGTTTGTAAACTCCGTGAACGTTTCCAAAAGCAGCAGCAATAGTAAATTTAGGACTTACTTTTGATAATTCTTCGTAAGCGAAAGCTACTTCTTCTGGTTGAGTGTATAATTTTGAGCTATCAACATCTGAGTTGTCAACACCATCTTCTTCACCACCAGTGATTCCTAATTCGATTTCTAATGTCATTCCCATTTTGCTCATACGAGCTAAATATCCTTTACAGATTTCAATATTTTCTTCGATTGGTTCTTCAGATAAGTCAATCATATGAGAAGAAAATAATGGTTTCCCTGTTTCGGCAAAGTGTTTTTCTGAAGCGTCTAACAAACCGTCAATCCAAGGCAATAATTTTTTTGCGCAGTGGTCAGTATGTAAAATTACAGTTGCTCCATAAGCTTCTGCTAAAGTATGAATGTGAAGTGCTCCAGCAATTCCACCAGCGATAGCTGCTTTTTCACCTGCATTAGATAATCCTTTACCTGCGTTAAATTGCGCTCCACCATTAGAAAATTGAATGATAACTGGTGCGTTTAATTTTGCCGCTGTTTCAAGAACTCCATTGATTGTACTTGATCCAGTAACGTTTACTGCAGGAAGTGCAAAACCTTTCTCTTTCGCATAATTGAAGATCTCTTGTACTTGATCTCCCGTTGCTACGCCTGGTTTGATGTTGTGTGCCATTGTAATTGTTTTAAGTTGTTTTTAGTTTTTAGACCGCAAAAATAAGAATTAATTAGCATTAGAAAGGATAATTTATTCCAAAATTTAATACTGAGCGTCCAAAATTATAATCTTTTAACCATCGGCTTCCACTTTCATAAGCGGGGTTATACGTTTTAAATCCTAGGTCAAAACGAATTACGAAGAAACTTAAATCGTAGCGTAAACCAAATCCAGAACCCAACGCTATTGACTTTAAATCATTAATCCCGTTAAATTTAGCTTTGGTGTCTTCGGTGTTATCTAATACGTTCCAAACATTACCAGCATCAGCAAATAAAGCTCCTTTAAGATCTCCTAGTATTTTAAATCGAAACTCGGTACTCAAAGCGATTTTCATATTGGCTTCATTAAAATCGTTTACTCCTCCAGTACTTCCAGGACCTAAGCTATAGGGTTGCCAACCTCTATTGTCATTAGATCCTCCAGAGTAATAACTTCTAGAAAAAGGGATGTTTGTTGAATTTCCAACCGGAATTGCGATGCCAAAAAAGCTTCGAAAGGCAATTACTTTTTCTCTTGATAAATCCCAAAGCTTGATAAAATCAAATTCGGTTTTAATGTATTCGGAATATTCTAAATGGAAGATTTTGTACCGATTATCTGTTGTTTTCTCTAATTTGGCTGTACTTGCAAATAAGGATAGGATTGAACCTGCAGATTCGATTTTTGTTTTAAAAAGATAAAAATTATTGTCTGAAATGTCTTTTTTGTTGGTTCTAGAAAAACTAAAATTGGTGGCTAAGATAAAATCATTTTCAGTTAATCGTATGCGTCGTTCTTCAATGCTTTTTATTGCTGAATAATCCGATGTAGAAGTTGTTATCGTTGGTGATGAGCCCAAAACATCTTGGATAAAGCCATTGGTCCCGTTCTCAATAATTAAATTGTTTTCGCTGTCAAAATAACTTTGATTTACTTTGTAATTTGGATTCTTGGCTAATTCATTTAATGCATTATAAGATGAGGTGTATACATTAAAATAATTTTTAGGGTTCAAATTTCTAACGAATTGCACATTGAATAAATCAAATCGAGCGGTGTTGTTTTTTTTAGGAGTCCAATTATAACTAATTGCTCCTGTGAAATTTTCTTTGTCCAATCCAATATTTTTCTGAGTGGAGTATCCAGAGGTGATTAATGTAGATGGAATCATACTTTTAGGGATGATTTTTTCAGTATTGAAAGGGATTACTATTCTTGGAAAATTTAATTTCAAATCAATTCCTAGTTCTGATGCATTGAAAAAAACATCGTTCGGATTGGCAAAATCTTTAGAGGAACCAACATTGGCACGCCCGGAAAATTCCAAAGTCTCTGCGCCATTGAATACGTTCCGAATAGAAATAGATGGACTAAATCCTAGTCCTATGTTTTGTATGTTGGAATGAGTAATGTCAATAGATTGCCCAAAGTTGTATTTTTTCTTAGGGGTTAAATAAATTTTTGCAATCAAGGATTGTGAAGTCGAATCTCTTTTGTCTACTTCGTAAATAATAGAAGGGTAATTGAAAATTTTGAGATTACTTAAATAACGACTTGTCAAACTGGTTTTGGTGTCAGAGAAAAAGCCTCCTTTTGTAATAAATACTGCGTTTGTAATGGCGTATGGTTTGTATCTTAATTTAGTTCTGCTGTACAGATTAAAATTTTTGAAGGATACACTATCTGTAATTTTGGCATTGGTGTCAGCGGCGGAATAGTCGGTGAATATTTTTACTTCACTAATTCGGAGTAATTTAAAAGGTGCTATCTTAGTAGAATCTTGTTTTTGATAGCTATGGTTGCTTATTTTTAAATTAATAGTAGCTTCGTTTTTTTTATTAATAGTGTCAATATCAAAGGTGATATTATTGGGTTGAAAATGGTAAGCGCCGCTATTTCTAAAATGAGTTGTAATACGATTTTTTTCATTTTCAAAATCTTCAGTTTTGTATTGGGTACCTAATTTGATAAAAGAATTAGTTTTAATAGTTTGGTACAAAGAATCCAAAACGGGTGTAGCAATAGCTGTATTTACTGAATCAATAAGATATGGTTTTCCTAGTGTAACTACATATTTTACTTTAGCTTTTTTAGGGCCAATACTATCAAATGTATAATTAGCTTTCACGTCAAAATAGCCTTTGTTGAAATAATGGTATTTTAATCGAGAAATGGATTTTTCAGTTTTTATTTTGTCAAAAATTACAGGGGCTTCCCCCGCATTTTTTAAGAAATCATGAATGCCGTGGTACCAAAAAGAATTTCCTAATCGGTCTACCTGTTTAGCAGAAAGCCATTTGGACATTCTTGCGTATTTTCTTGGATCGTTTTTAAATTTAGCTTGATATGTGGAGTCAGGATTTGGGTTGGCCCAATTGTGAATGGCCAATAAGAAAGGAATGCCTAAAATTTTACTATTCGGTTTTTGATACAATTGATCAAAAGTAATTTCGTCTGAAAGCACTTTGGTATTTTCGAAAATTTCGTTTTTAGTCAACAAAAATTTACCGTTTGGAACGCGCTTTACCGAGTTGCATGCGGAAATAAATATTGCAATTAGAATAAATGCTGCTATTTTTGTAGAAATCTTTTTCAACTGTTCTAAAAATTTAATTCAAAAGTACATTTTTTTATGGTTAGTAAAAACCAAATAAAGCTTATATCGAGTTTGCACCAAAAAAAACAGCGAATAGCACATCAGTTGTTTATTGCTGAAGGGATCAAAGGCGTTCAAGAATTGCTTGATGCCAGTTTTGAATTAGAACATTTATATACCACTCAAAATGATTTTGAAACGGTTTCTAATAGTCTAAAAACACTTGTATCTGAAGCGGATTTGAAAAAAATAAGTGCTTTAGCTACGCCTAATACTTGTTTGGCAGTTTTTAAAATGCCTAAAGAAAAGCAAATTACAACATCCGAATTAATAGTAGCGTTAGACGCTGTTAGAGATCCTGGAAATTTAGGTACTATTATGCGTTTGTGTGATTGGTTTGGAATTCACCAACTTATTTGTTCTAAAGAAACGGTAGATATTTACAATCCAAAAGTAGTGCAAGCTACGATGGGATCTATAGCACGCGTCAATGTGAGTTATGTAGATTTGAATGATTTTTTAACAACCACTTCATTGCCTGTTTTTGGGACTTTCATGAACGGCGACAATATTTATAAAGCGTCTTTGCCACAAGTAGGCATTATTGTGATGGGAAATGAGGCCAATGGAATCTCTTCTGAATTAGAGAAAATCATCAAAAATAGATTGACAATTCCTCGTTTTGGAGCAATTCAAAAAACAGAAAGTTTAAATGTGGCTACGGCAACAGCAATTGTATTGAGTGAATTTCGTCGCTGTTCTCTTTAGTTTTTAGTGAAAAGTAAAGTTAATGAACAAACCCCTAGTTCGCATGGATTCGATGTTGCTTGTCCAAGGACTAGTTGGATCATTGTCTTGAATTAGTTCGTCTTTCAATCCAAAGACTCCTCTAACCGAAGGAGAAAAGATAAAATACTCTGAAAAAATATCGATTCCCAATCCCAATTCATAATTAGGACTCCATGCTTTTACTCTAAATCGTTGCGCAAAATTATCCTCTACGGATTTTGAATTACTAGATAAATTTAAAGTTGTTGAAACTCCACTAAGTAGATAAGGGCGAATGTTTCCAGTGCGCAATGCAGAAAACTTCAATAACAAAGGAAGGTGGATATACGTACTATTTACTTCTCGAATTTTATCAGACGGTTTTGCAGGAAGTGTGAAATTTATAAAATAACTATCGGGATAATTTAAAGATCTTTTGGTATAATACAATCCAGGTTCAAATCGCAAGTTGAAGTATTTTTGAAGTCGGGCGTCCGCAACTAGTCCTACATTGAAGCCGGTTGTTTTTTGAACTTGAATATCCTCGGTTATATTTGCTTTGTAGTTGAACTTGAAATCATAAGAGTTTAATCCTAAGAAAAATCCAAAATATAATTTTTGTTCCTGCCATGTTTCTAAATGAATTACAGGATTCTTGCTAAAAATACTTTGAGTAAATTGAGCATGAATACTTGTTGTAAAAAGAATCAATAGTAAGAAAACGAGCTTTTTCATATTATTTTTTAGAAGCAGAATAAATAGTAGCCACTCCAAATGTTTGAGGTAAAGCTACAACATCTATAAACCCAATTTTTCTTAAAATATTGTTTAACTTTTCTCCATACGGAAACGCAGCTGCAGATTCGGATAAATAACCATAAGCTACATCGTCTTTTGAAAATAGTTTCCCAATTAATGGTAAAATGTTATTGCTGTAAAATTGATAGCCTTGTTTGTAGGGTGTCTTTTCAGGAACAGAAGTTTCTAAAATGACAAAAGTTCCATTAGGTTTTAAAACGCGTAAAATTTCAGTTAGTCCCTTTTCTAAATTTTCAAAATTACGAACTCCAAAAGCCACAGTAATAGCATCAAAATAGTTGTCTTCAAAAGGAATATTTTCGGAGTCTCCTAAAACCATTTCGATAGTTTGGAATAAATTTTTTGAGGCAATTTTTTGGACTCCAACTTCCAGCATTCCTGCCGATATATCTAAACCAATAATTTTATCAGCTTTAGTTTGTGCCATTAGTATCGCTAAATCACCTGTTCCAGTAGCAATATCTAAAATAGTTTTTGGATTGGATTTTGCTACCATTTTAAGTACTTTTTTGCGCCATTTCACGTCAATTCCAAATGAGATTACTCGGTTTAGATTGTCGTAATTTCCTGAAATAGTATCAAACATTTGAGCAACTTGTTCTTTTTTGCTCAAAGAAGAGTCTTTGTAAGGAGTAATTTTCTCAGCCATCTTTTTTGTTTGTGCAAATATAACGAAACTCTATCAACTAAATAATTGTGTTTTGGTCCAATCTTTTTAGTTTAATAAAAACTTCAAAAATCACTAAAAGTGGGTATTGTAGTGCCGTAATTTAATGTTCAATTTTACCATCAGAGAAAAATATTTTTTTTCAATGTTTTATTGGGAGTTAATGATTGAAAATCAAATAATTAGCTTTTGTGTGGCTAATTTAAATTGATCTTAATGCCTTTTTAGTATCTCTTTTAAGGGATGATACTAGTCTAGCGCAAAACACGTTCTTAAGAATTAATTTGTTTTTGGAAACTTTAAATTTATTCGTTTTTGCTACCATCGTGGTATTTGGTAGTGAAATATTTAAAAAGGCAGAAGACATTTCATTCTCCCAAGACATTGAAAAAAGAGTATTTATTTCTTTACAAAAGTTTGATAAGTGTAATCATAAAGATGTCTTTCGTCTTTAGCATTAAAATTCGATTGAACTAATTCCCATTCTTCCGCTTTTATTTCTGGAAAAAAAGCATCGGCTTCAAATTTCCCGTGTACTTTAGTAATCTCGATTGTATCTGAAAAAGCAAGCGCTTGATTGTAAATTTCTCCTCCACCAATAATATAAATGGTTTCATTTTCAGGACAGGCTTTAATAGCGTTTTCAATGCTATTGACCACAATACAGCCATCGGGCTGATAATTTTGCTGTCTTGTAATAACTATATGTGTTCTATTAGGTAAAGGTTTTGGAAAACTTTCGAACGTTTTTCTTCCCATAATGATGTAGTGGCCTGAGGTTAATTCTTTAAACCTTTTGAAATCATTAGGCAGGTGCCAAACCAATTCGTTGTCTTTTCCTAAAGCATTATTCTCGGCAACTGCCGCAATCATTACAATCATAGTTATGGTATTAGTTTTGAATATAAAAAAGGGTTAACGATTAAGAAATCTTGTTTTAACGACGTTTTTCAGTTGATAAAGGTAAAATTTATTTTTGAAAAGTCATTTTGCTGATTATTAATTATTTAGTACGAAAAGGTTTTCTTATTTTAGAAATAATGAAATAAAACCTCTAAAATAAGAATCCGATTGAAAATTTCGTCTGTTTTTATCATAATCCTAAAAATCCACTTCCGTTTTTTTGCGTCGTCGAATTGTAGTTACTTTGTCTCATAATTCTAAAAATGAAATAGTTATGTCAATCAAAAAACAATTTGTAAAAACAAAACCAGTTTGTAAGGTTACTTTTTCAATAGAAGCAAAAGAAGCCAAAATAGCTTCAGTTGTTGGAGATTTTAACAATTGGGATCAAGAAGCAGGTACTTTAAATAAATTAAAAAACGGAACTTTTAAAGGTGTTTTTGATTTAAATAAAGATGCCTCTTATGAATTTAAGTATGTAGTTGATGGTCAATTTGTAAATGAACCAGAAGCCGATTCTTTCCGTTGGAATGATTATGCAGGAGCAGAAAATAGTGTTTTATCTATATAATTAAAAAATCCGCTTTAAAGCGGATTTTTTGTTTTTATACGGCAACACTTCCTCTGATAAGAGGGTGGGGGTCATATCCTTCTAAGGTAAAATCATCAAAGTCGAAATCAAAAATATCTTTGATTGCTGGATTTAAAATCATTTTAGGTAACGGTTTGGTTTCGCGAGATAATTGCAACTCCAATTGTTCAAAATGGTTGTTGTAAATATGCGCGTCTCCAAAAGTGTGAATGAACTCGCCAACGCCTAAATTACATACTTGAGCAATCATCATAGTCAATAAGGCATAAGAAGCAATATTGAATGGCACGCCCAAGAAAATATCAGCGGAACGTTGGTACAGTTGGCACGATAATTTGCCATCAGCAACATAAAATTGAAAAAAAGCATGACAAGGGGGTAATGCTGCTTTGTTGTTAGCAACATTTTTTTCAAACGATTTTGTAGTGTCTGGAAGAACCGATGGATTCCAAGCAGAAACTAGCATTCTTCGGCTGTTAGGATTTGATTTTAATTCTTTGATTAAGTCTGAAATTTGATCAATTTCTTCGCTATTCCAATTGCGCCATTGGTGTCCGTAAACAGGGCCTAAATTGCCATTGGTATCAGCCCATTCATCCCAAATTTTAACACCATTCTCTTGTAGGTATTTAATATTGGTGTCTCCTTTTAAGAACCAAAGCAATTCATAGATAATCGATTTAAGATGCAGTTTTTTGGTGGTCACCATCGGAAAACCTTCGTTCAAATTAAAACGCATTTGGTAACCAAAAACACTTTTTGTTCCTGTTCCAGTTCGGTCTCCTTTTTGGCAGCCACTTTCCATAACGTGTTGCACTAAATCTAAATATTGTTTCATGTGGGGAGTTATTCGGTTAATTGAATTTTATCGTGGCAAATTAAGATTCTCTTTTAGAAATTTCGTCTCTAATTTTGGCAGCTTTTTCATAATCTTCGTTTTCTACAGCCTCTGCTAATAAATCATTTAATTCTTGAATACTATTGGTAGCATAGGTTGTCCCAGATTGATTGCTCTCTACCTCGTGACCAAAAGTTTCTGGATTAGAAAGAATGTCGTCAATGTCTTCGGAATCTTTATTGGCATCCGTAGGATTGGTGTTTAAATAAATACCCGCTTTGTCTAAAATATTTTTATAAGTAAAAATGGGTGCATTGAAACGAAGCGCTAAAGCAATAGCATCTGAAGTACGCGCATCTATAATTTCTTCGATTTTATCTCTTTCGCAAATGATGCTAGAGTAAAACACGCCATCAACTAATTTATGAATAATGACTTGTTTGACAACAATATCAAAGCGGTCGGCAAAATTCTTGAATAAGTCATGAGTCAGTGGGCGTGGTGGTTTGATTTCTTTCTCCAAGGCAATAGCGATAGATTGTGCTTCAAAGGCGCCAATTACAATAGGTAATTTTTTATCGCCATCTACTTCGTTTAAAATCAAGGCATAAGCCCCGTTTTGTGTTTGGCTATACGAAATTCCTTTTATAGATAATTTTACTAAACTCATGTGTTACAAATGAAAATTTTGGAAGATCCTAAAAAAAACTCCCTAAAAGCAAAGATACAAATATCATTGTTTTTAGAGAGCGCTTTTTTGAAATTTATATTCCAATTAATGCTGTGCTTTGAATGCTTTTAATTTTTCAATTAATTGAGGTACAATTTCGAAAGCATCACCTACAACACCATAATCGGCAACTTTGAAAAAAGGTGCTTCTGGGTCATTGTTGATTACCACTTTTACTTTAGAAGAGTTAATTCCTGCAATATGTTGAATCGCTCCTGAAATTCCGATTGCGATGTATAAATTAGTAGCTACTGGTTTTCCTGTTTGACCTACGTGTTCTGCGTGTGGCCTCCAACCCAAATCAGAAACTGGTTTTGAACAAGCTGTTGCCGCTCCAAGAACGCTAGCTAATTCTTCAATCATTCCCCAGTTTTCAGGACCTTTCAATCCACGTCCGCCAGAAACTACAATATCAGCATCAGCAATAGCTATTTTTCCAGAACTTTTTTCTACAGCAGTTACTTTTACATTAAAATCGGCTGCATCAATAGTTGGGTTAAAATCTTCTTCGGCTATTGAAACATTGTTTTCAATAATTCCGTACGAGTTTTTGGCTAAGCCAAGCACTTTTACATCCGTTGTGATTTCAGTAATAGTAAAGGCTTTGTTGGAAAAAGCAGTTCGTTTTACTTGGAAAGGATTGGTGCTTACAGGAAGTCCCACTACGTTTGAGACAAATCCAGCGTCTAAACCTACCGCTACTAAAGAAGATAAATAAATACTATCCGTAGTAGAAGAAAGAACGACTACTTTAGCACTTTCTTTTTGCGCAGCTTGTTTGATTACATCAGCGTATGCTTTGGCTGAGAATCCACTTAAGGCTTCGTTTTTTACTTTTAATACTTTATCTACTCCGTATTTTGCTAATTCAGATACATCCCCCGCATTAATTGTGACAGCGGTTACTGTTGTTCCTAAACTTTCGGCTACTTTTTTGGCATAAGAAGCCAATTCAAAAGCTACTTTTTTGAATTTTCCTTCGGCTGATTCTGCGTATATTAATAAAGACATGGTTTTAAGTGTTTAAATTGTTTAAAAGTTTAAGTGTTTGTTAGTGCCTGAACACTAATTACTAAATTACTTTTGCTTCGTTGTGTAACAAATTGATTAACTCGTCTAAATTGTCAGCTGAAACTAATTGTACTGCTGATTTTGGTGCCGGTTTTTCAAATTTCACGGCTTTTGTATTCACGTTAGCTGCAATCGGTTCCAGAATAGTTAATACTTTGGTACGCGCAGTCATAATTCCACGCATATTTGGGATACGAAGGTCTTTTTCTTCTACCAATCCTTTTTGACTACCAATAATTAGAGGAAGAGTAGTGCTTAAAGTTTCTTTTCCACCATCAATTTCACGATTAGCGGTTACATTAGAACCATCAATAGTTAAGCCTACACAAGAATTTACAAAATTGTATCCTAAAATACCCGCCATCATTCCTGGTACCATTCCGCCATTGTAATCCAAAGATTCTTTTCCTGCAATAACAACATCATATCCTCCGGATTTAATTACTTCGGCCAATTGTTGCGCTACAAAAAATCCGTCAGTTGGATTAGCATTGATGCGAATGGCTTCGTTAGCCCCAATAGCTAATGCTTTTCGAAGTGTTGGTTCCGTTTCTGGACCGCCAACATTAATAACAGTTACGGTAGCTCCTTGTTGTTCTTGGAACCAAATGGCGCGTGTTAAACCAAACTCGTCATTAGGATTGATTACATATTGCACTCCGTTAGTGTCAAATTCAGAATCGCCATTAACGAAGTTGATTTTTGAAGTAGTATCAGGCACGTGGCTGATGCAAACTAATATTTTCATAGGGGTGTTATTTACTGATTTCTTAAATGCTCCACAAATTTAAAATAATAAATCGGAATATTTACTATGCGTGCATAATATTTTTTTAATGATTTTGTAATTTTTTAGCCCGGATAGTAGCGGCATCCTTCCTGTGGCGTCTTCAGCCAGAGGAAGATATAGCGAATAGCCGGAGAAAGCTCCTAATTATTTTAGCAGATTTTATGCTTTTAAGTAATATAAAATATTTATTTTTGCCTTTCGAAAAATACACATACAACATACAACTATGAGAACGATACAATTTAGAGAGGCCATTTGCGAAGCGATGAGTGAAGAAATGCGTCGCGATGAATCCATTTATTTAATGGGTGAAGAGGTTGCTGAATATAATGGTGCTTATAAAGCTTCTAAAGGAATGCTTGCCGAGTTTGGTGAGAAAAGAGTAATTGACACACCAATTGCAGAGCTTGGGTTTACTGGAATTGCAGTAGGTTCAGCAATGAATGGGAATCGTCCAATTGTTGAATACATGACTTTCAATTTCTGTTTAGTGGGAATTGATCAAATTATAAATAACGCTGCCAAAATGCGTCAAATGACAGGAGGACAATTCAATGTGCCGATTGTTTTTAGAGGACCAACTGCTTCTGCAGGACAATTGGGAGCCACACACTCACAAGCGTTAGAAAACTGGTTTGCTAATACGCCAGGTCTTAAAGTAGTAGTTCCATCTACACCTTATGATGCTAAAGGATTATTGAAATCAGCCATTCGTGATGATGATCCAGTTATTTTCATGGAGTCAGAACAAATGTATGGTGACAAAGGTGAAGTGCCAGATGGAGAGTATACTATTCCAATTGGTGTTGCTGATATTAAACGTGAAGGTACTGATGTGACGATTGTTTCTTTTGGAAAAATTATCAAAGAAGCTTTTATTGCCGCTGATGAATTAGCTAAAGAAGGTATTTCTTGTGAAATTATTGATTTGAGAACAGTTCGTCCAATGGATCACGATGCCATTTTAACTTCGGTTAAAAAAACAAATAGATTAGTAGTTTTAGAAGAAGCTTGGCCGTTTTCAAGTGTGTCTTCAGAGATTGCCTATATTGTTCAAGAACGTGCTTTCGATTATTTGGATGCCCCTATCCAACGTATTACAACTGCAGATACTCCAGCGCCTTATTCTCCAGTATTATTGAAAGAATGGTTGCCTAATTCAGAAGATGTAATTAAAGCCGTTAAAAAAGTATTGAATAAATAATTCAAAATGTTAATTGTCAATAGACAATTGATATAATGTTTACCTTTGAGTCTTCATCAGATGTTGTCATTTGATGAAGATTTTTTTTAGCTTATGAAATCAAAATTTCCCAAATTTAGTGTATTTGTTTTTCTGATTATAGGTCAGCTTTTTTTGGCACAAACCAAAGTAAGTGGTATCGTTTTGGATAAATCCAATCAACCCATTCCTTTTGCTAATGTTGTGTTCAAAAAATCCAATATTGGAGTAGTGGCTAATGAAGATGGTCGCTTTTATATTGAATCTCCTCAAAAGCAGACGATTTTAATAGTTGCTGCTACAGGATTTTCCGAAAGAGAAATTTACCTAGAAGATGTTGTTGTGTATAATTTCAAGGTAAAGCTAAATGAAATCGAATCATTGAATGAAGTAGTGGTTTTTACTGGAAAAACTTCAAAAAAGAATAATCCAGCTTTGGATATTCTGAGAAAAATATGGGAACGCAAACGTAAAAACGGCTTGTATCAGTTTGACCAATACCAAATGGAAAAATATGAAAAGGTAGAATTTGATATGAATACTATCGACAGCGCTTTTATGAAAAATAAAGTGTTTAAAGGGATTGAATTTGTTTTCAACCATGTGGACACGTCTAAAGTGACTGGAAAAACCTATTTGCCTATTTTTATCAATGAATCCTTGTCAGATGTGTATGGGGATAACCGCCAAAAGAAGGTCAAAGAAAAACTTAAAGCGAATAAAACGTCTGGTTTTGAAGGCAACCAACAAATTTTGTCATTCTTAAAAGATTTGTACAGCGATTACTCCATTTACAACAACCACTTGACGTTTTTTGATAAGAGTTTTACGAGTCCTCTGTCCAGAACAGGAATAGATGTGTATAATTACGTATTAAGAGATAGTGCTTATATTGATAACAAAAAATGCTACAACATTTTGTTTTATCCAAGACGCAAAAATGAGTTGACTTTTAAAGGCGATTTTTGGGTAAATGACACCACATTTGCGATTAAGAAAATCAATATGGCGGTGACTAAAAGTGCTAACATCAACTGGATTAAAGATATTTACATTGAGCAAGAATTTGAAGTCATGAATGATTCTGTTTTCTTGTTGACTCGAGATTATATGATGTCTGACTTTGCCTTAAATAAAAAAGAAGATTCTAAAGGAATTTATGGTAAACGAACCACTTTGTACCGAAATCATCAATTTAATCAAGTAAAACCACTAGCTTTTTATAAAGAAGAAGTCAATTTTATAGACAACGAAGTCTATCAAAAGTCAGACGAGTATTGGCAAGAAAACCGTTTTGAAAAATTAAACAAAGATGAGGCTGGTGTTTATAAAATGCTGGATACGCTTCAAACTGTCAAAAAGTTCAAACAAATGTATAATTTGGTTTCCATTTTGGGCAGTGGTTATGTTGAGTTCAAGAATTTTGATTACGGACCTATCTTTTCTTCGTTTGGGTTTAATGAAGTAGAAGGTGTGCGTTTGCGTGTGGGGGGTAGAACGTATTTCGGACCCAATGACCCTTGGCGAATCCAAGCTTTTACTGCTTATGGATTCAACGATCAACAATTCAAATACGGACTTTCAGGAAAATGGATGGTGGACAAGAAAAATCGGATCATTATCTCAGGAGGAAATCGACGCGATATTGAGCAAATAGGCGCCAGTTTGACCACAACCAATGATGTGATGGGACGAAGTTTTGCCTCCTCAGCTTTATTCACTACAGGAAGCAATGGGAAATTGACGAATATTAACTTGTCGAATCTATCCGTTGAAATTGAACCTATAAAAAACTTAATTTTTCAATTAGGAATCTCACACCGTACATTAGCATCAGCATCGTCTACCTTTAGTTTGGACTATTACACAGATGTTTCAAGAGCCACTACTCAAAGTGAAGTAAAACAATCGGAAGCAAATATTCAAATTGAGTTTATGCCTAATAGAAAAACGATTGGTTACGGTGTAGAAAGAGATGTGGTTGATAATCCGTACAGTCGCTTTTTTATCAATTACAGCTATGGATTTAAAGGAGTATTGAACAGCGATTTTAAATACAAAAAACTACAATTGTATTACAAACAGCCTATTATTATTGGTCCTTTGGGTCGCACTAACATCACAATGGAATTAGGAAAAACTTTTGGTACCATCCCGCTGGGATTGATGAGCGTGATTCCAGGAAACCAAACTTATTTCACTATAGAAAATACGTTTAGTAATTTGAATTTTTATGAATTTGTAAGTGACCAATATGCCACTTTGAAATGGGATCATAATTTTAACGGTCGAATTTTTGCGCGTATTCCTTTTATGCGAAAATTAAACTGGCGCGAAATTATAGGGATAAGGGGAGTGTATGGAACTATCTCTAATGCTAATAGAGCTATCAATGCTTCTGGATTGGCTTATAATGCTCCCGAAAATATGTATTGGGAATACAGTGCGGGTATTGGTAATATTTTCAAAGTATTTCGGTTGGATTTTTCATGGCGTGGTAATTATCTAACAACTCCTGACGCTACCAAGTTTGCTATTAAAGGTGCTTTTGGGTTTCATTTTTAGGAAAAATAATAAGAGATTATATATAACAAAGCTTCTAGTCTTCAAAAGGCTGGAGGCTTTACAATTTTAGGAGATATTGATTGGAATGCAATAATTTTAATTTAATCAAGAGATATCTTCGGTTTTTTCTTGTAAAAACGTATAGTTTCCTTACTTTTGCACCAAAATTTAAAAGAAAAATACAACAAATACAATGACTGCAGACAAATTAAAAACTTTCGACGTTTTAATCGAAATACCAAGAGGAAGTAGAAACAAATACGAATACGATTTTAAAATTAGAAGAATGCGTTTTGATAGAATGTTATTCTCTTCTATGATGTACCCAGCTGATTACGGTTTCATTCCTGAAACTTTGGCTTTAGATGGTGACCCATTAGATGTTTTGGTGTTGATTAACGAGCCTACTTTTCCTGGTTGTGTAATGGAAGTAAAACCAATTGGTGTTTTCCACATGGCAGATGATAAAGGACCAGACGAAAAAGTTATTTGCGTACCTGTTTCTGATCCTATTTGGAATTCATTAAATGATTTAAGTGATGTAAATCCTCACTTAATCAAAGAAATCGAGCATTTCTTCCAAGTATACAAAGATTTAGAAAACAAACAAGTAGATGTAGAAGGTTGGGGAGACGTGAACGAAGCATTTGCTATTATTAAAGAGTGTACGGATCGTTTTAACGCAATTGAAAACAAACCTAAAAACTTATTTAGCATCAAATAATTTTTTTTGGTTAATTATTATAAAAAAAGCAATATTCTGCCAAGAGTATTGCTTTTTTGTTTAAATTCGTTTGTTATCAATGAATTATTAATTAAACCAAAATTATTTTTATGAATGCATTTATGATTTATTTGCCAATTGTAATGGCAATTATTGGACTTTTGTTCATGGTGGTTAAAAGAGCTTGGGTGCTAAAACAAGACGCTGGAGATGGTAAGATGAAAGAGATTTCAGATTACATTTATGAAGGTGCGTTGGCTTTCCTAAAAGCAGAATATAGATTGTTGACTTTCTTCGTTATTGGTGCGAGTGCTGTTTTGGCGGGGATTTCATTTATAGTTCCCACAACACATATTTTAATAGTAGTTGCCTTTGTTTTTGGCGCTTTCTTTTCAGCTTTAGCAGGAAATATGGGAATGAAAATTGCGACCAAGACCAATGTAAGAACTACTCAGGCGGCTCGTACTAGCTTACCTCAAGCTTTAAAGGTTTCTTTTGGTGGTGGAACAGTTATGGGATTAGGCGTTGCTGGTTTGGCTGTTTTAGGTCTAACAGGTTTTTTTATTATTTTCTTTCAAATTTTTATGGATGGTGCTTGGACTTCGTCAGAAGACATGACCAAAGTATTAGAAACATTAGCGGGATTTTCATTAGGTGCCGAATCGATTGCTTTGTTTGCTCGTGTGGGTGGTGGTATTTATACCAAAGCTGCCGATGTAGGGGCTGATTTAGTAGGTAAAGTAGAAGCAGGTATACCGGAAGATGATCCACGTAATCCAGCTACTATTGCTGATAACGTAGGTGATAATGTAGGTGACGTTGCAGGGATGGGTGCTGATTTATTTGGTTCGTATGTTGCAACGGTATTAGCAGCGATGGTGTTAGGAAACTATGTTATTAAAGATATGGGTGGTAAAATCGAAGATGCTTTTGGCGGAATCGGACCTATTTTATTACCAATGGCAATTGCTGGTTTCGGAATTTTATTTTCTATCATTGGAACTATGTTGGTAAAAATCTCTAGCGATGATGCGAAAGAAGCGCAAGTGCAAAAAGCCTTGAACATTGGAAACTGGGTTTCTATTCTTTTAACCTTAGTAGCTTGTTACTTTTTAGTACAATATATGTTACCTGCTACTATGAAAATGGAATTCTACGGAGAAGGATTGAAAGACATTTCATCGATGCGTGTTTTCTATGCTACAATTGTAGGTTTGATTGTGGGAGGTGCGATTTCATCGGTAACTGAATATTATACAGGATTAGGAACAAAACCCGTTTTGGCAATTGTTCAAAAATCATCAACGGGAGCTGGAACTAACGTAATTGCAGGTTTAGCAACGGGAATGATTTCGACTTTTCCAACGGTGATTTTATTTGCAGCGGCAATTTGGTCTTCCTATGCTTTTGCAGGATTTTATGGTGTGGCTTTAGCTGCTTCAGCTATGATGGCGACTACAGCAATGCAATTGGCTATTGACGCTTTTGGGCCTATTTCGGATAACGCAGGAGGTATCGCTGAAATGAGTGAATTGCCAAAAGAAGTGCGTACGCGTACGGATATTTTGGATTCAGTAGGTAATACAACCGCTGCTACAGGGAAAGGTTTTGCTATTGCTTCGGCGGCATTGACTTCGTTAGCTTTGTTTGCCGCTTATGTAACGTTTACAGGTATTGACGGAATCAATATTTTCAAAGCGCCAGTTCTAGCCATGTTGTTTGTAGGAGGAATGATTCCAGTAGTATTTTCTGCTTTAGCAATGAATTCTGTAGGTAAAGCTGCTATGGATATGGTATATGAGGTACGTCGTCAGTTCAAAGAAATTCCAGGAATTATGGAAGGAACGGGCAAACCAGAATATGGTAAATGTGTAGAAATTTCTACCAAAGCTGCTTTGCGCGAAATGATGTTGCCAGGAATTTTAACGATTGGTTTCCCAATTGCGATTGTTCTTTTAGGCAAATTAGTCTATGCGGATAATAATCAATTAATTGCAGAAATGTTAGGGGGTTATATGGCAGGTGTAACGGTTTCAGGTGTGCTTTGGGCAGTGTTCCAAAATAATGCTGGAGGAGCTTGGGATAACGCTAAAAAATCATTTGAAGCTGGTGTGGAAATCAACGGCGAGATGACGTATAAAGGCTCTGATGCACACAAAGCTGCGGTTACTGGAGATACTGTTGGAGATCCATTTAAAGATACGTCTGGTCCATCAATGAACATTTTAATTAAATTGACTTGTTTGATTGGGTTGGTAATTGCGCCAATTTTAGGAGAAGGAAATACCGGAAATACACCTAAAGAAATGACTTGTACTGTCGAGATGAAATCGTGTGAGTCAGGTGAAATGATGGGAAATTGTGATATGAGCAAATGCGCTACTATGACTAAAGACGAATGTGCAGCCATGTGTGACAGTCTGAAATGTACTTCAGAGCAAAAAGAAATGTGTCTGTCTCATTATGATGCCAACGGAAAATTCATTGCTAAAGAGAGTAAAGAAAAAAAAGCGTGTTGTGCTAAAAAAGAAGAGGTTAAAAAACAAGTAAATGTTCAGATGAGCAATGAAAATGGTAAAGTAAAAGCCACGGTAACTATTTCTGAAAACGGGAAAGAAACAGTTCAAGTTTTTGAAGGAACAGAAGCTGAAGTGAAAGCTAAAGTAGCTGCTATTAAATAGTCCTTATTTATAATGCAAATAAAAATGCCTCAAGAAATTGAGGCATTTTTTATGAATACAATTTTGTTTTGTAACTAAAATAAACCGTTGATTTCGGCATCAATACGACGAATGATATCTCCTAAATCTTCTTGGTTGTCGACAAAATTAATATTGTCTACATCAATAATTAATAGTTTACCTCTGTCATAGGTATGAATCCATGCTTCATAACGTTCGTTCAAACGACTTAGGTAGTCTATAGAAATCGAGTTCTCATACTCGCGACCACGTTTGTGGATTTGTCCCACTAAATTTGGAATGGAACTACGCAAATAAATCAACAAGTCAGGTGCTTTTACCAAAGACTCCATCAACTCAAAAAGAGAAGAGTAATTTTGAAAATCGCGATTGGTCATCAAACCCATAGCGTGTAAGTTGGGTGCAAAAATATGTGCATCTTCATAAATCGTTCTATCTTGAATGATTTTTTTGCCGCTTTCACGAATTTGCATTACCTGACGAAAACGACTGTTTAAGAAATAAATTTGCAAGTTAAATGACCAACGCTCCATTTGGTGATAGAAATCATCCAAATACGGATTGTCAACCACATCTTCGAAATGTGGTTCCCATTTGAAGTGTTTTGACAATAAATTAGTCAATGTTGTTTTTCCTGAACCTATGTTTCCTGCTACTGCTATATGCATTACCGTAGTATAATTTTATAAATGAAATAATTTCTAAAAGGGTAAAAATAGATAAAAATTAGTGTTTGTTATACATTTTTTGGAATGATTTATTCACAAAAAAACCATCCTTAGAATCGGATGGTTTTTTATAAGAATTGATTTAGAAAGTTTTACAATTTAAAAGCTATTTTTACAGCGTGTACAAAATCTAATTTTTCCCAAGTAAATAAATCTACAGTAACGGTTTTAGTTAATCCACCAGGAGCAGAGAATGTTTTAGTAACCGTTTCAGGTGTACGTCCCATGTGTCCGTAAGCAGCGGTTTCACTATAGATAGGATTTCTTAATTTCAAACGTTGCTCAATAAAGTACGGACGCATGTCAAAAATACCTTCCACCACTTTACTGATTTCTCCGTCAGTCAAACTTACTTTTGAAGTTCCGTACGTATTCACGTTGATTGATGTTGGTTTTGCCACACCAATAGCATACGATACTTGTACCAAAACTTCGTCACACAATCCCGCAGCTACTAAGTTTTTAGCAATATGACGGGTTGCATAAGCCGCAGAACGGTCTACTTTAGATGGGTCTTTTCCGGAGAATGCACCACCACCGTGAGCCCCTTTTCCTCCATAGGTATCTACAATGATTTTTCTTCCTGTCAAACCAGTGTCTCCATGAGGTCCTCCAATAACGAATTTTCCTGTTGGGTTGATATGATAGGTAATGTTGTCATTGAATAAATGAGCGTATTGTGGGTATTTCGCTTTAATACGCGGAATCAAAATACTAACCAAGTCCGATTTAATTTTAGCCAACATCGTAGCTTCTTGATCAAAATCATCGTGTTGTGTAGAAATCACAATTGCATCAATACGAACCGGTTTGTTATCATCTGAATATTCAAGAGTTACTTGCGATTTTGCATCAGGACGTAAATAAGTGATTTCGTTGTTCTCTCTTCTTAAGTTAGCCAACTCAATCAAAATAGCATGCGATAAATCCAAAGCCAAAGGCATGTAGTTTTCAGTCTCATTGGTAGCATAACCAAACATCATTCCTTGGTCACCTGCTCCTTGTTCTTCTTTACTTGCTCTATCTACTCCTTGATTAATATCAGCTGATTGTTCGTGAATAGCTGAAAGAATACCACAAGAGTTCGCTTCAAACATGTACTCGCTTTTAGTGTAACCAATTTTCTTGATTACATCACGAGCAATTTGCTGTACATCTAAGTAGGTATTGGATTTTACTTCTCCAGCCAAAATAACTTGACCAGTAGTAACCAACGTTTCACACGCTACTTTTGAATCGGCATCAAATGCCAAAAAATTATCAATTAATGCATCGGAGATTTGATCAGCCACTTTGTCTGGATGTCCTTCACTCACAGATTCTGACGTAAATAAATAAGCCATAATAATTTAATTTGTTTTTAAATTAAGCGAGGAAAAAATGGTATTGCTACGAAATGCTAAAGGGAAGTTCCTGCTTTAGCATTTTTTAACGAGGTTGCAATCAGTTCAAATTTTTCCTCTGAAATTAGAGTGCAAAGTTATAAAACCATTTTGAATTCCAAATTAAACTTTCCTTTTTTTTGTTCCCAAAAGCTGTTTTGGTTTCATTTTCTTCAAAAAACAGGTCTTTTAGACTCTTTTTATTGAATTATTTCTTTCTCAAATTTGGATTTGTAAATAATTATTCGCAACTTTGGTATTCAAATAAAGAAAAATGAATAATAAGGTGTGCAAAATGATACAATCAGTTCAGGAAAAATCCTGCGGGTTGACTATTGCATAAATTAATTATAAACTAATATAGCAAAGCCTCCCGCACAAAATCGGGAGGCTTTTTTTATACCTACAAATCAAATCAACAAAATGAAAAATTTAAAACAACAACAAAAACAATTCAAGATGGTAGCACTAATGTGTTCTACTGTCGTAATGTCTATTCGAGTCTGTTGATTCCAAAAGTTTTGT
Source organism: uncultured Flavobacterium sp. (assembly GCA_963513255.1). Classification (GTDB taxonomy): domain Bacteria; phylum Bacteroidota; class Bacteroidia; order Flavobacteriales; family Flavobacteriaceae; genus Flavobacterium. The sequence goes on from CAUPPG010000005.1 coordinate 86,558, forward strand.
TTTAACCATTTAAAACCCCTTTTGGAATCTGTTCTCAAAGGGGTTTTTTGTTAGCCTTAAAAAAATAATAAACAATCATTTAATACATACGATCATGAAAAAAGAAACCATTTACCCACCGATTAGCCGATTCAGAAGATTCCTTCGAACGAAAACAGCAAACAACAAATTGTTCACTAACGAATTAATTCATCCGAGATTCGTGTTGACAGAAACCGATACGTTGACTAAAAACAAAACAGTTAACTCGTTGTTATTTTTAATGTATTCTCAAGAAAATGAATCACTCTTTATCTAAAAAAACAATTTATGCTTTGATTGGCTCTTTTGAATGAAAAAATGAAAATGATTGTTCGTTCAAAAGAGTAAATCAAAAGCTGCCTAAACTTATTTTGTCCAATTATGCAGGAGTGAAATTTGTTTCTTTAAGAAATAAGACGTTAATTTGCAGCTCAAAGTTCAAATAAACGTATTGAAATGTTATAAAGAAAGGTAGAGGGATTAGACCCGATGAAACCTTAGCAACCCTTCGGTAAATCGAAGAAGGTGCTGCATTCTACCACAGAAATGTGGAAAGATAACACGAGATTTTTCTAGTTTCCTTCTAGATTTTCTTTCTAATATTTCCAACACAAATCAAAAATCACAACCGATTTGAAATTGGAAAATAAAATCAACCAAATACAAATACAAAATTTCATCACTGAAAGTGGTGCGCATTATCCTATAATCAATTTAAGTTACCAAGTTTTTGGGCCTAATTTGAATACGGCACCTATAGTTTTAGTCAATCATGCCTTGACGGGAAATTCCCAAGTAATTGGAGAACAAGGTTGGTGGAATGATTTAATTGGCGAAAGCAAAACGATAGATACGCTTAAATATACTGTTTTGGCATTCAACGTGCCAGGAAATGGATACGATGGTTTTGGTATCGAAAATTACCAAGATTTCAACGCTAGAGATATTGCTCAACTATTCAACCAAGGAGTTAAAGTCTTACAAATAGCACAGTTGTTTGCTATTATTGGGGGTTCTGTTGGTGGCGGAATTGCTTGGGAAATGCTAGCTTTAGATCCTAAAATTACCCAACATTTAATTCCAATTGCAACCGATTGGAAATCGACAGATTGGTTGATTGCGAATTGTTTTTTGCAGGAGCAAATTTTAGCCAATTCGTCAAAACCAATTGAAGATGCTCGTATTCACGCCATGTTATGCTATAGAACGCCAGCATCTTTTTCGTCAAAATTTCAACGAACCATTAATGAAGAATTAGACGTTTTCAATATCGAAAGTTGGTTAGCCCATCACGGTACTAAGTTGCAAAAGCGTTTTCAGCTTTCGGCTTATAAAATGATGAACCAATTGCTAAAGACGATTGATATTACAAGAGGTAGAGCTTCTTTTGCAGCGATAGCTTCAAAAATAGAAGCGGAAATTCATATTATTGGAATCGATTCTGATTTGTTTTTTACGGCAAATGAGAACCGCGCCACCTATGAAGAATTAAAAAAATACAAAAAAAATGTATCGTATCAAGAAATTGTTTCCATTCACGGTCACGATGCTTTTTTGATAGAATACAAACAATTACATAATTTGTTGGCTGCCATTTTTTAATGGTGACACTTATAAAACAGATACTATGAAGATTTTAAAATTTGGAGGAAAATCATTATCTAACGGAGAAGGATTAGATAAAGTGGTGGCAATTATTTTAGACAAAGTGAACCAAGGCGAGAAAATTGCCGTGGTGGTTTCGGCACGTGGTAATGCTACTGACGAATTGGAAGAAATATTGGCTATTGCTGCTAAAAATGAAAGTTACAAACCATTGTTGGAACAATTCAAACTAGAACAACAAAATGGGTTTGCTGATATTGATTTGACCGAAGAATTTACCGTTCTTGAAAAATTATTTGAAGGCGTAAGCTTAATTGGAGATTACAGTAGTAAAATTAAAGATCAAATTTTGTCGATTGGTGAATTGCTTTCTGCAAAATTACTGACGGCTATTTTGGTTAAAAATGGTGTAAATGCTCGTTTTGCCGATAGTAGAGAATTGATTAAAACCGATTCGAAATTTGGCGATGCACAACCAATCGAGCAAGCCTCTAAGAAAAATGTGGTGCAGTATTTTAAGGAAAATGACGATGCGGTCAATATTGTAACCGGTTTCATTGCTTCGAATGCTAAAAATGTAACCACCACTTTAGGAAGAAACGGAAGTAATTATACGGCTTCGTTAATAGCTAATTACTTGAATGCAGAAGAATTACAAAACTATACACACGTTGATGGAATTTACACTGCGAACCCTGATTTAGTTCCCGACGCGAAGAAAATTGATTATTTGACATTTAATGAGGCGAATGAGTTGGCAAATTTTGGTGCAACCATTCTGCACGCTAAAACGATTATTCCATTATTGGAAAAAAACATTCCGCTTCGTATTTTGAATACCTTCAATCACGAAAATAAAGGAACATTAATTCGTTCTACAGCGAGTAAAGAGGGAATCAAAACACTTTCAGTGTTGGAAAATGTAGCTTTGGTCAATTTAGAAGGACGTGGATTACTTGGTAAAACAGGTGTCGATGCCCGAATTTTCAAAGTAATGGGCGATAATGATATTAGTGTAAGTATCATTTCGCAAGGTTCTTCAGAGCGAGGTATTGGATTGGTGGTAGATGCTGATAAAGCGTCGATGGCTATGATTCAGTTGGAGAAAGAATTTGAAAATGATTTCTATTCGAAAGACGTGAATAAAATTTCGGTGACAGATAATGTTTCAGTGATTTCGATTATTGGACAAGATTTGAGTACTTTTCATAAGCCGTACACCGCTTTGATTAAAAACAAAATCGTTCCGATTTTGTTCAACAATACCGTTACGGGTAAAAACGTGAGTTTGGTAGTAAAGAAATCCGAATTGAATCGTGCCTTGAACGTAATTCACGGGGAGATTTTTGGAGTTTCTAAAAAAATCAACATTGCCATTTTTGGTCATGGATTGGTTGGTGGCACTTTGATTAACCAAATTTTAGAATCGGCTACGGCTATTGAGAAACGCAAAGATGTGAAGTTGAATATTTTTGCTATCGCCAACTCTAAAAACGTATTATTGAATAAGAATGGAGTGACTCCGAATTGGAAAAACGAAATCCAAAACAAAGGGACTTTATATTCTATCCAAGATGTAATTGATTATGCCAATGAAAATCATTTGGAAAATTTAATTGCTATTGACAATACGGCTAGTGCTGATTTTGTTGAAAATTACATTCCGTTGATCGAAAGTAGTTTTGACTTAATTTCGTCAAACAAAGTAGCGAATACCCTGAGTTATAGTTTCTATAAAAAACTACGTAAAGTATTGGCAGACAATCAAAAAACCTATTTGTATGAAACCAATGTGGGTGCTGGTTTGCCTTTGATTGATACGATTAAATTATTGCACCTTTCAGGAGAAAATATTACTAAAATTAAAGGAGTGTTTTCAGGAACATTAAGCTATTTATTCAATAATTTCTCTGCCAAAGACGTTCCGTTTAGTGAAATTTTGAAAGAGGCTATTGATAATGGATATACGGAACCAGACCCAAGAGAAGATTTATGCGGGAACGATGTGGGTAGAAAATTATTAATTTTGGCGCGTGAATTGGATTTACAAAACGAATTTGAAGAAATCGCTATTCAAAATTTAATTCCGGAACATTTGCGAGAAGGAAGTGCTTCTGAATTTTTGACGAAATTAAAAGAATTTGATGCCGTTTACGCCAAAATAAAAGAAGAACAAGAGCCGAATCACGTGTTGCGTTACATTGGTGAATTGTCAGGTGATTTGCAAAGCGACAAAGGAAATTTAGAAGTAAAACTAGTTTCGGTTCCTTCAGACACCGCTTTGGGTGGATTGAAAGGATCAGATTCGTTTTTTGAAATTTATACTGAGTCGTATGGTGATAGACCGATTGTAATTCAAGGAGCTGGAGCTGGATCGGCAGTAACGGCAAGAGGGGTGTTTGGAGATATTTTGAGATTGTCAGATAAAGGATAAGATTTCAAATTTCAGATAGATGATTTTTGAGATACGATTTTAAAAATAAAACAAATGAAAATAACATTAGAAAGAGTAAACGAAAACTTTCATTTTCAAATGCAAAATGAAAGAGGTCATATTGTAGATGTAGATGCTCGTCCTGCTTTTGGAGGAAATGATATGGGGCCAAGTCCAATGGAATTGGTGTTGATGGGAGTAGCGGGTTGTAGCGGAATTGATATGATTTCGATTTTGAAAAAACAACGTCAAGAAATTACTTCTTTTAAAGCTGAGGTAGAAGGAGAGCGCGTACCTGTAGGTGAGGCAAATCCTTTTAAAACAATTCACATTGTTTTCTTTTTAGAAGGCCCAATCAATGAAGATAAAGCGGCTAGAGCTGCCAAATTATCATTTGAAAAATATTGTTCGGTTTCCAAAACTTTGGAACCTACCGCAACCATTCTTTATAAAGTAGTGTTGAACGGTGTGGAATTAGCGAATTAAAAAAAATAAAAACAACAACAATGAACGAACACGATTTTGGTTTTGAAACCCAAGCGATACGCGGTCAATTAGAAAGAACACAATACTTAGAGCATTCAGTGCCTTTATACTTAACCTCTAGTTTTGTTTTTGAAGATGCCGAAGATATGCGCGCTTCTTTTGCAGACGAAAAAGAGCGCAATATCTACAGCCGTTATAGTAACCCAAATACGATTGAATTTATCAATAAAGTGTGCCAAATGGAAGGTGCCGAAACTGGTTTTGCTTTTGCATCGGGAATGGCAGCTGTGTATTCTACTTTTGCAGCTTTATTGAAATCAGGAGATCATATCGTTTCGGCGAGTAGTGTTTTTGGGGCAACCCATTCCTTGTTTGTGAATTATTTTCCAAAGTGGAATATTGAAACTACTTACTTTGATTTATCACAGCCAGAAACGATTGAGAGTTGTATTCAACCCAATACTAAAATTTTGTTTGCTGAGTCGCCAACAAATCCTGCGGTAGATATTATCGATTTGGAATTATTGGGAAAAATTGCTAAAAAACACAATTTAATTTTAATCATTGACAACTGTTTTGCAACGCCTTATTTGCAACAACCGATCAAATGGGGAGCAGATTTGGTGGTGCATTCTGCTACTAAATTGATGGACGGTCAAGGGCGTGTTTTAGGAGGAATCACCGTAGGTAGAGCTGATTTGATTAAAGATATTTATCTTTTTTCTCGATTAACAGGGCCTACTTTGTCTCCGTTTAATGCTTGGGTATTGTCAAAAAGTTTGGAAACATTAGCCGTTCGATTAGAGAGACATTGCGAAAATGCCTTGAAAGTTGCCGAGTTTCTAGAAAACCATCCACAAGTAAATAAAGTAAAATACCCGTTCTTGAAATCGCATCCGCAATATGCCATTGCGCAAAAGCAAATGAAATTAGGTGGTAATATTGTAGCGTTTGAAATCAAAGGCGGAATCGAAGCAGGAAGAGCCTTTTTGGATAAAATCAAATTATGTTCGTTGTCGCCTAATTTAGGAGATACTAGAACGATTGTAACTCATCCAGCATCCACTACGCACAGTAAATTATCCGTTGAAGAACGTTTAGCAGTGAGTATTACCGATGGTTTAGTACGTGTTTCGGTAGGTTTAGAAACCGTTACTGATGTTATTGCTGATTTGGAACAAGCCTTGCCTTAAATTTACGATATCCTATATCGTAAATCGAATATATAAATTATGTTATCAAAAAAAACAAAATACGGAATTAAAGCATTGACTTTCTTGGCGCGCCAAGAAAGTCAAACGCCTGTGCAAATTGCTGAAATCGCTAAGAGTGAGAGTATTTCGATTAAGTTTTTAGAAAGTATTTTGTTGTTGTTGCGTCATTCGGGTTTTTTGGGTGCAAAAAAAGGAAAAGGCGGGGGTTATTATTTAATCAAAGACCCGAAAGAGATTAATATGGCCAATGTGTACCGTATTTTAGAAGGGCCTATTGCCTTACTGCCGTGTGTGAGTCACAATTTTTATGAAAAATGTGACGATTGTGTAGACGAAGTCAATTGTTCGGTACATAAATTAATGACCGAAGTTCGGGATAACACGCTGATGATACTCGAAAACAATACCCTTGCTGATATTTCTTTTTAAAATCATAATTTTTCGATTTTGATTTTGTGATTGGTAAAAAAATAGTATTTTTGCACTTTAATCTATTACGCCGATGGGGTAATAGATTTTAAAATAAAAATTAAGAATAAGTAGAGATAATGAATAAAGATTTAAAAGAAAATACAGTTTCAACTAGCACACAAGTATCGTTTAAACAACGTTTGTGGGTAGGAATTCCAGTTGTTTTATTGGTGGGTTTAATTTCAAGTTTAATATACAACCATCATGCAGAGTTTTCTTGGGCTGGTTTTACGGCTGGTTTTAATCAAGAGTTTTTTATCTTTTTCTTAATTGGAATATTCGCTCAATTAGTAGATGGAACTTTAGGAATGGGATATGGAGCAACCTCTACTTCTTTTTTATTGGCTTACGGAATTCCGCCAGCTATTAGTAGTACAGGGGTTCACGTTGCGGAGATGTTTACTACAGGAGTTTCGGCTATTTCGCACCATCGTTTTGGGAATATCAATAAAAAATTAGTAAAACATTTGTTGATACCGGGAGTATTAGGGTCGGTTACAGGAGCATATTTGCTATCGGATGTAATTGACGGAGATGTAATCAAGCCTTTTATTGCGGTGTATATGATGGTATTGGCCATTATTATTATTAGAAAAGCGGCACAGAAAAATATCATCAAAAAGAAAACCAAACGATTGAGTATTCTTGCTTCTTTTGGAGGGTTTATGGATGCTGTTGGCGGTGGTGGTTGGGGACCAATTGTTACGTCTACTTTGTTAGGACGTGGTAGAAATCCACGTTACACTATTGGTTCTGTAAATGCTGCTGAGTTTGCTGTTTCTTTTGCAAGTGGGGTAACGTTCATGCTTTTTGGAGGAATTGAAGGTTGGCAAGTAATTATAGGTTTGATTTTAGGAGGAGTTATTGCGGCGCCAATTGCAGCGATTTTAGTGAATAAAATTAGAAGACAGCCGATGATGATTGCGGTAGGAATTCTAATCATCATTTTAAGTTTAAGAACCTTATCTAAATTGTTATAATGAGTACATCAATCGTAGCCAGTTTATTAGAAAAAACAAAAGACTTCTCTATCGAGGAGACGCTTGCTTTTTTGGCGAATGAATATCCAAATCAAGTGGTTTTTTCTACTTCTTTTGGACAAGAAGATCAGGTAATTACCGATTTGATTGGTAAAAATCAGTTACCAATAACGGTTTTTACTTTAGATACAGGACGTTTGTTTCAAGAAACATATGATGTGTTTCATAAAACATTGAAAAAATACAAAACCGAAATTAAAACTTATTTTCCTGATACAACTGCGGTAGAAGCCTTGTTGAATCAAAAAGGACCAAATAGTTTTTATGAATCGGTAGAGAATAGAAAAGAATGTTGTTTCATTCGAAAAGTAGCGCCTTTGACCAAAGCTTTACAAGGCAATGCGATTTGGATTACAGGTTTAAGAGCGGAGCAATCAGAGAATAGAAGTGACTTGAACTTTTTTGAATACGACGCCCATTTTGATATTATCAAATTCAATCCATTGCTAAAATGGACATTAAAAGAAGTGGAAGAACATTTAGAAAAGAATAACGTACCTCAAAATAGTTTGCATAAACAAGGTTTTGTAAGTATAGGTTGTGCGCCTTGTACCCGTGCTATTTTACCGGGTGAGGACATTAGAGCCGGAAGATGGTCTTGGGAATCAAGTCATAAAGAATGTGGGTTACACCAAAAATAGTGATTAGTCAATAGTAATTAGTGATTAGAATATAATAAATAAAAAAGTAGTGGAAAGTTTAATGATAAGAGGTTAACAAACCTTAAACCTTAAACTTTAAACTTTTAAACAATTATAAATGAGTTCAATAGTAAAAACAAATGCTTTAGAAAGCGAAGCGATATACATTTTTAGAGAAGTAATTTCTCAATTCGAGAAACCAGTATTGCTTTTTTCAGGAGGAAAAGATTCAATTACATTAGTGCGTTTGGCGCAAAAAGCTTTTTTCCCAGCAAAAATCCCTTTTCCGTTGTTGCACGTAGATACAGGGCACAACTTTCCTGAGACGATTGAATTTAGAGATAAATTGGTAGCTGAATTAGGTTTGGAGTTAATTGTTCGTAACGTACAAGACGCTATTGATCAAGGAAAAGTAGTAGAAGAATCAGGGAAGTATTCTAGTAGAAATAGTTTGCAAACCACTACGCTTTTGGACGCTATTGAAGAATTTAAATTTGATGCTTGTATTGGTGGAGCGCGTAGAGATGAAGAAAAAGCAAGAGCGAAAGAACGTATTTTTTCGGTTCGTGATGATTTTGGTCAATGGGATGAGAAAAACCAACGTCCTGAATTGTTTGATTTGTTGAATGGTAAAATTGAGTTGGGTCAAAATGTTCGTGTTTTCCCAATTTCGAACTGGACAGAATTAGACGTTTGGAGTTATATTGAACAAGAAGGAATTGAAATTCCATCGATTTATTTTTCTCACAAACGTAAAGTATTCTTGAGAGATGGATTGATTTGGTCACATTCGCCATTTGTATATCAAGAAGAAGATGAAGCAATTGAAGAAAGAATTGTTCGTTTTAGAACGGTAGGGGATATGAGTTGTACGGCGGCTGTCGAATCGTATGCAGCTACTATTCAAGAAGTAGTTGGAGAGATTCGTTCCTCAACCATTTCTGAAAGAGGTGCTAGAATTGACGACAAACGTTCAGAAGCAGCGATGGAGAAAAGAAAACAACAAGGGTACTTTTAATAGAAAAAAATTAAAAGATTTAAGGATTTAAAAATTAAAAGATTAAGGTTTGCACTCAGTAATTTGAAGCCTTAGACTTGAAACAAAAAATAAGAATGGAAGTTTTAAAAATAGCAACAGCAGGAAGTGTAGATGACGGAAAGAGTACTTTAATCGGGAGGTTATTGTATGATACTAAATCATTGACTACGGATAAAATTGAAGCAATAGAAAAAAGTAGTAAACAAAAAGGCTACGATTATCTTGATTTTTCTTTGGCTACGGATGGTTTAGTTGCCGAAAGAGAGCAAGGGATTACAATTGATGTGGCGCATATTTATTTTTCAACGGCAAAGAAAAGTTACATCATTGCTGATACTCCGGGTCACGTAGAATATACGCGTAATATGGTAACGGGAGCTTCTACTTCGCTAGTATCCATCATTTTGATTGATGCGCGTAAAGGAGTTATTGAGCAAACCTACCGTCACTTTTTCATCAATAATTTATTGCGTGTCAAAGAAGTCATTGTTGCGGTAAATAAAATGGACTTGGTCGATTATTCAGAAGATGTTTTTAACAAGATCAAAGCTGACTTCCAAGCGTTGAATGCTAAAAGTTCGTTCAAAGAACAAAACGTAAGTTACATTCCGTTGAGTGCTATTAACGGAGGGAATGTAGCCGATAAATCAGAAAATATGCCTTGGTACACTGGGCAAACGGTTTTGGAGCACTTAGAAGATTTAACTCCTGAAGATGTTTTTGAAACAGGTAAAACACGTTTTCCAGTACAAACGGTTATTCGTCCAAAAACAGAAGAATACCACGACTTTAGAGGATATGCTGGAAAATTATACGGTAATTCGATTCAAGTAGGCGATGCCGTTACGGTATTACCTTCATTAATCGAATCTAAAGTATCCAAAATTCACTTTTTTGACCAACAATTTGACGAGGCTAAAGCAGGTTCATCTATTGTGGTAGAATTAGAAAATGACATCAATGTGACTCGAGGCGATATGATTGTAAAATCGGGAGAATTACCTCAAGTAGAAAAAGATATCAATGCCACTATTTGTTGGATGGATAGCAAGAAATTAGTACCAGGAACCAAGTATTTAGTGCAACACAATACCAATAGAGTATTGGCTAAAATTGACGCTATCAAAAATGTAATTGCAACAGATTATTCAGGAGCAACTCCTGCTACGCAATTAGCCATTAACGAAATTGGAGAAGTAACTATCAAATTGAGTAAAGCTCTTTATTTTGATAGCTACAATGAAAACAAATCAAATGGGGCATTTATTTTAATTGACGCAAATACCAACACAACAGCGGGAGTTGGATTTATAAATTAAATAAAAGCTATCGGCTTTGGGTTTTGAGCCTAAAGTTTCTAAAGAAATAAAAAGACAGGGTTTAACAATAAACCAAAATCATTAAAATAATAGTCCAGAGCCAAAAGCTCAAGGCTCAAAGCCCAAAAAAATGGAAAGTTTTAGAACCGAAATAGAAAATCCGATTGTCCAAAAAGACATTATCGATTTAGAAAGAAAAATTCGATTATTCAAAGAAGGGAAAATTGATGACGAGCGTTTTCGTAGCCTTCGTTTGGCCAGAGGAGTCTATGGTCAGCGTCAAGAAGGGGTGCAAATGATTCGTATCAAATTGCCTTTTGGTAAAGTGAGTAGCGAACAATTAGTACGTATTACTAAAGTTTCTGACGAATATTCGACAGGACGTTTGCATATTACCACACGCCAGGATATTCAAATTCACTATGTAAGTTTGGATAGAACTCCGGAGCTTTGGGCTGATTTAGAAAAAGATGATATTACCCTAAGAGAAGCTTGTGGAAATACCGTTAGAAATATTACAGCGAGTGAAACGGCAGGAATTGATCCTGACGAACCATTTGATGTGTCGCCTTATGCGCATGCTTTATTTCAGTTTTTCTTACGAAATCCGGTGTGTCAAGAAATGGGACGTAAATTCAAAATGTCTTTTTCTTCTTCTGATAAAGATACCGCTTTGAGTTATTTACACGATTTGGGATTCATTCCAAAAATTGTCAATGGAGAGCGCGGATTCAAAGTAATGTTAGGTGGTGGATTAGGTTCGCAACCAAGCCATGCTGAATTACTTTCGGAATTTGTACCAGTGAACCAAATTATTCCGATGACGGAAGGTGTGTTGCGTATTTTTGATCGCTATGGCGAAAGAGCCAAACGTTTGAAAGCCCGTATGAAATTCTTAATTAAAGAAATCGGTAAAGACGAATTCTTACGATTGGTTGAAGAAGAGAAAAAAGCTTTGTCTTTCCAAACGGTTGAAATTGACACTACTGCTTTTGACGGTCCAATTCCAGCACCTGCATTAGAAGTACCAAAAGTAACTATTGAAGATACTGCAAGTTTTGAAGCTTGGAAAAAATCAAATGTAATCGCTCAAAAACAAGCAGGTTATGTAGCTATTGGAATCAAAGTGGCTTTAGGTGATTTTTACACTGATAAAGCAAGAGCTTTGGCTGATTTGATTAAAAATTATGGTGCCAATGAATTGCGTTTTACCTTGCGTCAGGACATTTTGATTCGCAACATTAAAGAAGAAAACTTGCCGTTCTTTTACCAAGAATTAGCCAAGTTGGATTTTGTTACTTTAGGGTACAATACCATTAATGACGTTACTGCTTGTCCAGGTACCGACACCTGTAATTTAGGAATTGCCAGTAGTACAGGAATCGCGGTAGAATTAGAGCGCGTTTTAGCAACAGAATATCCGCAATACAGCAACAATAATGAAATCACGATTAAAATCAGTGGTTGTATGAATGCTTGTGGACAACATAATATGGCAGAAATTGGTTTCCAAGGAATGTCAATCAATTCTGGAAAATTAGTAGCGCCAGCCCTTCAAGTATTGTTAGGAGGAGGCAACTTAGGAAATGGCCAAGGTCGTTTTTCTGATAAAGTAATTAAAATTCCAAGTAGAAGAGGGCCTGAAGCCTTGCGTTTGATTTTAAATGATTTTGAAGCGAATGCCAATGGACAATCGTTCTTAAATTATTATGATGCAAAAGGAGAAAAATATTTTTACGAATTTTTGAAACCTTTAGCAGATGTAACCAACTTAACAGAAGCTGATTTTGTGGATTGGGGAAATGCCGACAACTATGTAAAAGCAGTAGGTGTGGGTGAATGTGCAGGAGTGGTGATTGATTTAGTGGCTACTTTATTGGTAGAAGCTAAAGACAAATTGACATTCTCTCAAGAAGCAGTAAACGATCAAAAATGGTCGGATTCCATTTACTTGACTTACGCAGGATTTGTGAATGCAGCCAAAGCGTTATTGCTTGCTGAAAAACAAAAAACAAATCACCATGCAGGTATCATCGATTTGTTTGACACCGTTTTTGTGGAAACCAATAAAATTCAATTGGCAACTGCTTTCAAAGATTTGGTATACCAAATTAAAGTGAACGAACCATCAGAGGCATTTGCAAAACAGTATTTAGAACAAGCAACAGCATTCTTCGCAACAATTGAAGAATACAGAGAAAAAGATTTAGCTAATGCGTAAACCAATACAACCCAAAGTAACTTTAGTAGGTGCTGGTCCAGGTGATCCAGACTTGCTTACTATCAAAGGGGCCAATGCTTTAGCAGAAGCTCAGGTGGTTTTGTATGATGCCTTGGCCAACGAAGAAATTTTGACCTATGCTCCTAAAAAATCAATCAAGATTTTTGTGGGAAAAAGAAAAGGATGTCACACTTATTCGCAAGACGAAATCAATCAGTTGATTGTGGACAATGCCTTGACTTACGGACACGTGGTGCGTTTAAAAGGTGGTGATCCCTTTATTTTTGGTCGTGGAAGTGAAGAAATTGATTTCGTAGAAAGTTTCGGAATCCCAACAGCAGTGGTACCTGGAATATCCTCTTCGGTAGCAGTGCCAGCTTATCAAGGAATTTCTTTGACCAAGCGAGGAGTTTCAGAAAGTTTTTGGGTAATTACAGGAACTACTTCTGATAGAAAATTGTCAAATGATGTGGCTTTGGCCGCGCAGTCATCTGCTACAGTGGTAATTTTGATGGGCATGAGCAAATTGGCTCAAATTGTGAATTTGTTTCAAAACGAATCGAAAGGAGCTACTCCAGTAGCCATTATTCAAAACGGAACGACTCCAAAAGAAAAAATAGGAGTGGGAACTATTGATACGATTCAAAATGTAGTAGCAGAAAAAAAATTAAGTTCACCAGCCATTATTGTTATTGGCGAAGTGGTGAGAGAAAGCAACAAACTAAAAGATTTCTATCACGACTATTTGATAGAAAAAAGATAAACAGCGTTCCTTTGGCGAAAGCCAAAAAAGAAGTATGGAAGAAAGAAACGAACTATATCCTGTGTTTTTAAAACTACATCAATTGAATGTGTTGATTGTGGGTGGCGGAAATGTAGGTTTAGAAAAGTTATCTTTTATGTTGAAATCCAGTCCGAATGCCAATGTTGAGGTAGTAGCGCCACGATTTCTTCCTGAATTGGAAGCTTTGGTTGCCCAACATCCTTCGGTTAAGCTGACGGCTAAGAAATTCAATCGTTGGATGCTTCGCAAACGCCATTTGGTAATTGCGTGTACTGATGATTTAAAGGTGAATAAAAGGGTGTTTGATTTGTGTCGCAAGCGTCATTTGATTTGCAATATTGCCGATACACCCCAGTTGTGTGATTATTATTTGGGTGGAATTGTGACTAAAGGAAATGTGAAAATTGCCATTTCGACCAACGGAAAATCACCCACAACAGCCAAGCGGTTGCGAGAGTTTTTTGAAGAAATCATTCCAGACGACATCAATACAATGGTTGAAAATTTGAACGAATACCGCAAAACACTTAAAGGTAATTTTGAGGAGAAAGTCCAAAAGATGAATGAAATTACCGAATCGTTGAAAAACAAGAAATAGCGATTGAATTGAAAAAGTGAATATTGTTACCTAAAGAAACTAAAATCATTTGTTCATTTGCATAGAATAAAGAGAAGCATAATTATAAAAGAATAAAATTAAATAGAATGATTAAAACAGACATACTTATAATTGGAGCAGGCCCAACAGGTTTATTTGCCGTATTCGAAGCGGGATTATTAAAATTAAAATGTCACGTTCTAGATGCTTTGCCACAACCAGGCGGGCAGCTTTCAGAATTATATCCTAAAAAACCAATTTATGATATTCCAGGTTTTCCTGAAGTATTAGCGGGTGATTTAGTAGATAATTTGATGGAGCAAATCAAGCAGTTCGAACCAGGTTTTACGCTTGGGGAGCGTGCTGAAACTATTGTAAAACAAGAAGACGGAACGTTCATCGTAACCTCTAATGCAGGAACACAATTCCACACGCCAGTGGTTGCCATTGCAGGGGGGTTAGGAAGTTTTGAACCTCGTAAGCCGTTAATTGAAAATATTGGATTCTACGAAGATAAAGGCGTAAAATACTTCATCAAAAATCCAGAAGAATTCAGAAATAAAAGAGTCGTAATTGCTGGAGGAGGAGACTCGGCTTTGGATTGGAGTATTTTCTTGGCCGATGTAGCTTCAGAAGTAACTTTAATTCACAGAAGAAACGAATTTAGAGGCGCTTTGGATTCAGTGGAGAAAGTACAAGAGTTGAAAAACGAAGGTAAAATCAGAATGATCACTCCTGCCGAAGTAGTAGGTGTGAATGGAACGAACCACGTAGAATCCATTGTACTTGACGAAGATGGAGTGCAAAGGTCTATCGAAACCGATTATTTTATTCCGCTTTTTGGTTTGACGCCAAAATTAGGACCAATCGGCGATTGGGGATTAGAAATCGAAAAAAATGCCATCAAAGTAAATAACGCCTTGGATTACCAAACGAACATTCCTGGAATTTTTGCCATTGGTGACGTAAATACCTATCCAGGTAAATTGAAATTGATTCTTTGTGGTTTCCACGAAGCGACTTTGATGTGTCAGGCAGCCTACCAAATCATTAACCCAGGAAAACGTTATGTGTTGAAATACACTACCGTTTCAGGAGTAGATGGGTTTGACGGAACTCGTAAAGAAGCGCCAAAAGCAGTAGTAAAAGCGATTGTGTAATAACTTTCGCATCACAATACAAAGCGCTATTACTTTCGAGTTCTAGCGCTTTTTGTTTTTTGGCAACTGCCCAAATCCCAATTTTTTAAAAGGATAGTATTTAATATTTTTTTAAAGCAAAGGAATGGCGTATTTTTGCCAAGATTTTTTCCTGCTGTACGCTGTATCTTTTATTCTGAAACCCAGAATAAAAGGATGCCGCTTCCATCAGGGCTAACGGGCAGAAAGGGATTTTTTTGCCAAGAAATAAACAACAAAATAGTTTGATGGAGTGCCTTTAGGGCCAAAATAAAAAATATGTCAAAAATTCAACAAGCCATAAAAGAAAGAATCTTAGTCCTAGACGGAGCTATGGGAACTATGTTGCAACGCAACAATTTCTCTGAAGAAGATTTTCGTGGCGAACGCTTCAAAGATTTTCCACATCCGTTAAAAGGAAACAACGATTTACTTTCTATTACACAACCCGAAGCAGTAAAACAAGTGCACCGTTTGTATTTTCAAGCGGGAGCTGATATTGTAGAAACCAATACGTTTTCTGGAACGACTATCGGTATGGCCGATTATCATTTGGAAGATTTAGTGTACGAGTTGAATTACCAATCGGCTAAAATTGCGCGTGAAGTGGCTGACGAATTTACAGATCGTCCTCGATTTGTAGCTGGTTCGATTGGACCAACAAACAGAACGGCTTCCATGTCGCCAGATGTAAACGATCCAGGGTATCGTGCGGTTACTTTTGACGATTTGCGCATAGCCTACAAGCAACAAGTAGAAGCCTTAATTGATGGCGGTTGCGATGTGTTATTAGTGGAAACTATTTTCGATACCTTGAATGCCAAAGCAGCACTTTTTGCTATTGAAGAAGTAAAAGAAGAACGCAAAATAGACATGCCAGTAATGGTTTCGGGAACAATTACCGATGCTTCAGGAAGAACACTTTCGGGTCAAACGGTTGAAGCTTTTTTAATCTCGATTTCTCACATTCCGTTATTGAGTGTAGGATTTAATTGTGCTTTAGGAGCCGATCAATTGAAACCGTATTTGAAACGTTTGTCTATGAACACCCAATTGAATATTTCGGCACATCCTAATGCAGGTTTGCCAAACGCCTTTGGACATTACGATCAAACCCCAGAAGAAATGCAAGCCTTAATTAGAGAGTATTTGCAAGATAATTTAATCAATATTATTGGAGGTTGTTGCGGAACTACTCCAGAACACATCAAAGCGATTGCTGATGTAGCCCAAGAGTTTAAACCGAGAACTGTTGAATTAAACTAAACCGGAAAGGTTTTCAAAACCGTTAGGTTTTTATACGATATGAGTACACACGAAAAAAAATATTTACAATTATCTGGACTAGAGCCATTAATTGTTACCCCGGAAACCAATTTTGTAAATGTGGGGGAACGAACTAATGTAACCGGTTCCAGAAAATTCCTTCGATTAATCAAAGAAGAAAAATACGAAGAAGCTTTAGATATTGCCAGAAATCAGGTAGAAGGTGGCGCACAAATCATCGATGTGAATATGGATGAGGGAATGTTGGACGGGACCTATGCCATGACCAAATTCTTAAACTTAATTGCTGCCGAACCCGATATTTCTCGCGTTCCTGTAATGATTGATAGCTCAAAATGGGAAATCATCGAAGCGGGATTGAAAGTAATTCAAGGAAAAGGGGTAGTGAATTCTATTTCACTAAAAGAAGGAGAAGAAAAGTTCATTGAATACGCTAAAAAAATCAAGCGTTATGGTGCTGCGGTAATTGTAATGGCATTTGACGAAAATGGTCAAGCCGATAATTACGAGCGACGTATCGAAATTTGTAAAAGAAGTTACGACGTATTAGTAGATAAAGTAGGTTTTCCTGCTCAAGATATTATTTTCGACCCGAATATTTTCCCAGTTGCCACCGGAATGGAAGAGCATAAATTGAATGCTTTGGATTTTTTCCGTGCGACCAAATGGATTAGAGAAAACTTGCCGTATGCCCATATTTCGGGAGGGGTAAGTAATGTTTCTTTTTCGTTCAGAGGAAATGACAAAGTGCGCGAAGCCATGCACTCGGCATTTTTATACCACGCCATTAAAAACGGAATGACTATGGGTATCGTGAATCCTGAGATGTTAGAGATTTACGACGAAATTGATCCTGTTTTATTAGAGCATGTGGAAGACGTTTTGTTGAACAGAAGAGAAGATGCTACCGAGCGTTTATTGGATTTGGCAGAAAGTTTCAAAGGTGATTTCAAAGCTAATGAAAAAGCGATTGCAGAGTGGAGAAATGGGTCGATTCAAGAACGTTTGACACATTCGTTAGTCAAAGGAATTGACGAATTTATAGAAATAGATGTAGAAGAAGCAAGACAAGCGGCTTCGAAACCCATTGAAGTCATCGAAATTAATTTGATGGCAGGAATGAATGTAGTAGGAGATTTATTTGGAAGCGGAAAAATGTTCTTGCCACAGGTAGTAAAATCGGCACGTGTAATGAAAAAAGCAGTGGCGTATTTATTGCCTTTTATTGAAGCTGAAAAAGATGGTGTTTCGCAAAGCGCGGGTAAAATCTTGATGGCCACTGTAAAAGGAGACGTTCACGATATTGGAAAAAATATTGTTTCAGTTGTTTTAGCATGTAACAATTACGAAATAGTCGATTTAGGTGTGATGGTAGCGCCTGAGAAAATTATTGCGGCAGCTATTGAGCATAATGTGGATATTATCGGATTGAGTGGGCTGATTACGCCTTCGCTTGACGAAATGGTGTATTTGGCGAAAGAATTGGATAAAATCAATGTTCAAATTCCAATTATGATTGGAGGAGCAACGACTTCTCGCGCGCATACGGCCGTGAAAATTGCACCGCAATACAAAGCGACGGTAGTACACGTAAACGATGCTTCTAGAGCGGTTACTGTTGCAGGAAATTTATTGAATTCGGATACCAAAGAGAAATACACTCAAGACATTCGCACCGAATACGACGCACTTCGTGAAGGGTATTTGAATCGAAGTAGAGATAAAAATTTCTTAACGATTGAACAGGCAAGAGCTAATAAATTACAATTGGATTGGAGCAAATACACACCAACAAAACCTAATTTCATTGGAACCAAAACCGTGGATGTCGCTATTGCGGATTTAGTCGATTATATTGATTGGACACCGTTTTTCAATTCTTGGGAATTGTACGGAAAATACCCAGCTATTTTAACCGATGAGGTGGTAGGAGAACAAGCCACATCTTTATTTGCCGATGCACAAAAAATGTTGACACAATTAATCAATGAAAATTGGTTGACTGCCAAAGGTATTTTAGGAATTTTTCCTGCCAATACCATAAACGACGACGATATCCAGTTGACAACTGATAACGGACAACAGTTCGCTTTTTTAACCCTACGACAACAATCTCAAAAAACCGCTGGAGCGCCTAATATTGCTTTGGCTGATTTTATTGCGCCAAAAGACAGCGGAGTGCAAGATTATATGGGTTGTTTTTGTGTAACCACCGGTTTTGGAGTAGAAGAAAAAGCCAAAGAATTTGAAAAAGACTTAGACGATTACAATTCGATTTTGGTTAAAGCCTTAGGCGACCGTTTGGCAGAAGCCTTTGCTGAATATTTGCATTGGCAAGTTCGTAAGGAAATTTGGGGCTACGCCTCAGATGAGAATTTATCGAATCAAGATTTAATCGCTGAAAATTATAAAGGAATTCGTCCTGCACCAGGATATCCTGCTTGTCCAGACCATTTGGAAAAACCAACGATTTGGAAACTTTTGAATGTAGAACAAGAAATAGGAGTAACTCTAACTGAAAGTATGGCGATGTGGCCAGCTTCATCGGTGTCAGGGTATTATTTTGCCAACCCAGAAAGTAAGTATTTTGGTTTGGGTAAAATAAAACAAGACCAAGTAGAAGATTATTCGAAACGAAGAAATACAACACTGGAGCAAGCTCAAAAATGGTTGGCTCCTAATATTGCAGATTAAAAATAGTTGTTAGTTTTTGAATTCAACTGACAACCAACAACCGATACTATGAAAGTAACAGACCATATAGCAGCAGCCAAAGGAGCAACTTTATTCTCTTTTGAAATTGTACCGCCCACTAAAGGGACAAGTATTCAGGAATTATATGATAATATAGATCCGTTAATGGAATTCAAACCACCATTTATAGATGTAACGACTTCGCGTGAGGAGTATATTTATGTGAATAAAGGTAATGGTTTGTTGGAAAAAAAATTAACCAGAATGCGTCCGGGAACTTTGGGAATTTGTGCTTCTATTAAGCATAAGTACAACGTAGATACTGTGCCTCACGTACTTTGTGGCGGATTTACAAAAGAAGAAACCGAATACCTTTTGGTGGACTGTCATTATCTGGGCATTGATAACGTAATGGCGTTGCGTGGTGATGCGATGAAAGACGAGCAATCGTTTATTCCAAAAGAAGGAGGAAATCATTATGCGGCTGATTTGGTAAGTCAAATTAACCAATTGAATCAAGGGAATTATTTACACGGTTTGAAAGATATCGAACATAAATCGGATTTTTGTATTGGAGTAGCGGGTTATCCTGAAAAGCATTTGGAGTCGCCATCGTTAACCTCTGATTTGAAGCGATTGAAAGAAAAGGTAGATGCGGGTGCTGATTATGTAGTAACTCAAATGTTTTTTGATAACTCAAAATTCTTTGAATTTGTGACCAAAGCGCGTGAAATTGGAATCAATGTTCCAATTATCCCAGGGATTAAACCGATTGCAGTTCACAGGCATTTGCAAATTTTGCCTCAGATTTTTAGAATAGACTTACCCGAAGATTTAATTAATGCGGTAGAACAATGTAAAACAGCTGCCGATATCCGACAAGTAGGAGTGGAGTGGGCTATCCAACAATCTTTGGAATTAAAAGCCGCTGGAGTGCCGTTTTTGCATTACTATTCAATGGGTAAATCAGAAAACATCCGACAAATAGCAAGTAAAGTTTTTTAATTGAAACCTTTAGATATTTTAAAGCTTCCAGCCTTTTAAAGGATGGAAGCTTTTTTATTTAGTAACCTCTCTAAATACCGTTTCCAGATTTTTATTTTTTTGATTGAGCTGTAGGGTTTTTAATCCGTTGAAGGTAGCAAAATCAAAGACTACAGGACGCATGTCTTTGTCGGTAGCAAAAGTCAATTCCCAAATAGTGCCATTGGTATTGCTGTACGAATGAATATTTTCGACAGTAGCTATTTGGGTTTCGCTCACTTTTTGGTCAAATTCCACTTCGATAATTTGGGTGGTAGACTCGCTAATGAGTTTTTCTAATTTTTTATCGGCTACAATTTTCCCTTTGTCAATAATAATAACGCGGTCGCAAATGGCCTCCACTTCTTGCATAATATGGGTAGAAAGGAAAACAGTTTTGTCTTTGCCAGCATTTTTAATCACATTTCGAATCTCTACTAATTGATTGGGGTCCAAGCCAGTAGTAGGTTCGTCCAAAATCAAGACGTCAGGGTTGTGCAACAAGGCATTGGCTAAACCCACACGCTGGCGGTATCCTTTGGATAATTGTCCTATTTTTTTGTGGCTTTCGGTAGTCAGTCCCGTCAATTGAATTACTTCTTCAATTCGAGATTTAGCTACTTTATAGACGTCGGCATTGAACGCTAAATATTCCCGAACGTACAAATCCAAATACAATGGATTGTGTTCGGGCAAATAGCCAATAGAAAGTTGGACGTCTTTGTGTTGGGAACTTACATCAAAACCATTGACTTTGGCACTGCCCTCATCGGCGGTCAAATAGGTGGTTAGAATTTTCATCAAAGTAGATTTCCCCGCTCCGTTAGGACCTAAGAAGCCCACAATTTCTCCTTTATTGATAGAAAATGAAATCGCATCTAATGCTTTTTGTGTTCCGTAACTTTTAGATATATTCTGAATTGCTATTGACATCGCTTTGTATTTAGTACAAAAGTAAACAGAAAAAGCATTTATTTGTTGTTTCAGCCAATCTGAATTTTTGCACTATTTCCAAATTCTTAAAAAGTAGGACGTAAATAATCGTTTCATTAGGCAATAGTTAGAAAAAAATAGTTTTAACAAAGAATTTCGTTTTTGTTGTATAAAAGCGCTAGTTTTTTTTGGTTGAAATGAAATAAATGCTAATATTTGTACCGTAATTAAATACAAAACAAGCAGGTCATGTGTAATAACCGTTTTTATTTTAGCAATACTTATTACTTCTTTTTTAAGAAGTAAGGATTGTTATAGGGTTATTTGAAAAATAAAAAAGCAAATTAAAACAATATACAATCCTGATGAAAATCAGGATTTTTTTTTGAATTTATGGCAACAAAAATCGCAATACAAGGAATAAAAGGTTCGTTCCACCATCAAGTGGCTCAGGAGTACTTTGGAAAAGAAGTGGCTGTTGATGAATGCTTGTCATTTGAGGAGTTGGTATCGAGCGTATTGTCTGGCAAATCAGACCAGGCGGTGATGGCTATCGAAAATTCGATTGCGGGGCCTATTATTCCTAATTATGCGTTGATTGACAAGAATAATTTGCACATTATTGGCGAACATTATTTGGATATTCACCAGAATTTAATGGCTTTAAAAGGTCAGACCATTCAAGATATTGAAGAGGTGCATTCGCATCCGATGGCTTTGTTACAATGTATGGAATTTTTGAAACAGTATCCTCATATTAAAATTGTTGAAGATAAAGATACGGCCGAAACGGCTCGAAGAATTCACGAAAAACAATTGAAAGGCATTGCAGCCATTGCGAGTAAAGTCGCTGCTGAAATGTACGACTTGGAAATTTTGGCACCAGAGATTCAAACCATTAATAATAACATGACGCGTTTTGTGATTATTGATAAAGAACAATCGGTTTTGGCAACAAACGAAATTAATAGAGCGTCTATCAAATTCGAATTGGACCATAAACGTGGTAGTTTGGCAGCCGTTTTAAATGTGATGAGTGACTGCAAATTGAATTTGACCAAGATTCAGTCGTTACCCAAAATTGAAACGCCTTGGAAATATTCCTTTTTTGTGGATGTGACTTTTGAGAAATACGAAGATTATGCCAAAGCAAAAGCCTTAATCGACATTATGGCTGAATATTTTAAAGTGTTGGGAGAATATAAGAATACAAAACCTTGAGGTTTAATAAAATAAGATAGATAAACAAAGATGATCACGACGGCAAAACGTTTAGATATAGTAGAAGAATATTATTTCTCTTCTAAATTGAGAGAAGTAAGGCAATTGGCTGCAGAAGGAAAATCAATCATCAATATGGGAATTGGAAGCCCAGATTTGAAGCCTTCGCAAACCGTTATTGATGCAGTGGTTTTGGCAATGCAAGAAGAAAATGCACACCAATACCAAAGTTATCAAGGTGTGCCGGAATTGCGTCAAAGTATGGCTGATTTTTATCAGACAAACTTTGGAGTAACAATGAATCCTACTACTGAAATTTTGCCTTTGATGGGATCTAAAGAAGGAATCATGCATATTTCTTTGGCTTTCTTGAATGAAGGAGACCAAGTGTTGATTCCTAATCCGGGATACCCAACTTATACTTCGGTGACGAATTTAGTAGGAGCGGTTCCTGTATATTATGATTTGAAGGAAAGCACCAATTGGGAACCTGATTTTGATGCTTTAGAACAATTGGATTTATCCAAAGTGAAAATCATGTGGGTGGGTTATCCACACATGCCAACGGGAGCGAGAGGAAGTTTGGCTTTGTTTGAAAAATTAGTGGCTTTCGCTAAAAAACATAGCATTTTGTTAGTCAATGACAATCCGTACAGTTTTGTTTTGAATGACAATCCGATGAGTTTATTACAGGTTGAAGGTGCCAAAGAAGTGGCGTTAGAATTGAATTCATTGAGTAAAACCTTCAATATGGCAGGATGGCGTGTAGGAATGGTTTTAGGAAATGCCGCTTGTATTGATGCTGTATTGAAAGTAAAAAGTAATATGGATAGCGGCATGTTTTACGGTATTCAAAAAGGAGCTATTGCCGCGTTGAAAAGTGATGCTTCTTGGTTCGAATCGATGAACGCTATTTATAGAAAGCGTCGTGTTTTAACCGAACAATTGGCTGAGAAATTAGGTTGCGAAGTGTATAAAGAAGGGGTGGGTTTATTTGTTTGGGCAAAATTGCCAGCGGGAATTAGCTCTGCAGAACAGTTTATCGACCAAATTCTATACGAGAAACATATTTTCATTACGCCAGGAACTATTTTTGGAAGTAATGGAGAAGGATACATTCGATTTGCACTTTGTGTAAAAGAAGAAAAAGTACAAGAAGCAATAGATAGATTTTAATCAAATGAAAGTAGTTGTAATAGGTATAGGTTTAATAGGTGGCTCGATGGTATTGGACATCAAAGCGCTGCATCCAGATGCGACTATTTTAGGAATTGATGCTAATGAGAATCATTTGCAACAAGCAATTGATTTAGGCGTGGTTGAAAAAGCAGGAACTACCGAAGATATAGCCGATGCTGATTTTGTGATTGTTTCAGTTCCTGTGGATATTGCCTTGGTGGTGTTGCCGCAAGTATTGGACGCTGTTGGAGAAAATACGATTGTTTTTGAAGTAGGTTCTACCAAGTTGCCTATTTGCGAAGCAGTAGCAAATCATCCTAAACGCCGCAATTACATTGCAACACATCCCATTGCAGGAACGGAGTTTTCTGGCCCTTCGGCAGCAATAAAAGGATTGTTTCAAGGGAAGACGAATATTATTTGTGAGGTAGAAAAAACAACCTTCAAATTGCAAGAAAAAGCCTTGCAATTGTTTACCGCGATGGGAATGAGAATTCGTTATATGGACCCGCAATCGCATGATAAACATATTGCGTATGTGTCTCATTTGTCTCATATTAGTTCGTTCATGTTAGGAAAGACGGTAATTGACAAAGAAACAGAAGAACAAGATATTTTTGATATGGCGGGCAGTGGATTTGAAAGTACGGTGCGTTTAGCAAAAAGTTCCCCAGCGATGTGGACACCCATTTTCAAACAGAATAAAAAACAAGTAGTAAATACCTTAGAAGAATACATTTCTAATTTGTCAAAGTTCAAAACGTTGTTAGAAAACGATGATTTTGAAGCCATTTACCACGAAATGCAAAGTGTAAATAAAATAAAAGAAATATTAAACGGAATAAACATTAAAAAGTAATTTTAGAAACGATGGAGAATAGTAAAGAAATGAGAAATTGGTTGGATGCATTCAAATTAGATCATCCACTAGTAATTGCAGGACCATGTAGTGCTGAAACTGAAGAGCAAGTATTAAAAATTGCTCACGAATTGAAAGATTCAGATGTAAGTGTTTTTAGAGCAGGAATCTGGAAACCAAGAACACGTCCAGGAGGATTTGAAGGTGTGGGTGAAATTGGATTGAAATGGTTGAAAAAAGCTAAAGAAGAAACTGGTTTGCTAATGGGTACTGAAGTAGCTACTGCAGCACACTGTAAATTAGCTTTAGAATATGATATTGATGTTTTATGGGTGGGAGCGCGTACAACTGCGAATCCATTTGCGGTTCAAGAAATTGCAGATACTTTAAAAGGTACTGATAAAATTGTTTTGATTAAAAATCCAGTAAATCCAGATATGGCTTTATGGTTAGGTGGTGTAGAGCGTTTGTATGCTGCTGGTATTAGAAAATTAGGAGTAATTCATAGAGGTTTCTCTACGTACCAAAAAACAAAATACAGAAACATTCCAGAATGGCAAATTGCTATCGAATTGCAAAACAAATTTCCTGATTTGCCTTTGATCATTGACCCATCACACATCACAGGAAACCGTGATATGATTTTGGAAGTGACTCAAGAAGCGTTGGATTTGAACTATGACGGTATGATAATCGAAACGCATATTGATCCAGACAATGCTTGGAGTGATGCAGCTCAACAAGTAACACCCGATGCTTTGAAACAAATTTTCAAAGATTTGAAAATCAGAAAACAAAGTGGCGATACGGCTGATTTTGAAAATAAGATGACAAAATTAAGAGCCAATATCGATGTATTAGATGCTAACTTGATTGAATTACTTGGAAAACGTATGCAAGTAGCCTCTGAAATTGGTCAAGTGAAAAAAGATGCCAACGTAGCCGTTTTACAAAACAGTCGTTGGAATGAAATCCAAGCAAAAATGGTTGCTGAAGGTGCTAAAAAAGGATTGTCAGAAGAATTTATCATTAAATTGTTCAAAGGAATTCACCAAGAAAGTATCGAACAACAAGAAAAAATATTGAATTCTTAATTCGTATTTTTCAATTTATATAATCCTCACAGTTCAATGAATTGTGAGGATTTTTTATTTCGAGTCGTTGTAAAAACTTTGCAGTTCGAACTTGAAACTTGAAACAAAATTTTACCTTTGTCATATGACAGGAATCGTTTATAAATCTACAGGGAGTTGGTACACCGTAAAATCTGAAACAGGTGATTTTATGGAATGTCGTATGAAAGGGAAGTTCAGAATGAAGGGGATTAAAAGTACTAATCCAATTGCGGTGGGTGATGTAGTGGATTTTGACCTGGACGAAAGTTCAGATACTGTGACTGGAACCATTCATAATATCCACGATAGGAAAAATTATATCGTTCGAAAATCAGTGAATTTATCCAAGCAAATTCATATTATAGCGTCCAATATTGATCAAGTTTTTTTATTGATTACGATTGATAATCCGCCCACAACTACCAGTTTTATTGACCGATTTTTAGTTACCGCCGAAGCCTACGGCATTGAAACGGTTTTGGTTTTTAACAAAATCGATACCTTAAATGATGCCTCTTTAGACGAGCAATTGTATATGCAACATGTCTATCAAGAAATTGGCTATCGTTGTTTGCGTGTATCTTCAACCGAAGGAAAAGGAGTGGAAGAATTAAAACAATTGATGTTGGGTAAAGTCAGTATGTTTTCGGGACATTCTGGTGTAGGAAAATCTACTTTAGTCAATGCTTTAGAACCTTCTTTGCATTTGAAAACAAAAAATATTTCGGAACAAAGCAAACAAGGACAACACACCACCACTTTTGCCGAAATGTACGACTTGAGTTTTGGTGCCAAAATTATTGACACACCGGGTATCAAAGGATTTGGTATTGTGGATATGGAAAAAGAAGAAATTGGCGGGTACTTCCCAGAATTTTTCAAATTACAAGACCGATGCAAATTCAATAATTGTTTGCACAAAGAAGAGCCCCATTGTGCCATAAAAGCGGCTTTGGAAAAAGATGAAATCGCTTGGTCGCGTTACAATAGTTATTTGAAAATTTTAGAAGGTGATGAAGAGCATTACCGCACCGATGTGTACAATGAAGACCGAATTGCCAGCGATAAAACCAGGAATTAATTATGAATTATAAATGGTGAATTGTGGCTGAAAATATTATAAAAACCAAATCATTTAGTTTTGCTTTGCGAATTGTAAAATTGTATCAATTTTTAAGTTCAGAAAAAAAAGAATTTGTTTTGAGTAAGCAATTATTGCGAAGTGGAACTTCAATTGGAGCATTAGTTAGAGAATCAGAACATGCCGAAAGTAAACTAGACTTTATTCATAAATTAGCTATTGCACAAAAGGAAGCTAACGAAAGTGACTATTGGTTAGAATTGTTATTTCATTCTGATTATTTAAATGAGTCTCAATTTCAATCATTAAATTCAGATATTGTCGAAATAAATAAAATCCTAGCTTCCATTATTATTTCAACAAAGAACAATTTAAAAAGAGAATTATGATTGGTTTCGAAAATTTACAATTCACAATTCATAATTTACAATTTTTATGAGAGTAGTGTTACAAAGAGTTTCATCGGCTTCAGTCACCGTTTCTGAAAAAATAGTGGGAGAAATCCAAAAAGGATTATTAGTCTTAGTAGGCATTGAGGACGCCGATACCCAAGAAGATATTGATTGGTTGGTTACCAAAATTACGCAACTTCGTATTTTTGGTGATGCCAATGATATAATGAATTTGTCGGTAGAAGAGGTGAATGGCGATGTCCTTGTGGTGAGCCAGTTTACGCTTCATGCAGCCACTAAAAAAGGCAACCGACCTTCGTATATTAGAGCGTCCAAACCCGAAGTGGCGATTCCGATTTATGAAAAATTTGTAACTACTTTAGAGCATAAATTAGGTAAGAAAGTACCAACGGGTATTTTTGGTGCCGATATGAAAGTAGCCTTATTGAATGATGGTCCTGTAACTATAGTTATTGATAGTAAAAATAAAGAATAATGGATTTAAAAAACGCACAACTAGACGTAGATACGTGGATTAAAGAACACGGGGTTCGCTACTTCAACGAGTTGACCAATATGGCGCAATTGACAGAAGAAGTGGGCGAAGTAGCTCGTATTATCGCACGTCGTTATGGAGAACAGTCTGAGAAAGAATCCGATAAAAACAAAGATCTTGGCGAGGAACTAGCCGATGTGGTTTTTGTAGTCTTGTGTTTGGCAAATCAAACGGGTATTGACTTGCAAGCTGCTTTTGATAAAAAAATGGATTTAAAATCCGTTCGTGATAAAGATCGTCATAAAAATAACGAGAAATTGAAATAATGTGATTCGCTGTTCTAAAACTTGGGTAGCTCCTTTTTTTAAAATAAATTTGCGCCCAATTACATACCAACACACAACAGAATGAAATTACTGCTACAATCTGCACTATCTGAAATCAATTCCGCCATCAAAATTACCGGATCGAAGAGCGAAACCAATCGTTTGTTATTGCTAAAAGCATTGTTCCCTAACATTACTTTAGCCAATACTTCCAATTCGGATGATAGCGAAGTAATGCAAAAAGCATTGACTGGTACTGATACAATTGTAGACATTCACCATGCAGGAACAGCCATGCGTTTTCTTACGGCTTATTTTGCGGTAAATGCAGGTCGTGAAGTGGTGTTGACTGGTTCTAGCCGAATGCAAGAGCGTCCTATCAAAATTTTGGTAGAAGCATTAGAGCAATTAGGCGCTGTGATTACGTATGAAAAAGAAGTAGGTTATCCACCTATCCGAATCAAAGGACAAAAAATAACGGCTTCCAAGGTAACATTAGCGGCTAATGTAAGCAGTCAATACATTTCAGCTTTATTATTAGTGGCTTCCAAATTAGAAAATGGCTTAGAGTTGACATTGGAAGGAGAAATTACTTCTATTCCGTATATCAAAATGACTTTGGCTTTGCTTAATGATTTGAATATTCAGACTAGTTTTGAAGGAAACGTCATTACTGTTGCTCCAAAACCGGCAGTGGAAACTAAAGAAATGATTGTAGAATCGGATTGGAGTTCGGCTTCGTATTATTTTAGTATTGCTGCTTTGGCAGATGCCGCTTCTATCACCATTTCAAGTTATAAGGAAAACAGTTTACAAGGCGATTCGGCTTTGGTCAACCTATACAAAGCGATGGGAGTTGAGTCTAGTTTTAACGGAAACCAATTGACTTTGACCAAACAGGCTAATTTCAATTACCAAGATGTTACTTTCGATTTGAATAACACACCTGATATTGCACAAACTATTGTAGTTACTTGTTTAGGTTTGGGAATAGGTTGTCACTTGACGGGTTTACACACCCTTAAAATTAAAGAAACCGATCGTTTAGAAGCCCTTCGAATTGAATTGACCAAGCTAGGAGCTAACATTTCGGTAACCAATGATAGTTTGACTTTGGTAGCCACTAAAGAAATTAATCCCAATTGTACTATTGCCACTTATAACGACCACCGAATGGCAATGGCATTTGCACCTTTGGCTTTCCGAGTGCCTATTTATATTGAAAATGCCGAAGTAGTCTCTAAATCGTATCCTGATTTTTGGGAAGACCTAAAAAGAATCGGCTTTGCGATAGAAGAAATAGCTTAATTTTTAGTCTTGAATAGTCGGAATCCCTTTCTGGTATTGGGTTGGTGAAAATAAACAACAAAACACTTGACAACGCCTCTTTCACAGTCGTATATTTGCATTCTGATTTTTAAAGGATTGTAAAACTTATAACCCTTTAAATTTTTAAACATATAAACTTTATTCAATGAAATTATCACATTTTCAATTCAATTTACCAAAAGAACTTTTAGCTGAGTTTCCTGCAGAGAATAGAGACGAGTCTCGTTTAATGGTTATTGACCGTAAAAAACAAACGATAGAGCACAAAATGTTCAAAGATGTTATCGATTATTTTGATGACGGAGATGTAATGATTTTGAATAATACCAAAGTTTTTCCAGCACGTTTGTACGGAAACAAAGAAAAAACAGGAGCCAGAATTGAAGTGTTTTTGTTGCGCGAATTGAATGCCGAACAACGTCTTTGGGACGTATTGGTTGATCCAGCTCGTAAAATCAGAATCGGGAATAAATTGTATTTTGGAGACGACGATTCGTTAGTAGCTGAGGTAATTGACAACACGACCTCTCGTGGAAGAACATTACGTTTTCTTTACGATGGTTCGTACGAGGAATTCAGAAATAAATTGACCGAATTGGGAGAAACCCCAATCCCAAAATACATCTCACGTGACGTAACTCCAGAAGATGCGGAACGTTACCAAACTATTTATGCTAAAGAAGAAGGAGCAGTTGCAGCACCTACTGCAGGATTGCACTTTTCTAAGCATTTGTTGAAAAAATTAGAAATTAAAGGAATTGACTTTGCCGAAGTGACTCTTCACGTAGGTTTAGGAACTTTCAATCCAGTGGAGGTAGAAGATTTATCGAAACACAAAATGGATTCTGAAGAGTTGAAAATCAGTCAGGAAGCCTGTGATATTGTAAACAATGCGAAGGTGAATAAGAAACGTATT
Organism: uncultured Flavobacterium sp.; assembly: GCA_963513255.1. GTDB lineage: Bacteria > Bacteroidota > Bacteroidia > Flavobacteriales > Flavobacteriaceae > Flavobacterium. Next base: position 116,460 of record CAUPPG010000005.1, read on the forward strand.
TGTGCCGTAGGAACTACTTCTATGCGTGCTATCGAGAGTTCAGTTTCTTCTCAAAAAACATTGAATCCTTTTGACGGTTGGACTAATAAATTCATTTTTCCACCTCACGATTTCAGTATTGCTGATTGTATGATTACGAATTTTCACACACCAAAATCGACTTTATTAATGATGATTTCTGCTTTCTGTGGTCACGATTTAATGAAACGTGCTTACGAAGAAGCTATCAAAGAAGAATACAAATTCTATTCGTATGGAGATGCTATGTTAATTATCTAACAGCATTCACTTCAAACTATATACAAAATCTCGTCAGTCTTGGCGAGATTTTTTTGTTTTGGGCGTGACCCTTTCCCTTTCTGTTGCCAAGGCTTGGGTCGGGCTATACACTTCAAGTCCTCGCGCTGTTCCGCTCCCGCTTCACATTGCTCTGGGATTTCCGTTGTTATCCCTCACGCAGTCAAAAGAGGAGAGTGTGTTAATTAGCACTTCTATATTCATTAGGAGTAAATCCCACTCTTTGTTTGAAAAGTCTAGAAAAGTGTTGCGGATATTTGAACCCTAATTCATAAGCAATTTCATTTACGGTTTTGGTATTGCCTAAAATATGGTCTTTAGCCACATCAATTATTTTGTTTTGGATGTATTCTTGAGCAGATTTTCCAGTTTCTTTTTTAATTAAATCACCAAAATAGTTGGCTGATAAATGAAGTTCATCAGCACAATAGGCCACAGATGGCAAGCCAATTTTGTTAGGTTTATCTGAAGTGAAATAACGATTTAGCACCTCTTCAAATTTTTCTAAAACACCTTTGTTTGCGTTTTCTCGTGTTATAAATTGTCTGTCATAAAAGCGATTACAGTAGTTGAGAAACAATTCGATATTGGAAGCAATCAATTTCTTACTGTGTTTGTCTACTCCAATTTCCAACTCTAATTTTATTTTTGAAAAACTATCCAAAACGATCTGTCGCTCTCGTTCGGATAGATGTAAGGCTTCATTAGCTTTATAACTAAAGAAATTATACTCATTAAGACTTTTAAAAAGCGATGTTCCGTGTACTAAATCAGGATGAAAGACTAAGGCATATCCCTTTGGTTGGTATACTTCACCTGTTGTTTCTACTTCCATTATTTGTCCAGGTGCAGTAAAAACTAATGTACCTTCTTGATAATCGTAATAATTGCATCCGTAGCGTATATCGCCACATTTTATATCTTTTAAAAAAATACAATAAAATCCGTAATAAATTTTAACACGCTTTTGCCCATTCCATGATCTTTCGTGTGCTTTTGAAAAATCAATCACGCTAATTAAAGGGTGTAGGGTCTCTGTATTATTGAATTCATTATACTGACTAATAGTTTCAAATGTAACTGTATTTTCCATAGTTGCTGTTCTTTGATGAGACAAATTTAGGTATTTAGTTGTAGCAATCATCAGGTAATAAGTGCAATAAGTAATATTGGTAGTACAATCCGTAATCAATATACTAGTGCCTTCATATTCAAGTTGCAAATTTGTATCATAGAAAAACGGTTTTGTTTTTTTATTAAAACAATTTCAAAATAATACAAATATGCAATACAGTACATTAAATAACGGAGTTAAAATACCACTACTAGGTTTTGGTGTTTTTCAAATTATGGATGCTAAAGAATGTGAAACGGCAGTAATAAATGCCATCGAAGTAGGCTATCGTTTAATAGATACTGCTGCTTCGTATATGAATGAGGCTGCCGTAGGAGACGCCATTAAAAAAAGTGGTATTGATAGAAAAGAGTTGTTTGTCACTACCAAGTTATGGATTCAAGACCATGGGTATGAAAACACTAAAAAAGCGTTTCAAAAATCATTGGATCTATTACAACTAGATTATCTGGATTTATACCTCATTCATCAGCCATATGGGGATATTTTTGGTTCTTGGAAGGCGATGTGTGAATTGTACGAAGCAGGAAAAATAAGAGCTATTGGAGTGTCTAATTTTCATCCAGACAGGGTGATGGATTTGATTGTTAATAGTGGTTTTACGCCAGCAGTAAACCAAGTGGAAACACATCCTTTTGATCAACAAATAGACAATCAGTTATTCTTACAAGAAAATAACGTTCAAATTGAGTCTTGGGGACCTTTTGCCGAAGGAAGAAACGATATGTTTCAAAATGAATTATTGGTAGCATTAGGTGAAAAACACAACAAGAGTGTCGCTCAAATTATTTTGAGATGGTTGACACAACGTGGCATTGTTGTTATTCCTAAATCAGTCCGAAAAGAAAGAATGGGGGAGAATTTTGACATTTTTGACTTTGATTTATCTGCAGAGGATATGGAACAAATTAAAACACTAGATACCAATCAGAGTTTGTTTTTTGACCACAGAGATCCTAATATGGTAAAATGGTTGAGTGAAAGAAAATTGAATTAAGTTACAACTAATAAAACTATATCCATTATGAATCGTAGGGACTTATTAAAAACAGCAGGTTTAGCATTTGCCGGTAGTGCATTGTTACCATTTGAAGGTTTAGCTAAAACAGAAAATGTAAAAGGATTTTTACCATCGGGTAACAAACGTAAATTAGGAGCCTCTCTTGAAGTTTCGAGCATTGGTCTTGGAGTGCAAAATATGAGTAGAACCTATCAAACCACAATTCCTTCTCGAACAGAAATGCACAACATTATCCGAACAGCTTTTGACAAAGGAGTCACCTTGTTTGATGCTGCCGAGGCGTATGGGCCTTTTGAAGTAGAGCGTATTTTAGGGGAAGCAATAGCTCCTTTTAGAGATAAAATAGTTATTGAAACGAAGTTTGGTTGGAATATTGATCAAGAAACAGGAAACAGACTGCCAGGATTAAATAGTAAACCAGATCATATCAAAATTGTAGTAGAAGGAATGTTGAAAAGACTTCGTACAGACAGAATTGATTTACTGTACCAACATCGTGTAGACCCACAAGTACCAATTGAAGATGTCGTTGGGGCTATTCAGGATTTGATAAAGGAGGGTAAAGTATTGCATTACGGGCTTTCTGAACCAGGAGTGCAAACCGTAAGACGCGCGCATAAAATTCATCCTATTGCTGCTATTCAAAATGAGTATTCCCTTTTATGGCGTGGTCCAGAAAAAGAGATTATTCCGCTTTGTCAAGAATTAGGGATTGGTTTTGTACCTTGGAGTCCTCTTGGAGTCGGGTTTCTAACAGGAGCCATTGATGCGGATACTCGATTTGCACAAGGAGATTTTAGAAGTCTTGAAACTCGTTTTTCGCCTGAGAATATAACTCACAATATGGCAGTGGTAGAATTGTTGAAAAAGTGGAGCAAACAAAAAGAAGCTAGTCCAGCACAAATTTCATTAGCTTGGTTATTGGCACAAAAACCATGGATAGTTCCAATTCCGGGTACGACCCAAATGTCACACCTGCTTGAAAATATTGGCGCTGAAGAAGTAAAGTTTACCGCAGCCGAATTAAAAGAATTTAACAGTCAATTGAATGTAATTCAAATTCAGGGCGAGAGATTGCCTTCTTTTGTTCAGGCTTTTTCGGATGTAGAAGCACCATTAAAAAAATTATAAATTTAAAATCACGTAGTATGAAATCATTAATTACCGTTTTATGTATTGCTTTTAGTATGCAGTATTCTTTTGCACAAGATATAAAAACCTCGCCAGTTGAAAAGAAATATTCTGAAACAGAACAGCAGATTATCACACTTTCAAAAAACAAATGGCAGTGGATGGCTGATAAAGATGTCGAAAAATTGGCACCACTTTTTGATGACAAATCTAAATTTGTCCACATGAGCGGGACGTGGAAAAAAGACCAAGAGCTTGATATTATTAAAACGGGTAGCATTTGGTACAAAGAGGCAAAAGTACATGATGTAGCAATAGAGCTTTTTGGAAAAACAGCCATTGTTTGGAATAGAATTACACTTAATGCGATTGTTCGGGGTAGTGAAGTTGTTACTGAATTTACTGTAACAGAAGTCTATCAAAAACAAGGTAAGGATTGGAAACTATTAGCTTTAACATTTAGTAGTGTTCGAGATACGCATCAACTTCAAAAATAATATAAACGCAAACCAATAACTTTTACTTATATGAAAACATCAATCTTTAGAGTACTACTTTTAGTTTTATTCACAACAACTGCTTTTGCACAAACAACTGTTGAACAGGAAGTAATCCAACTTTCAAAAAACAAATGGCAGTGGATGGCCGATAAAAATGTAGATAAATTAACTCCTTTATTTGACGATAAATCCGTTTTTGTTCACATGGGTGGAAGTTGGGGTAAAAAACAAGAACTTGATATTATAAAAAGTGGCGGAATTCATTATAAAAAAGCAGATATTCACGAAGTATCTGTAAATATCATTGGCAATACAGCTATACTTTTAAACAAAATTACGTTATTAGCAGTCGTGGGCGGAAATGAAGTTACTAATCCATTTATTGTAACCGAAGTGTATGTAATAGAAAATGGAGCTTGGAAACTAGGTTCATTATCGTTTACTAAGCTACTCACACCTGAACATTAAAACTTTTAAAATGAAAAGAAATTCGATACAATTGTGTAGTGTGTTTTGTTTATTATTGACGATGCATTTGTCAATCTATGCACAAAAACACACAAAACAGAAACCGTTAGTAATTCAAGAACAAGGAAGTTTTGCCGTGGGAGGTACCGTTATTACAAACCCAGGAACATTCGATCCTTATAAACCCACTCCAGAAGGTCAAACGTTTCATGGAGATCATGCGTATGTATTTTATCAAGTGCCTGTAAAGGCTCGTAAATATCCATTAGTGATGTGGCATGGAATCGGCCAATTTTCTAAAACATGGGAAACTACACCCGATGGTAGAGAAGGATATCAAAACATCTTCTTGCGTAGAAATTTTTCAGTGTATTTGATAGACCAACCAAGACGTGGTAATGCAGGAAGAAGTACTGTTTCGGCTACGATTAATCCAATTCCAGATGAACAACAAATGTTTGATGTTTTTCGTGGAGGGATTTGGCCCAATTATTTTGAAGGAGTACAGCTTGCAAGAGATAGTGCAACATTGAATCAGTATTTTCGTTCTATGACACCGAGTATTGGAACTATCGATATTGATGTGAATACAGATGCGGTTGCTGCACTTTTTACTCAAATAGGTCCAGGAATACTAGTAACACATTCACATTCTGGCGGTATGGGATGGAAAACAGTGGTAAAAAGTCCAAAGATAAAAGCTGTCGTTTCGTATGAGCCAGGCAGTGGTTTTTTATTTCCTGAAGGGGAAGTGCCAGCTCCTATAGCCAGTTCTGCTGGACCTTTGGAAGCAATAGGAATTCCGATGAAGGATTTCATGTCACTTACTAAAATTCCAATAGTAATTTACTATGGGGATAATATTCCTGAAAAACCATCTCCAAATCCAGGTGCTGACGGATGGAGAGTGCGTTTGGCAATGGCAAAATTATGGCGAGATACAGTAAATAAATATGGCGGAGATGTTACAGTAATACATCTTCCAGAAGTAGGACTTAAGGGAAACACGCATTTTCCGTTTTCTGACTTGAATAATCTTCAAGTGGCTGATTTGATGAGTAAATGGTTAAAAGATAAAGGTTTAGATCAATAATGGAATCAGTATGAGGCAGTACAGAATAATCGGTTCGCTACTATTTTTGTGGAGTATTTTAATGTTTACTAATTCAGTCCAAGCACAGCAAATGATATCAAATGGAAAAGGTTTAAGTCAACAAGAGAAAAGTATCATTAGTATTGCGGCACTAACCGCTAAAGGAGATTTAGAGAATTTAAAATCGGCTTTAAAAGAGGGCTTAGAAGCAGGACTTACAGTCAACGAAATTAAAGAAATACTAGTTCATACCTATGCCTATTGTGGTTTTCCAAGAAGCATTAGAGGTTTGCAAACTTTTATGGAAGTAGTAAATGAACGAAAAGCTAGCGGTATTACTGATAAAATGGGTAAAGAAGCTTCTCTAATCAAAGCCGACGACAATAAATATGAAAGAGGTAAGAAGGTTTTGGAAGAATTGACTAAAGTGCCTTCGCCTGAAAAGTTGGTTGGGTATGCTGCATTTGCTCCAGTAATTGATACCTTTTTAAAAGAACATTTATTTGTTGATATTTTTGAAAGAGATATTTTAACTTATGGTCAGAGGGAATGGATAACCGTATCTGTTATCAGTGCCATTGGAGATGCTGAACCCATGTTGAAAGGACATGTGTTAATTGCCCTTAATGTAGGAGCGACACCTGAACAGTTGAATGAATTCATTACGATAATTCAACCTATTATAGGCGAAAATAAAGTGAAAGCAGCTTCGGTAGTAGTAAACGAAGTGCTAAAAAGTAAATAGATTTAATATTTAATAAAATATAAAAAATGAAGAAAGCGATAGTAATAATTGCATTAGTAATGCAAATAATAGGAATTAATATGTCAAACGCTCAAAGTGTTCAAAAGGAACAAATTAAAAATCCGTTCACATTGGTCTATGAGGGAGCAATTACAGAAAATATAAAAGGACACGTCAATATTCATCCTGTTTCGTATAAAATTAAAGACATTTCGATAGTCGCTAATGTTTACACTCCAGCCAATTTTGATCCTTCAAAAAAATATGCGACTTTAGTTATTGCGCATCCTAATGGTGGTGTAAAAGAACAGGTAGCAGGATTGTATGCGCAACGATTAGCCGAGCAAGGTTACATTACCATTACAGCAGATGCGGCCTACCAAGGAGGTAGTGGCGGAACACCTAGAAATAGCGATAAACCTGCCAATCGAATCGAAGACATACACGCAATGGCTGATTTTATTAGCCAATATCAAGGAGTGGATACTTCAAAATTAGGGTTATTAGGTATTTGTGGTGGTGGTGGATACGCTTTAACAGCGGCACAATCAGACAAACGTTTTAAAGCAATTGCCACAGTGAGTATGTTCAATTCAGGCATAGTAAGACGTAATGGTTTTATGAATTCTCAAGTGGCCACTATTCAAGAACGATTACAACAAGCCTCTGATGCTCGAGCTTTAGAAGCTGCAGGAAAAGAAATTCGCTATACAGCCAATGTAGTTATTACAGATGAAATGGCAGATAAAATGCCGTTTGATCTGTATCGCGAAGGGCATTATTATTATAACAGAACACATGCTCATCCCAACTCTACGTTCAAATATACCATGAGTAGTTTAATGGATTTAATGACCTTTGATGCTAGTAATAATATGGATTTGATTAATCAACCTTTATTAATGATTGCAGGAAGTAAAGCGGACTCTTTTTATATGACAGAAGACGCATTTAACAAAGCTACTAATGCTAAAAACAAGGAATTATTTCAAATTAATGGAGCAACACATATTCAAACCTATTGGAAACCTGAATACGTAGCCCAAGCAGTGAATAAATTGCAGCATTTTTATCAAATTAATCTTTAAAAAAGAGATGAAAAATAGGAACAAAATAGTTGTTTTATTCCTCATTGGGCTATTGGCTATTTCGTGTAAAACACAAAGTAATTCTTCCAAAATGGTAGTTATGAAATCAAAGTCAGAGGCGATCTTTCCCAAAGGGGATAAAATTACGAATGCCAATTTTATAGGAACAGTTTATTTGCAAATGCTTATTGCTTCGGATAGTATTAATCCAACGGCTATAGGCAATGTGACTTTTGAACCCGGCGCAAGAACAAAATGGCATTATCATCCTGCGGGACAAATAGTAATGGCAACAGACGGTGTTGGATATTATCAAGAAAAAGGGCAACCCAAAAAAATACTTCAAAAAGGAGATGTAATTAAATGTCCGCCAAACGTTCCTCATTGGCATGGAGCAAGTCCAGACAGTCATTTTGTACAAGTGGCAGTTACTAATAACAATAAAGGAGTTACAGTTTGGTTAGAAGCCGTAACAGAAGAAGAGTATAATCAGTAATTTTTTAGGCTTTTAAAAAATAGTGGTGCAATCAGTGGTATAAATACTTTGTGCCAATTCGTACCATTCGTGTTCAAATTCCATATTAGTTTGCTACTTTTACTTCATAAAATTAGTAGGAATGACATTTGAAAACAGCCTTGCTTTTGCACAACAACTCGATGCGCAGGACCAATTAAGTCACTATCAAAATGAATTTTCTTTTCCTCAAGTCAACGGAAAGAAAGTGATTTACTTTACAGGAAACTCTTTGGGCCTCCAGCCCAAAAGAGCCAAAACCTATGTAGATGAGGTAATGAACGATTGGGCCACATTAGCGGTTGAAGGTCATTTTTATGCCGAAAAACCGTGGTGGGATTACCACGAACGTTTTGCACATCCGTTGAGTAAGTTGGTTGGAGCTTTGCCAACAGAAGTTACCGTAATGAATACGTTGACGGTCAATCTACATTTGATGATGGTTTCATTTTATCGACCAACTCCCCAACGCTATAAAATTATTTGCGAAGAAAAAGCGTTTCCTTCGGATCAATACCTATTTCAAAGTCAAGTTCGTTTTCATGGATATGAACCCGAAGATGCTATTGTAGAAGTGAAGCGTCGTGAAGGCGAACATAACATTCGTTTAGAAGACATTGTGGCAAAAATTAATGAAGTGGGAGCCGAGTTAGCTTTGGTCTTAATTGGCGGAGTCAATTATTATACCGGACAGGTTTTTGATATGAAAACTATTACCGAAGCAGGGCATAGCGTAGGGGCTTATGTTGGTTGGGATTTGGCACATGCCGCGGGAAATATCGAATTACAATTACACGATTGGCAGGTAGATTTTGCCTCTTGGTGTAGTTATAAATATATGAATTCAGGGCCTGGAAATGCTTCGGGCTGTTTTATTCACGAGAAACACCACACTAATTCGGAACTGCCACGTTTTGCGGGTTGGTGGGGACATAATAAAGAGCGCCGTTTTAAAATGGAACCTCATTTTGACCCTATTCAAGGTGCTGATGGTTGGCAAATTAGTAACTTGCCTGTCTTGTCTTTAGCTCCCTATTTGGCTTCGGTGGAACTCTTTGCCGAAATAGGAATGACCGCCTTAGTAGCAAAAAGAAATACAATCACCGCCTATCTAGAATTTGTCCTACACGAAATAGACAGAGAGGTTAAAGGTAATTTTGAAATCATTACTCCTTCCAATCCAAAGGAAAGAGGGTGTCAACTTTCGGTTTTTCTTCATGGAGAAGGCAGAGGTTTGTTTGATTATCTAATGAAAAACGGAGTGATAATCGATTGGCGCGAACCCAATGTCATTCGTCTCGCCCCTGTTCCTTTATATACTTCTTTTGAAGATATCTATCGTTTTGGACAAATTTTAAAAAGCGGGATTTTAGAAAAATAAAATTACTCGGACTTAAAAAAATGATTTTGTAGGTTGGTCTTTTCTCGCATATTGAAAACGATCGACTAGTTTTGGCAAACAATAGCCATCTAAACCATTTACTGTAACTACATTTCCTTTGTCCAGTTGTAACCAGCCGTCTTCGTGCTGCAATTCTTCGTCAAAAAACAAACGTTCAATAGAAGCTATGATGTGAATGGTGTCGTTTTCTTGGATGTAATATTCATTTACATATTTGCAATACAATTGCACAGGACTTCCTTTTACAAATGGTGTTGCAATACCGTTTTTGTATTCTTCTTCCAGATGGGTTTTGTCAAACTCAGAAACACCTAAGTCATAATTTGCCGAAGTATGATGTGCGTCTTCAATCATATCGACTGTTACGTGATTGATGCTGAAGTAGCCCGTTTCTCTTATATTCTTGTAGGTGTCTCTCGGAACGGTCGTTGGTCGCATAATAAATCCAATCAATGCAGGGTCACTCCCAAGATGGGTTACACTACTAAAAACAGCGACATTAGATCGCCCATCAATTGAACTAGTAGCAATTAAATTAGTCGATTTGTATCCCGTACACGAATTAATTAAATTCAAACGAGGTACTTTGTCCATTGAGGTAATGGTTTCTTTTGAAATGTCTTTCATCTGATTGGTTTTAAACAAAGATACTTTTTGTTTAATTAAAAACGATATATTGTTAAACAAAATTGCAATAATTGAATTACAACTAAGTAGTAATTGTAGATTATTCTGTTATATTTGTTTATCAAATCCATTTACAAATGAAAATAGTTAAAAAAGTACTGGTTGTAATTGTTTCAATTTTGGCACTATTAATTTTGGGCTTAATAGGCTATGCCTTTTATTCCAAACCCAAATACGAAGGTGAATTACAGCTGAAAAACATTCAAAAAGAAACAACAGTTTACTTTGATGAATTTGGAGTGCCGCATATTTACGCCGAAAACACTTCCGATGCTATGGAAGCTCTGGGTTATGTTCATGCTCAAGACCGCTTGTGGCAAATGGAGTTAATGCGTCGAATTGCACCGGGACGTTTGTCTGAGATTTTTGGTTCAGTAGCGTTAAAAAACGATAAATTCTTTGCTGGATTAGGGATTGAAGAAGCTTCGGCTAAAGCCATTGCTCAATTGGATAAAAATAGTCCGAGTTATCAATTGACCCAAGCCTATTTGGATGGGATCAATCAATACATAGTCGAAGGGAAAACGCCTGTTGAGTTTCAGTTACTGGGTATCCAAAAACAAAAATTTGAGATTAAAGATGTGTATAATATTTTTGGATACATGGCATTTAGTTTTGCCATGGCACAAAAATCAGATCCTTTGATGACAGATTTACGCAATAAATATGGCATGGAGTATTTGAAAGATTTTGGTTTGGAAAGCGAATTCAATACCACTAAAATCAAGAATGCTAAGGAGAATGTTCAAGAATATTCGGCTATAGCCAAATCAGTAGCGTCTTTGTTAGACCAATCGCCAATTCCACCATTCATTGGGAGTAATAGTTGGGTCATTGCTCCTCAAAAGACTAAGAATGGTAAAGTGATTTTTGCGAATGATCCGCACATTGGATTTTCGCAACCTGGGACTTGGTATGAAGCGCATTTGGTAACGCCTGATTATGAAATGTATGGCTGTTATTTAGCAGGAACTCCTTTTCCGTTGTTAGGTCATAATCATCAATATGCCTACGGATTGACGATGTTTGAAAATGACGATATTGATTTGTATCAAGAAGGAAATAGTGCGACAGATGTCACAAAATACAATACGCCTGCAGGATTGAGTGCATATGAAACAAGAACTAAAACAATTAAGGTTAAAGACACTTCTGATTTTGTAATGAAGGTTAAAGTAAGTCGTCATGGACCTATAGTAAATGATTTGATTGATGGTTTGCAAAAGGACAAACCCGTAGCCTTATCATGGATTTATACCCAACAACCTATTTTGATTCTGGATGCGGTGTATGCGCTTTCGCATGCTAAAGACAAAGCTGATTTTCAAAAAGGGGTTCAATTGATCGCGGCACCTGGTTTGAACGTGATGTATGGCGATGGCAAAGGCAATGTAGCTTGGTGGGCAACCGGAAAATTATACAAACACAATTCGGGTGTGAATCCTAATTTTATTTTAGATGGAGCTAGCGGTAAAGACGATATCAAGGAATATTTGGATTTCTCCAAAAATCCTTCGTCAGTCAATCCGAGCTGGAATTATGTGTATTCGGCTAATAATCAACCCGAAGCGATTGATGGGTTTTTATATCCAGGGTATTATTTACCCGAAGATAGAGCCAAGCGAATTGTTCAATTGTTAGATTCAAAATCCAATTGGGATAAAAAATCGGCTAGTAAAATGATTTTTGACAATACATCATCAGTAGCACCATCTGTGGTTCAAAATTTAATAAGTGCTTTAGACACTAATTCGCTTTCTAAAACCGAGAAAGAAGCGATTACTATACTAAAAAACTGGAAAGGTTCTAATAATTTAGAAGAAGTGGCACCAACGATTTATAATAAATGGATTTATAACTACCTTAAAAATACCTTCCAAGATGAAATGGGTGAGGCAGGTTTTAAACAGTTTTTAGGAACCCATATTATGAAACAAGTGGTAGCGAGGCAAGTAGTTAACAACAACTCGCTTTGGTGGGATAATATGGCAACCAAAAATCAAAAAGAAACTAGAGTACAAATTATAACGCAGTCCTTTAAAGAAACAATTTCGGCTTTAGAAAGTCAATTAGGAAAATCAGTTACTGCTTGGACTTGGAACAAAGTACATACAGTAGAACACCAACATCCTTTAGGGAAAGTGAATGCATTGAAACCCTTTTTTAATGTTGGGCCGTTTGAAGTTTCCGGATCAACGGAAGTGATTAACAATTTGTTTTTTGATTTTACTGAAGACGGCAAGTATCTGGTAAAAGGAGGGCCTTCGACAAGGCGAATTATTGATTTTTCGGATATTGAAAATAGTTGGAGTATTCTGCCAACAGGACAATCTGGAAATCCAATGAGTCCGCATTATAAAGATCAAGCGGAAATGTACAACACAGGAAAGTTCAGAAAAATGAAATTGAACAAAGCTGAAATTGTTAGAACTTCAACAAAATTGGTTTTTATTCCCAATAAAAAGTAATTGATACTAAAGAGGCTATTATAATAAATGAGTAATTTTGCCTAACTTTTATAAAAAATTGATGCAGACTCCTCAAAAAATTGCAGTCGTTGGTTCCGGATTAGTAGGCTCATTGTTGGCTATCTATTTGCGTAAAGCAGGTCATATCGTTCATATTTATGATAGAAGTCCAGATATTCGACAAATTGAATTTTCAGGGAGATCCATTAATCTAGCCATGTCTAATCGGGGTTGGAAAGCTTTAGATGGAGTAGGAGTAGGTGATGCCGTTCGTGAAATTGCCATTCCAATGGACAAGCGTGCGATTCATTTGGTGGATAAAATCAATTTTCAGTCCTATGGTCAAGAAGGAGAGGCAATCTATTCTATTTCAAGAGGTCTTTTAAATCGTAAAATGATCGATTTGGCCGAAGCTGCTGGAGCTGAATTCTTTTTTGAACAACGTATTTGGGATGTCACTCTTGCTGATGCCACTTTACATATTGGTGAAACTGAACGAGGTGCTTGGGAAGAAAAGAAATACGATATGATTTTTGGTGCGGATGGTGCCTTTTCTCGAGTTCGTCATCGTATGCAACGCCAGAGCATGTTTGATTATTCGCAAGAATTTTTAAAAATTGGCTATAAAGAATTAAATATCCCCGCTAATTCAGATGGAACACATAAATTAGATCCCAATTCATTCCATATTTGGCCTCGTGGTGAGTACATGTTGATTGCATTGCCTAATTTAGATGGAAGCTTTACCTGTACTTTATTTATGCCTTTTGAGGGAGAAAATTCCTTAGAAGAATTGAAAGATATAAAGTTAGTTGAGACCTTTTTTGCTAAAAACTTCCCTGATGCAATCGACGTAATTCCAAAGCTAGCTGAAGATTTTTTTAAAAATCCAACTAGTACGCTAGTTACGATGAAGTGTTTTCCTTGGACGTATGAAGATAAAATCGCTTTAATTGGCGATGCTTGTCACGCTATTGTGCCGTTTTATGGACAAGGAATGAATGCAGGTTTTGAAGATATTTCCATCTTAAATGAAATGATGCAGAAGTACGGAGATGATTGGAAAACCGTTCTTTCGGAATACCAAAAATCTAGAAAACCCAATACGGATGCGATCGCCGAATTATCCTATCGTAATTTCATGGAGATGAGTACCAAAACGGCAGACGAAAAATTCTTACTGCAAAAGAAAATAGAAAAGGTATTCTCAGATAAACATCCAGACTTGTGGATTCCTTTATATAGTAGGGTAACCTTTAGTGACCGACCTTATGCCGAAGCATTAGCTATCGGCGATGCTCAAAACGCTATTATGGAAAAAGTTTTAAAAATGGATAACATCGATAAAAAATGGGATTCGGAAGAAGTAGAAGATAAAATATTAGGATTACTTCGCTTACAATAATCAAGATTCTTCTCGGTGTACTTTATTAAAGTCAAATGCAGGAGTGCAAATAGCAATATATTCACAAGGTGCTTCAAAGGGATTTGAATACTGAACCCTTGTGTTCTTTTCAATTTGTATAGATTGCCCTGCTTCTAAAACAATTACTTCGTCTTCAATAATAAATTGTTTTTTCCCACTAATTATATAGGTGTATTCTTCAAACTCTGGAGTTTGAAAAGGTTCGCGCTCCATCCTGCGGGAGCTATCATGTGTGCAATAGAGATTTCTGGATTATTGGTGCTTACAAGTCCGTGATGTTCTTCAATACGTTTTCCATCAGTAGTCGGAACAACGAACGGTTTTTTTTGTAATGTGTATTTTTTCATAATGTGACGTGATTAAGGCTTATTTTTTGAAAATAAACCGCTAATAATAGGAAGTAAAACCCAATAGTAATAAATCCTCTCATAAAATTATTTTAGAGTTGCAAACATATTAAATCTATTATAAATAATAAGATTAAAGGAATAGGGTTGTATTGAGTAAATCGTATTTAAGATTTATATTCAATAGTACTTTTATGTACTAATTTTAATGCAGTTTTATTGAGACTATTTTGTGAGAATAAAGAGTAGTTCGTACTCGGCTACTTTGGGCTGTTGAAACGGTTTTGGACTAACTACATCGTTTTTTGTAAAAAAAATAAATATTTTATATCCAAATTTTTTTTCCTCTTATATTGATAAATTATGTAAATATAAGGGTTGTTGGTGTGTTTTTGGTATTAAACAATCGATTTCGTTATGTATTTTTTACTAAATGAAAAAAAATCAAAAAGAAATACAATTGCTTGAACTAAAATTAACATTAATTAAATTAAAAAAAGTTTTTTTATTTAAACTAAAAATATAAATTTGCTCCACTACAAGTTTATTTAAACACTAAAAATTAAATTATTTAAAACTATTAAAATTAAAAAAAATGGCAAACGTTAAAAAAGAAAATGGACCAAAAGGTGGAGGAGCAATTTCAGGAATTATCATCGCAGCATGTATTTTTGTTGGATGGGTTATTTGGAATTTTATCATGGGTAATGGAGCAAACTTTGAAGGAGGAGTAAATACAGGTCACCCACTACCAGGAAACTATTTGGCAATGGTATATAAAGGAGGTCCTATTGTACCTATTTTGTTAGGATGTTTATTAATGGTAATTGTGTTTTCATTTGAGCGTTTTGCTGTAATTTCAAAAGCTGCTGGAAAAGGAAACTTAGATACTTTCATGAAAAATGTTCAATCAAGTATTACTAAGGGAGATATTGACGGAGCTATTGCTTCTTGTGATAAACAACAAGGATCTGTTGCAAATGCAATTAAATCGGCTTTGTTGAAATATCAAGATGTTAAAGCTGAAGGATTAGATAGCGAAGCTGCTGCTGAAACTATTCACAAAGAAATCGAAGAGGCTACTTCATTAGAAATGCCAATGTTAGAGAAACACATGACGATTATCTCTACTTTAGTGTCTTTAGGAACATTAGCTGGTTTGTTAGGAACTGTAACGGGTATGATTAAAGCGTTTGGTGCTTTGGCTTCTGCTGGAACTCCAGATCAAGCGGCACTTGCAAATGGTATCTCTGAAGCACTTATTAATACTGCTACAGGTATCTCTACTTCTGCATTAGCAATTGTTACTTATAACTTGTTTACTTCTAAAATTGATACTTTGACTTATTCTATTGATGAGGCAGGTAATACAATTGTAAATACTTACAGACATTTCAGAAGTACAAAAAAATAATTAATAATTAATTAAAATAAGTTTGCCAATATAAGGGCGTACTTATTTAAATTATAAAATATAAAGTAATGGCTGTAAAAATGTCCAAAAAAGCTGCGTCTATTGATATGACGGCTATGTGTGATGTTGCCTTTCTATTGCTAACTTTCTTTATTTTGACTGCTACAGCCAAAATTCCAGAGCCTTTGCCAGTAGATACACCAGCATCAACAGTTCAAACAAAATTGCCAGACACTGATTTAGCTACTATTACTGTGGGAAAAGGAAAAGTTTTCTTTGATCTTAAAGGTAGAGAAGTTAGAAAAAGAACTTTAGAATTAATGGGTCAAAAGTACGGAGTTGCTTTTACTGAAGAAGAAACTGCAAAGTTTGCTTTAATGGAAGGTGTTGGAGTGCCAATCACAAGTCTTAAGCAATTAATTGCAATGAAAAGTTCAGAAAGAAGTAAATCAAATTTACAACCTGGGATTCCTAAAGATTCTCTAGATAATCAGTTGTCTCAGTGGATTCAAAATGCAAGAATTGCAAATATTGAAATCGACGATAAAGAATTGCAAATTGCAATCAAAGGAGATGCAAAGGAAGAATATCCTGCTATTAAAAAAGTGATGGATATTTTACAAGACCAGAAAATCAATAGCTTTAATTTAGTTACTGGTTTAAGAGCAAAAGATAAATAATATAAAAAGATACTAAAATGGCTGAATTAAATACCGGCGACGGTGGTAAAAAAGGCGATGGTAAGGTAAGAAGTAAAAAATCTGGCTCTAAGGTTGATTTAACAGCCATGGTAGATTTGGCATTCTTATTGATTACATTCTTTATGTTGACCACAACCTTGTCTAAACCCCAATCGATGAGTTTGGGATTGCCAGATAAAGAAGACAAACCTGATCCAAAGAATCAAGTTAAAGTGGATGAAAATCGTACTATGACAATTCTTTTAGGTGATAATGACAAATTAGTTCGTTATGTTGGACTTCTTGCTACTCCAGTTGCTGGAGGTGCTCCAAAAGATTTTTCTTTTGGAAAAGAAGGAATTCGTAAAGAATTGTTGTCAAGAAAAAAACTAGTACTTGAGTACACTGGTAATAAGGATAAGGGGATGATTGTAATTATCAAACCAAGTAAGAAATCAAATTATCGTAACTTGGTGGATATATTAGATGAAATGGCAATTGTTGACGTTCCAACGTATGCAATTGTTAATGAATATACTCCTGAGGAACAAAAATTGTTAGAAGGTAAATAAGAAGAAATTCGTATTACTCAATAACCTAATAACTAAGAAAAATGAAATTAGATATTTTCACAAACCAATGGCTTGATATCGTTTTCGAAGGTAAGAATAAGGCGTATGGCGCTTATGATCTTCGAAAAAAGAACACCAAGACCACTGTTAAAGCATTAATTATTGGCGCGGTTGTATTTTCTGTAGCAGTTGCAGCTCCATTAATTATGAGCTTATTGCCAGATTCTTCTAGTGATGACGAAAGTTTAGATACTAAAATCGTAACTATGAAGTTACCTCCTAAAAAGGAAGAGCCTAAAAAAGACCTTCCACCACCTCCACCACCTCCACCAAAAGTGGATCAAGTGAAATTTGTTAAGCCAGTTGTGGCAAAAGCAGAAGAGGTTACTGAGGAGCCGCCAAAAATTACCGAAATTAAAGATAAAAAATTAGGTAATGAAACTATTAAAGGAGATCCAGATGCTGAATTAACAGTTGAACCTGTTGGAAATGGACCTGCTGCTGTAGTAGAAGAAGATAACACAGTGTATAATACTGCTGGTATTGAAGTTAAACCTGATTTTCCTGGCGGAATGGAAAAATTCTACAAATTTGTAGGAAATAATTATCAGACTCCAGAAGAAGAAGGTTTGAAAGGAAAAGTATATGTTACTTTTGTAGTTGAAAAAGATGGTTCTCTAACTGATATTAAAGTAATTAGAGATATTGGTTTTGGAACAGGAAAAGAAGCTATACGTGTTTTGAACAAATGTCCAAGATGGACACCTGGAGAGCAAAATGGTAAAAAAGTGAGAGTACTTTACTCTCTTCCTATTACTATTCAATCTGCAGAGTAATGATAAAAAACTTTGTTAATAGTTTTCAGAAGAAATCGCTTAAAGGGCGATTTCTTCTCGTTATAGGAATTTTGTTTTTATTATCTTATTTAGTTTTGGGATTATTAGTTATCTTTATGAAGCATTTCCCTTTGCAAATGCAGTACAATTATAGAGTTGCTTTTGGAGTGCTTTTAATTGTATATTCTTTTTTTAGATTCATAAGAATTATTAACGATAATAAAGACTAAGTTATGAGAAACGCTGCAAAATTATCCAGTTTGGTTTTATTAGTTTTATTTTTTACTGCTTGTAATAAATCAAACAATCGAAATCAAGAAACCATTTTGAAAGGTAAAGCCACACTTTTGGTTGACGAAACTTTAAAGCCTATTATGGAAGATCAAATAGAAATATTTGAAAGCAGATATGAGGCAAAGATTAAATTGGATGCAAAATCCGAGAATGAGGTCATTCAAGCATTGGTTAAAGATACTTCAAGTATTGCAGTACTTTCTAGGAGATTGAATGCTGATGAGATGAAAGTTTTTGCTAGTAGAAAAATTATACCTAAAACGACTCCAATAGCTATTGATGCTATTGTATTGATTTCTAATACAAATTCTAAAGATACTTTAGTAGCTTTAAATGATGTGTTGGAATTTATGAGAGGGAAGGAACAAAGTAAAATTAAAGGATTGGTTTTTGACAACCCTAATTCAAGTACAGTACGTTACATGGATTCTTTGGCTGGTTTAACATCAATTCCTAAAAAAGGTGTTTTTTCTTTTGGGACAAATAATGAAGTTATTAAATTTGTCTCTGAGAATACTGGAATGATAGGTATTGTTGGTCTGAATTGGTTGTCACAACCAAGTGTAGAAATGAAAAAATATGTTGATAAGCTCAATATACTAAGTATAAGAGGTCTTAAGGATTCAAATTACTATTTTCCAGATCAAAATAATATTGCAGAAGGGAAATATGCTTTGGCACGTGATTTGTACATTGTCAATTGTCAAGGTTATTCTGGATTAGGTATGGGTTTTGCTTCTTTTGTGGCGGGTGATATAGGTCAACGAATTATTTTAAAATCAGGGCTTTTACCTGTAAAAGTGCCACCTAGAAAATTGAATATTAGAAAACAAATTATCAACGATAAAAAATAAATTAATAATAATTAAAATGAATAAATTTAAAATTTTTGGATTAGTTCTTTTGACTTCTGTATCTGTAAGTCATGCTCAAGATGTTAATCAAGCAAAAAAGGCTATTGATGCCGAGAAATATGAAGAGGCTAAATCTATTTTGAAATCAATTCTACAAGTTAAACCTTCTAACGGAATGGCTTCTTTTATTTTAGGGAATGTATATTTAACTCAAAGCATAAAAGATTCGGCTAAAATTTCTTTTGACAAAGGATTACTAGCGTCTGAAAGTGCTCGATTCAATAATATTGGGTTGGGACAAATTGATTTAGATAAAAATGATACGATTGCAGCTAATGCTAAATTTATTTTAGCTACAAAAGACATGCGTAAAAAAGATTTTGAAGAGTATGTGTATGTTGCTAGAGCGTATATGAATGCTGAAAAACCAAATTATAAGGCAGCTGTTGCCGTTTTAAAACGAGCATTAGTTAACAATTCATTAGATGCACAAGTACAATTGGCATTAGGGGATGCTTATTATGGTTTGAGTAATCAAAACGATGCTTATAAAGCATACAGAGATGCATTCCAAGCAGATAATACCTTATTAAGAGCTAAAATGCAATTGGGTGTTTTATTAAAAGGTGCTAAATCATACGACGAAGCTTCTAAGGCATATAACGAGGTAATTGCTATCAATCCTAATTATGGTCCTGTTTACAGAGAATTAGCTGAAACCTATTATAAAATTGCAAGAAACAAACCTTCTAAAGCAGCTGAAAATTTCAAAATTGCTATCGAGTACTATCAAAAGTATATGGATTTGACAGACTATTCTATTCACTCAAGAATGCGTCGTGCCGACTTTTTGATTTTAGCTAAAGATTATAAAGCGTTAGAAGAAGAAGCTAACAAAATGATTGAATTGGATAAAGTGAATCCAAGAATTTATCGTTATTTAGGGTATGCTGCTTTTGAAAATGGAAATGTTGATAAAGCAATTCAATCATTAGAAACATTTACGTCTAATGCAACAAATAAAATTATTGCTAAAGATTTTCAAGTTTTAGGATTAGCTAAAATTAAAAAAGGAACAAGCGCTGACGGGCTTTTTATAGATCCTGTTGCTTTTGAGGCAGGTTTAGCTTCTATTAAGAAATCTATCGAGATGGAGCCGTTAGCTGTTGAAGAATTGAATGAAGTTGGTAAGAAAATATTTGCTCAAAAATTATACAAAGAGGCGGCGGCAATTTTTGAATTTGGAGCTGCTAATCAAGAATCTAAAAATTACTTAGATGATAATTTGTATTTCGGTTTGTCGTTATATTATGCTAATAATAAAAAAGATGCTAAGCCAGATACTATTGGACTTCAAAAAGCAGATGCTGCTTTTGACAAAGTATTAGTGGCTTCACCAGGTTATTATGAAGCGTATCTATTTAAAGCAAGAACAAATAGCTTGATGGAGAATGATGCAAATACTATTAAATTTTATGAAGCATACGTAGCTGCAGTAACAGCTAAAGGTACTGATGAATTAGCGAAACCAGCGGTTATTAAAAAAATAGTGGAAAGTTACAATACTATTGGAGCTACTTATGCTAATACAGATAAAGTAAAAGCAGTAGAGTACTTTAATAAGACTTTGGCGATTGATCCAACGAATGCTTACGCATTAAGTTCAATCAAACAATTGAAATAAATAAAGTATTTATAGTATAAAAAAACCGACAATTAATTGTCGGTTTTTTTATACTCAATTTTAAGGAAAAAGAAGATAGGATATGAATTTTGTAAATGACTATCTTTGCAACTTCAAAAGAAATAGATGTTATCAAAAGAAATACAATTAGAAGTTAATAGAGGAGCTATGTTGCCTTTGATGGAAGAATTTTACACAATTCAAGGTGAAGGCTCACATACAGGAACGGCGGCTTATTTTATAAGAATAGGCGGTTGTGATGTAGGTTGTCATTGGTGTGATGTGAAAGAAAGTTGGAATGCTGAGTTGCATCCGCCTACAAGTGTAGATTTAATTGTAGCCAATGCCACCAAATATGCGGATACAGTTGTGGTAACAGGTGGAGAGCCACTTACTTGGGATATGACTTTGTTAACCCAAAAATTAAAGGATAATAATGTAAAAGTTCATATAGAAACTTCAGGAGCCTATCCGCTTTCAGGAAATTGGGATTGGATTTGTCTTTCTCCCAAAAAATATAAATTACCAACTCAAACCGTATATGATAATGCAGATGAGTTAAAAGTGATTATTTACAACAAACATGATTTTATTTTTGCTGAAGATCAAGCCGAAAAGATAAACAAAAATGCCATTCTTTTTCTTCAACCAGAGTGGAGTAAAAGAGAAGAAATGACACCAATGATTGTAGAGTATGTTATGAACAATCCAAAATGGCGCGTGTCTCTACAAACACATAAATATTTGAATATTCCGTAAACAAAAAACTCCAAACACTGTTTGGAGTTTTTTGTTTACCATCTTTTTCGCTTTTTTAATTCTGTAATGTGTGCTAGATGATGTAATCCATGCCATGCATATGTGCCGATGATCTCTTTGATTTGGAACGAAGCATTATGTTCAGGATGGATAAATGATTTTTCTAAATCAGAATCAGATAGACTTTTCAGTAGATAAGCCAAACGAAAATGTAATCCTTCTAATAAAGCTAGGGTAGGTTCAATAGGCATTTTTACATTATCGTCCATTTCACCCCAACGGTCTTCATAATAGAATTTTATGGTGGGATTGTCTTCGGTTAAAGCCCATTTAATTCGGATAAAGCAATTCATATGGCTATCGGCACAATGGTGGACTACTTGTCGAATCGACCATCCGCCATCTCTATAAGGGGTGTCCAATTGTTCATCATTCAGCTGTGCCACTTCTTTTTTTAATAATGCAGGGAATTGAGCAATTTCCTGAATGCGCTCCGATAAATAGTCTGTTGTATAAACTTGAGGAGCTGTAAATTTTCCAATAGGGTAACGTAATTTGTCTTCCATCTCTTAGAGTAGTTGTGTTAAATAGTAAGTTGTGCTAAATAGTCAAAATGGTCGCCTTCAAGAATAAGTTGGCATTGCAGGCCATTGGCGGAAGCGGCATTTTGAAGTGTATTGTAATCCAGATATAACCAAGGGAATGGAGCTTCGTTTTCGTTTTTATATTGAAGATTAAACGTTAATTCACCATAGTAATTGTCGCTCGGAATCCACTTGCCTCCATCTTCGTCTTCGTCAAACATATAAATAATGTCGGAAGAATCAATTAAAATTTGTCCGTTTGGATGTAGTAAGCTTTTCAGTTTTTGAAGATAAATAGCTGTTTTTTTTAAAGTTTCAAAAATCCCTGTACCGTTCATTAACAAAAGAATGGTATCGTATTTTTCATTTTCCAAATTCAATACATCGATAGCTTGTACATTTTTCAATCCGCGAAGAGAGCAAGCTTGAATGGCATTTTTAGAAATATCAATAGAATGGACGTCTATATTTCGTTCGTTTTGCAAATACAATCCATGACTTCCTGCGCCACATCCCACATCTAAAGTGCTACCTTTAGCTAATTGTAAAGCCTTTTGTTCTATAGCGGGCATTTCGTCAAAGCTTCGAAATAAATACTCCACTTCCATCTCATCTTCTTCCGAAATAGAAGTTGATGTGATGATGTTTTCAGGATTACTATTGGTCTGATAATCGAGTATTGCTTTTCCGAAAAGGTCTTTCATAATCTCATTGCGAGGAACGAAGCAATCTTTCCTCTTTTTTTAGTTTCAAGTTGTTTAACTTTGCGTTAGAAATCCAATATAAAATGTTAAAGCCAAATTTAAATGAACTCGGCAAACTTGCCAAAGATAAGCATATCGAAAACAAAAAGTATTTTGATAAGCTGAAAAAGAAAGCGCCTAAGAATTTAGATTATGCGATGCAAGAATTGCACGATGCTGAATTTAAAAAAACGGATTGCTTGACTTGTGCTAATTGTTGTAAAACTACAGGGCCTTTATTTACTTCGGCAGATATTGAACGAATTGCTAAACATCTCAGACAAAAACCACAACAGTTTATTGAGCAGTATCTTCGTATTGATGAGGACAATGATTATGTGTTGCAATCAGTACCTTGTACATTTTTAGATCATGACAATACGTGTTTTATTTATGATGTTCGTCCAAAAGCGTGTCGCGAATTCCCGCATACTGACCGCAAAAAGTTTCAGCAAATTACGGATTTGACTTTAAAGAACATCCCCATTTGTCCTGCAGTCTATAATATTGTAGAAGAAATGAAAAAGAAATTACCGCTTTAGTACAATAAATATTTTTTTCGAATTTCTTTAAATTGATCTAGTCCTGGTTTCCAACTTTTTTTAATTTTTCGTTCAGAGATTCCTTCTTCGATTTGATGCTGTAACATTTGTGTCCCTCCTAATTTGGTAAAAAAAGGATTGAAAAATTTGGTTTTATCTTGTGTAGTGTTATACGCTTTGATAAGCCATTTCAATTCAATTTGAGTTACTGGTTCAATAGTAGATAAATCTTCTCCGTAACAAATAGCACCTTTATGCATCGGTTCTTTTGCGCCAAGATTGGGTTCAGGAGTAAAACTAAATCCAGTATTGGGTAAAAATGGCGAGCCATAAATTTGAAATTGTTTTTCAGTGCCTCTTCCTACGCTAACATTGGTACCTTCAAAAAAACATAAACTTACATATAGATTGATAGCTTGGTCGTTAGGAAGATTTGGAGAAGGTCTTTCTGATAAATGATACGAAGCATTTCGATCATAATGAACACACGGAATCACTTTCAGATTACATTGCACTTGATCTTTGAGCCATTTTTCACCATTAATCATTTGGGCATATTCACCAATCGTCATTCCATAAAGTACCGGTACAGGGTGCATACCTACAAAACTGCTAAATTCTTTTTCTAAAACAGGTCCGTCAATGATAAATCCGTTTGGATTCGGTCGGTCTAAAACCAATAGTGGAATATTATTTTCTGCACAAGCTTCCATGATGTAATGAAGGCTAGAAATATAAGTGTAAAAACGCGCACCTACGTCTTGAATGTCAAACACTAGGATGTCAATTCCTTCTAATTGTTCTGGTTTTGGTTTTTTGTTGGAGCCATAAAGTGAAATAATAGGCAATCCTGTTTTGGTATCTTTTCCATCAACAATAAGTTCGCCGGCATCTGCTGTACCGCGGAAGCCGTGTTCCGGCGCAAATATTTTTTGGACATTGATTTGATTGGCAACCAAAAAATCCACCAAATGAGTTCCGTTGGTTAAAATTCCAGTTTGGTTGCTTACTACTCCCACCTTTTTATCTTTTAAAAGAGGCAAGTAATTTTTGTAGTCGTCAGCACCGGTTTTAAAATCGATAGGTTGAGTAGGTCGAATGTGTTTTTGAGTTTCAGTAGTAGTTGAGTGTGGAGTAGCGTTTTTTATCTGTATAGTTTTATTTACAGAGCAAGAAGCGATAAAAAAAAGAAGACCAAAAAAAGAAATAAATTTTTTAAAAGAGGCTGTCATTGTCAAATAAATAAAGTTAAAGTCAATTAGTGTAATTCGTGTTTTAGCTGTATTTTTGGCTCAAGTAAATACCGAATCAACTTGAATTTAGAATATTTCATCGCCAAAAGATTGATTACTGCTAAAGATTATAAAAGTAGTATTTCTGCTCCAATAATAAAAATTGCCATTGCAGCTATTGCGATTGGGATGGTAATGATGATTGTTTCGGTAGCAACAGGTATTGGTTTGCAACAAAAAATTAGAGAAAAAGTATCGGCTTTTAATGGTCATATCATTATTTCAAATTATGATAATAACCAATCGGAGGCAACATTAACTCCTATAGCTAAGAATCAAAAATTTTATCCCAAGTTCAATTCAGTTGCTGGGATTAGTCATATTCAAGCCATTGCCACCAAAGCAGGAATTATTCGAACAGAAAAAGCTTTTGAGGGAATTATTTTCAAAGGTGTGGGGACCGATTATCAATGGAGTAATATAAAAGAATATTTGATCGCCGGGCGATTGCCTAATTTGTCAGGTCAACTTAATTCAGAGGTTGTGATTTCTCAATTCCTAGCCGACAGATTACAATTAAAGGTAGGAGATGCTTTCAATACTTTTTTTATCAAAGAAAATCAAAACCAACTTCCTAATATTCGAAGATTTAAAATAACAGGAATTTTTAATTCAGGATTTCAAGAATTTGATGCTACTTATATAATAGGCGATATTCGACATGTTCAACGAATTAATAAATGGACTCCAAACGAAATCGGTGCGTTTGAGATTTTTGTGCAAGATTTCAACCAGATACAAACAGTTGGAGACGAAGTCTATCGGCAAACACCATCCAATTTGGATTCCAAAACCATAATCGAAAAATACAGTTATATATTTGATTGGCTTCAATTGTTTGATTTTAATATTATTGTCATTCTTGGTGTGATGATAATGGTGGCTACTATAAATATGGTGGTAGCTCTATTGGTTCTTATTTTAGAACGTACACAAATGATAGGAATTTTAAAAGCACTAGGAGCAAGTAATTGGTCTGTACGAAAAATATTCTTGTACAATGCTTTTTATTTGATTCTTCGAGGACTCCTGTGGGGTAATTGTATCGGAATAGGAGTCTTGCTTATTCAAAAATACTTTGGTATAATTCAACTCAATCCCGAGAATTACTATGTAAATCAAGCTCCAGTCTATTTTAATTTGGGATATATTACGGCCTTGAACCTGCTAACGGTAGCAGTCTGTTTCTTGGTTTTATTGATTCCGTCCTATATTATTACTAAAATTTCTCCTATCAAAGCCATTCGCTACGAATAAATAATTTTGGGCGTTTCCTGTTGGCTTCGTAACCTCGCCATGACAGGCCGTGCTATTCGCTGCAAGTCCTCGCTGTTGCGCTACGCTTCACGTGCTGTGGGATTTTTGCTGCTATCCCTAACGCAAATCCAATACCAATTTCAAAGTTTAACCTTTCAATTTCATTGATAAAA
>CAUPPG010000006.1:0-125536 GCA_963513255.1 uncultured Flavobacterium sp.
AAAATTGCCCAAAGCAATTATAACTTCTTAAGGTGGTTATTGCGGCGGGGCTCACCTCTTCCCATCCCGAACAGAGTAGTTAAGCCCGCCTGCGCAGATGGTACTGCAGTTATGTGGGAGAGTATGTCGTCGCCTTTCTTTTGAAAACCCTTCATCATTCGATGAAGGGTTTTTTGTTTTGTAGTAATTGCTATGGAATTTAGCTAAGTTTGCCAATATTGAATCGTACGTGATAAGTTTGATGCTATAGTATCTTTTTGATTTACTCCGCTAGGAGTTGAATTTTGGTAAAATATCCTTATATAGAATAGAGAAGCCTCTTAGGGACGAGATTATAGTTTTGGAGAGTAATTTAAGTTACTTAAAGCACGAGCAAGATGCTCGCGCTAGCAGAGGTTTTTTATTTCGTAGCATATAATATTCCCCAAGCACCATAATTCATTTCTTTTTTAAAAATTTCTCCAACCTTATATTCTCTGTAAACTTCTAAATGTATTAATTCTTTCGTTTTTGGATTTTGGAATATTATGTAATGTCTTAATCTTCCATTTCTAGTTATATCAGTCTCGTATTCTACAACGGGTTCATTAATTTTAACAATTTCAGATTTTCCTAAAAATTTATTTGTCGTGATTATGAGAGAAAATGCTATTCCAAAAAATATCATAGTCAAACAAATAATCATCATAGCAATTGAGTTTACATCTCGTGCTTTTTCTTTAAATTTAGTTTTTGACTTATTATTATCAAGTGGTTTCACTTTTTTATAATAAAACTTTGGTACAATAGTTAGTAAGCAAATAAAAATTGGTAATAATAAATATTTGGCAGTTATTTGGAATGCTGTATAAGTTTCAAAATAGTCTATAGCAAAGAATGGATAACCAATTATGAAGGCGCAACCAATGTAAAAAAGTATAATTTTATATTTCCAATTTTCCATTTCTTTAGATTCGTTATTTTTTCAACATAGCCCATAACTTATTTTTATACACATATCCCCTATACAAATGATAATAAACGTTTATGAATACTGGTAAATATACTAAAATGTTTGAACTACTAAACGATTTTTCTAGCCCCGATAGCAGCAAGCTACCTTGTAGCGCGGATAGCGGGACAACTCGTGTTCAGGAAGTAGAATGGGTGCTGCCAAAAATAACACAAAAAAAATCCTCAATTACTAATTGAGGATTTTGTATTTATAGCCTAGTGTAACTATTAGTCATTCACAATGACCCATTGGCCAGAAGAGACTAAGCTTTCGGCTTTTTTGTATTTCATGGTTTCTGTTTTTCCAGTAGCTACTTCCTGAATTGTTACGGTATCGTTACGATTGATTTTAGGCATATCTCTAACGATGGTTTCGGTTACTTGACGTTGTTGGGTTTCACCTGCTTCATGGTTTAAACTTTCGCTGTTTGGAATTTCGTCTTTGCTTAATTTATAGTTTTCTTTTTGACGAATTTCTTTGGCTTCTTCAATCTTAGGCGCATTTTGTTGTGCCGGTAAATCGCCTTTGAATAAAAATGAAATCACTTCTTTGTTGACATTGTCTAACATCGCTCTGAACAAGTTGAAGGCCTCTAATTTGTAGATTAGCAACGGATCTTTTTGTTCGTGAACGGCCAATTGTACCGATTGTTTCAATTCGTCCATTTTACGCAAGTGTTTTTTCCAAGCTTCATCTACAATAGACAAGGTGATGTTCTTTTCAAAATCGGCCACTAATTGCGCTCCTTGGGTTTCGTAGGCTTTCTTCAAGTCAGTCACTACGTTCAAGGTTTTGATTCCGTCAGTAAAAGGCACTACGATACGCTCAAACTGATTGTTTTTGTCTTCGTAAACTCCTTTAATGATAGGGAATGCTTCTCTGGCACTTCGCTCTGTTTTTTCGGTATAGAATTCTAAAGTGGCTTTGTAAATTTTACCCGTCAATTCAACCTCTGATAATTTTGCAAACTCAGCTTCGGTTACTGGTGAAGTAATCGAGAAATAACGAATTAATTCGAATTCAAAGTTTTTGAAGTCATTAACGGCTTTGTTTGCTGACACAATTAGTTCGCAAGTGTCATACATCATATTTGCGATATCTAATTTTAGACGCTCTCCAAACAAGGCATGACGACGACGTTTGTACACTACTTCACGTTGTGCATTCATCACATCATCATATTCTAATAAACGTTTACGCACTCCAAAGTTATTTTCTTCTACTTTTTTCTGTGCACGTTCAATGGATTTAGTCATCATTGAATGTTGAATTACTTCTCCTTCTTGCAATCCCATTCTGTCCATTACTTTGGCTACTCTTTCTGAACCAAACAAACGCATTAGGTTGTCTTCTAGCGAAACGTAGAATTGAGAACTTCCAGGGTCTCCTTGACGTCCAGCACGACCTCGTAACTGACGGTCTACACGACGTGAATCGTGACGCTCTGTTCCAACGATGGCTAAACCTCCAGCCGCTTTTACTTCGGGAGATAATTTAATATCCGTTCCACGACCCGCCATATTGGTAGCAATAGTTACTACGCCAGGTTTACCCGCTTCTTCAACGATTTGTGCTTCTTGTTTGTGCATTTTAGCATTCAATACATTGTGCGTGATGCCTCTCATTTTTAACATTCGGCTTAATAATTCCGAAATCTCAACAGAAGTAGTTCCAATTAAAACGGGTCTTCCTGCTTTTGATAATTCGGTTACATCTTCGATAACCGCGTTGAATTTCTCACGAGTGGTTTTGTAGATGAAATCATCTTTATCCATTCTCGCAATTCCTCTATTGGTTGGAATTTCGACTACGTCTAATTTGTAAATTTGCCAAAGTTCGCCTGCTTCAGTAACGGCTGTTCCGGTCATACCTCCCAGCTTGTTGTACATTCTGAAGTAGTTTTGTAAAGTAACCGTTGCAAAGGTTTGCGTTGCCGCTTCAATTTTCACATTTTCTTTGGCTTCAATGGCTTGGTGCAATCCGTCAGAATAACGACGTCCATCCATAATACGTCCTGTTTGCTCGTCGACAATCAGGATTTTGTTATCCATAATAACGTACTCAACATCTTTTTCAAACAAAGTGTAGGCTTTTAAAAGCTGAGTTAACGTATGGATACGTTCGCTTTTTACTCCGAAATCTTGGAACAAACGTTCTTTGGCTTCCGCTTCTGCGTCCGCTTCTAATTTTTGTTTTTCGATAGCAGCAATCTCCGTTCCAATGTCTGGTAATACGAAGAAATCAGCATCTGTATCTCCAGATAAGAATTGGATTCCGTTATCGGTTAATTCCACTTGATTGTTTTTTTCTTCAATCACAAAGTACAAGGCTTCGTCAACCAAATGCATTTCGCGTTTGTTGTCTTGCATGTATTGGTTTTCAGTTTTTTGAAGCAATTGTTTTACTCCTTCTTCTGATAAAAACTTGATTAAGGCTTTGTTTTTTGGTAAACTTCTATAAGCTCTCAATAATTGGAATCCTCCGTCTTTGGTGTTGCCTTCTTTGATTAATTTTTTGGCTTCTGCCAAGAAACCATTCGCTAATTGACGTTGCAAACTAACTAAGTTTTCAATTTTTGGTTTTAACTCATTGAATTCGTGACGGTCTCCTTGTGGCACTGGTCCAGAAATAATTAATGGTGTTCTGGCATCATCAATCAAAACAGAATCCACCTCATCCACAATCGCATAGTTGTGTTTGCGTTGCACTAAATCTTCTGGCGAATGTGCCATATTATCTCTTAGGTAGTCAAAACCAAACTCATTATTGGTTCCATAAGTGATATCAGCGTCATACGCTTTTTTTCTTTCTTCTGAACTTGGTTGGTAATTGTCAATACATTCTACTGTTAAACCGTGGAATTCAAATAAAGGTGCTTTCCAAGTACTATCACGTTTAGCCAAGTAATCATTTACAGTTACCAAGTGTACTCCGTTTCCAGTTAAAGCATTTAAGTAAATAGGGAGGGTAGCTACCAAGGTTTTTCCTTCTCCAGTTTGCATTTCGGCTACTTTTCCTTCGTGCAATACCATTCCGCCAATTAACTGAACATCATAGTGAATCATGTCCCAAGTAATTTGTTTTCCTGCAGCATTCCATGAGTTAGCCCAAATGGCTTTCTCCCCCTCTAAGGTAACATAGGTTTTTGTAGCAGAGAATTCTCTATCTTTTGGAGTAGCAGTTACTACAATTTGAGTGTTTTCTTTGAAACGTCTTGCTGTTTCTTTCACTACCGCAAAAGCTTCCGGCAAAATTTCCATCAAAGTTTTTTCCGAAATATCGTAAGCTTCTTTTTCTAAAGCATCAATAGCCACGTAGATATCTTCTCTTTTATCGATATCTTCAATAGTCTCTACTTCTTGTTGTAAGGATGCAATTTTAGCATCTTTTTCAGCGCGTGCTTGTTTGATTTTTTCTTTGAAATAAACCGTACGAGCTCTTAATTCGTCGTTAGACAATGCCATTAAGCTACTCTCGAATCCTTTGATTTTAGTAAGGTAAGGTTGTAATGCCTTAACGTCATTTTGTGATTTATCACCGACAAAGATTTTAATAATGCTATTGATGAAACTCATAATTGTATTTGTATTTCTATATTTTGTGTAAATGTCTAATTTAACCAAAAAAAAAGCCTCTTTTGAGACTTTTTCTTTGGTTTATTTTTTAATATTCATCCTCATTCCAAAGGTAATCTTCGTCTGTAGGATAATCTGGCCAAATTTCTTCCATTGATTCATATATCTCGCCTTCATCTTCGATAGATTGAAGGTTTTCTACTACTTCTAATGGAGCTCCTGCTCTAATAGCGTAGTCAATAAGTTCGTCTTTGTTAGCAGGCCACGGCGCATCACTTAAATAAGATGCTAATTCTAATGTCCAATACATCTTTTGTCGATTTAGTTTAGTGCAAAAATAAATTTTTTACTGAAAAAGGCAAGTAAAAAATGATTTATTTTTATTAAAAGTTAAGAACGTTTTTTTGTCTGTTTTATAATTTCATTTTTACCGAAAAAAAGGAAAAGAAAATAGGTGCTTACTTTCGCGGAATCCATTGTATTTCCTCGGCGTTTAAATCTTTAGACAACTTTCGTGCCAATACAAAAAGGTAGTCAGAAAGTCGGTTTAAATATTGGATCGCAATTTCAGAAACGGGTTCGTTATGGCTTAAGTGCACTGCAAGACGTTCGGCTCTACGGCAAACACATCGTGCAATATGACAATATGACACAGTAGTATGTCCGCCAGGCAATACAAAATGCGTCATTGGCGGAAGCGATTCTTCCATACTGTCAATTTCTTTTTCTAAAAATTCAATATCCGAATCAATTATACCCAATTTTTGTAAACGTAGCTCTCCGTTTTTCAACAATTCTTTTTCAGGTGGAGTAGCAAGCATAGCGCCTACCGTAAACAGTCGGTCTTGTACTTCAATAAGAATTGTTTTGTAGTGTGGATTAATATCTTGATCTCTAATTAAACCAATGTAGGAGTTTAACTCGTCAACAGTTCCATAGCTTTCAATTCTATCGTGATCTTTTGGAACTTTTTTTCCTCCAAAAAGAGCTGTAATTCCTCCATCTCCTGTTTTAGTGTATATCTTCATTAGAGTGAATCAGTTTATTTAGAGGTGTCGCTTTCAATCAATCCGTCCCTCAAACGAATAACGCGATTAGCATAAGCGGCAATTTCTTCTTCGTGAGTAACCAAAATAACGGTATTGCCACTGGCGTGAATATCGCCAAACAATTTCATAATTTCCACAGACGTTTTACTATCTAAATTTCCAGTTGGCTCATCGGCCAAAATGATAGAAGGTTTGTTAACCAAAGCTCTTGCTACTGCCACACGTTGTCTTTGACCTCCCGAAAGTTGGTTGGGTTGGTGGTCCATTCGATCTGCAAGATTGACTTGTTTCAATACTTCAGTAGCTCTTTCGTTTCTTTCGGATTTGGAATACCCTGCATAAATCATCGGTAAGGCTACATTATCCAAAGCAGTTGTTCTTGGCAAAAGGTTGAAGGTTTGAAAAACAAAACCGATTTCTTTGTTGCGAATTTCGGCCAATTCATCGTCTTTCATTTGGCTCACATCTTTTCCGTTCAAAATATAGGTTCCAGAAGTGGGTGTGTCCAAACAACCTAAAAGATTCATTAAGGTTGATTTTCCGGAACCAGAAGGCCCCATTAACGCTACATATTCTCCTTTATTGATTTGTAAATCAATACCTTTTAAAACATAAACAATTTCGTTGCCTAGAACAAAATCGCGTTTGATGTTGGTTATTTTGATTAATGGATTTGCCATTGTTGCTGTTGAAATTAAAATTCGTTGAATTCGGATTTAAAAGTACGAAAGACTTTTGAATAAATCCATAAGTAGTGGTAAAATGAATTTTGTTACACTAAATAGAAATTAAGCTCTAAGGATAAAATGCTCTTCGACTTGTTCTTTTCTGAAAAAGACCAATCCAAAATGATAGGTGTCAATGGTTACGGTTACTTTTGGATTTTGTTTTAGAGTTTGCCAAAGCGTCTCTGTAGCTGCATTAGCGTGAATGTTTTCTAAAATCCAAAAACTATCGTTCTCAGTTGTGTTTAGCAATTGCTGAATTCTTTCGTTCGTTATGAACGGGAATTGTTGTGAATGGATGTAAATAAAGTTGTAAATGGTATTATCAACGTCAATGGTTGCTTTTGGACTTCCTAATGCGATGATTTCTTTTTCAAAAGGGTTTGCACCAATAGTCAAAATTGATTTTGGTTCAAAATAGCGAATGATTTTATAAAGTAACTGCTGTTTTTTTGAAACCCGTTCCTTGGGGTTTGATAAAGTATGAGATGCTAATTTTACTTTCTTGTTATACAAACCTTGCGTCAACAAAAGAAATACAAAAGGGGAGTGGACTCCATGTTCGTTTTTGGAGTGCCAAAGGAATTGTAAATACGATTGGATACGAAATGTCATTTTTTTTTAAGTGATTGGTGAGTAGTGATTAGTGAATAGTAACCAATTTATACTGAAAGTAGGACTAATTACCATTCACTATTTACTAATTACTCAATTTTGGCAGAAAGTTCAAACCAACGTTCTTCTTTTGTTTCTATTTTTTGGATGATTTCTTCTAACTCTTTTGCTTTTTTCTCAATATCAGCATCGGCAACTTTCCCATCAGAAAATAACTGTTCGATAGCAACTTTTTGAATTTCTAAGTCTTTGATTTCTTTCTCAATTTTTTGGTATTCTTTTTGCTCGTTAAAGCTCAAATTACCGGTTGGATTATTTTGTTTCCAATCTTTTTTCTCCGCTTTGTTTTCTTCTTTTTGAGCTACATCTGCACTGTCTTCATAGGCTCTAAAATCAGAATAGTTACCTGGAAAATCCTCGATAACACCATCGCCTCTAAATACAAATAAATGATCCACAATTTTGTCCATAAAATACCTGTCGTGAGATACTACCATCAAGCAACCAGGATAGTCTAAAAGAAAACTTTCTAAGACATTTAAAGTAACAATATCCAAGTCGTTAGTAGGCTCATCCAAAATTAAAAAGTTCGGATTTTGAATCAAAACGGTACATAAATACAAACGTTTTAATTCGCCACCACTCAATTTTTCTACATAATCGTGTTGCTTTTTTCGGTCAAAAAGGAAGCGTTCTAACAGTTGTCCCGCCGAAATAATTTTCCCTTTTGCTAGTGGAATGTATTCGCCATATTCTTTGATGATGTCGATTACTTTTTGCCCTGGTTTTGGATTGATTCCGCTTTGGGTGTAATAGCCTATTTTGATGGTGTCTCCTTTAATTACTTTTCCACTATCCAAAGGCAAAGTACCTGTCAATAGATTCAGAAAAGTGGACTTTCCAGTTCCGTTTTTACCAATGATTCCGATGCGTTCGCCACGTTGGAAATCAAAACTAAAATTATCCAAAATGACATGGTCTTTGAATTTTTTTGAGATTTTGTGTAGTTCGATAATCTTACTACCCATGCGCTCCATATTGATTTCGAGTTCTACTTTGTTTTCTCGACGTCGGTTTTGCGCTTTTTCTTTGATGATGTAAAAATCATCTTGACGGGATTTGGATTTGGTAGTTCTTGCCTTAGGCTGACGACGCATCCATTCCAATTCTTTTACAAATAGATTTTGCGCTTTGTCCACACTGGCATTTTCAGAAGCAATACGTTCTTCTTTTTTCTCTAAATAATAGGAGTAATTTCCTTTGTATTGGTATAATTTTCCATTGTCCAATTCAATGATTTCGTTGCAAACACGCTCCAAAAAGAAGCGGTCGTGTGTCACCATAAATAAGGTAATGTTTTCTTTGGCAAAATAACTTTCTAACCATTCAATCATTTCTAAATCCAAATGGTTGGTCGGCTCGTCGAGAATCAATAAATCGGGACGATTGATTAGAATGATAGCTAACGATAAACGCTTTTTTTGCCCTCCCGAAAGATTCTTTACTTTTAGTTTGAAGTCTTCTAATTTTAGCTTGAATAAAATTTGCTTGTATTGGGTTTCAAAATCCCAAGCATTAAATTGGTCCATCTTATCGAACGCTTTTTGATAGGCTTCTTCGTCTTCTGGATGTTCTAAGGCTTTTTCGTATTGTTCAATTACTTTTAAAATTTCGTTATCCGAAGCAAAAATACTTTCCTCAATGGTCAACTCGTCTTGCAAATTATGATCTTGTGACAAAAACGCCATTTTGATTTCTTTTCGCAACACGACTTGTCCAGAATCGGGTTCGTCTTCTCCATTAATTATTTTCATAATACAGGTTTTTCCAGAACCGTTTTTGGCAATAAAGGCAATTTTTTGGTCTTTGTTAATACCAAAAGAAATGTTTTCAAAAAGGGTGCGTTCTCCAAAAGATTTAGAGATATTTTCGACTGATAAATAATTCACAAGTGTAATTTTTTTGCAAAAGTACTCTTTTGAAATGAAACAATGATTTTTGATTTGTTTTTCGCTACAATAATGGCTGTTTTGAAAAGTGTGTTTATTTGATTTAATCGTACCTTAAACTAAAAATATTTCCTAATTTTGCAATCAGAAAATCAAAATCACCTTTTACGTTAAGATTATGGCAAGATTTGAATTGAAACTTCCAAAAATGGGAGAAAGTGTAGCAGAGGCAACAATTACTAATTGGTTAAAACAAGTTGGTGATAAAATTGAAGCTGATGATGCTGTGCTTGAAATTGCTACAGATAAAGTAGATAGCGAAGTACCAAGTGAAGTTTCGGGGGTTTTGGTAGAACAATTATTTGCTAAAGATGATTTGGTTCAAGTAGGGCAAACCATTGCCATTATTGAAACCGATGCAACTGCTGAATCAACTCCTGCACCTGTAGAAAATGTAACAATTCCTGTTGCCGTTGCTGAAATTGAAAAATCAGTTGAAGTAGCTCAAGCTATTGTTACTCCAGCGGTAGATTTTAAAGGGACAGAAAAATTCCTTTCTCCATTGGTAAAAAATATTGCGAAAGAAGAGGGTGTTTCTGTAGCTGAATTAGAAAGCATTTCAGGTTCAGGAAAAGAAGGTCGTGTGACCAAAGAAGATATTTTAGCGTATGTAGCTGGAAGACAAAAATCGCCAGTTGCCAATCAATCGGCTCCAACGCCAACCATCGTTCCAAGCACGCAAGCGGTACCCATATCGGTTAATGGCGAAGATGAAATTGTAGAGATGGACAGAATGCGCAAGTTGATTTCAGGATATATGACGGCTTCGTTGCAAACTTCGGCACATGTGCAATCTTTTGTAGAAGTAGATGTGACTCATATTGTAAAATGGAGGGATAAAGTAAAATCAACTTTCGAAAAGAGAGAAGGGGAAAAGTTGACTTTCACACCTATTTTTATGCAAGCGGTAGCGAAGGCTTTGAAAGATTTTCCAGGAATGAATATTTCGGTAAATGGAAATTTCATTATTAAAAAGAAAAATATCAATTTAGGGATGGCTACGGCTTTGCCTAATGGTAATTTGATTGTCCCTGTGATTAAAAATGCGGATCAATTGAATTTGGTAGGTATGGCTAAAGCGGTAAACGATTTAGGTAATCGAGCTAAAAACGGAAAATTAAAACCAGACGATACACAAGGCGGTACCTATACGGTAACTAATATAGGTTCTTTTGGGAGTGTTTTTGGTACGCCAATTATCAATCAACCTGAAGTAGGAATTTTAGCTTTGGGAGCGATTCGTAAAGTGCCTGCGGTAATTGAAACTCCTGAAGGAGATTTTATCGGCATTCGCCAAAAAATGTTCCTAACCCATAGCTATGATCACCGTGTAGTAGATGGCGCTTTAGGCGGAATGTTTGTAAAACGCGTTGCCGATTATTTAGAAGCTTTTGATGTTGATGCGGATATTTAATAAGTATAGCATATTATAAAACAACCCTTTCAGAGCAAGACTTTGAAAGGGTTTTCTTTTTTAAAATACATTCGCTACAAATTGATATATTTGTAATCTTATAAAATTATTAGATGGAACTTAAACTCAATAGACCAATTTGCTTTTTCGACCTAGAAACCACCGGAATTGACATTGGAAAAGATCGAATTGTAGAAATTTCAATTTTCAAAGTCTTTCCCAACGGAAACAAAGAAAGTAAAACATGGTTGGTGAACCCTACGATTCCAATTCCTCCTCAATCTACAGCAGTTCATAAAATTGATGATGCAAAAGTAGCTAACGAGCCTACCTTTGCGCAATTGGCTAGTCAAATTCAAAATATGATTAAAGACAGTGATTTGGCAGGGTACAATTCAGATCGTTTTGATATTCCTTTATTGGCGGAAGAAATGTTACGTGTTGGAGTTGATTTTGATATGAAAAATAGGGTGTCAGTTGATGTGCAAACTGTTTTTCATAAAATGGAAGAACGTACATTGAGTGCAGCACTTAAATTTTATTGTGGTAAAAGTCTTGAAAATGCTCATTCTGCTGAAGCAGATACTATGGCAACCTATGAAATTTTAAAAGCGCAATTGGATCGTTATTCTGAATTGGAAAATGATATGAAAACGCTCTCTGAATTTACTACACGAAAAAAGATTGCTGATTTTGCAGGAATGATTGCTTTTGATACTGATGGTGAAGAAATTTTCACCTTTGGAAAACACAAAGGAGCCAAAGTAGAAAAAGTATTGGAAACGGAACCAGGTTATTTCAGTTGGATTCAAAATGCTGATTTTCCTTTGTATACCAAAAAAGTATTGACTGCTATTAAGCTTAGAAAATTAAATACTAAATAGAGTGATTAGTGAAAAGTAATTAGTGAATAGTCTATGTTTGCTAATTACTGTTCACTATTTACTAATTACTTTAAGGACATGAAAATAATTTGCATCGGTAGAAATTACACCAATCATATAGCCGAATTACAAAATGAACGCCCTACGGAGCCCGTGGTTTTTATGAAACCGGATTCGGCAGTGTTATTGAAACAGCATCCATTTGTACTTCCGGAGTTTTCTGACGAAGTGCATCACGAAATTGAATTGATTGTAAAAATCAACAAAGTAGGAAAGTATATAGAACCTAAATTTGCGCATAAATATTATGACGAAATTAGTGTTGGAATTGACTTTACCGCCCGTGATTTGCAAGACCAATTGAAAGCTAAAGGGTTACCTTGGGAGAAGGCAAAAGCTTTTGACGGTTCGGCAGTAATTGGAGAATTTGTTTCCAAAGAACAATTTACTTCTTTAGAAGATGTCAATTTTGAATTGCTTAAAAATGGAGAAGTGGCTCAAAAAGGAAATTCGAGCTTGATGTTGTGGAAAATAGATGAGCTAATTGCTTATGTTTCTCAGTTTTTTACTTTGAAAATAGGTGATATTATTTTCACAGGTACTCCAGAAGGAGTAGCAGCAGTACAACCCAACGATGTTTTGGAAGGGTATTTAGAAGGACAACAATTATTTAGAATACAAGTAAAATAATGGCACTACATTACAACCTTTCGAAAGTATACGCGCTTTCAGATAACGATACAGAATTTGTGAATCAAATATTGGTTTTATTTGTCAATGAAGTTCCGAAAGATTTATCGGAAATTAAAGAGGGAATCAAGTTGGAATCGCACAAAGAAGTGTATGCTTATGCACATAAAATTAAACCTACATTAGATTTAATGGGAATGCATGTAGCTTTTGAAGAGTTAGTGCTAATTGAAGCCTGGGCAAAAGCCGAAGGAAAAACAAAGAGCATTAAAGAGACCTACAAAAGTGTAAAATTACAAGTTAAGGAAGCTATTAAGGAGATTAAGAAAGACTTTAATTTGTAAATCAATTCAAAAATGAAAGCAGCTATAGTTACTATTGGAGATGAGATTTTAATCGGTCAAATTGTAGATACGAATTCGGGTTTTATCGCCAAGTCGTTGGATAAAATTGGAATTGAAACTCACGAAATGCTTTCTATTTCAGATAACAAACAACATATTCTAGATACGTTTGCTTCGCTTCAAAACAAAGTAGATGTTGTAATAATCACAGGAGGTTTAGGACCGACAAAAGACGATATTACCAAACATACTCTTTGTGAGTATTTTGAAGATACTTTAGTTCGAAATACTGAAGTTGAAAGTCATGTAATTGATTTGATAGAACGTGCTTTGGGTCGAGTAGCTTCTCAAATTAATAAGGACCAAGCTTTGGTGCCTTCAAGATGTACGGTGCTACACAATCAAGTAGGGACAGCGCCAGGAATGTGGCTCAAAAAGGAAAATACAGTATTTATTTCCCTGCCAGGTGTGCCTTATGAGATGAAATATTTGATAGAAAATCAAGTTGTTCCCAAATTGGTTCACGAATACCAACGCCCTTATATTGTGCACAAAACGATTTTGACTTATGGTCAAGGAGAAAGTCATGTGGCAGAGCGTATTGAGGATTGGGAAAATCAATTGCCTGAATGCATTAAGTTGGCTTATTTGCCAAGTCCAGGTCGAGTGCGTTTGCGCTTGACGGCTAGAGGGGAGAACAAACAGCAATTGGAAGAGGCGATTGCAGTGAATGTGAAATCATTGGACGCGATTATACATGATATTATAGTAGGGTTTGAAGAAGAGGACACCATAGAAGTGGTTCTTGGACGGATTTTAAAAGAAAAAAAACAGACTATTGCTACGGCAGAAAGCTGTACAGGAGGCAAAATAGCCCAGTTAATTACTTCGGTTCCTGGAGCCTCTACCTATTTTAAAGGAAGTGTAGTGGCATATGCTACTGAGGTAAAGGTAAATGTGTTGGGAATTTCGGATGCATATATTGCTGAGCATTCTGTGGTTAGTAAAGAAGTAGCTTCAGCAATGGCTTTGAGTGTACAGAAAATGATGCAAACTGATTATGCCATCGCCACGACTGGAAATGCAGGTCCGACAAAAGGAGATGCAGATGCTGAAGTAGGAACCGTTTGTATTGCTTTGGCAACACCTAATGGTGTAATTGTTGAAGAATTTAATTTTGGTCAACCCCGTGAAAAAGTGATAGATAGAGCAGTGATTAAGAGTTTGGAAATGCTCCAAAAAGAAATTTTAAAAAATGTGCCTTAATTTTTTTGTTTGATCCGTTTATTTTTCTTTTCTTTGCACCCTGATTTTGAATAACGATAAAAGATAAAGAATAATGTCAAGAGTTTGTGACCTTACAGGTAAAAGAGCGATGGTAGGAAATAACGTTTCTCACGCTATGAACAAAACTAAGAGAAAATTTTCTGTGAACTTAGTTAAAAAGCGTTTTTATCTTCCAGAAGAAGATAGATGGATTACTCTTAGAGTAGCAGCATCTACGATAAAAACAATTAATAAAAATGGAATTGCTGCAGTTTTGAAAAAAGCACAAGCAGAAGGATTTATTAAATAATCTTTTCCTAAATAAATATACAGCAAGATGGCAAAGAAAGGTAACAGAATCCAAGTGATTTTAGAATGTACTGAGCACAAAACAACAGGTGTTGCAGGTACTTCAAGATATATTACAACTAAGAACAAAAAAAATACTCCAGATAGATTAGAGATTAAAAAATTTAATCCAATCTTGAAAAGAGTAACAGTTCACAAAGAAATTAAATAATAATTAGAGGTTAGATACAATCTGTAAGATAGTATTAATTTCAAATAACATTTGAATCATGGCAAAGAAAACCGTAGCATCGTTACAAACAGCTTCTAAGAGATTATCAAAAGCCATCAAAATGGTGAAGTCTCCAAAAACTGGTGCATATACATTCGTTGAATCTATTATGGCTCCTGAAGCAGTTGATGAATTCTTGAAAAAGAAATAATTTACTTTAACAGTATATAGAAAAGCTACTTTCAGTCGGAAGTAGCTTTTTTATTTTCTATATTTACCATTAGAAAATACATTTCATTTTCTGATCCTAAATCATTCATATATAATACTATTACAACATGAGTTTTTTCAAAAGAATATTTTCTTCCGAGAAAAAGGACGAAAGTCTTAACGAACAGGAGAAGCAATCCTTAGACAAAGGTCTTGAAAAGTCAAAAACTACTTTTTTTTCCAAGTTATCCAAAGCGGTAGCGGGTAAATCTAAAGTAGATGACGAAGTTTTAGATAATTTAGAAGATATCCTTATTTCTTCTGATGTGGGTGTGAATACTACTTTAAAAGTAATACAACGTATCGAGGCTCGTGTAGCTGCCGATAAGTATTTAGGCGTGGGCGAATTGAATCAAATTCTTCGTGAAGAAATAGCAAGTTTACTTTCTGAAACCAATTCAAGTGAGGCTACAGAATTTGTTACACCAATACAAACTAAGCCTTATGTTTTAATGGTAGTGGGTGTGAATGGAGTAGGAAAAACGACTACTATTGGAAAATTAGCTTACCAATTCAAAAAAGCAGGTCATAAGGTAGTGTTAGGTGCAGCAGATACGTTTCGTGCAGCAGCCATTGACCAATTGCAAATTTGGGCCGATCGAGTTGGGGTACCAATTGTAAGACAAAATATGGGAAGCGACCCAGCTTCGGTAGCTTTCGATACTTTACAATCAGCTGTAGCACAAGATGCCGATATCGTGATTATTGATACAGCAGGACGTTTGCACAACAAAGTGAATTTGATGAACGAATTGACCAAAGTAAAACGTGTTATGCAAAAAGTAGTAGGAGATGCTCCACACGATGTTTTATTAGTTTTGGATGGGTCTACGGGTCAGAATGCTTTTGAACAAGCCAAACAATTTACAGCTGCTACAGAAGTAACTTCATTAGCGGTGACTAAATTAGACGGAACTGCCAAAGGTGGTGTCGTTATTGGAATTTCGGACCAATTTCAAATTCCAGTAAAATATATTGGCGTAGGAGAAGGAATTGAAGATTTACAAGTGTTCAATAAATTCGAGTTTGTAGATAGTTTCTTTAAATAATAGAGTATGAGTTCTTTTGGAAAATTAAGCCCAATGGCTTTTTATTTTATAAGTGTAATTTGTTTTGTTTTGGCGAATGTGATTCGGGAACAAAGTGTACCCGTCTATTATTTGTCCCTAGTAGTAGGCTTGGTGTTTTTCTTCTTGGGTTTGTATAAAAGAGTGAATACTAAAAAATAGCAGTATGAAGAATTTAGTTAAAGTAATATTGTTTTCATTCCTTTTAGTAAGCTGTAAGCAGCAAATACAATCTACTGATATCCCTAAAATTAATGGGTATTGGGAAATTGAAAAAGTAGTTTTTGATCAAGGCAAAGACAAAGAATATGGTGCCAATCAAAATTATGATTACTTCCAAATTGATACAAATAATCAAGGGATTCGAAAAAAAGTAGCTCCTCAGTTGGACGGTACTTTTTTAGTAGATGATACGTATGAAAAAGTGCATGTTCGTTTTCAAGATGACAAAGCCTATTTGGATTACGTAACGCCTTATATGAAATACACCGAAGAAATTGTTAGTCTGACAGCGGATGAATTAGTGGTGTTGAATGCGCAAAAAAAAGAATACCATTACAAGAAAGCAACGGCTATAAATATTTTGGGTGATGGCAAAAAGACTAAGTAATCAAAGTACTGTTGGCGATGTTTTAAAGCAAATTATTCAAGTGAATAAATTGCAACCTGGAATGGATCAGATTGATGTCAAAGAGGCGTGGCAAAACCTAATGGGAAATGGGGTTAATAGTTATACTAAAAATGTTGCCTTGCGCGGAAGTACTTTATATGTTGAATTAAGTTCGTCTGTTCTACGAGAAGAATTAAGTCACGGAAAATCCAAAATCATTGCAATGATTAATGAGGAATTGCAACGAGAGGTGATTAAGGATGTAGTTTTACGATAGATTATTTAGATAGTTAGACTTTTTTAGAAAATTAGATAATAAAAGAGAAACCCATTTCGATTGAAATGGGTTTCTCTTTTTGTAAAATCTAAGAAGTCTAATCTTCTATAAACCTAATTATCTAATTTAAAATTGCTCTCTCCCTGCAAAGTGAAAAGCTCCTTCAATAGCAGCATTCTCATCGCTATCTGAACCATGAACAGCATTTTCTCCCATAGAAGTAGCATATAATTTACGGATGGTTCCTTCGGCAGCTTCAGCAGGGTTAGTAGCTCCAATTAAGGTTCTGAAATCACTTACTGCATTTTCTTTTTCTAAGATAGCAGCAACAATTGGTCCGCTTGACATGAACTCTACCAATTCTCCGTAAAAAGGACGCTCGCTATGTACTGCATAAAATGCTTGTGCGTCAGCTACAGTTAATTGCGTTAGCTTTAAAGAAACAATTTTAAATCCGGCATTGGTAATCATTGCCAATATGTTTCCAATATGTCCATTTTTAACCGCATCGGGTTTAATCATGGTAAAAGTTCTGTTTGTTGCCATTTTTTATGTAATTATTAATTTAGAATTCAAAAATACTGATTTTTTGTTATTTATATAACAAAATTAACTAAAAAATAGATTTTTTTAAATATTATAAATTAAATAATTAGTGTTTCAAAACGCTGTTCTAAAGGGTGTAGTTTTGCTATTAAAGAAGGAATCAATGCTTCGCCATTTTCTAAATAGAATTCAGAGAAATTGGTTTGGCGTTCTTGTAAACTTTGGTTGGGGAATAATTCGTTTTGCAATTGAATAATTCGATTGAGCACATCTGCCAATTTTCTTTTTTGTGCTTTGAGTAATCGTTTTTCTAGGTGTTCGATTCCTTTGATTTGTTTGGTTTCTTGTGCTTTTAGTGCTCCAATGAAGGAATTATCGGTTTGTTCTGCAATGCTGTAAAGTGCCTCAAATTGCTTTTTTAGTTGGTCTTTTACATCCGATAAATTCAAGTCGATTTCAGAAAGTACTTTTGTTTTTTGGTTGACCAAATCATTTTGCTTACTGAACAAATCAGTCCAAGAAAGGTCTAAAGCATCTGCTTTTTTGATTTGTTTTTCAGTCGCCAATATAACAGAGTTACGAACCAATAAGATGGGGAAACTAACTTTTGCAGCATTGAAAAAAGACTGTAATTCTAACCAATAAGCAATCTCTCCGCCTCCGCCAATGTAGCACAGATTCGGCAAAAGAACTTCTTGGTACAAAGGGCGTAAAATAACATTGGGACTGAATTTTTCAGGATTGGTTTCTACTAATCGAAAAAGTTCTTCTTTAGTAAAAGATAGATCGGTATAGTTTACTTTATAACTGCCATTTTCTAAAATAATTCGCTCCCGCAAGTCGTTTTCAATGTAAAACAAGTTGATTTCACGAGGATTAACTTGAATGGAATACTCGTTTAGTTTTTCAATAGTTGCAGTAACTTCTTGAAACGACGTTTGGTTTGCTAGTTCGTCTTTGATGTATGGAATTAACACCCGTTTCAAATCAGCAGCATCAGCGTCGATGATTACTAAGCCGTAGTCTCTAAAAAGTTCATTGGCCAGAAATCGAGTGGCCTCAGCTAAATTCGTGTGTTCTAAATACGATTTTTGAAAGTGTTCTTTAATTTTTTGTGCATGGCTACTTGAACCTAATTCTTGTGCGAAAACTTCAAATACGGCATCCAATCCTTCGGTTGAAAATCGGCCAACAGGTCCTGAGCTGTCTTTGTTCCAACGGAATTTTTTGCCTTTGAAATTGAAATAGTTAATTTCTTCAAAATCATGGTCTTCGGTTGCCATCCAGTAGATGGGTACAAAATTCGAATGGGGATATTTTGCTTTTAGTTCGGAAGCCAAATTGATAGTGGAAATGATTTTGTATAAAAAATACAAGGGACCACTAAACAAATTCAATTGATGTCCCGTAGTGATAGTATACGTATTGGATTGACCCAAAGCCGCAATGTTATTTTGAGTAGCTTCAGAAATTCGTATGTTTTGATATTGCTTCTGTAAAACACTAACCAATAATTTTCTATTGTCCTGATTGTAGTTGGCCCCTTTTTCAGTGATTTGCGCTTCAAAGTTTTCCAATGCTGGAAACCGGTTGTATAAGGAAGCTAGACTCAATTTTTGGTCTAAATAGTCTTTGATTAAAGAGGAAAAATAGCCTGAATTTTGGTAGCTGATACAGTCAGTTGGCATATTGGGTTTTGTTTGGAGTAAAAATACTAAAAAAATATTGGAACTAAATAGTTGTGGCTTCCGAAAAATTGTAGCATTTTTATACTCTTTTGAAAATATATAATACCCCAAAATAAATGAGCACAACACCAAAAACCGAAAATTCCTTACAACACGTACTCTTTGGAAGCTTAATTGGAACTACGATTGAGTTTTTTGATTTTTATATCTATGCTAATGCAGCTGTGTTGGTTTTTCCACAATTATTTTTTCCAGGAACGGATAGTACCACTTCAGTTTTACAATCCTTGGCAACTTTCTCTATTGCTTTTTTTGC
This sequence comes from uncultured Flavobacterium sp., assembly GCA_963513255.1. Classification (GTDB taxonomy): domain Bacteria; phylum Bacteroidota; class Bacteroidia; order Flavobacteriales; family Flavobacteriaceae; genus Flavobacterium. The sequence continues at coordinate 18,860 of CAUPPG010000006.1, forward strand.
AAGGCCTTTGGGTTCAGCAGTTTTTGGACATTATGGAGATAAAATTGGGCGTAAAACGACTTTAGTAGTGGCTTTACTGACGATGGGAATTTCGACAGTGAGTATAGGCTTTTTACCTAGTTATGCGAGTATCGGGATTGCGGCGCCTGTCTTATTAATGTTGTGTCGTTTTGGACAAGGTGTTGGTCTTGGAGGCGAGTGGGGAGGAGCGGTGTTATTAGCAATTGAAAATGCACCACCTCACAAACGTGCTTGGTACGGGATGTTTCCGCAATTGGGTGCGCCAATTGGTTTGGTGCTTTCGGGAGGAACCTTTTTACTATTGACAAATTCCATGAGTTCTCAAGATTTTTTAGAATATGGATGGAGAATTCCTTTTATTGCTAGTTCGTTATTAGTTTTGGTTGGTTTTTATATTCGTTTAAAAATTACGGAGACCGCTGCATTTGAAACTGCCAAAAAAGAACAAGAGGAAGTGAAACTGCCTTTTATAACTTTATTGAAGTCGTATCGAAAAGAATTGCTATTCGGAACCTTTGCTGCGGTGACCACATTTGTAGTTTTCTATTTAATGACGGTATTTATGTTGAATTGGAATACGAAAGAATTGCATTTTTCAAATAAAGAAGCGCTTTTGATTCAGCTGTTTTCAGTATTGTTTTTTGCGGCATTTATTCCAATTTCTGCAGTAATTGCTGATAAAATTGGACGTAGAAAAATGTTGATTTATGCTTCGTTAGCGATTGCTATTTTTGGCTTGTTCTTTTCTCCATTTTTAAATTCGGGAAGTACGATTCTCGTTACGTTCTTTTTGTGTTTGGGAATGGCATTAATGGGGTTCACATATGGCCCTATCGGAACCTTTCTTTCCGAATTGTTTCCTACTACGGTTCGGTATTCAGGTGCATCATTGACTTTTAACCTAGCGGGAATTCTAGGCGCAGCATTTGCACCCATGATTGCCATATGGATTGCGACCAATTATGGTTTGGACTTTGTGGGGTATTATCTTTCTGCAGCTGCCGTTATTTCTGTAATTTCTCTTTTGCTTATTAGTAAAAAAGAACATCAGTTTTAATGTAAACACACAATATTAAACGATATTTGTTCTCCAAAATAATCCCCTTGAAAACAAAACTATTCCTTGTTACGCCACCGTTTACCCAATTGAATACTCCGTATCCAGCAACGGCTTATATTAAAGGATTTTTGAATACCAAAAATATAGCGTCAGGACAAGCCGATTTAGGGATAGAAGTTATTTTAGCTTTGTTTTCGAAAAAGGGATTGCAAGATTTGTTTCAGGTCTCTAATACCAAATTTCAAGAGGAAACATTTTCAGAAAATGCACAACGTATTTTTGCGCTTCAAGACGAATATATAAAAACCATTGATTCAGTTATTGCTTTCTTGCAAGGAAAGAATCCTACTTTGGCACTCCAAATTTGCCAAGAAGATTTCCTGCCAGAAGCCTCTCGATTTGTACAGTTAGAAGAGTTGGATTGGGCTTTCGGTACTATGGGAACACAAGATAAAGCAAAGCATTTGGCTACCTTATACCTTGAAGATATTTCGGATTTTATTGTAGAATGTATAGATTCTAATTTTGGATTCAGTCGCTACGCCGAACGTTTGGGGAGAAGTGCTAACTCATTCGATGAATTGTACGAAGCCTTACAAAATCAACCTACTTATATTGATGGCATTTTGCTTTCGATTTTGGCAGCAAAAATAGAAACCATTCAACCTACGGTATTTTTAATTTCAGTTCCTTTTCCAGGGAATTTGTATGCCGCTTTTCGCTCAGCGCAATGGTTGAAAAAGTACTATCCCGAAATCAAGATTTTGATGGGAGGCGGTTTTGCTAATACGGAATTGCGTTCGCTTTCGGATGAACGAGTTTTTGAGTTTTTTGATTTTATTACATTGGATGACGGCGAATTGCCGATTGAATTGATTGTAGAAAATATAGAATTCGGAACAAATTCCGAATTCAAACGTACTTTTTTGTTAGAAAAAGGCAAAGTGATATATAAAAATAATTCCCCTCGACACGATTACAAACAATCACAAGTGGGAACGCCAGATTATTCGGATTTACTTTTGGATGAATACATTTCGGTAATTGAAATTGTCAATCCGATGCACCGCATGTGGAGTGATGGGCGTTGGAATAAATTGACCATGGCACACGGATGTTATTGGGGTAAATGCACTTTTTGTGATATTTCTTTGGATTACATTAAAGTGTACGAGCCAATCGCTGCAGGAATTTTGTGTGACCGAATGGAAGAAATGATCGCCCAAACAGGTCAAACAGGTTTTCATTTTGTTGACGAAGCTGCTCCGCCAGCCTTAATGCGTGAGCTGGCTTTGGAAATCTTGCGCCGTAAATTAGCAGTAACTTGGTGGACGAACATCCGTTTCGAGAAAAGCTTTACCAAGGATTTGTGTTTGTTGCTAAAGGCTTCGGGTTGTATTGCCGTTTCGGGCGGACTCGAGGTGGCTTCTGACAGATTGTTGCAATTAATTGATAAAGGTGTAACAGTGGAACAAGTCGCCAAAGTAACGCGCAATTTTACCGAAGCGGGAGTAATGGTTCATGCTTATTTAATGTATGGCTATCCCACACAAACCATTCAGGAAACGGTGGATAGTTTAGAAATGGTGCGCCAATTGTTTGAAGCTGGCGTGTTGCAATCTGGATTTTGGCATCAATTTGCTATGACGGCACACAGTCCAGTTGGAATGTATCCAGAGAATTTTGGCGTTACTAAAAACTCAAACAAAATAGGGACTTTTGCTAATAATGATCTCACATATACTGATAGTACAGGCATAGATCATGAACAATTTAGTTTTGGCTTAAAAAAATCATTGTTTAATTTCATGCACGGAATCTGCTTGGATTACGATTTGCAAGATTGGTTTGATTTTAAAATACCTAAAACCACCATTCGCCCTGATTTTATTTATGATGCTTTAGAAGAAGAAACGAATTTTAATAGCAAACCTAATGCTAAAGTAGTTTGGTTAGGTGGGAAACCTACTGTAAGCAGTTTTACAAAAACAAAAAAAGGAAACTCTTGGGATATGATGAGTTTGACATTTCACGACAAAAAAGAAACGTTTGTCATTCAGACCAATCAAAAAGAGGGGGAATGGCTCGTTAAAATCCTAGCTACGATTTCGGTTTCCAATTCAAAAACCACACAATTTCAAGAATTAAAAGCTGATTTTGAAAGTGAATTGGATGATTTTGAATTATTTTGGTTTTCAAAACCGATGAATTCTCTGAGAGAATTCGGATTATTGGTTTTGTAGTATTTTCGCTTTTTTTACCAAAAGTATATTAATTTAGCAAAGATATACGAGAGAATCTAAATATAATTTAGATAAATAGATACATTTACAACCAATAAAAAAATACACCTATGAGTATTGGTTATAAAGTAAATGTAAACGACACTTTCCATTTTGACATGGACTCCAAAAGTGTTTCGCAACTCGATGCGGTAAGCGTGGGATTGAATCAATTTCACATTTTACACGAAAACACCTCTTTTAAAGCCGCTATTGTTGAGGCTGATTTTAATCAAAAAAAGTACACTGTTGTAGTCAATGGAAATAGTTATACTGTTGCCATTGCAAATCCTTTGGATATCCTAATTAAAGAAATGGGATTTGAAACGGGATTGGCTAAACAAGTCAATGCTATCAAGGCGCCTATGCCAGGATTAATTCTGGAAATAAGTGTAACAGTTGGTCAAGAAGTCAAAGAAAATGATAATTTAATTATTCTTGGCGCCATGAAAATGGAAAATAGTTTCCTGTCGCCTCGTGATGGAGTGATTAAATCAATTTCGATAGCTGTTGGAGATGCAGTAGATAAAGGACAATTATTAATTGAATTCGAGTAAAAAATGAAGAAAATAGTAGTTGCCAATAGAGGCGAAATAGCCATTCGAGTAATGAAAACGGCTCGAAAAATGGGAATTAAAACGGTTGCGGTGTATTCTACAATTGATAGAAATGCACCTCACGTAAAATTTGCAGATGAAGCCGTTTGTATTGGAGAAGCACCTTCCAACCAATCCTATTTATTAGGAAGTAAAATAATAGAAGTAGCTAAAGCGTTGAACGCTGATGCCATTCATCCTGGATATGGATTTTTGAGTGAAAATGCTGATTTTGCCGAAGAGGCCGAAAGAAATAACATCATTTTTATTGGACCAAAATCCAAAGCCATCAAAATAATGGGAAGTAAGTTAGCAGCTAAAGATGCTGTTAAAGAGTACAACATTCCTATGGTTCCAGGCTACGATCAAGCGATTACAGATGTGGAAAAAGCAAAAGTAATTGCTACTGAAATTGGTTTTCCAATTTTAATTAAAGCTTCTGCAGGTGGTGGTGGAAAAGGAATGCGTGTGGTAGAGAAAGAGGCTGATTTTGAATCGCAAATGGACAGAGCAATTAGTGAAGCTATTTCGGCCTTTGGAGACGGTTCTGTTTTTATTGAAAAATATGTGGCTTCTCCACGACATATTGAAATCCAAGTGATGGCAGATAGTCACGGCAATATACTCTATCTTTTTGAAAGAGAGTGTAGCGTTCAAAGACGTCATCAAAAAGTTATTGAAGAAGCTCCTTCGTTAGTACTGACACCAGAATTGCGAAAACAAATGGGAGAGGCAGCTGTTTTAGTGGCTAAATCATGTGATTATTTAGGAGCGGGAACGGTAGAGTTTTTATTGGACGAAAATAATAATTTCTATTTTCTGGAAATGAATACCCGTTTGCAAGTAGAACATCCTGTAACCGAAATCATAACAGGAACGGATTTAGTAGAATTGCAAATCCGAGTAGCTAGAGGAGAGGTTTTAGCGCTTCAACAAGAGGATTTAAAAATCAAAGGTCATGCGGTGGAATTGCGTGTGTATGCCGAAGATCCATTGAATGATTTCTTACCAAGTGTAGGTCGTTTGGATGTATATCAATTGCCTGTCGGAGAAGGAGTTCGTGTAGATAATGGTTTTGAGCAAGGAATGGGCATTCCTATTTATTACGATCCTATGTTGTCTAAATTGATTACCTATGGAGCAACTCGTGAAGAGGCGATTCAAACGATGATTCAAGCTATTGATAATTATAAGGTAGAGGGTGTTTCAACCACTTTACCTTTTGGTAAATTTGTTTTTGAACATGAAGCATTTCGTTCAGGGAATTTTGATACGCATTTTGTAAAGAAATATTACAGCGTTGAAAAGCTCAAAGCTCAAACTCAAAAAGAAGCTCAAATCGCTACTATGGTGGCGTTGCAACAGTATTTTGAAGATCAAAAAATCGTACGCTTACCAATTCAATAAAGTATGGAATCAAAAATAAAAATAGTACAAGATAAAATTGCTGAAGCTCATTTGGGCGGAGGAAAAAATAGAATTGCAAAACAACATTCGAATAAAAAACTAACCGCCAGAGAGCGTGTCGATTATTTGATGGACGAAGGTTCGTTTGAAGAAATCGGAATGTTAGTCACTCATCGTACTACTGATTTTGGTATCGAAAAAGAAGTGTATTTAGGAGATGGAGTTGTTACCGGTTATGGCAATATCAATGGTAGGTTAGTATATGTCTTTGCACAAGATTTTACAGTTTTTGGAGGTTCGTTGTCTGAAACCCATGCAGAGAAAATATGCAAAGTAATGGATATGGCTCTAAAAGTAGGTGCGCCAATGATTGGATTGAATGATTCAGGTGGTGCGCGTATTCAAGAAGGAGTTCGTTCGCTTGGAGGCTATGCCGATATTTTTTATAGAAACGTTCAAGCTTCAGGTGTAATTCCGCAAATTTCAGCAATAATGGGGCCTTGCGCAGGAGGAGCGGTCTATTCGCCAGCGATGACCGATTTTACGATGATGGTCGAAGATACTAGTTATATGTTTGTTACAGGGCCTAATGTAGTTAAAACGGTTACCAATGAAACGGTTACTTCAGAAGAGTTAGGAGGGGCAAGTACCCATTCGACCAAGTCAGGCGTAGCACATTGTACTTCGTCGAATGATGTGGAGTGTTTAGAAGATGTAAAACGATTATTGAGTTATTTGCCTCAAAGTAATAAGGAAACACCTAAAAATCTTCCCTACGAACTTAATGATGAATTAAGAGAAAAGCTTGGAGCTATCATTCCGGATAACCCGAATAAGCCGTATGATATGCACGAAGTAATTTCGGGTATTATTGACGAAGATTCATTTTTTGAAATTCATAAAAACTTTGCAGAGAATATCATCGTAGGTTTCTCTAGAATAGGAGGGCGTAGTGTGGGAATAATTGCCAACCAACCGATGATATTAGCAGGTGTTTTGGATGTGAATTCGTCTATAAAAGCTGCACGATTTACTCGTTTTTGTGATTGTTTTAATATTCCGTTATTAGTATTGGTAGATGTGCCGGGATTTTTACCAGGAACAGACCAAGAATGGAATGGAATTATTGTTCACGGAGCAAAATTGTTATATGCTTTAAGCGAAGCTACGGTGCCAAGAGTTACGGTGATTACGCGTAAAGCCTATGGAGGTGCTTATGATGTAATGAATTCCAAACACATTGGTGCTGATATGAACTTTGCGTGGCCAACAGCCGAAATTGCAGTAATGGGAGCAAAAGGCGCTAGTGAGATTATCTTCAAAAAAGAAATCAGTGAAGCGGCTGACCCTGCTGCCAAATTATTAGAAAAAGAAGCAGAGTATGCTAATTTATTCGCTAATCCGTATACCGCTGCTCAAAGAGGTTTTGTAGATGAGGTTATTTTGCCTCAAGATACCCGCAAAAAGTTAATTAAAGCGTTCAGTATGTTAGAAAATAAAGAAAGTGTAATGCCAAAACGAAAACACGGTAATATTCCGTTGTAGTGTTTCGGAACAATACAATTCAAAACCATCTTATATAAGGTGGTTTTTTTATGACCTAAAATAAAAGAGAGAGTTTTGTGTGAGATATAGACTAAAATAATTTATTAGTACTAAAAAATAGGGGTTAATATTATTTTTAAGCTTTAAAAGTGATTAAAAAGCTTAATTTTTTATTTTAAAAAATTAAATACCCTAAAAAAATAGGGGTAAAATGTATTTTTACGTTATTAATACCTTAATTAAACTATGTTTTGAATTGTAAATTTGTATTTTTTGAGAATTTTATTTTGAATTTGATAAAACTGCTTTAAATATTGAATAAAATTTATGTTTTTCTCTTTTACGTTGATAAAAGTTGATAGTTTTGCTTCAAGAAAAAGAAATAATTCAGTCTGTAATTGAAGAGAATACTTCATCTGATTTTGATAAGCTGACTTGATTCAATTTTTTACAATAAATTAAATAATAAATTAAAATCGATTAAACATGAAAAAAGTAATTGCCATCTTAGCCTTAGTACTATCAAGTACATTTACATTTGCACAAGACACTCCATTAGAAATTTCAGGATCTGCTGATGCGTATTGGAAATATGATTTCGCAAAAACAGCTAATATTCCAACAAGTTTTGCTACAGATCAGAACTCACTTTCTTTAGGTATGATTGATATTGCATTAAAGAAAAAAACTGGAAAAACTTCTTTTGTTGGAGAAGTATCTTTTGGGCCTAGAGGAGCAGGGCAATCTATCCCTGATGTTGCAGGACAATCATTTCATATTCAAAATTTATATGCAACGTATGCGGCATCGGATAAATTAAGTTTGACAGCGGGGTACATGGGGACATTTATTGGGTATGAAGTAATTTCTCCATTGGCTAACTTTAATTATTCTACCTCTTATTTGTTTACAACGGGCCCATTTCAAAATGCAGGAATCAAAGCAAATTATGCTGTGTCTAGCAAAGTAGGGTTAATGGTTGGTTTATTTAATGATCAATGGAATACTTATCAAGCTATTCCAGAATTTGGATTAAATGCTTTTGGAGCACAACTATCAGTAACCCCAGCTGAAGGCTTTACAGCTTATTTTAATTTGTTGACTGGGTCTGAAAGCGGTACTATTGTTGATTTGACTGCTGCTTACCAAATGTCACCAAAATTTAAATTAGGTTTAAATGCTGCAGATTTTTCAGGACCAGTAAGTGGTACAGGATATTCAGGTGTAGCTTTATATCCTTCAGTTGCAATTTCAAATTCATTTGGATTGGGATTGCGTGCGGAATCATTTAAATCTAAAACTTTGGATACTTCAGTAACGGCTCTAACATTATCGGCTAATTTGAAGTCAGGTAGTTTGACATTAATTCCCGAAATCAGATTAGATAGTTCTTCAGAACAATCATTTTATGCTGCTAATGGAAATCCAACAAAATCAGCTTCTCAATTTGTTGTAGCAATGGTGTATGGTTTTTAATAGAAAATAAAGTTGTGTGTTTATTGTTTCCTAGAAACAATGTGTTTTAAATAGTAAGGAACTGCTCAAATACAAATAGTGTTTGGGCAGTTTTTTTTTAATAAATAACAGAGAGGGATTTATTGTTTTTTATAAATGGAATACATGGTGTTGATGGTTTTCTCATCTAATACATCATTTACTTCGGTTTGAATATAGTGTAGTTTAAATGCTTTAATAGCCGATGATAGATTACGAGTATCGTAACCAATAATCCGCAATCCTTGTTCGATATTGAAATTTTCAGGTGCTTTTTCTAAATTAGCATCAGGCCAAAATCCAAATCCTAAATCAGCTAAGTTTTTCCAAGGAAATAAAGTGCTTGGGTCTGATTTTCGTGTAGGTGCAATATCAGAATGCGCAATTATATTTTGAGAGGGAATATTATACTCTTTTTTTAATCTGGATAACAAAGCCGAGAGACTGTTGATTTGTGTTTCAGAAAAAGGTTCGCTACCGTTGTTATCCAATTCAATCCCAATAGAAGCAGAATTAATATCAGTATTTTTTCCCCAACTAGCATTTCCTCCGTGCCAGGCTCTAAGGTAATCATTAAGCATTTGAACTACTGTGCCATCATCGCTAATAACGTAATGCGCGCTTACTTGTGTTCGTGTTAAGGTAAATGTTTTTACTGTTTGTTGTAAAGAATCTTGAGCCGTGTGGTGAATGATAATAAAATTCGGTTTGCGAAGATTGAAATTAACAGTACTAATCCATTGTGGTTCAATTCCGTTTTGCAAAGGGGGGGTATGAGTAATTGCAAGTGTTTTTTGAAATTTTTTTAGCTGTTTTTTATAGGATTTATCGCTTAACCGATACGGATTAGAGCCACATGAATAAATAGTTATAACTACTAATAAATGAAACAAATATTTTTTCATAGTTTTCTAATTAGAATCGCTATCGTCTTTCTTTTTCTTTTTCGATTTTTTAGGATTTTTTGCCTCTTCCTGCATCGCTTTGTATTTGTCTTTTTGTGTTTGGGTCAACAATTGTTTGATTTTGGAATCGGTAAGTTCAGATAGTGTTTGTATTTCTTTAACCTTGTCGTCCTGACTAATTTCTTGTTTGATTATGGCGCCTTGAGATTTGATGCTCTCTGTTAATATATTGGCAACTGCAATTTCTTGAAGCGCATCCAGTTTTAATTCTGGTTTTAATTGTTCCATAATTTTACCTACTGTAACTTCTACAGGGATCTCTTTTGGTTTTTCTTGGTGTTGATTCATGCCTCCCATACCTCCCATTTGGCTCATTCTACCGCCGTACCCCCCGTATCCGCCTCCATATCCACCATAACCACCCCCGTATCCACCATATTGTGCAAAAATGGTGTTACAAGCAAATAGTAAAAAAAGTAAGCTAAAAATGTGGAGTTTATTTTTCATGAAATGATTAATTTAGAATCAAATATAATAAAATAGGTGTGATTTAAACGGGTTCTCCGTACAAATCAAATTCGGTTGCTTCAGTGATTTTAATAGTAGCAAATTCTCCTGTTTTTAGATAATGTTGAGTGGCATCAATTAAAACTTCATTATCTACATCAGGACTATCAAATTCGGTACGACCCACAAAGTGGCCGCCTTCTTTTCGGTCAATAATACATTTGAAAGTCTGACCTACTTTTTCTTGGTTTAAATCCCAAGAAATTTGCGATTGTAATTCCATAATTTCGTTCGCACGTTCTTGTTTTACAGCATCTGGAACATCATCTTCTAATAAATAAGCGGAAGTGTTTTCTTCGTGTGAATAAGCAAAACAGCCCATTCGGTCAAACTTCATTTCTTGAACAAAATCTTTCAAAATTTCAAAATCTTCCTGAGTTTCTCCAGGATACCCCACAATCAAAGTTGTTCTAATTGCCATTCCAGGAACAGTAGCTCTAAAATCTTTCAGCAGTTGAGTCGTTTTTGCTTGAGTTGTTCCACGTTTCATGGATTTTAAAATAGCATCTGAAATGTGTTGTAACGGAATATCAATATAATTACAAATCTTTGGCTCACGCTTCATGATTTCTAATACGTCCATTGGAAAACCAGTAGGGAAGGCGTAATGCAAACGAATCCATTCAATTCCTTCCACCTTTACCAAAGCTTCCAATAGCTCTGCTAAATTTCTTTTTTTGTAAATATCAAGACCGTAATAGGTTAAATCTTGTGCAATTAAAATCAACTCTTTTACCCCGTCTCTAGCTAAACCTTCAGCTTCTTTAACTAATTTTTCAATAGGTTGCGAAACGTGTTTTCCTCGCATTAACGGGATAGCGCAAAAACTACAAGGCCTATCACAACCTTCGGCAATTTTTAAATAAGCATAATTTTTTGGCGTTGTAGTTAATCGTTCGCCTAACAATTCATGCTTATAATCAGCGCCTAAAGCTTTCAAAAGCTGAGGTAATTCGGTGGTACCAAAAAACTGATCTACATTCGGAATTTCTTTTTCTAAATCGGGTCTGTAACGTTCTGATAAACATCCAGTCACAAATACTTTATCTACTAATCCACGTTCTTTTTTATCGGCATATTCTAAAATCATATTCACTGATTCAGCTTTAGCATTATCAATAAATCCACAAGTATTAATTACGATAATATTACCTTCTTCTGATTCAGGTGCTTCATGTTCTACTTCTTTGCCGCTAGCGCGAAGCTGTCCCATTAGCACTTCACTATCGTAGATATTTTTAGAACACCCTAGGGTAATCACGTTGATTTTATTTTTCTTTAAAGATTTCGTTCTCATAGTAGTAAGCTTTCAATAGTTTGAAAGGTGGGCAAAATTACGTTTTTTATTTTTAGGAGCACAAATCTTTTGGTTTTTTATAGCGTTTACTCCTGCTGTCTGTTACAATCTCCCGAAGAAAAATCGGGAGGATTTTCACTTTCATCAGGGCTAAAAAAAACACCCTGTTTTTTAGTACAAGATGTTTTTTTGATTTTAATTTTCTATCGGTTATAATTCAAACAAAAGCGTTAAAGTAATCGTGCTGTTTTTTGTGTTGATAGCAGCTCCATCAGTGAGCCCTTGTTCAAAGAATCCTTGTTTGCTATCTCTTTTGAATGTAGCATAGGAAAGGTCTAGTTTGGTTCCGCCAAAATTATATCCGATTCCTCCTGAATATCCTGTTAAATCTCCAATAGTGGTTTTGTTTTTGTACGGGCTTTGTTCTAAACGGTAGCCTCCTCTCAAACTCCAGGCTTCAATTTTATATTCTGCACCAAGTCGCAATTCAGTTGTACTATTTAATAGTGAATTCATTTTACTGTTGAGTGTTCTGTAGTATAGGTCAGAGTTTGGCTTGAATTGGGTGCTACTGTAATCTTTTATAGCATAATCAACACTAATTAATCCTTTTTTACCAAATACATATGACATACTTCCTGTCCATTTACTTGGAGTTTGAAGTTTATACGGTTCGTAATAATTAGTTGTGTTTGGATTGACTACGTCAGGAGATAATTCCTCTGATGTATTAGCACTAACACCTATTAGTTGTTGGGTGAATTCATCATTTAAACGAAGCCAGGTTGGTGATTCAAATGCAATACCAAGTCGGAGTTCTTTTGATAGCTTGGCAATAGCTCCAAGTTGAAATGAAAAGCCTGTTCCATATGTATATAAGTCATTGTCAAATTGCACTCTTGAGACGGTGTAATTAGATGTCAACGGAGCTTCATTGTCTTCGTAAAAGCGTGTTGATTGTCTAAAATCTACAAAGTGGGAATTTAAGTTGGCTCCAATATATAATTTGTCTTTGTATGAAGTAGCAGCATTGAATGATAACTTTCCGTTATAACCCTTGGCAGTAATAGTGTTTTCTTGATAATAATTCCCTCCAGCTGGTACGTTAGAGGTGTAATTGGTATTCGTCGGATTATTGTTTGTTGGATTGATGATATAGCCTTGGTATCCCAAGAAAGCTTGTTGTGCTCCATGTCCTAATTCATCATAATTGGAATTTTCTAAAACATTTAAAGGAATACCATTGGCGTATGATAAAAAATAATTTGCAATTGAATTTGTAGGGTTGGTACCTGCGGAGTAAACACTGTTACTCAAAACATTTGTGTTTTCAAAGTTGATTGCAATTGAGAATTTCTTCCAGTTACTCAATTTATTTTGATTTTTAAAAACAAAAACACCTCCAGCTTGATTCAAATCAAATGAACTATCTTTTACGCTTGTTGTATTGTCAAAAAAATTAGAATTATTATTTATGGATGTATTGTTTAAAGTAAATCCTAATTGATTGTTAGTAAAGATTGCGGAGCCTGCTGGATTTACGTTAATTGAAGACAAGTCGCCTCCAAGCGCTCCAAAAGCACCGCTCATTGCTCTAAAACGAGCAGTTCCATTGAGATTTTCTTGAGAATATCGTAAAGCGTCTCTAATTTCTTGCGCTTGAATAATATTAACTGTAATTATTGTTAGGAGTAGTAGAATATATTTTTTCATAATTTAAGGTTTGAGATTTTACTATAATTAGTATTCTAAAGTAGAAAGTATAAAAATTATCTTCCTCCGCGTCTTCCCCCACCATAACTTCCGCCATAACTTGATGAGTTTGTATCCATAGAACGAGAAGGGGTGTAGCTATCATTATTTGATGGCGTGTAGGATCTAGTAGAGTTGTTGTTTCTACTATTAGAGCGTACCGGAGTTACATTAGAATTACCTGATGTGTTAGTTCTTGACCTTTCAATATTGTTGTTAATATAATTTTGATTTTGGAAATTATTTGAATTTCTGCTAAATGTTGGTGCAGAATTGGTTCGGTTATACGAACTTCGAGTACTATAATTAGAAGATGAGTTTTGAATTTCTCTTCGTCCAATTTGACTTCCTGAAGGATTTATAGTGTTATAGTTAGAACCTCTTCGACTAGTGTTATGACTATAGGATGTACCTCTATTATAACTTCCCTGATATAGATGATAATTTTGATAGCCCCAAAAATAATTTGGGTAATAATTAAATCCATAGTAATTGTTATATCCCCAACCAATCATATAAGGGTCATACCAATAATTATTTGGAAAATAACCTCCGTAATATGGATTTCTCCAGCCAAAACCATAATTAGGATATCCAAAACCAAAAGAAAAATTCCAATTATTTGGATAATAATTGATGTTTATATCTTGAGAATTACTTCCCCAACTTGAGTAATTGGATTGGTTATCCTCGTTTTTTGAATTAGCATAAGAAGAATAGTTGTCAATATCTGTAAAAACTGAAGTAGTATCTTTAGAATCCTGAAGCGCTTCAAAATAATTTTGATAGGCTATTGCCGATTCCTGAGCGATAACTCGTTTACGCATTCCAGCTTCAGTTGTACCGTAAATTCCATCAGTGTCATAATACGAACTATTTTGGTACGAACCACAAGAAGTTATTGCAAAAATGCTTAAAAAACCAATTACAAAATTAAGAGTGGGTATTGGAAAAGAAATAAAATTAGTTTTCATATCTGTAGGTTTTTTTATTGTTGCACATTACAAAAATAGTTAGTTTTGCCAAACTATTGAGTCAATAAAGAAGAAAACAAAATTTGTGCCAAACTATATAATATGAGTAAGAACCTTACTACGCGATCAGAAGATTATTCAAAATGGTATAATGAGCTAGTTGTTAAAGCTGATTTAGCCGAAAATTCAGGGGTTAGAGGATGTATGGTAATTAAACCATACGGCTATGCAATTTGGGAAAAAATGCAAGCTGAATTAGACCGAATGTTCAAGGAGACGGGGCATCAAAATGCCTATTTCCCTTTATTTGTCCCTAAAAGTATGTTTGAAGCTGAGGAAACCAACGCTGAAGGCTTTGCTAAAGAATGTGCTATTGTTACACATTATAGATTAAAAACAGACGAAGATCGTCCTGGAAAATTAATGGTAGATCCTAACGCTAAATTAGAAGAAGAATTAATTGTTCGTCCTACAAGTGAGGCAATTATTTGGTCTACCTATAAAGGTTGGGTACAATCCTATCGTGATTTACCGTTATTGATTAATCAATGGGCAAATGTGGTTCGTTGGGAAATGAGAACGCGTTTGTTTTTAAGAACTGCTGAATTTTTATGGCAAGAAGGACACACGGCTCATGCTACACGTCAAGAGGCTATTGAAGAGTCAGAAAAAATGATGAATGTGTATGCTGATTTTGTTCAGGATTTTATGGCAATTCCAGTTGTAAAAGGATTGAAAACAGAAACTGAACGTTTTGCAGGAGCTGATGAAACGTATTGTATTGAAGCCTTAATGCAAGACGGCAAGGCTCTACAAGCAGGAACTTCCCACTTTTTAGGTCAAAATTTTGCAAAAGCTTTTGATGTAAAGTTTGCTAACGCCGAAGGAAAACAGGAATATGTATGGGGGACTTCATGGGGAGTGTCGACTCGATTGATGGGAGCGTTGGTAATGACGCACTCTGATGATAATGGTTTAGTTTTACCTCCAAACTTAGCGCCAATTCAAGTGGTAATTGTTCCTATATATAAGTCTGATGAAGAACTAGAGAAAATTACTTCGGTAGTGAATGATTTGATGACTCAATTCAAAAAGTTAAACATCTCAGTTAAGTTTGATAATAGAACCACTCAAAAACCAGGTTTTAAATTTGCTGAATGGGAATTGAAAGGCGTACCTGTTCGTATTGCGGTAGGTCCAAAAGATTTAGAAAACGGTACGTTTGAAGTAGCAAGAAGAGATACCTTAAGTAAAGAAGTCGTTTCAAATGACGGAATTGTAAATTACATCAATGACTTGTTGGAAACCATTCAGAAAGATTTGTTTCAACGTGCATTTGATTACAGACAAAATCATATTACAGAAGTAAATTCTTTTGAAGAATTTAAAGAGGTATTGGAAAATAAAGGCGGATTTATTTCAGCACATTGGGATGGCACTCCTGAAACAGAAGAAAAAATTAAAGATTTAACTAAGGCTACTATTCGTTGTATTCCTTTGGATAGGGTAGAAGAGCGAGGGAAATGTGTTTTTACAGGATCGGAATCTGCTGGTAGAGTGTTGTTTGCGAAAGCCTATTAAAAAAAAATATTTTTTTTCGCATCTACTCTTGTGCGTCTAAAAAATAGTTGTATTTTTGCATCCGCATTACAGAATTGAGGTCCGTTCGTCTATCGGTTAGGACGCCAGGTTTTCATCCTGGTAAGGGGGGTTCGATTCCCCCACGGACTACAAAATCTGATTAATGTTATAGCTTTCCTGAGCTTAGAAGGAAATTGGTCCGTTCGTCTATCGGTTAGGACGCCAGGTTTTCATCCTGGTAAGGGGGGTTCGATTCCCCCACGGACTACAAATTAGTTTTGAAATGGTTTTATGAAACAAATTTTGGTGTCTCCTTATTTGTTTTGTTAGTTAAAACTGAAGTGATTAATAATGATTAATTGTGGGAGGTTTTTCTAATTTTATTTCTAATATATTAATTAGTTATTTACATTTTAAAATATACACCAAATGGCAAATCATAAGTCAGCTTTAAAAAGAATTAGAAGTAACGAAAAGAAAAGAGTATTAAACAGATACCAACACAAAACTACTCGTAATGCGATTAAAGCTTTGCGTTTGGCTACTGATAAAGCAGATGCTTCATCTAAATTATCTGCTGTCATCTCTATGATTGACAAGTTAGCTAAGAAAAATATCATTCATGATAACAAAGCATCTAACTTGAAATCAAAGTTAACTAAACACGTTGCTAAATTGTAATTAAATACAATTGAAGATAGTAAAAGCCTCCTTTTTTAGGGGGCTTTTTTTATTGCGTATTATTTTGGTGTTAAGTAATGAATAGAAACAATTTTTTATCTCAAAATAAAGTGTACCTTTGCACCCATTAAAAATCACAGATGGAATCTATTAGAAACATTGCAATTATTGCCCACGTTGACCACGGTAAAACGACTTTGGTTGATAAAATTATGTATCACTGTCAATTATTTCGTGATAACGAAAATACAGGTGACTTAATCCTTGACAACAACGACTTAGAGCGTGAAAGAGGAATCACAATTACTTCAAAAAACGTTTCTGTTGTTTATAAAGGAACAAAAATCAATATTATTGATACTCCTGGTCACGCCGATTTTGGTGGTGAGGTAGAGCGTGTATTGAATATGGCTGATGGAGTTTGTTTATTGGTAGATGCTTTTGAAGGACCAATGCCACAAACCCGTTTTGTTTTGCAAAAAGCAATTGATTTAGGTTTAAAACCATGTGTGGTTATTAATAAAGTAGATAAAGAAAACTGTACTCCTGAAGAAGTTCATGAGAAAGTATTCGACTTAATGTTTGAATTAGGAGCTACCGAAGAACAATTGGATTTTCCAACTGTTTACGGTTCAGCTAAAAATAACTGGATGTCTGACGATTTCAGAAATCAAACAGAAAACATTGAGCCTTTATTGGATATGGTGATTGCTAATGTGCCAGCTCCTAAAGTTTCTGAAGGAACACCTCAAATGTTAATCACTTCATTAGACTTTTCTTCTTTTACAGGACGTATCGCAATCGGTCGTCTAGAAAGAGGTGTTTTAAATGAAGGAATGCCAATTTCTTTAGTAAAAAGAGACGGAACTGTTATAAAATCAAGAATTAAAGAATTACATACTTTTGAAGGACTTGGTCGTAAAAAAGTACCACAAGTAATTGCGGGTGATATCTGTGCAATTATCGGTGTTGAAGGATTTGAAATTGGTGACACAATCGCTGATTTTGAAAATCCAGAAGCATTACAAACTATTGCTATTGATGAGCCAACGATGAGTATGTTGTTTACTATTAATGACTCACCTTTCTTTGGTAAAGAAGGAAAATTTGTTACTTCTCGACACATCCGTGAAAGATTAACAAAAGAATTAGAGAAAAACTTAGCAATGAAGTTAGGTGAAACTGATTCAGCTGATAAGTTTATGGTTTTTGGTCGTGGTGTATTGCACTTATCGGTTCTTATCGAAACCATGAGAAGAGAAGGATATGAGTTACAAATTGGTCAGCCACAAGTTATCATTAAAGAAATTGATGGTAAGAAATGTGAGCCAATTGAGGAATTAACAATCGACTTACCTGAGAATCTTTCTGGACGTGCGGTAGAATTTGTTACTATTCGTAAAGGAGAAATGCTTTCTATGGAAGCTAAAGGTGATCGTATGATTATTAAATTCAATATTCCTTCACGTGGAATTATCGGATTGCGTAATCAATTATTGACAGCTACTGCAGGTGAGGCAATTATGTCACATCGTTATATTGGATATGAGCCTTTCAAAGGTGAAATTCCAGGTAGAAATAATGGTTCGTTAATCTCTATGGAGAACGGAAAAGCAATTCCTTATTCTATCGATAAATTACAAGATCGTGGTAAATTCTTCGTTAATCCAAATGATGAAATTTACGAAGGTCAAGTAATTGGAGAGAACTCTCGTAGCGATGATATGTGTATCAACGTAACTAAAGCGAAGAAACAATCTAACGTTCGTTCTTCTGGAAATGACGAGAAAGCTAGAATCATTCCGCCAATTATTTTCTCTCTTGAAGAAGCGTTGGAATACATTCAAAAAGATGAATATGTTGAGGTTACTCCAAAAAGTATTCGTTTGAGAAAAATTTATTTGACAGAAACAGATAGAAAAAGATTTAAAATCTAAGGATTACAATATCTTATTATAAAAAAACCACCAACGAAAGTTGGTGGTTTTTTATTGGGGATAAATTAACACTAATTGAGTTAATACTTTATCGTTTTAAACTAAAATGTCCCTTAGCTTCTCTACCGTCTTCTAATTTTACAGTAAACCAATAATCATCTGCAGGTAAAGGTTCTCCATTGATTGTTCCGTCCCAGCCTAGGCTAGAGGGTGAAATTTGTTTTATCAATTTTCCATAGCGGTCAAAAATGTAAACGTTAGATTGTATTATAATCGTTCCATTAGTCCCTTTTAAATTCCAATAGTCATTGTAACTATCTCCATTTGGGGTAAAGAATATGGGTGCTTCTAAAATTACCAATTCTGAATCTATTTGACCACAACCATCAATATTTTTAATGATTAGTTGATGAAGTCCTCCGGGTATATTTTCGAATATGGGACTATTTTGAAAAGCGGTTTCTGTTTTATTTTCGAAAATTATTTTATAAAGATACCCTGTTGGGTTTTCAAGCAGTACAATAACTTGGTTGTTTTTTTGTAAATCTTTAATTTGTAATGAATTGATTCTTGCAAGTTTAGATAAAGTAAGAGTTATATTCCGAGTTATTTTACAACCTAAATTATTAGTGACAGTTACATTGTAATTTCCTTCTTTAGTTGTTCTGATTGTAGGAGAAGTTTCATTAGTATTCCATAAATAGGTGAAATCATTTTCAGTTGCAGGAAGAATGATACCCGAATCCAGAATAGAAAAGTTATTAATACCTTCACAGAGTATTTTAGCATCTTTTAGTTCGATGGAAGGACTTTGGTCTACGATAATATCAAATTGACCTGTTCCAAAACAACCCTCTTCATTCTCTGCTCTAATAAATAATGTTTTTGAATTAGAGATGTATCTTTTCTCTAATGGATTATTCCCTAATTCTGCATCATTTTTGGTAGTGTAAAAAGTAAAAATTATATTTTGAGGTAAATTGAGTTCGTTTCGTATTTGAACTGTCTTTTTCTCTAAATCAAACTCAGCTTTGCCACTACTATTAGCACATTCATGTAAAGGGATTGGTAATATTGAAATGTTTGGATTTGCATGTAAAATAACTGTTTGTATACTGTAACAAGAGCCTGAAGCGGCAACTAATTTAGCATAAATAGTTTCATTTTGAACGGAATTTCTATAAATTGGATCTAATGAATTTATATTATTTTTATCATCATTAGCTTCGGTATTTGTCTTGTAATAATAAATTTCAACATCTTTTTGATTTGCTCTTATTGCTTCTTTGACTAAATCTAAGTTGAAATTTGCTAATCCATCTAAAGGATTACTATCTTGAGTATCGCACTGTATTAGTTTGAATGGATTCGTGTTTGTTTTTGGAGTTTCAAAAACTGTTATTATTTTTTCTATAGGCTCTTTTTCTTCTCCATTTACCGTCTTTATCAGTGAAACTTTGTAATCTCCAGGAATTTGATAGGTGTGATAAGCATCTTTACTAGTTGAAGTAGTTCCATCCCCAAAATCCCATTTAACCGAATCAATCTTTTCAGTAGAGTTAAAATAAAAATAAGTTGAACTTCCGAGGCAATTGTTTTCATAATTAAATGAATACAAAAATAAAGATGATATAAATGGGGGTAATCCAAGGAAAGCTTTTTTTCCTTTTAAATCAATTTCATCAACTAAAAAATTACAATCAATACCATCTTGTTCTGGATTATTGATAACAGATAGTTTTTCTCCTCCCTGTTTTGATATATCATAACCCGATCTGTATATTTTTTCATCAATAGCCAATTGTAGGGCTCCAGCTACTTTTTGAGAATTGACTATCTCCATTTTTGAATTGACTATATTATTACTCTTTAAATCGTATTGTATAAGACTACTTCCTATACCTATTCCTTCAGAATTATACTGATTGACACTGATGTACATTTTTTTAGTTTTTGCAGAAAATTCAATCCCATATGGATTTGTGTTACTAATTAGAGCCATACCATTAGTTATAATTCCAGTTGTTGAATTAAAATCAAATAACCATACATTTCCAGTATTTCTCTTGATTTCACCTTTTGGACCTAATTCGTTATCAGTTTTTAGTGAAGAATTTGCCATTGCAATTTTTTTTCCGTTAGGAGAAATTTTCAGGTAACCAATAGCATTAGTTAAGTAACCTCCAATAGGTACGTTTAGAGGAGTTGAAGATTTTAAAGGTGTTTTATTTACACCAAAACTGCTAACTTTAAAACTATAAAAATTGTTCAAAAAATGGGTTATTACCCAAAATGAAATACCATCACCATGTTGCACTGCTGTAATTTTTTCAGAGCATTTGAATTTAACTTCTTCATTATTTTCAGAATTATATGTAATTAGGTGTATATTTTTTTTATTTGTAGGAATGTCTCCCAAGCCATTCTCTAATCTTAAATCAACTTCGGAATAATTTAATCCGTTATTAGGAGGGTCTTGGTCATTTAATAAATTGTCATCAACATTATCTGGTAATGGTTGGTCAACAGTAAATATATAATAGATATAAGGATTATTGGGTTTAGGGACAATGATTGCAGACTGTGTACTTGAATTATGTCCAAAGAGTCCGCTTCCATTAGGCATCACCTTATGAAACTTATTATAAACTAAAGTACCATCTGTATAAAAAAGAATATTACCGTTTTTATCAGAAATGGAAGCACAACCTTCATTAGTTACAATTTTTCCGTCAGTTATACTCACAGGATTACCGGAGTTGAAATCTAGACCTGCTTTTTCACCAAAATACCAAATAGCAGCTTCTTTTTGACCAAAAGAGGCACTATAAATTAGAATTATAACTAATAGTAAAAACCTTTTTTTCATATATAAAATGGAATTCAAATTTATACAATTAGTTTAAGTATTACTAATTAATAGCATTACCTTTTTAGGCTAAAATGTCCATTAACAATTTGATTGTCATTCAGTATTAATCGAAACCAATAGTCATCTGCGGGAAGAGAATAACCATTAAATATACCATTCCATCCTACAGTATTTGAATTCATTTGCTTGAGTAATTTACCGAAACGGTCAAAAATTGAAATGACAGCTTGTGGATATAGATCTAATCCGTCAACTTTCCATAGATCATTGGAGCCATCTCCGTTTGGAGTGAAAAAAGTTGGATAATCTAAAATTATAAATGGGTAAGTGGCATATTCACAATTAGATGTGTTTCGGATGTAGGCAATATAATTTCCTTTAGGTATTCCAGTAAAAAGGGAACTGTTTTGGTAATTGATGCCATCTATCGAAAATTCATAGTTGGCAGTGGTAGAAGGGGTAATTAATTCAATCGAATTTTTTCCGCCAGTAAACTCTTTTATATTTGGAGTTGGAATACTTGTTGAATTTTGACTACTGGGTAGTGTTCGTAATGTAATTTGAGCTGTTTCTGAACAACTAAATTTAGGATTGACTCCTTTGGCATACACAATTTGGTCACCAGAATTAGTTTTTTCGAAAGCTGTTGGGTTGGTTATTTCAATAGTTTGGTTACTATCTTCATAGTAATTGGAAATTGTGGTGTTTGAATCGTTGTTAGTAATAATAGATTGTACTGAGGTTAAATCGAAAAAAGCGGTTCCTGTTCCCTTATCATCGCATTTGGTAAGTTGTACGTCTTTTAAACCCATTCCCAAAGCATACTCTATTTTAATCTCCCCAATGTAATTACAACCACTTAAATCGGTCACTTCAACTTTATAAGTACCCGCTTGGGTTACTATAAGGGAAGGATTTATTTCTCCAGTTAGAGGACTAGTCGAACCATCTTTATACCATTTGTAAGCATATGTCGCCGACATATTGGTTTGTATTTCAAATGTTTCTCCATTACAAATGGCAGTATTGTCAGCTACTAATCGGTCTTTCCCTAAGTCAATTTTGGAAGTAAAACTGCCCGCTTCCACAAAAACCGCTGAGTTGTTGGCGTTATCACTATCATTTGCAATGACTAACTTAATATGGTAAGTATGTCCGGCCATCAAAGTAGTTTTTGCAGTTAAGGGAACGGTTTGCCCCGCATAATTTATAGGGCTTGAGTTTGGGCTTGTAGAGTTGAATTGCCCAAAATAAGATTCGTTTTTCGCATCGCATTTTGTGTTGGTAAAGGTGTCGGAATAATTGATTACTGGATGAATGTTTTTTGAAGAAACAGTAGTTCCATCAGGTAAAACAGCTAAATTACTGTAAGGACCTGCTAATGTTACATCTTTAATCAATAAAGCTAATCCATCTGAATATTTACAAGGATTGTCCTTAATGTATTCATTGGATGCGAAAATGTAATTAAAACTCAAAAAATTAGTTTGGGCAATAAAATCAAACTCTAATGTGCTAGCATTCCTAGAACTAATCCCTAAAATAGTATTAATATCTGAATCTCCTGCCCAATCGATTCCTCCTCCAAGATTGGTGTAGGGACCTTCAGAAATTTTACTATCCCATGTGCTTAAAATAATGCCCGAAGAAAAAGGAAAACTACTGTTGTTTTTATTAAAAATACCATAGCTGTTTTGGATTAGGTTCAAAGGATCTCCTTTGGCAGTTTCATTCGAAACGCTAATACAAGATGCATTGTTCGTTAATTTTTGAACTAATGCTGTAGCATTTTTAGTGTTGTCAACACTAATAAATTGTGCTGAAATCGCTAAGGGAAAACAACAAATGAATAGTATAAATAATATGGTTTTTATCCAACTCATAATGAAACAAAGATACTATAAATCTCTTTTGAGATGTACTAACGGAAAATGAAACCAAAAATTATTTTCCAGTATAATTTTTAGTAAATTTGTTGTAAATAGATTCCCAATGAGCGAAGAACCGTTAATGATATTTAAAAAGCCGTCTTACCCTATTAATGAGGCGTTATTAGACTACCTGGAGCGATTTGATCGAATTTCTAAATTTCCTATTTCGTATGACGATTTGTTGCGTTTTTCAGGTTCTATTAATGTGTATGACAAAGAGGATCAAGATACACTATGGATTCGAGTGTATTATAATGAATTTGAGCGCGAGGAAATTGATTTGACCTTAAAAAAAATCTATTCTTTGCTACACTCTGATGGTAATTTGGAGATAATCAAATTCTTGAATGTAGATTGTATTGACTATTGTACTTTTGGAAATTCAAAGCCTTTCAGAATTAAGGTTAGAAATATTCTTAACGATAACTATACCCATTTTTATGTCAAAAAAGCCGACGCTTCTCGTGTTTATGGTTTAGAACTAGAGCATATTTTATCGCCGGATAAAATTAACTTTTTAGTTCATCAGGACACCTTGATAGAGGAACATATAATGGGTATTGCAGGTGATGTTTTTATTAATAATCATCTGAAGAATTGTACCGAAACGGAGAAGTCTCAAATAGCCAAGGAGTTTGTGAAGTTCAATGAACGTTCCATGATTCGTTTACTTGGCGATATGCGCGCCTATAATTATGTGGTGATTCCTATTCACGATTTTGACCAAGTAGTGTATCGAATTCGAGCCATTGATTTTGATCAACAATGTTACGAAGGTAATTTTAAAGTGTATCGTCCTCAGTTTTTTAAAGAGAATTATCCCATGGTGAAATTGGTAAAAGATAAATTACAAGAAAGTTCCATCAATCAATATAAAAACGAAGAACGTTCTGTTTTGGCCAAAAGAATTCACTCGGCCGAGAATAGAATTAAACGCTTATTAAAAATCATGGGGGAAGATACGTTATCAACTTCTTCACATTTGGAACAATTGAAACTCGAATTGTATCGGTACACGAATGATTTGAATTTTAAGAAAGCTAGATCGATGGGAAATATTATGAGTGCTTCTTTTCAGTACATCACTCGAAATTTCAAAAACGTCAATCCGTTTAAATCGTAGCGGGTATAAAAAAATCCCCGATGAGTTCGGGTATTTTTTTAATTTTTCTCTTCTTTGTTGAAGTAGACTAAGTAATAGTACATTTGTTTTTCTTCATCCCAACCTTTTTCTACAAATTTTTCGGCACTTTCAGGGTTGATGAAATCCATTTTAATTTGGATGTGTGTATCCAAATTAATTACGTTTTTGATGGACTTTCTAGCGTCTGAAACTGCTGCGTTTGCAATAGGGAAGGTGGTAATGTCTTCAATACTGTATTTGTCTCCCTTGTCTACTTTATAGTTTTTAAATTCAGGAATCAAATCTGGATTGTCTAAAACTTCGTTTAAGAAATTAGTTTCCTCAAACTGGTCGTTTTTGGCAAAATAATTCACAGAACGATTCATAAACATGACTTCTTCTTTTTTGTCTTCAGCAGGGAAAACCACGTCTTTGGCAAAGCCTTGACAGAATTTCAAGTATTTTTTAGTGATGTAATTTTCGTCTTCGAAAGCATCTACAGATAAGAAGTGCTCTAACCAATAACGGGCATCGTAACGATTACTGTCAACTGTTAAGATTTTATACCCTTCTTCTTTTTTGTAATTAAAAATCAAGCAGCCTTTGTCTAACTTATTCAAACTAACCCCGTGTTGCAAAATCATTTCAAGGTGGGTGCCTTTTTCTTCAAATTGTAAAAAGTCAGCTTGGATTTCGCTTTTGAAAATTCCAATGGCATCGACTACATTGTTATCAATAGCAAGGTTTGTTAAATAGGTAACATAGACTTCGCCATTCTTGATATGAGGGTGATTGGATTGTTCAAACAAATGTTTGGTGATTTGTTTTGAAACCTCATGAACATTAGACGGATTCTCAAATATTTGAGAAGCGAATTTGTACATTTCATTGTAATCCAAATCCACTTCGTGCGCAAACTGAAAATAATTTTCTTCTTTCTCTCTAAAAGGCTTGAAGAAAAATTCTTTTATCAAAGGAACAATTTCATCATTTAAATTGAATGGTTGTTCGGATAAAAAAATAGCTTCGTTACGGCTTTTATTTCCTACACGATGAATAGAAAGCGAATCAATATGGGTGTTGAATAAATTAATCATTTTTTTAAGTTTAAGAGTGTATTTGTTTAACGGTTTAATAGGTTTTGGGTTTTAAACACATAAACCATTTACCATTTAACCCTTTTTAATTCCAGTTTTCTTCGTATCCAAAGTCTTCAAAGCTATCGTCTCCCTCAAACATATCTAGATCGTCTTCGTCTAAATCGTCTTCAAATTCGCCATAGATATCATCGTGCATATCTGCTTCAAAGTTTTTTTCAATAGCTTCGTCTGGCATTTCTCCGTGAGAAAAAATAGTTTCAGGATAGATAGCCCCAGCTTTAGGTTCTTCAATAGCAGCTAATTCTACCAAGAAAGTCCACATATTGATGAAGTCGTATACGTAGATGATTTTTGTATTCTCTTTGTTTAAAATATCGGATAATTTGTAATCGCTCATGATGGTTTGTTCTCCAGGAACATCTCCTGCGTCAAACATCGGAATTTCATCTTCTTGGTTCCAAGTATCATCACAAGTATAAAAAGAAGCTACTTCCATTCCGTCAAATCCAAAAGAATTGAAGATAGCATTGTGTAAATCTTCTAAAGTGTCTTCAGCAAGGATAGCAATATCTCTGAAAATATCTTCTTCTGCGTCTAGAATTACTCTGAATTTATAAACCATAATCGTTGTTTTTATAGAAAGTTCAAAGGTAAATTATTAATTACGAATTACGAATTGCGATTTACGTTTTGTTGAAAAGATTTTAAAATAATGACAATGAGGTTTTTATTCTAATTTCTTAATCACTTTGGCGGGATTTCCCACGGCCATAGAATAATCAGGAATATCTTTTGTAACTACAGAACCCGCCCCAATGACACAGTCTTTGCCAATAGTTACTCCAGGACAAATAACAGCATTGCCTCCAATCCAGCAATCGTCTCCAATACTAATAGGTTTAGAAATTTTATGGGTACGACGCATTTGCGATTCCAATGGATGTGATGCGGTATACAATTGAACGCCCGGACCAAAAAGCACATGAGAGCCAATAGTTACTTTGTTTTCGTCGAGGACGACACAGTTTACATTAAAAAACACATTATCTCCACAGCTAATATTGTATCCATAATCACAGAAAAAAGGCGGTTCAATGTATAAGTTGTTACCCGCATTTGGAAGTAATTCTTCTAAAATTAAACGCGCGTTTTTAGTCATTCGGTATTCGGTTACATTGAGGCGATGTAACAAATTTTTGGCTTTTCGTCTGTCTTTTTTTAGGTCTACATCACCTAAAGGATAAGGTTGGCCGTCAATTATTTTTTCTTTTTCGGGTTTCATTAAGAGTAAATTCTATACCTGTAAATATACACATTCTACAATTCATCTCGGTTTTTTGACAATTCGGTTTATCTTATTTTTATACTCGGATTCTTTATGTCAAATTTGTCTCATCAAAATAAAAATAGAACAGTATGATTCGAATAGTCATTTTATTAACCTTAAGTTTGGTTACCTTATTGCAACAGCTATTATTTTAATCTAAGAATTATGATTGATAAATTAATTAAAGAATTTCCGAGAGCTTTTGTTCTTTCGCTAAGTATATTTTTAGTCTTATTACTTGTACGTTACCTAATTGGAGATGCAATTGTGTTAGGTAATTCTTTTTGGACATACTTTGGATATACGATGTTGTATGGTTTTAGTTTGTACTATGCTAATGCTGCAGTATTTATATATTTGGATTCTGTTTACAAAGACAACCGATTCACAATTAACAGATTAATTATTGGTTTTGTTAGTACATTTTGTATTACGCTTTTTATGGTTTTCATATTACGTGTTTTTGAAGAAGTAATTATAAAAGAAGTGTCATTTCAAAAATATATAGAGGAGGAAAGTATAGGACATTTTCTAATTCCTATAGTGCTTTTTGTTATTGTTTCGTTGTCAATTCATGCATTTTATTTTTATAAAGCATTACAAGAAAATAAGGTTAAAGAACAAAAAATAATTGCAACAACTGCAAACGCGCAATTTGAAAGTCTAAAAAATCAAATTGATCCTCATTTTCTATTTAACAGCCTCAATGTGTTGAGTTCTTTGATTGAAGAAAATCCTGAAAATGCCCAAAAGTTCACCACTTCCTTATCCAAAATATACCGTTATGTTTTGGAACAAAAAGACAAAGAATTAGTAGCAGTTTCCGAAGAATTGGCTTTCGCCAAAATCTACATGCAATTATTAACCATGCGTTTTGAGAATAGTATTTCGTATGAATTGCCAGATTGTACTAACGAAGAAGCCAAAGTAGTTCCTTTGTCATTGCAATTAGTATTAGAAAATTGCATTAAACACAATGTGGTGAGTAGTTCTAAACCACTACACATCAAAATTAGTATTGAGGAGAATCAATTGATAGTTGAAAACAATTGGCAAAAGAAAGAAGTCCTTTCTGACGGTAAAGGTGTTGGATTGCAAAACATTGTGAATCGCTATGCCTTATTGACTGAACGTAAAGTAAAAGTCATTCAAGACGAAAAATCGTTTAAAGTCTATATACCTATATTAACCAAACAAATTTCAATAATGAAAACAGCTAACTTTACAGAAGAAGACATGGCTTATGCTCGGGCTAAAAAACGGGTGGAAGCTTTAAAAGGATTTTATGGCAATTTAACTTCCTATTGTATAATTGTACCTTCATTAGCATTAGTGAATTATTTCACTTATTGGGGCTTTCAATGGTTTTGGTTCCCTATGCTGGGTTGGGGATTGGGATTGTCATTTCATGCCTTTGGTGTTTTTGGATACGGAAAATCGTGGGAAGAGCGAAAAATACAAGAGATAATCAATAAAGATAAGAGTAACAATTGGGAATAATATTTAAAAAATCAACATGATGGAAAATTTTAATTCAGATCAAATTCGCTATGAAGAAGCTGTTAAAAAAGTTAAAAAGCTTAAAGGTTTTTACACACATGCTTTAGTATATGTGGTAATTAATATTATGGTTGTAATTGCTAACGTTCAGAATTATGAACCCGGAGAAAGTTATTTTCAATTCAAAACTTTTATGACTGCATTTTTCTGGGGAATAGGATTGTTGGCTCATGCAATGGCTACTTTTGTCCCATATTTTATTCTTGGAAAAGATTGGGAAGAGCGTAAAATAAAAGAATTGATGGAGAAAGAAAAAGCTAATAAGTGGGAGTAATAGAATATTGAAATTTGAAATTTATTTACAATGAACATCATAATCATCGAAGACGAAAAACCCGCAGCCCGTTTACTACAACGTAAACTTGAAAAACTTGGGTATTCCATTTCGACCTTACTACATTCGGTTGAGGAATCGTTAGCGTGGTTTCAAAATAACCCACATCCTGATTTGATTTTTTTGGATATCCAATTGTCTGATGGTTTGTCGTTTGAAATTTTTGAAAAAATTGATATTAAAAGTGCCGTGATTTTCACCACAGCCTATGATTCATATGCCTTACGCGCTTTCAAATTGAATAGTATTGATTATTTATTAAAACCTATTGACGAGGAGGAATTGGCAACTGCAATTTCAAAATTCAAGAATCAATTTCAAATTAACAGCATTTCGAGTTTAGATTTTGAAGCCATCAAACGAATGCTGGTTAATCCGGTTTCAAAAGACTATCGAAAGCGTTTTTCGGTTAAGATAGGACAACAACTCAAAGTAATTGATGTAGCTGAAATTGAATGTTTGTACAGCGAAAACAAAGGTACGTACATTCATACTTTAGATAATCGTGATTATTTGATTGATAGTAGTTTAGAAATTGTAGAAACTGAATTGAATCCTAAAGATTTTCACCGCATTAGTAGAAAATTTATCATTCCGATGCAATTTGTGAAAGAGATACATGTTCATTCCAACTCCAGACTAAAAATTAGTTTGCCCACCTATAAAGCTGATGAGGTAATTGTCGCTCGGGAGCGTGTTTCGGATTTTAAGGAATGGTTGGGTTAATTACTTACTTGAAATAGGCTTTTCGAATACCAATCAAAATAAAAATCAAAACAGAGTAAGCTATGAAAAATGGAATGATCCATTCGATTTGTCCCAAAGGTAAAAGTACGGCAATAATCAGCAATTGGAATCCTAAACCATATAAAGAAACCAACGTCATAAAAAAATTGGGTAAGGTTTTAACACGGTAAGCATCGCTGTCTAAGGTATGAATGATTTTATCAAAACCTCCATAAACTATAGTGTAAATTTTAAATAGAATATTGACTGAATATTGAGTTTCTCCTGGCAAAGCTCTAGGTGTTTTGTATTCAAAAACCTTACTGGTTGTATCTCCACCAACAGATTTGTTTCTCAAGATGACATAATAATAATTGTATAAGGTACCTTGTAATTGGATACAGAAAAAAGCAATTAATGTAAGCCAAAATGATGTTTTTGATACATAGCAAATAGCCATCAGAAACAGAAAATTCAATACAATATCAAATACACTATCTAAATATCTTCCTGTATAAGATGGCGTGTTTTTCAACCGAGCCAATTCACCATCGGCAGCATCAATTCCTGATTTTAGAATAATAAAAAAGCAGGCCCATTTAAAATGATTATTACTAATACAATAAATGGCGATTAATCCAGCAATACCAAACAATAAGGTAACATGGATGGGAGTAAAACGCGTGTTTTTTAAGCTATTGGCAAGCAGTTTTCCAAAAGGTCTTCCATAATCTGATAAATCTATAAATTTATCTTGTGCAGCTAGTTTAGACATTGATAATGGTTAAGACGGTATATGTGACACTATAGTCGAATGTAATTATTTAGTGTTTTTAGCACTATTTTCTAAAATTAAATAGAGTTGTAAACCAAATAAAATGGTTGCTATTACAACATGAATAGTTTGTGTTCCAAAGGGAAAATTGAAATAGTACATAACTATACCAGATAGAATTTCTACACAAAGCAATGCTATTACCCCATTCATTTTAGTAAAACCTAAATCTAGTTTTCTGTTTCTCCAAAACAAAAAAGCGTTGGCACAAACAATTAAGATTGAAAAACTTCGGTGAGTATAGAATCCTCCTTTCGGGTTTTGTAACCAAACTTCTTTAGGTAAACCTGTTTCTACAATTGTATCAACCGATTCTCTAACTTGAGTTCCAAAAATAATTTGTAAAATAGTTAAACCCAATGCCACAAACAAAACCCATTTGAATTCAGTGTCAACTATTTTAGTTCTTTTCGTGTCTTGAACATAATAAATAACATACAATTGAACAGCAACTATAAGTAAGGCTGCCAGCATATGTGTCGTTATTTTATAAGGATTTAATACTGAATCTACCACTGTTTTTCCTAACCAGGCCTGGAAGCCCATTAAAAAACAAATGAGTAAACTATAGAAAAATAATTTTTTATTTTCTTTCCAATATCCGAAAGAGAAAAAAAGCGCAATGATACAAGCAATACCAGCTAATGCACCAACTAATCGATTGAGGTATTCTACCCAAGTATGGAATGGATTGAAAATAGCATAATCATGTTTGGTATATTTTTCCCAGTGTACACTTTCAAACTTTATGGGAGCTACAAAATGGTCTTTAGCAACTAAAAGTGCTTCATCTTTAATTATAACTTGTCCTTTAGAATATTCTTTTCCAATTGTGTAAAGCAATTGTTTTTCTTCAGTGGGAGGAATGTAGTATCCAAAGCATTTTGGCCAATCAGGGCATCCCATTCCAGAGCCTGTCATTCTGACTAATGCTCCAGCAACGATTACTAGATAGACTAAAACTAAAGCTACTTTTGCGGATGGTAGAAAATATTGTTTCATTATTATTCTGCTTTTTTTAATCCTAATTTTTCAGCTCTTTTCAACACAAAATCATAAGCAGCTTGGTATTCGTTTGGGATTTCTCCTTCCAAAATAGCCTCTTTTACTGCTTCTTTCAATACCCCAATTTCACGTGACGGTTGTAAATCGAAAATAGTCATAATCTCTTCGCCAGAAATAGGCGGTTGGAAATTTCGAACGTGATCTCGTGCCTCCACTTCAATAATTTTCTTTCGAACAATATTAAAATTATTGTGGTATTTTTTGAATTTAGCTGGGTTTTTAGTGGTGATATCGGCTTCGCAAAGTGTCATTAAATTATCGACATCTTCGCCTGCATCAAAAACTAATCTTCGTACTGCCGAATCGGTTACGATCTCTTCTGCCAATACAATAGGTCGGGAACTCATCATGACCATTTTTTGAACAAATTTCATTTTTTGGTTCAAAGGCATATGCAATCGTTCGAAGATTCTTTTGACCATTTTTCCACCTAAAAATTCGTGCCCGTGAAAAGTCCAACCTTGCTTTTTATTAAAACGTTTAGTAGGTGCTTTACCAATGTCATGTAATAAAGCAGACCAACGCAACCATACATCATCTGTATTGGGACAAATATTATCTACCACCTCTAGCGTATGATAAAAGTTGTTTTTATGCGTATGACCTTCCATTTCTTCTACCTGATTCAGAGCAGTCAGTTCAGGTAAAATAATATCCAAAAGCCCTGTTTTGTATAATAATAAGAACCCAATAGAAGGCTTTTCGGTAGATAAAATTTTATTCAATTCGTCTACAATTCGTTCACCAGAAATAATAGTGATGCGTTCTGCATTTTGGGTAATAGAAGCCAAAGAATTTTCTTCGATTTCAAACCCCAATTGAGTAGCAAAACGAATAGCACGCATCATTCGTAATGGATCGTCAGAGTAGGTAATGTCTGGATCAAGAGGTGTTTTTATGGTTTTGTTTTCCAAATCCAATACGCCATTAAATGGATCAACTAAATCGCCATAATTCGTTGGATTCAGTGACAAAGCCAATGCGTTTATGGTAAAATCACGACGGTTTTGATCGTCTTCTAAAGTTCCGTTTTCAACAACAGGATTCCGACTTTCAAAATGATAGGATTCTTTTCGTGCCCCTACAAATTCGATTTCGGTATCTTCAAAACGGAGCATAGCCGTTCCATAATTTTTAAACACCTGAACTTTTGGTTTTTTAGGAAGGAGCTCAGAAACTTTAAGTGCGAGTTCGATTCCACTACCTATAGCAACAATATCGATATCTTTTTTAAAATCTCTTCCTAGAAGAAAATCTCTTACAAATCCACCTATAACATAGCTTTCTACGTTACGTTCTTGTGAAGCTTTGGAGATGACTTCGAAAATTGTATTATGTAAAGCAGATTTATAGTTCATGTATTAATGTAAAAATTTGAAAATTAATCAATTTGAAAATGGATTTACATTTTCAAATTTTTACATTTTCAAACTATATTTTTCTTATTTTCTAATAATTCTCACTTGAGCATCGCTCGTCAGCTTAATTATGGTAGATGGTTTACCAGCAATTTTTTCGTGCGCCAAATTTACAACATAGTCCACACCTTTTATAATTTCGGGACTAATTTCTTTAAATGATTTTGGAGTAGGTTGCCCTGATATGTTGGCTGAGGTAGAAACTAATGGCTTTTTCATACGCTCCATTAATTTGAAACAAAAAGGGTCTTTGACCAATCGAATACCTAAAGTATTGTCAGGCGCAATTAAATTGGGAGCTACATTTCTTGGATTGTCAAGTACTATGGTAGTAGGATTCTCTGACAAATCTAAAATTTGCCAAGCTACCTCCGGAATTTCTTTAAATACATTGTACATCATTTTCTCCCCATTCATGAGACAAATCATGCTTTGGGTTTCAGCTCTTTTTTTGAGTTGGTATATTTTAGCTACTGCTTCTGTATTGGTTGCATCACAACCAATACCCCAAACCGTATCAGTGGGATAGAGAATAATTCCGCCATTTTTGATTACTTCAAAGGCATTATGGATCTCATTATTTATTTTTTCCATTGTAATATAAATATCAAATTAAATTAGTTTTTAAAATATAATTATAAATGATATTGAACTGAAAATTGTAGTTGATAATTATTCTTATTATTTGGTATTTGCCATTGGTAATGTCTATTTATACTTGTGCCAATTTTCCCATTTACAGTAAATTTTCCAAAATTTTTATAACCATAGGCATTAAAACTTAATTCTACCCATTTTCTATTGTATTCTCCAATACTATAATCGGTATACACATCATAGGCAAAATCAAGGTTGTGCGAAAATCTTTCACATTGGATACCCCATACTTCATTTTTTTTCCAAAGACTAAAATCTAACGTTTGTGAATTGCTACCCGGTCCAATACCGGCTCCAATAACTTGACTCATTTGAGTATAGCCATGTCTTACATAGCCATGCATATACCAAGCGCCAGCAGGTCTAGCTATTCGGTCAGCGCTTTGTTGTAATTGCGTGTGTTCAAAATTGAATTTAAAGTAGCGGTTTGAAGTATCGTTGTTATTGAAAATTTTTGATAAACCAAATGTTAATGCTCTTGCATGAGATGGATCTTGAAATAAGTCCCATAAATCTTCTTTATGATCATTCCATCCATTTTCAAAATAGATTTCAGATTTAGACTCCTTAAATACCCATCTTAAAAATAAAGATACAATTTGATCTCGTTGTTTGGCATCTTCATTTTTTAAATTTTTCTTTTGGAAAGGCGTGATTACAGGAAAATAATCGGTAAAACTTTTTCTTAATTCATTATTGTATATTTGAAAAATCCGGTTCATTCCAAGATACAAGCCGGGTATCCATTTCGGTTGGTAATTGATTGTCAAACCAGATAAATAGCGCCATTCTTTTGACTTAGTGTTTTTGTAATTTGTTCCATTTACGATATAATTTTCAATTGGAACATCTAAACCAGATTCGACTAATTTTCCAGAAATAAGTTGCCATTCAAATGAGCCTATTGGAGTTTTTACTGGTTGAATAGAATTGAAAGTAAAATGCACAAAACCAGGCGCATTATTACTCATAATAAGTGAGTTGTACTTGCCAGGTCCCCACCAAAGATTTTCATTGGAAATACCAAAATTTACTTTTCCAATAGAATAGTTTAGGGCAGACTGTCCCCAAAATATTTTTTTATACGCAGTAACACCCAATCGCTCCGGAATGTCATAGTTGTTCAAATAATTTAGATAACCTAATCTAACTCGACTTACTACATAGGTTGGAAACAGCTCAAAGGCTAGGTTTTCAGCATACACATATTCAGGGTTAAATCGAAGATTAAAATGGTTGTATTTTACTGAAAATCCAGCATTTAATTTCATTTGATATCCTTTTGCAGGAATCATAGCGCCATCATTTCTTCCAAAAGGAGCTAGTGTGTTATATTGTTGGTTAAAAGTTATCGGTAAATAACTAAATTGTATTTTGTTACTATTTATGGAATCGTGTTCAATTGTTAAAGGTCTAATTGCAAACGAGTTTTCGGAATTATTTTTCCCAATTAATTGCTCGTTACGCAATCGTTCATCCTTAAAATCTAATGATCCTAATGGTATTGATTGCGCTTTTACATTTTTTGAAAATAAGAATAGAACGAATAGGAATACGACTTTTTTCATGGTTTTTTATTTACAATACTTTTTTCTTTCTGAAAATGAATTTTGAAACTTTTCTTAGCTTGTAACGGTACCAACTATTTTCTCGTAATTTTTTTTCAGCTTTTTTATGCAGCGCAAGGTTTTCTAAAGCAATTTGTTTTAAATCTACTGGAGATTTTTTATCAGTATATAATAGGGCAAGGGTATTGAATTTTTTATAGCAGTTGTAATAGATACGACTTATTCTTCTGCACTGTGTAAAACTGTTTGGGAAATATTTTTTTGTAATTTGTAATGTATAGATTAAGTGTGGATGAGGAACAATGATATCATCAAGTTTTTTTCTATTAACTCCAATTTGTTGGTTAGAGTGTATTCTATAGGAAATTAAATATTCATTGATATAATCTAAACTATTTCTAGATGCTAATATAAGTGCGATCCATTCATCATGATAAAACTTTTTTTTGGTTAAATCGGGAAATGGCAAAATAAGATCTACTATGGATTTCTTGATGCATAAAGTAGCTCCAGTAACCATATTCGCATGATGTTTTAATAAACATAGTAAATCAACCGGTTTTTCTAAATTCTTTTCGAAAAAATAAAAAGAATCCCACATGTCAGTATTTGGAATAGTTTCATTGTAATCATCAATTAATTTTCCGTTGGTAAATATCCCTTCTAATGATTCGTTACCTTCAAACTTTGCAATAATTTTTTCAACTTTAAAAAAATCCCAAATATCATCTTGATCTGCAAAAAAAATATAATCTCCGGTACATTTTGATATTGCATTTTCAAAATTCTTAGTACTCTTCAGGTTTTTTTTGTTTTGAAAAAGTTGTATTAAACCCGGATATTTTTCAATGTACTCATTAATTATTGCCACAGTATCATCAGTTGAACAATCATCATAAATAATAATTTCATTAACTAGTTGAGATTGTTTGATGATACTATTTAATTGATCTTTGATGAATTTTGAACCATTATAGGTGCACATTGCTACTGATAACGCCATTGTTTACTATTTGAATTATTAAAATTAGGTAGATCTTTTTAGATCCATTTAATAGATTTGTTTTTTAATGAATTTCTAAAAATAGTTAAAATATCATCAACCCCAATACTAACCTTTAATTCAAGCTGCATTTTTTTTATTTGGATTATTGATTTTTGGATTTTCTTTTTGTGTTTTAAAAACTCAATTAAACTATAGAGAATCCAAAACTCTCCCTTGATTATGTGCCAAAATAATGTGGTAGTAAACAATTGAGAATACCATAATTTTTTTCGGAAACCATTTAAGTGAATAGCGTGTAAAATAAAATTATTCCTGTAATATATTTTTTTTACAAAGTTAGATTTATTGATCTTATTTGTGGTGGCACTTACTTTATGGAAACATATTGATTGATGCTCATAATACAATTTCCAGCCCATTTTCCATGCACGCAATCCTAGGTCAAAATCTTCAAAATAAAATGGGGAATAAATCTCGTCAAATCCATTCAAGAATTTTAGTTTTTGAGAACAAATTAATGCATTAGCTCCTGAAAGATAGGTAGTGTATATTCTGTCATTAGGATTGTTTGAATAATAGAATTTAGTTGCTTTTAGTTTTACTCCTTTAAATTTAGGGAACCTAGCATTATCTTCAGTTTTCGAACTTTGATAGTTTTTAATTTGTCCCATAACTCCAAAAGTGTCATTTTTATCGAAAAAGTGTAATTGATTTTCGAAATAATCTAATGAAAGTTTAACATCCGAATTTACTAAAAAAACTAGATCTTTTTGTGCCATTTCAATTCCTCTATTGCAGGAGTATGAAAAACCTTTATTGATTTCATTTTCAACAACAATAATAAAAGGGAATTGATTTTTTATAAACGCTACAGATTGATCAGTTGATTGATCATCAACAACAATGAATTCGTATTCAATTTTTGAAAAATTGAGCGCTTCAATAATTGAAGGAATAAATTCCTTTAATAAGTTTTCACCATTAAAATTTGGTAAAATAACAGAGATTGTTTTTTTTGAAGGATCCACTACAACAAAGATTTGTATACATTGTAAATGTTTGATGCAATATGTTCATCATTAAACTTTTGAACAAAATCATATCCTTTTTCGGACATCTCTTTTCTTGTTTCAAAATCATTTAGTAGTAGGCTAATTGAATTTGTAATTTCTTTTATATTATTTGTATCAATGTATAATGTGTTTGGCCCACCAGATTCGTGAAATACGCCCCCCTTAGTTGTTATAACTGGAGTTTTTGAATATAAAGATTCAATAATAGGAATACCGAATCCTTCATATAATGAAGGGTATATAAATAATGTGGCTAGTTGGTAAATGATTGCTAATTCTTCAACCTCGACCTCGTTTAAAAAAACAATTTTATGTTCTATATTGTTTTGTTTAATATAATCCTCAATTTTTTTCTTGTATGGTGTTTGATTACCAATAATCACAAGAGATATGTCAATATTTTTTATGGCTTTAACTGCAGATAAAATATTTTTTCTTGATTCTACAGTTCCAACATTTAAAATGAAATTAGCAGGTAAATTGTATTTTTCAATTACCATTTTTGTATGTTCTAAAGAATAGTCTTTTTTGAATGCGGGATTACAACCTTGATAAATCACTTTTATTTTATCTGAAGGTACATTAAAGTATTTAATTAAATCAGTTTTAGTTTGGGCGCTAATTGCAATAACTAAATCAGATTCATTTGTAGACTTTCTAAATTTATAATAATATATTACTCGGTCCCAAAATGAATAAAATTGTGGTAATCTCATAAAAATTAAATCGTGAACTGTAACAACACTTTTAATTTTATTTTTTTTAAGACCGCTAGGGATTTCTCCTGATAATCCGTGAAATAACTTGATTTTATCTGTAACTAAATCTTTTACAACTCCCTTTTGTCTCCATATGTTATAAAATTGGGTATAAAAACTAGAATTTGGTTTTTTTTCAAAAACACTAATATTGTTAGTTTTAAAAAGATTTTTGTTACTTGATATTGGATTGTAAAGCAAATACTTGTTTTCAGGGAAGTACTGACTAAGGATTCTCACCAAATCTCGGCTATAATTGCCTAGACCAGTTCTATTGTGAAAAATTCTTTTAGCTTCAAAACCTATATTCATAATCAAAATTTCTAACTTGGGATTAATTTTAATTTTATTGGGTGTAATTTAAATGTAAATTAGTTTATAAAATCATTCAAAAGTAAGTTTTTTCTTCAAATGCACACACTATTTTTGTAAGTATTTTACAGAACGTGGACTAGTCCATGTTTTTTTCGAAATTGCATTTTTGTAATATTTTATCAAGTTAATAAAAATAAAAATATTCACTTTTAATTTTGGGATAAAAAAGAAAATTAATCCCAGGATTGCCAAAATAAATTTTTCAAATAGGAGTGAGGTTAATAATAAACTTTGAATTAAATGTTTTATGATACCAAATTTATGCTCACTAAAATAAACATGTTTTGAAATAAGCACTTCAGTTTTGGTAAGTGCCTTGGTGTTTATATTTATTCGTGTTGCCCCACCATGTTTATGAAATATATTTGCAGTTCGTATTAAACAAATTTTACCATTTTTTTCTTGTATTTTCTTACAAATATCTACATCTTCAAAGTAAAGCCAGTATTTTTCAGACCATCCATTGACACTAGCGAACCATTCTCTACTAATGAATATTACTGCTCCTGTAACCCAATCTGGAAAAACAATTTCTTTGTGAAAATTAAATTTTTTTCGAAGATTAAAATAATTTATTATCCTGAAAAATACTCTAGTTAATCCAAAAAGAGTAAATAATGTAGGAAAAAATCTAATTTCGGTATATTTTCCATTGGTTTCATTCGTCTGAAGACAACTTACTATTCCATAGTCAGTATTTTCACATGAAGTTTTCCAAAGTTTGAAAACAGCATCTTCGTTAATTACTGTATCTGGATTTAAAAAGAACAAATATTTTCCTTTAGCAGTGGACGCGCCTAAATTACAACCATTAGCAAATCCATTATTACCACTGTTTTCTATAAATGATATTGTTGGAAACAATTGTTTGAATTCATTAATTTTACCATCATTAGATTGGTTATCAACAACTATTGTTTCTAATGCAAATCGATCACTATCAATAGTAATAATCGATTGGAGGCAATTATTTAATTCGCTCCAACTTTTATAATTTACGATAATTATCGAAATATCAACCATTTGTATTTTATTTAAACCGCTACGTCGTATTCTCTCAAAGCGTTATTTAATGATGTTTTTAAGTCTGTTGAGGGTTTACGAGTACCAATAATTAAAGCGCAAGGTACTTGAAATTCTCCAGCAGAGAATTTTTTAGTATAACTTCCTGGAATTACAACAGAACGAGCAGGTACAAAACCTTTCATTTCTTTAGGTTCTTCACCAGTTACATCTATGATTTTTGTTGATGCAGTTAAACATACATTGGCTCCAAGAACCGCTTCTTTACCTACATGAACTCCTTCGACTACGATACAACGAGAACCAATAAAAGCACCATCTTCAATAATTACTGGAGCAGCCTGTAAGGGTTCTAAAACACCACCAATTCCAACACCACCACTTAAGTGAACGTCTTTACCAATTTGAGCACAACTTCCTACTGTCGCCCAAGTGTCAACCATAGTGCCTTCATCAACATAAGCTCCAATATTTACATAACTTGGCATCATGATAACACCACTAGAAATGTATGAACCATAACGAGCAGAAGCTCCTGGTACCACACGTACTCCTTTTTCAGCATAGTTTTTTTTCAATTCCATTTTGTCATGGTACTCAAAAATTCCAGCTTCCCAAGTTTCCATTTTTTGGATAGGGAAATACATTACTACGGCTTTCTTTACCCATTCGTTTACTTGCCATCCGTCGTCTTTTGGTTCAGCAACACGCAGTTTTCCAGCATCTAATAATGCGATAACTTCTCTAATTGCATTGGTTGTAGCCGTTTCTTGTAATAAAGCCCTGTTTTCCCAAGCTTGTTCTATTGTTGTTTGTAATGAATTCATTGTGTAGTTTGTATTAATTTTTGACAAAGATAGTTTTTTTGTGCAATTGTCAAAAGAGGAAGACTAGGATACCTTGTTGTCGATTAACTAAATTAATTCATCATGATAGTCGAGGATTTATCGTGAATTTTAGGTAAATTTACCCTCTTCAAATTAAGAGATAAATTAATGCCAAGAATACTCGCTATAGATTACGGACAAAAACGTACAGGAATTGCAGTGACTGATGAATTGCAAATTATTGCTTCGGGATTAACAACAATTCCTTCAGCAACGGCTATTGATTTTTTGAAAGCGTATTTTCAAAAAGAAAACGTAGAAGCAGTACTTATTGGTGAACCGAAGCAAATGAATGGTCAGCCTTCGGAAAGTGCTTCGATTATTAAAGGTTTTGTGACTCATTTCACCAATCATTTTCCAGAGATGAAAGTAATTCGAGTAGATGAACGTTTTACCTCAAAAATGGCGTTTCAATCTATGATTGATAGTGGTCTGAGTAAAAAGAAGCGTCAAGATAAAGGTTTGATTGACGAAATTTCGGCTACCATCATGCTACAAGATTATTTGACTAGAAAAATGTTTTAAGTTGTCATTCTGACTTAGTTAATAATTCGTTTGTTTTCTTACGTTTAGATTTGATTTTGTTATAAATTTATAATGATTTTTGCAATTTTAAGGAGTATATTTGCACCTTAAAATTTTGAACCATGTCCGATAATGCAATTCGAACCAATCCTGATGTAATCCTTATAGGCGCTGGAATTATGAGCGCCACTCTTGGAGTGATTCTTAAAGAATTACAGCCAAACTTAACTATCGAAATATACGAAAGATTAGATAATGCTGCATGCGAAAGTTCTGATGCTTGGAACAACGCTGGAACAGGGCATTCTGCTTTCTGTGAATTGAATTATACCCCTGAGTCAGCAGATGGAACTATCAGTCCTGAAAAAGCTATTAGTATTGCAGAATCTTTTGAAGTTTCAAGACAATTTTGGGCTTATTTAGTGCAGAAAAATAAAGTAGTTTCTCCTGAAAAATTTATTAAAAGCGTTCCTCATCTTAGTTTTGTTTGGGGTGAAAAAAACGTTGAATATCTTAAAAAGAGATTTGAGGTGTTGCAGTCGAATCCATTGTTTAAAGAGATGGATTTTAGCACTGAATTTTCAACACTGCAAGAATGGATGCCTTTAGTAATGGAAGGGAGAGAACTTTCTGAACCAATGGCTGCTACTAAAATGGATATTGGAACCGATGTTAATTTTGGAGAGTTAACAAGAAGTATGTTCAACTATTTACAAACACTGAATGGTGTGAGTATGCACTTCAATAATGAAGTTAGAAAATTGAAACAACGAAAAGACGGTTCTTGGAGAATAAAAGTACGGGATTTAACTACAGGTCAAAAAAGGAGAGTGTATCCTAAGTTTATTTTTATTGGA
The DNA here is from genome assembly GCA_963513255.1 of uncultured Flavobacterium sp. Taxonomy (GTDB): domain Bacteria; phylum Bacteroidota; class Bacteroidia; order Flavobacteriales; family Flavobacteriaceae; genus Flavobacterium. The sequence goes on from CAUPPG010000006.1 coordinate 59,979, forward strand.
GCAGGAGGAGGTTCTTTACCTTTGTTGGAAAATGCGAATATTCCTGAAGGAAAAGGATATGGAGGTTTTCCGGTTAGTGGGCAATGGCTAAAATGTACTAACCCAGAAGTGATTGCAAAACACGAAGCTAAAGTGTATGGTAAAGCAAGTGTTGGAGCTCCTCCAATGTCGGTGCCACATATTGATTCCCGAATGATTAACGGAGAAAAGCAATTGCTTTTTGGCCCTTTTGCAGGATTCTCAACACGTTTCCTTAAAAATGGTTCGTACTCTGATTTGCCATTATCTATCAAACCAGACAATATTATTCCGATGGTAATTGCTGGAATTAAAAACATACCACTTACAAAATATTTAATTGAGCAAGTGCGTCAAAAACCAAAAGATAGAATGAATGCGTTACGAGAATATGTCCCTAATGCAAGAACTAAGGATTGGAAATTAGAACGTGCAGGTCAACGTGTTCAAGTCATTAAGAAAGACGAAAAAGAAGGTGGAGTTTTGGAATTTGGAACCGAAGTGATTACTACTAATGATGGAACTTTATCGGTTTTGTTAGGGGCTTCTCCGGGCGCTTCTACTGCGGTGACAGTAATGTTAGATGTAGTGCAAAAATGTTTCAAAGACCAAATGAAAACTACAGCATGGCAGTCTAAATTAAAAGTAATGATTCCTTCGTATGGACAAGCTTTGAATCCTAATCCAGATTTATTAGCTGAAATTAGAAAGAATACTGCCGAAACTTTGAAATTGAACTAAATAAATCACACCAAAATTATAAGCATCGAAATTTTATTTCGATGCTTTTTTGTTTGATGTATAAGCAATTTTAAACTTTAACTGGTAATAGAACTTAACTGGAATGTACTTAAACTAAATTAATTATTTAATACTATCTATTTTTACTATTTTTGCACTCGAAATTAAGAGATTAAATCGCTTAATTCATAGTATATAATACATTAATACAACAATAATGATTTTACCAATTATAGGTTATGGTGATCCCGTTTTAAGAAAAGTAGGAGAGGCAATAACGCCTGATTATCTTAACTTAAAAGAGACTATTGCCAATATGTACGATACGATGTATAATGCTCATGGAGTTGGATTAGCAGCGCCACAAGTAGGTTTGCCAATACGTCTGTTTGTCATTGACACAACCCCTTTTAGTGATGATGAAGATATGTCAGAAGCCGATCAAAAAAAAATGAACGGATTCAAACGTACCTTTATTAATGCTAAAATTCTAAAAGAAGAAGGAGAGGAATGGAGCTTTAACGAAGGCTGTTTAAGTATTCCTGATGTTCGTGAAGATGTGTATCGAAATCCAGTGGTAACTATTGAGTACTGTGAAGAAGATTTTGTAATGAAAACGGAAGTTTTTGATGGTTTAATTGCAAGAGTGATTCAACACGAATACGATCATATAGAAGGAATTTTATTTACAGATAAAATTTCGTCTTTGAAAAAACGTTTGATTCAGAAAAAATTAAAAAATATTATTGAAGGAAAGACATTTCAAGAATATAGAATGAAATTCTTTGGTAAAAAAGGAAGATAATTAAATAAAAACAGATACAATGAATATCGAAAAAATACTAGCTATTTCTGGGAAACCAGGTTTATACGAATTGAAAATCCAAACGCGTACAGGTTTTGTTGCAGAGTCATTATTAGATGGTAAAAAAATCACAGTAAATTTAAAAGCAAACGTAAGTTTGTTATCCGAAATTTCGATTTATACATATGAAGCTGAGAAACCATTAGCTGAAATATTGAATACTATTGCAAAAAAAGAAAAAAATGGACCAGCTATTTCTCATAAAGAAGATCCAGCTACTTTAGCCGCTTACTTTAAAGAAATCTTACCTGATTATGATGAAGAAAGAGTATACGGTTCTGATATCAAAAAAATATTGAATTGGTACAACTTGCTACAGTCAAAAGGGTTAGTTACTGATGATGCACCAAAAGCGTCAAGTAAAGAAGAATCAGTTACAGAAGAGAAACCTAAAAAAGCAAAAGCTACAAAAGCATAATAGCGATTTTATACACTATTTAAATCCTGCTGAAATACATTTCTTAGCAGGATTTTTTTATTTTTACCAAAACCAATTTTCACAATGAATTCAAGAGAATCACAACTTCAAGCTTTCGATAGATTGTTAACCATTATGGACGATTTACGTGACCAATGTCCTTGGGATAAAAAGCAAACATTACAAAGTTTACGTCACCTTACTATTGAGGAAACTTATGAGTTGGGCGATGCGATTTTAGAAAATGATTTGGAAGAAGTCAAAAAAGAATTAGGTGATTTGTTGTTGCACATTGTTTTTTATGCCAAGATTGGAAGCGAAACCCAAGATTTTGATGTGGCGGATGTATGCAATGCAATTTGTGAAAAGCTGATTCATCGTCATCCTCATATTTATGGCGATGTAAAAGTAAAAGATGAAGAAGAAGTGAAACAAAATTGGGAAAAGCTCAAATTGAAGGAAGGAAAAAAGTCAGTTTTAGAAGGAGTACCAAAAGGGTTACCTGCATTGGTAAAAGCCAGTAGAATTCAAGATAAAGTAAAAGGAGTTGGTTTTGATTGGGAAGAATCCCATCAAGTTTGGGACAAAGTGCAAGAAGAATTACAAGAATTGCAAGTTGAGGTAGCCGCTGGAGACCAAGATAAAATGGAAGCTGAATTTGGAGACGTGCTATTTTCAATGATTAACTATGCCCGATTCTTAAACATCAATCCTGAAGATGCTTTAGAACGAACGAATAAAAAATTCATCAGTAGATTTCAGTATTTGGAAAGTAAAGCAGCTGAACTTGGAAAGCCATTGATGCATATGACTTTGGCAGAAATGGATGTTTTTTGGAATGAAGCGAAGAAAATGTAGGAATTATTACTCCGCCATTTTTTTTAGTTTACCAATATTTATTAAGGTAATTTTTTTACCAGCTAATTCAATTAATCCTAATTTATTGAAATCAGAAAGTAAACGAATACAACTTTCGGTAGCGGTGCCAATCATACTGGCGAGTTCTTCTCTTGATAATTGTACTTTTAGGCTGTCATCTTCATTTTTACCAAAGGTATCAGCTAAGTAAAGTAAGGTTTCAGCAAGGCGTTCTTTTACCGTTTTTTGAGCCATAGTAACAGAGTGATCATCTGCATCTTTTAAGTCGCCACAAATTGTCTTCATGACATTCATAGAAAACTGATTGTTTTTGTCAAAAAATCCCATAACTTCAGTTCTAGGAATAAAACAAACTTCCATGTCTTCTAAGGCAACAGCACTTAAATTCACAGGTTCGTCACTAATGATGGAACGTTGTCCTAACAATTCTCCTTTGGTAATAAGTTTTACAATATGATCTTTACCATTGGCACTCAATTTAGAGAGTTTGCAAACACCATCTTTGATGCAGTAAATACCATTAATTGTTTCGCCTTCTTCAAAAATGATATCACCTTTTTTAATAGTATATGCTTCTTTGCATTCCGAAAGTTTTACTAACTCTTCTTTGTTTAAAGCTTTCAAAGAACTGAATTCTCTAACGATACATTGTTCACATTTACTCATAATACAAAAGTAGGGACTTTATTAAGCACAAATTTAATGATTATTATGACAAATGTCATATTTTTAATGCTAACAATGAGTGATTTTTGTCACAGGTAAAATGAGTAAAGAGTATGGTTACAAAAAACTGTTTCCATTGTGGTTTAGATATTGTAGAAACGGAAGAAATTATTTTTGATGACAAATTATTTTGTTGCACAGGTTGTAAGACGGTGTACGAAATTTTTAGTCTCAATGATATGACTTGTTACTATGATTTTGAAAAATCGCCTGGAGCAACTCCGCAAGATATTAATGGTAAATATGATTTCTTAGATAATGAAAGTATTGTGTCAAAACTGTTGGAATTCGAAGAGAATGCAACCGCTATTGTTTCACTTAACATTCCTCATATACATTGTAGCTCGTGTATTTGGATTTTGGAAAATTTACAACGTCTTCAAGAAGGCATAAATACCTCTCAAGTTAATTTTCCAGAAAAAAAAGTTCGAATTACCTATAAACCCGAACAAGTATCGCTCAAAGAAATTGTGTATTTACTGAGTGGTATTGGGTATGAACCTTATATTAGTTTAGAAAACTATGAGGCTGGTTCCAATAATGTTGATCGAAGTTTAACCTATAAATTAGGAGTTGCTTTCTTTTGTTTTGGAAATATTATGTTGCTTTCATTTCCAGAATATTTTGAGGTAAAAGAATATTGGCTTGACCAATACCGTGGATTTTTCCGTTGGTTAATTTTTGCATTATCATTACCGAGTTTTTTATACTCAGCAAGTGGTTATTATGTGTCAGCTTATAAAAGCATTAAATCTAAAATGCTCAACATTGACATTCCAATCGCTTTAGGAATCATTGTGATGTTTGTGCGCAGTACCGTAGATATTGTAATGGATTATGGTTCTGGCTTTTTTGATAGCTTGACAGGATTGGTATTCTTTATGCTTTTAGGGAAAATGTTCCAAATCAAAACCTATAGTTTCTTGAGTTTTGAGCGTGATTTTAAATCGTATTTTCCAATTGCAATTACCCGAATTCAAGGAAATGTAGAAGAAAGCGTACCAGTTTACGATATTCAAAAAGGCGACAGATTACTCATCCGCAATCAAGAATTAATCCCTGTAGATGGTATTTTAATCTCTGAAACAGCTGAAATTGATTATAGTTTTGTAACAGGAGAAGCTATCCCAATTACCAAAAAGTCAGGTGACAAAGTATTTGCTGGAGGAAAGCAAATAGGGAAAATGATTGAAATGGAGGTTTTGTATTCCGTTTCTCAAAGTTATCTGACACAGTTGTGGAGTAATGATGTGTTCCAAAAAAATGTTGAGCAAAAACATAAAACCATTACCGACCAAATTTCCCGCTATTTCACTCCCATCTTACTTTTGATTGCTTTTTTAGGATTTGGATATTGGATTTTTAAAGATGCAAATACGGCGTTCAATGTATTTACAGCTGTATTGATAGTGGCTTGTCCTTGTGCTTTGGCATTAACTGCCCCATTTACTTTTGGAAACATTCTCCGAATTTTGGGCAAGAAAAAATTCTATCTCAAAAATGCTTTGGTTATTGAACAATTGGCTAAAGTAGATACGATTGTTTTTGACAAAACAGGAACTATTACTACCAATAAAAAATCAAATATTTCCTATCAAGGTAAGTCGCTTTCGGAAAGTGAAATCGTTTTAATCAAAAATGTACTACGTGCCTCTAATCATCCACTAAGTAGGATGTTGTATGACTTTTTGCCAGAAACTAAAATTCTTAAAGTAAGTGCTTTTGATGAAATTACTGGAAAAGGAATTCAAGCTCAAATTGATGAGACAATTATACAGTTAGGTTCAGCTTCTTTTGTAGGTTCGATAGAAGAAAATGACGTTCAACAAACCTCAGTTCATATTAAAATAAACGGGAATTATTTAGGGAAATATATCTTTAATAATCAGTACAGAGAAGGATTAGCGTTACTTTTTGCTAATTTGAGTCAGCAGTATCAATTGAAAATACTTTCGGGAGATAATGAAGGTGAACGAGATGCTTTGGGACAATTATTACCTAAAGGGACTGAATTAATTTTTAATCAAAAACCAGAACAGAAATTAGAATTCATTAAAAATTTGCAAGAAAAAGGACAAAATGTAATGATGGTAGGAGATGGTTTAAATGATGCAGGTGCTTTGGCACAAAGCAATGTAGGAATTTCTATTTCAGAGAATGTGAATGTTTTTTCTCCAGCTTGTGATGCAATTTTAGATGCTAGTGTATTCCAGCAACTTCATTCGTTCTTGAAACTTTCTAAAAAATCAATAACGACGATTAAAATGAGTTTTATATTGTCATTATTATATAATGTGGTTGGACTCTCATTTGCGGTTACGGGTAATTTGCTGCCACTAGTTGCGGCTATCATTATGCCTTTGAGTACCATTACGATAGTCAGTTTTGTAACCTTGATGAGTAACTATTATGCTAAAAGCGTAGAAAGAAAATAAAAGGTTTTTGTATTCTTTTATTGACTAATTTTAATCAAAATAGCTTTAGTATGATAAATGTCATATTTTTTGAAAATAGCTAGAATTAACTTTGTTAACATAATTTTAAGGTATGAGTGTCATTTATTTATTAATCTCTATTAGTATCATAGTTGCAGTTGGATTTTTCATTGCTTTTATCAGAGCAGTAAAAACGGGGCAATACGATGATGATTATACACCGTCTGTTAGAATGCTTTTTGACGATGAACTCAAAATAAAACCAAATAAATCAGTACAAACAATAGAAGAAAAACAAATTTAATTATGGAAATGCAACAATTTTATTACGACAACAAAATTGTAAAGAAATTCCTTTACGCCACCATTGTATTTGGTGTGGTAGGAATGTTAGTTGGACTTATTCTGGCTTTTATGTTTCTTTTTCCAAACGTTACCGACGGAATTTCGTGGTTGAGTTTTGGTAGATTGAGACCTTTACATACTAACGCAGTTATTTTTGCCTTTGTAGGGAATGCTATGTTTGCTGGGGTGTATTATTCGCTTCAACGATTATTAAAGGCTAGAATGTTTAGTGATTTCTTGAGTAATCTTAACTTTTGGGGTTGGCAATTGATTATTGTTGCGGCAGCTGTTTCTTTACCATTGGGATTTAGTACCTCAAAAGAATACGCTGAATTAGAATGGCCAATCGATATTGCGATTGCTTTAATTTGGGTTGTCTTTGGTATTAATATGATCGGAACCATTATAAAAAGAAGAGAGCGTCACTTGTACGTTGCGATTTGGTTTTACTTGGCTACATTTGTTACCGTAGCAGTATTGCATATCTTCAATAGTTTGGAGTTACCAATTTCGGCAATGAAAAGTTATTCGGTATATGCAGGAGTTCAAGATGCTTTAGTACAATGGTGGTACGGGCATAATGCAGTAGCCTTCTTTTTGACTACACCGTTTTTAGGATTGATGTATTACTTTGTTCCTAAAGCAGCTAATCGTCCGGTATATTCTTATAGACTTTCGATTGTTCACTTCTGGTCTTTAATCTTCATTTATATCTGGGCTGGACCACATCATTTATTATACTCTGCGTTACCAACTTGGGCGCAAAACTTAGGAGTAGTTTTCTCAGTAATGTTGATTGCTCCATCTTGGGGAGGTATGATTAATGGTTTGCTAACCTTAAGAGGAGTTTGGGACAAAGTTCGAGTAGAACCTGTATTGAAATTTTTTGTAGTGGCTATTACAGGTTACGGTATGGCTACTTTTGAAGGGCCAATGTTGTCTCTTAAAAATGTAAACGCTATTGCACACTATACAGATTGGATTATTGCTCACGTACACGTTGGTGCTTTGGCTTGGAATGGATTTATGGCGTTTGGTATGATTTATTGGTTAATACCAAGAATGACTAAAACTCCTTTGTATTCTACTAAATTAGCTAATTTCCACTTTTGGATAGGTACTTTAGGAATTATTTTATATGCACTTCCAATGTATGTTGCAGGTTTCTTGCAAGCGTCTATGTGGAAACAATTCAATCCAGACGGAACGTTAACTTATGGTAACTTTTTGGAAACTGTGACTCAATTGATTCCTATGTATTGGATGAGAGCTGTTGGAGGAACGATGTATCTTTCAGGAATGTTAGTGTTGGTATACAACATCATTCAAACGGTAAGAGTTGGTCAATCTATCGAAGATGAATTAGCGGAAGCTCCTGAATTACAACAAATCAGCAGTGGAAGATTAAAAGGAGAGAAATTCCACCCTTGGTTGGAAAGAAAACCAATTCAGTTGACCATTTTGGCTACTGTTGCTATTTTAATTGGAGGGATTATTCAAATCGTACCAACGATTATGGTAAAATCTAATATACCAACAATTACTAGTGTTAAACCTTATTCTCCATTGGAATTAGAAGGTCGTGATTTATACATTCGTGAAGGATGTGTGGGATGTCACTCACAATCAGTTAGACCTTTCCGTAGTGAAGTAGAACGTTATGGACCACAATCTAAAGCAGGAGAATTTGTGTACGATCATCCATTTCTTTGGGGATCAAAACGTACAGGTCCCGATTTATTGAGAGTAGGTGGGAAGTATAACGACAACTGGCATTTCAACCACTTTTGGAATCCGCAAAGTATTTCAGCAGGATCAATCATGCCAGGTTATAAATGGTTGTTTGATAATGAAGCTATGGATATTTCCATGACTCAAAAGAAAATGGAAGCCATGGTTACTCTTGGAGTGCCATATACTGCAACTCAAGTAGCTAATGCCCAAAAAGATTTGAGAGCTCAAGCTATTACAATTGAAGAGAGCTTAAAAAACGATCCTGATTTTGTAAAAAGTTATGAGGAAAGTAAGAAAAAAGCAGCAGCCAAAGGCGAAAAATTTGTTCCAATGAACGAGAGAGAAATTATAGCTCTAATAGCTTATATGCAACGTTTAGGAACAGATATTAAAGTAAAAAAATAATATAGTACGCCATGTTTGAACAAATAAAACACAATATGGAAACCATCGCGGGAGTTGCGATATATCCAATACTATCATTGTTAATCTTCTTTTTATTTTTTGTAGGATTGGCACTTTGGGTATTCTCATATAAAAAAGAGAAGATAGACGAGTTAAGTCAGATTCCGTTGAATGAGAATCCATCATTATAATTTTTTAAACTTTTTTAAAATGAAAAAATTAATCCCTGTATATGTAAGAGTACCTCTTATTTTCTTTGCCGTTTTTGGCGCAATGGAATTTTTTATTGATTCTGGAGACCGACCTGCTTTTGTAAAGTTTCCAATGGTTTCTGTGTTCTTGTTTGTTTTTCTATTTCTTTTAATAGCAATAGAAATTACAGTTAGTGCAATTGATAAAATTACTTATCAATTATTGACTGAGGAGCAAAAAGCAAAATTAGAAGAAGCAGCCCAAGTAAGTTTTAAAGATAGCCAATGGTATACTAAAATTGTCAAATCTTTGATTAAGTCAGAACCAATTGAAAATGAAGGACAACTTTTATTGGATCACGATTATGACGGAATAAAAGAATTAGACAATAATTTACCGCCATGGTGGATTTACTTGTTCTATGCTTGTATTGTATTTTCGGTAATATATTTAGTGCGTTTTGAAATTCTAGGAGCGGATGATCAAGAGACAGAATTGAAAAAAGAATTGGCACAAGCCAAAATTGAAGTAGCTGAATACATGAAAACGGCTCCCGATTTGATGGATGAAAAAACAGTAACTTTATTAACAGACGCACCTGTATTAGCAGAAGGTAAAACAATTTTTGAAACCAATTGTGCTGCTTGTCACAGAGCCGATGGTGGAGGTCAAATTGGCCCTAATTTGACGGATGATCAGTGGATTTTAGGAGGAGGAATTAAAAACTTATTCCATACCATTACTAATGGTGGTCGTGACGGAAAAGGAATGATTGCTTGGAAAGGTACTTTGAAACCAAAAGAAATTCAAAAAGTAGCGAGTTATATTATTTCTTTGAAAGGAAGTAATCCAAAAGATCCAAAAACTCCAGAAGGAGAAGTTTGGGTAGAAGAAGCCGCCGTTACATCAACCGTAAAATAATTACACTAACTAAAAGACCAATTTCAAAATCGAAATTGGTCTTTTAAAATTTCGACCTAATGTCAAATTTATCAGACGAATCTTTTAGAGACAGTATCGGAACCATAGATGAGGAGGGAAAAAGAAAATTTATTTTTCCTAAAAAGCCTTCAGGTAAGTTGTATGAGTACAGAAAATTAGTTAGTTATTTTTTGTTAGCGATACTGATTGCCAATCCGTTTATTAAAATAAATGGAAATCAATTTATGATGTTCAATGTCTTGGAACGCCGATTTAATATTTTTGGTTTTCCATTTTGGCCTCAGGATTTTTATCTTTTTGTTTTATTTATGATTGTTGGGGTCGTTTTTGTCATTCTTTTTACGGTAATTTTTGGACGTATATTCTGTGGCTGGATTTGCCCACAAACTATTTTTTTAGAAATGGTTTTTCGTCGAATTGAATTTTGGATAGAAGGAGATCGAGGGGCGCAGATTCGTTTGAGTAAACAAGAATGGAATGCCGATAAAATAAGAAAAAAAGGAATCAAATGGTTTTTGTTTTTAGTTATCTCTTTTTTCATAGCCAATGTTTTTTTAGCCTATTTAATAAGCAGTGACGAACTCTTTAAAATGATTGAAGAAGGACCCGAAAGACATTTGAATACCTTAATTGCGTTGTTAATTTTTACTGGAGTTTTTTATTTTGTTTTCGTTTGGTTCAGAGAGCAGGTATGTATTATTGCGTGTCCTTATGGAAGATTGCAAGGAGTACTTTTGGATAACAAATCCATTAACGTAGCATACGATTTTGTTCGGGGCGAAAAAAAAGTAGGGAGAGCTAAATTCAATAAAAATGAAGATCGTGTAGCAACTGGAAAAGGAGATTGTATCGATTGTCATCAATGTGTGCACGTTTGTCCAACAGGAATCGATATTAGAAATGGAACTCAGTTGGAATGTGTAAACTGTACTGCTTGTATTGATGAGTGTGATACTATTATGGAAAGCGTTGGTTTACCCAAAGGATTGATTCGATATGCCTCAGAAGATGAAATTGAGAAAAAATCCAAGTTCCTATTCACTGCAAGAATGAAAGGTTATTCTGCTGTGTTGATTATTTTGGTAGGCGTGTTGACTGGTTTGTTATTTTTAAGAACCGATGTAGAAGCATCAATTTTACGATTGCCAGGTCAATTATACCAACACAAAGGTGATAATATTAGTAACGTATATACATTTAAAATTATAAATAAAACTAACGATGAATTTAAAGACATTCACTTTAAATTGGTAGGGATTAAAGGAACTTTAAAAGTAGTAGGCCAACAAGACTTTAAAGTACCTAAACAAGGTATGAACGGGGGAACTTTATTTATTGAAATCAATCAGTATTTATTAGAAACTGATAAGACCAAATTAGAAATTGAGGTGTATAACGGAAATAAAAAAATTGAAACAGCAACGACTAATTTTTTAAGTCCAAGAAGTTTTGATTAATTACTTTTTAAAATAGTAAAACGATGAAAATCAATTGGGGAACAGGTATTGTAATAGCATTTGGATTATTCATGGCGTTTATTTTGTATTTTGTAATTGAAGTACAATCGAATTCAAAATACGACAATGATTTGGTTGTAGAAGAGTATTACAAGCACGATGCACAATTTGGAAAAGAGATGCAACGCACTCAAAACGCGCAGGATTTGGTCGAAAAACCAAAGGTTATAGTAACTCAGGAAGGAGCTTTAATCACTTTTCCATCAGTGTTTGTTCCAAATAAAATTAAAGGAATAGTATCCCTTTACAGGCCATCTAACAAAAAAATGGATTTCGAAATTCCGATTTCTATTTCTGAACCAACTTTGCTCATACCTAAAAAAAGTTTGGTAGGTGGCCGTTGGGATATTAATATGGAATGGCAATACGAAGGGAAAGCATATTTAACTAAAGAAACAATCTATATTAATTAGCCGCTCATGTTGTATTCTGCTTTCATCTTTGGTTTAATTAGTAGCCTACATTGTATTGGAATGTGTGGGCCAATTGCCATGATGATACCAGTAGATAGAAATAATCCAACAAAAAAAGCGAGTCAAATCATAACCTACCATTTAGGCCGTTTGTCTGCTTATGCTACAATTGGTTTGGTTTTTGGTTTGGTAGGAAAAGGTTTTTTTCTTGCAGGAATTCAGCAGAAATTGTCTATCTTTATTGGTGTAGCGATGATTATTACGATCCTAACACCGGAAAGAGTATTGGCCAATTATAATTTCTCTAAACCTGTATTTCGTCTGATTTCGAAGATTAAAATAGTTTTAGGGAAACAGTTTAAAAATAAAAGTTACCAATCACTATTTACTATTGGTTTATTAAATGGTTTTTTGCCTTGCGGAATGGTATATGTAGCTTTATTTGGCGCCATTGCCATGCAAAGTGTATCTTTTGGAATTGTATATATGTTGCTTTTTGGCTTGGGTACCATTCCTATGATGAGTAGTGTAACCTATTTGAATTCTTTTATGACACTTTCATTTCGTAATAGAGTTCAAAAAGCGATTCCTTATGTGGGTGTTGCCATAGGTGTTTTATTCATATTGCGCGGATTGGGATTAGGAATTCCCTACGTTTCACCAGCCAATATGAGTTTGTTTATTCAAGAAACTCCTAATTGTCATTAAAAATAGTTTAGAATTTAAAATTTGTAACAATGGAAAGACACGATTTATTACACGAATTACCAGAGTACCATGATAGAATTCATCAATTAAAAATTGAAGATGAGCATTTTAGAAAAGTATTTGATGAGTATCACGAATTAGAACATGAAATTCATCGAATCAATATGGGGGTAGAAGTAGCTACTGACGAGCATTTACATCAACTAAAAGCTAATCTGCTGTTCATGAAAGACGAATTGCTATCGATTATTAAAAGTTAAGTAAATTTTTTTAGAAACCAAAAAGCACACTTTAGAGTGTGCTTTTTGGTTTCTAATTTATTTTAAACTGTCATCGAAAATAAAGCAGTGTTTGGCGCTTTTCTTTTTAATAATAAATCAAAAGCCATACAAATATTTCGAACGAAAGGTTTTCCGGCTTCTGTTACTTGAATGCCTTCAGAAATGAAATTTACTAGTCCGTCTTTTTCCATTTCTTTTAATTGAATTACTATTTCAGGAATCTCATTAAAGTAGTTCTTTGGTTCAGCCCAAGAGGTTTCAAATTGGCACATCAAATTCAGAATATGTCTTCGAATGATTAAATCTTCCTCTGTCAATACATGTCCTCTAAAAACAGGAATGGTATTAGCATCTAACAATTGGTAATATTCTTCAATAGTTTTTACATTTTGGGCAAAGCTATACCAACTGTCACTAATAGACGAAACACCTAAACCAATCATTAATTGCGTTTTGGAGGAACTGTATCCCATAAAATTGCGATGCAGTTTGCCTACCTCAAATGATTGAAATAAACTATCACTTGTCAAAGCAAAATGATCCATCCCAATCTCATGATAGTCATTTTTATATAACAATTGCTTGCCAGTTTCGTATAATTCTCTTTTTTTATTGTCTTTTGGAATATCGTCATCATTAAATCCTCGTTGTCCATTTCCTTTAATCCAAGGCACGTGTGCATAGCTGTAAAAAGCCAAACGATCAGGTTGTAATGATTTGGTCTTTTCAATAGTGTCAATCACATCTTCTTTTTCTTGAAAAGGCAAACCAAAAATAATGTCATGGCCTATTGAAGTATAGCCAATTTCTCTCGCCCACAAAGTTACTTTGGCAACATTTAGAAAAGGTTGGATGCGGTGAATCGCTTTTTGTACTTTTTCAGAATAATCTTGAACACCAAAACTTACCCTTCTAAAACCCAAATCGTATAATTGTTGTAATTGTTCGCGCGTAGTATTATTAGGGTGCCCTTCAAAACTAAATTCATAATCAGGAGCTTTGTCTGCTTTTGCAAAAATTCCATTGATTAGCAGTGCTAAATTTTCAGAAGAGAAAAAAGTAGGCGTTCCACCACCCAAGTGAATTTCTTTAATGTTAGGTCTTTCGCTAAGGACATCACAATATAAAGTCCATTCTTTTAAAATTGCTTGAATGTAAGGGTTTTCTACTTCGTGATTTTTTGTAATACGCTTGTTACACCCACAAAAAGTACACATGCTTTCGCAAAAAGGCAAATGAATGTACAAGCTAATTCCTTCTGATGCATTACTTTCTATAAATGATTTTTTGAGCGTGTCTAACCAAAGTTCGTGTGTGAAATCACGCTCGTTCCAATACGGAACCGTAGGGTAGCTGGTATATCTTGGGCCCGGAACATTGTACTTTTGTATTAGTGAATTAGTCATAGCAAAATCATTTGAAAGTTCAAAAGTAAACTGACTTTCAATCAATTAAAATGATATTTATCATTCCGTCAACTTTTTACATAAAAAAAACCTCAATCTGTTAAATTGAGGTTTTAGGTATAAGGGTAAAAACTATTCCTGTTTTAGGTTTCGTAATTGTTTCAATTTCTCTTTCCAAACTTCCAAACTTTCTTTGTGTATGGCGATGTTTTTTCGAACTTCCAACACAATTGAATTTTCTTTTTTGGCGTTTTTAGTATTGGTAAAGAACTGAATATTATTCTCTAATTGGAAAATTTCGTTTTGGACTTCTTCAATTTTACGAATTAAGAATATTTTTTCACTTTCTATCTTACGTGAATCATTACTTTCAGACAATTGATCCATTCGGTTCGCAAAACGCATCATATCCGAATCTTTTTTACTCAAACTTAATTTTTCAAAAAGCGCATCTAATATTTTATTGAATTTTCCTTCGATGTGGCGTCTGGCAAAAGGAACTTTTCCAAAAGCTTTCCAGTTTTGAATATGCAATTTAATGCCATCCAAATCCGTTTTGTGATCGCCTACTAATTGGAAGGCTCTCAACGTTTCTAAGTATGCTTTTTTGTTTTCAAAAGCAGCTACTTCTTCACTGTTTTCTTCATTCTTTTGCTCTTTTAATTTGTCAAAATAATGATTGCAAGCGTCTTTGAATTCTTTCCAAATACTATCCGAATACTTTCTTGGCACATGACCAATTTTCTTCCATTCCTCTTGAATCTGTTTCATAACTGGAGTAGAAGTAGCAAAATCAGTGCTTTCTTGTAATTCTTTGGCTTTAGCGACCAAAGCTTGTTTTTTACTCAAGTTATCGTTTTGATCTTTCTTGATGTCTTTGTAAAATGAATTCTTGAACGAGTTGAAATTTCGTACTGCTGTTTTAAAAGCACTCCAGATGGCTTCGTTTACATCAGTTGGAACTTTACCTGCTGCAAAAAATGCGGCTCTTAAAGCTTCTACCTTTTCAATTTGAGCTAACCATTGTGTATGCGCATTGACTTTTTCAGTAGCTAAAACTTCAATTTGAGCAATAATTTCTTTTTTCTTGGCTAAGTTTTCTATTTCGGTACCTCTTAATTTTTCAAATAACAATTCACGTTTGTCGTGCATTTGTTTAGTCAAATCACTAAATTGGTTCCAAATTTCTTCACGGTGTTCTCTAGAAACAGGTCCAATTTCTTCTTTCCAAATGCGGTGTAAATCTTGCAATTCACGGAACGCTTTGTTGATATCGTCTTCTTTTACCAATTCTTCTACACGAGCTACAATTTTTTGTTTTTGCTCTAAATTGTGTTTGAAATCAATGTCTCTTGCTTCACGATCTAAGTGTAAATAGTCATAGAAATTTTCTACGTGAAAATGGTAGTTATTCCAAACGTGGTTGTATTTGTCTTTAGGAATCGGTCCTGCATTTTTCCATCGTTCTCTTAAATCATTAAAATGTTTTAAGATGTCTTTAATGTTGGCTTGCGGATTAATTAATTCTTTTAACTCTTCAACAATGGCTAAACGATTCTCTAAATTATTTTTTAGGTTCGTTTGTAAGCTTTTGAAGTGTTCGTTTTTATGGTTTCTGTAAACAGAATAGATGTTGTCAAATTTTGATTTAAGAGGAAAGTGGTATTGAAATTCTTCATTTGGATCTTGATTTTCAGCAAGAAATTCTTCTTTTTTCTCCTCAATAAGGTGGTTGTATTTAGCCAAAAAAGCCTTTTTGATTTCCTCAACATGGTCTTTAATAGATAATACTTTTTCGTTAGAAACTAAAGTGTTTAATTCCTCTACAAGTGATTCCATGGATAGGGCATCATAATCTTGCATCGGAATATCGTGGCGCTCTTTTAAGCTTTCATCCTCACTTTCCTCTGCATTGGTATGGGCAATGGCTTCAATAATGGTTTGATTTACATTGGCTTCAGGAGCTGCTGTTACGGGTTCAATACGCGTTTCAGTTACCTCAACTGGCGTTACTATAGGTGTTGATTCTGTAGAATCAGTTACATTTCCATCTGCCTCAAGCAGGTTATCATTCTTTTCTTCTAACATTTTTTCAATGTGTAAGGTTGCTAAATTATTCAAGTCGAAAGATACTAAACCCCTTTTGAACTACAAAATAAATCCCTTATTTATCATTGTTTTATGTTAAAAGAAGAGGTTATGAAGAAGTATAGATTTTATTTATTCCAAATTGTCCAAGCTTTCTCGGCTTGAAAAATAAGCATATCCAATCCGTTTTTAGTTTTAGCACCTTGGTGTTGTGCTTTTTTTAAAAATTGAGTTTCGGCAGGGTTGTATATCAAGTCGTAAGCGATGTGTTTTTTGGTAAAAAACTCATAAGGAATTTCAGGATAGGCATCAGTATTTGGACTAGTTCCTACTGGGGTGGAGTTAATTACAATTTGATATTCATCAAAGATTAAGTCTGTAATTTGGTTGTAACCTAAAATAGTTTCGCTAGCTTGTCTTGAGACAAAAGTATAGTCGATTTCTAATTCTTCTAAAGCAAATGCGACGCCTTTTGAAGCGCCACCAGTTCCTAAAATCAAGGCTTTCTTATGGTGGGATTCTAACAATGGTTCTAACGATTTTTGAAAACCGTAATAATCTGTATTGTATCCTTTAAGTTTACCTTTTTTAGTGAATTTAATAGTGTTAACAGCTCCAATTTTCGCCGCTTTTTTAGATAATTTATCCAAAAAGGGCAGTACCGTTTCTTTGTACGGAATGGTAACATTCATTCCGCTTAAGTGATCGTTATTTTTGATAACATCCAAGAAAGACTCAATAGTTGGAATGTCAAAATTCTCGTAAGTGTATCCTTCTAACTTTTCTTTTTCAAATTTCTCCGTAAAATAACCTCTGGAAAACGAATAATTGATGTTGCGTCCCAGTAAACCGAAACGTTTTTTAATAGGTGGCGTCATGCTTATTTTTTGTGTTTTGCAATGTAGTTTTGAACTGTTTTTTCTTCCCAAATCATTGGGAATAAATCTTCTATAAGAATGTAATTGTCAAAGTTCAAACGCAAGCCATTACTCAAATGAAATTTTGCTTTAGTTTTATCTTGAATCATAAAATACAATCCAGCTAAGCGGTATTCGATTTCGTTTTCTTCAGGAAAATATTCAGTAGCTTGCAACAACGTTTGAATAGCAGTATCAAATTCTCCTAAAAATTGAAGAATATCAACCCAAAACAACCAAGTGTCCAATTGGTAATCGCCAAATTCCACTGCTTTACGGTAACCAAATTCAGCCTCTTCAAAGAAATTCATTTGTTTATTGATGGTAGCATAACGCTTCCAATACATTTGATTTTGGTTGTCAATCGCCAAAGCTTTATTGACATAAAACAATGCTTTTTGGTAATTTTTTTCGCGTACGTAAAAGTCAGTAATCGCAATCCACCCTTTATCTAATAGCGGGTCTTCGTGAACAGTTTGGTTATAGTATTTGATTGCTAAAGCGGTATTCCCTAATCGTTCGTGGCATTTCCCAATACGAAGTAAAGCATACGAAGTAGCGTCGTCTAACTCAATGGTTCTTTCATAACTTTCAATGGCTTCTTCGTACTGTTTCAAACGCTCCAAGGCTTTGGCTTTTTCCATAAAAGCACCCATGAATTCGTCGTCAATTAAAGTTGCATAGTTGAAAGCGCGAATGGCTTCTTCGTATTCTTTTAAACCGTAGTGAAGGCGGCCTACTTGGTGCCAAGCAATTTCGCTGTACGGGTTTTTCTCGATGTATTGATTCAAATAAGTAATAGCTTCTTTGTTTTGGTCCAAAAACTCAAAACAATAGACCACGTTGTACAAAGCAGATTGGTCTTCTAAATCTTCTTCCAAATATTTGATAAAACTGTCTTTTGCCATCTCTAAATTGTCCATGAAAAGGTATTCCATGCCAATTAGGTTATAGACATCGGCGTAATCATCAGTATATTTCAAGGCAATTTTTAAGAGTTCAACTGCTTTTTCGTGTTGGTCTCTTTTAGAATAAATATTAGCTTTTTGAATGTAAATTTCTTCGTTGTTAGGTTCAAGGGCATACAGCTCGTTTAGCATTTTTTCTGCCAAATCCAATTGGTCTTCATAGACTAACATTTCGACTTGAACTAATTTTAAACCTGTAGATTTTGGGTGTTGTTCCAAGGCTAATTTCAATGCTTTTTTGGCCAAAGAAGTTTTTCCTGAATCAATATAGTGAAGGATAATTTCTTCAAATTCCTCGGAGTCAAAAAACAAGACTTTATTGGTCTTTAACATCGACTCAAATTTGGAAAGAGATAAGTTGTAATCTTCTTCTTCGTTGCTTAATTGCATGCTGTTTTGTTTTTGAATTTGGCCTAAATAAAATTAGGAAAATAGAATAGTTATACGAGAAAAAGCAAGAATTGTTGTGAACAATTTAATTAACAAAAAGCAAGTAGAAATAGCGTTATGTTTTTTTGGCTACTTCGGTCATTACTTCGAGTAAGATGGCACAACCTTCTCGTATTTCTTCTTCAGAAATAGTCAATGGAGGTGTAATTCGAATCGCACAACCTTCAAAAAGTAACCAAAACAAAATCAAGCCTTTGTCTTGACATTTTAAAATAACTTCATTGGTAATATCGGCGTTTTTTGTCATTGCTGCCAACATTAATCCTTTTCCTCTAACTTCTTCTATCAAAGGATGTACCAAGAGTGATCGGAAGAGTTTTTCTTTGGCTAAAGCATCCGCCATCAACGAAGTTTCAGTAATTTCTTTCAAGGTAGCCAAACAAGCTGCCGCTATGACAGGGTGTCCGCCAAAAGTAGTGATATGTCCTAACTTTGGATCATGGCTTAACAAATCCATCTTAGCTGCCGAAGCGGTAAAAGCTCCAACAGGCATTCCACCTCCCATGCCTTTTCCCATTACCACAATATCAGGTACGACATCGTAATTTTGAAAGCCAAAAAGGGTTCCTGTACGTCCAAAACCAGGTTGGATTTCGTCCAATATCATAATCGCACCGACTTCGTCGCAACGTTGGCGTACTTTTTTTAGAAAATCATTTTCAGGTTGGATGAATCCTGCACCTCCTTGAATGGTTTCAAGTAAGATTCCAGCTGTTTTAGTAGTGATTTTCTCTAAATCGGCTTCGTTATTGAAAGTAATGAATTCGACATCAGGAATTAAGGGACGAAAAATTTGTTTGCGTTCTTCAAATCCCATGACACTCATGGATCCCATGGTATTGCCGTGGTACGCATTGTGACACGAAATCAATTGGCTACGACCTGTAACACGACGGGCTAATTTTAATGCGCCTTCTATTGCTTCAGTTCCCGAGTTAACTAAATACGTTTTGTTTAAAGGCTCGGGCAGGAGCGAAGCCATTAATTTGCAATACTCCACCGCAGGACTTTGCGAATATTCGCCATACACCATCACGTGTGAATACAAATCCAATTGGTCTTTAATGGCTTGATTCACTCTTGGATGCTGGTGTCCCAATGAACAAGCCGAAACACCGGCTACAAAATCCAAGTACCGGTTATTGTTGGTATCGTAAATATACGATCCTATAGCGTGTGACACTTCCATTCCTAAAGGATAAGGAGAGGTTTGTGCTTGGTATTGTATAAAATCGTTGTTCACTGTATGTATTTTTCGATTGCCATTTCAATAGCTATTTCTTCTTCTTTTTATCGTAATCCAAAGTTTCTTTTCGCACTTTCATTGGTATATTTTTCTTGTCTTTTTGTGCTTTGGCTTGTTTGGCTATTTTTTCAATATCCTCATTTTCTTCAGGAGGGAAGATATCGTCCTTGGATTGTATTCGTTCTTCTCCTCGCCAAATGAAGCCTTTTAGTTTTCGGTCATTTTCAGGTAAATCTTTTTCAGGGAATAAGTCGCCATCTACTTGTTTGAAAAAGGTAATTTGATCCACCTCGTTTTTATTGAATAGAATATTGATTTTACTACTCTTATTCTTGTTGATGCCAATAAGTTCGTGAGCGACATTCCGCATATAATAAATCACCTCAGTATTTTTGATAATGTCCACATCATGTAGTTTTCCTTCTTCAAATTTACCGAAGAGATTTTGTCCTTTAATTTGGTTGTATCCCGTTCCGAGAGTGTCTTTGGAGACGAGAAAGGTATTGTTAAGCACTTTGAGCGAGTCTAATTTTTGTGTTGTGTTGTTACCAATGAGATGCATGACATCTCCAGTAATTTGGCTTTCTCCATTCCAGAGAATGGGATTTCCAATTAATTTGGTCAAGGCAATTTTGGAATTCGAATGTATAGAGTCACACTTACCACTCATGTCTTTTTTGAAAAAACGCACGTTATTAAACGCCCGAATGATTCGGTTACCTTCTTTTCCTGTTACCATTAATTTTTTTCCGTGAATGTAAACGGAGTCATTTTCGACAAAGTTGATGGCAACGGCTCTTTTGGTTACAAAAAGGGAGTCTTTTTTCTTGTACATTTCAGCATAATGTCCTTTTACAATACCACGATTGATGGAATCGGTGATTTTTACATTGCGAGAAGCCGAAGCAAATTCTTTGTTTCTGTCGTAATACAAACTATCTCCCCGAATGATTCGGTCGTCGTATTTAATGTACGATTTGTTAAGGAAATGCGCTTTGTTTTTCTTGGTGTCGTAAAATCCTTTTTCGGTATAAATATAATTGGCTTTACTAGTAATAGTAGAAGGGCCTAATAAATAGGAGTGTCCAGAATTACTGTAATAATCCAAATGATTGGATTTGATAACATAAGTGGGATTGGTTATCGTAACTTCAGTCAGAAATTCGAATTTTTTTTCAGGGACATAGTACTTTCCCGATTTACTCACTAAGGTGTTTTGTAAGTTGGTTATCGTTCCTTTGGTATTATAAAACACTTCTTGAGTGTTTCGGTCAAAATTAATGGTATCTGTTACCAAAGTAGCTTCAGGAGAACTCATTACAGCATCGCCTGTTGCAAATGCTTTTTTTACATTGCCGCTGTATTCAGCATACTTACTATTTAAGAATAAGGTGTCGCCTTGAACTAATTGCACATTTCCAAAAGCTTTGATGTAGTTTTCTTTTTGAAAATAATAGGCTTTGTTACATGTTAAAACCACTCCGTCATGGTTGACACGTACATTTCCAGTTAGTAAAAAAGCATCTGGAATTTCTACTTGGTTTACATCAGCAAAATCAGAATGTTCTACCATGATTTTTTTAGGCGCCTGTCCCATTACTTTTGGTACAAGTACTAAAAACAAAGCAAAATAGAGTGCAAATTGAATTTTTTTCAAGTCTAAATATTTTGGGTATAAAATTAATCAAATTGTATGAAGAGCAAGGACATTTAAGAAATATTTATAAGGCAAAGAGGAACTATTTAATTCCTAATAAAGTCGTTCTTGCCGATGTCTTAAAAATAATTATATTTGTCAATAAGCTTAAATGCTATTTAACTATGAAACAAATTCTTTTTATTGCAGTTCTTGTTTTTTCGCTATATAGTGGAGCGCAATCTCATCATAAAAAAAGTAATACTCAAAAAATGACAAATACCCCACCACACAAAGCTGTAGTGTATCAAGTTTTTACACGATTATTTGGAAATACCAATACGACTAACAAACCTTGGGGAACCATTGAGGAAAATGGGGTAGGGAAGTTCAATGATTTTACAGACAAAGCATTACAAGAAATTAAAGATTTAGGGGTAAGTCACATTTGGTACACTGGAGTTCCGCATCATGCTGTTATACGAGATTATACTCAATACGGCATTTCAAATGATGATCCTGAAGTGGTAAAAGGAAGAGCGGGTTCTCCTTATGCTGTAAAAGATTATTACAACGTAAATCCAGATTTGGCAGTAAATCCAGCCAATCGTTTGCAAGAATTTGAAGACTTAATAGCACGTACACATAAAGCGGGATTGAAGTTGATTATAGATATTGTTCCTAATCACGTTGCCCGTAAATACGAAGGAAAGAATAATCCAAAAGGGGTTAGAGATTTTGGTGCAGATGATGATGTTACTGTAGAATACCATAAGGACAATAATTTCTATTACATTCCGAATACCCGTTTCGAATTGCCAGAAGGTATTACTCCTTTAAACGGAGAAGTGAATCCGTTGATTGATGGTAAATTTGAAGAATTTCCTGCAAAATGGACTGGGAATGGTTCACGATTGGCTAAACCTGATAAAAACGATTGGTACGAAACGGTAAAAGTAAATTACGGAATTCGTCCTGACGGCACTAAAGATTTCGCAGAACTTCCAGCCGAATTTGAAACCAAATCGTGTCAAGAACATTTTGATTTTTGGAATGAAAAAAAAGTACCAAGCTCTTGGAAAAAATTCCGCGCTATTGCCGAATATTGGTTGGCCAAAGGAGTTGATGGTTTTCGTTATGATATGGCCGAAATGGTACCGTATGAGTTTTGGAGCTATATGAATTCGGCTATTAAAGTAAAAAGGCCCGATGCATTTTTATTAGCAGAGGTGTACAACCCAAAAGAATATAGAAATTACATTCGTTTAGGCAAAATGGATTATCTGTATGACAAAGTGGAATTGTATGACAAGTTAAAAGAAATTGTACAAGGCAGAAGCCAAACGGATCCGATTACAGATATTCAAAGAGGACTAGCTGATATTGAGCACCACATGCTGCATTTCTTGGACAATCATGACGAACAACGATTAGCAAGTCCTGAATTTGCAGGTTCAGCAGAAAAAGGAAAGCCACTAATGGTGGTTTCTGCTACCATTAGTACTTCGCCAACGATGATTTATTTTGGACAAGAAGTAGGCGAAGCAGGAAATGAAAACGGAGGTTTTGGAACCCGTTCCAGAACATCTATTTTTGATTATGTAGGTGTTCCGAATCATCAACGCTGGATGAATGGCGGTAAATTTGACGGTGGGCAATTGTCATCTTCAGAGAAATCGTTACGTGATTTTTATAAAAGGGTATTGAACTTTACCTTAAGAAGCTCGGCTTTGATGGGAAAATTTCAAGAAATTCAAGGACTAAATAGGTATGCTACTGAGGGTTATTATCCTGAAGTGTATTCGTTTGTGCGTTGGTCGGATGCAGAAAAGTTGGTTGTTGTTTCTAATTTTTCATCCGTACATACCAGTCATTTTGAATTAAAAATCCCAGAAGATGTGATTCAGAAATGGCATTTAAAAGACGGAAAATACACAATTGTTGATCAGTTGTATCAAAATAGTGTCTTGACTTTAGAAGTAGTTCACGGACAAGGAAAAGTACAAATTGCTATTGAACCGTTGGAATCTTTTATTTATCAGTTGAAGTAAAAAAAAGAATGCTATTTTGAAATAGCTTCTTCGTAATTTTCTTCAACTTTTCTCCAGTTGATGATATTAAAGAACGCATCAATGTAATTTTTTCTCTTGTACTGGTAATCCAAATAATAAGCGTGTTCCCAAACATCAAGAGCTAAGATAGGTTTGCCTTGCACTTTCGCATTTCTCATTAAAGGATTGTCTTGGTTGGCAGTACTTGTGATTTGTAGTTTTCCAGAACGATCTACAATTAACCACACCCAGCCTGAACCAAATACTTTGGTTGCTTCACCTTTGAATTGAGTGGTGAAATTATCAAAAGATTCAAAATCTTTTTCAATTGTGGTAGCCAAGGAATCTTTCGGTTGACCTCCTGCTTTTGGCCCTATACATTTAAAATAAAGGGAATGGTTGTAATAGCCCCCTGCATTGTTTTTTTGATCTTCATTATTGGTGTCTAACTGAGATAATACTTCTTCGATAGTACCGTTTTCTAAATTAGTTCCCGCAATAGCTTCATTCAACTTATTCGTATAAGATAAATAGTGTTTAGAGTAATGGTTTTCTAAAGTGATTGCCGATAAATTTGGCACCAAAGCATCGTAGCCAAAGGATAATTTTTCTAATTGAAAAGAACCATCATTTGCTTTGACATCATCAGGGATTCCCATAGTGATTTTTTCTTCAGCACTTGGCAGAGGAACTTCAACTACTTCGGTTAGTTTTTTCTTGTTACAAGAGAATAAAATAAAAAAGAATGCTACATAAATTACTTTAAAAAAGTGTTTTTTCATGACTTGTTTATTTTTTCAATAAAGAATTGATGATTTCAATATACTGTTCTTTGGCTTCTTCAATAGATATATGACTGATTTGCATCCAAGCATTGGTTTTGAAAGCATTACGCAAATCAAAATTTTCAGATTGGTTGTATTGGGCAGAGCCAAAGGTTGCTTGTTTGTAAAAAGCATATAAGCGCAATTGTACATCTTGAGGTAAAGAGGCTTGTGTCATTTTAGAAGCTGCTTCAACGGCTTCGTCAAATCGTTTGTCTAAATCGTTCACAATCATTACGCTTTAGTTGCAATAACTGTTTTTCCGCCGATGGCTTTTTGATTTAACACTACATTGATTGGTGTTCCCAAAGGTAAAAATAAATCTACTCTTGAACCAAATTTGATAAAACCAGCATCAGTTCCTTGAATTACTTGCATTCCTTCTTCGGCATAGTTTACAATTCGCTTGGCTAATGCACCCGCAATTTGTCTGTATAATACCTCTCCGAATGATTTATTTTCTACCACTATAGTAGTTCTTTCATTTTCTTCACTTGCTTTTGGATGCCAAGCTACTAAAAATTTACCAGGGTGGTATTTACTAAATTTTACAACACCTCCCATTGGATAACGAGTCACATGTACGTTAATTGGTGACATGAATATAGAAACTTGTAAACGTTTGTCTTTAAAATATTCTCCCTCATATACTTCTTCAATGACAACCACTTTTCCATCTACAGGAGAAAGAATTTGATCTTCGTTTAAGATGAAAGTACGTTTCGGATTTCTAAAAAATTGAAGAATGATAATTAAAAATAGAATTGTGATAATCTGAATCATCATCTGAATCCAATTGGTGTCAATTAGATAGTCACTAGCTAATAAAACAATGGCAGTAATAAAAGTACCTAATAAAATTGACGGAGTTCCTTCTTTATGAAACATAAGATAAAATTTGATAAAATAAATATACAATTGGTGCTACAAATATAACACTATCTAGGCGATCTAGTATGCCTCCATGTCCAGGCATTATTTTGCCGCTGTCTTTTACCTCAGCGATACGTTTGAATTTGGATTCGATTAAGTCACCAATAGTTCCAAAAACACCTACGATTAAAGCAATAATTGTCCAAATTAAAATGGATTTATCACTAAAATCAGGATTTGGTTTGATGTACAATTTAGAAATTAAATACCCTGCAAAAATCGCAAATACAAGCCCGCCAAGAAATCCTTCAATAGTTTTCTTAGGAGAAATTCGTTCGTATAATTTGTGTTTTCCTATTGATTTTCCAACAAGATAGGCAAAGGTATCATTAGTCCAAATCAATACAAAAAGGCCTATGATAATTTTAGGATTGTAATCTTTTATTCCGAAGGAAATTTTTACAATAAAAATAAAAGGAAGTAGTATATAACCTAATAAATACATATACTTCCATGGTTTTGTAATCGTTTGTTCTTGATTATCAAATAAAAAAATAAGGCATTTAATAAATACTAATAAAGTAATGCTTAAAAGTCCTAAATTTAGTTGTTCAATGTCAACTCCTAATTCGGTCGGTTTTTCCTGAAGATTAGATAAGTAATCGTCGGTTTCTGTTTTATAGTAACTTATTAAACTAATAATTGAATAGGAAAGTGTAACAAATGACAGCGGCAAAATAGTGTTGATTTTTACCAAATGGCAGAATTCAAAAGTAGCAATCACTAAAAAGATGCCGAATAAAAGGATAAAACTTTCTGTAGAATAGAGAATAGAGAACAATAGAAGTGTAATGTAAACTACACCAGAAATTCCTCTTTTAAGTGTTTCATTCATCTTAAAGATCTTCTAAAAGCAATAAATACAGGTTCTTAGCAGAACTTCCGTATTGTGTAAAATCTTCTTCTTTAGCTTTTTCGAAATATTTTATAGTAGTGATATTAGTAGGATAGTCTCTTTCGTATTTCTTTTTTATAGCACTAAGGCCATCGCTTTTAGCTCCAAGAATTTGGCTTGTAGTAGCGATAATAATAATATTTACAGGTAATTCATTAGGTTTTAGTTGCTTAATTTGCTTAGACGAAAATAAGATAGATCCTTCTTCAGCTATTAAGTTTTCACAACTGGCTAATAGAAATGTAGGGTTTGTAGGTTTGTCGTAAGGTAATTTGTTTTCTTCAAGTAAATTAAAAAGAGTAGTGTCAAAGCATAAAACTTCATTTTCAAACCAATCGTTTTCTTCTAATATATTTTCAAATTGTTCAGTTACTTCTTTTTTATTTTCACAGTAGATAAATTTACCACCATTCTTTTTGAAATGATAAATAAAAGCTTCGTCAACAGCCATAGTTACTTCAGGAAGAAATTGGCTTTGTTCGTTCTCTTTATCTTCCTCGGAAGCTGGATTACTGGAACTAAATAATTTTCTAAAAAGACTCATATTCTATTTGAACTACTTAAAATATTGTTTGAAAACGTTCAAAGATAAAAAAATCTTAATTCAAAAGTGATTTTTGAATTAAGATTTTATTAATAATTAATAATTTAAAATTAGGAGACTACTTCTTCCAAGTTTTCGTCAAAGCTTCTTTTTCCAAAAATAGCTTCTAAATCATCTTTAAATATGACTTCTTTTTCGATTAAAATATCAGCTAATTGGTTCAGCTTTTCTTTGTTTTCTTCTAGTATTTGAATCGCTCTTTGGTATTGTCCTTCGATTAAAGTAGAGATTTCTTCGTCAATTACTTTGGCTGTTTCGTCAGAATATGGTTTTGAAAAACTGTATTCACTTTGACCTGAAGAATCATAGTAAGTAACGTTTCCAATTTTCTCATTTAAACCATAAACCGTTACCATAGCTCTCGCTTGACGAGTTACTTTTTCTAAGTCACTTAATGCGCCAGTTGAAATTCTGTTGAAGATAACTTTTTCAGCGGCTCTTCCTCCCATAGTAGCACACATTTCGTCTAACATTTGGTCAGGACGAACGATTAAACGTTCTTCCGGTAAATACCAAGCAGCTCCTAAACTTTGTCCTCTCGGAACAATAGTAACTTTGATAAGTGGTGCTGCGTGTTCTAACATCCAGCTTACTGTTGCGTGACCTGCTTCGTGTATAGCAATGGCTTTTTTCTCCTCAGGAGTTACAATTTTATTTTTCTTTTCTAAACCGCCAATGATTCGATCTACAGCGTCTAAGAAATCTTGTTTGTCAACTGCTGTTTTGTTGTTTCTTGCAGCAATCAAAGCCGCTTCATTACAAACATTGGCAATATCAGCACCAGAAAAACCAGGCGTTTGTTTGGCTAAAAAGTCAACATCTAATCCTTCTACTTTTTTCAAAGGCGCTAAATGCACTTTAAAGATTTCTCCACGCTCACGAATGTCTGGTAAATCCACAAAAATCTGTCTGTCAAAACGACCTGCACGCATTAATGCTTTGTCTAAAACGTCAGCACGGTTGGTAGCAGCTAGTACAATAACGTTCGAATTCGTTCCAAAACCATCCATCTCAGTTAGTAACTGATTCAAAGTATTTTCACGCTCGTCATTACCACCTGACATATTGTTTTTCCCTCTTGCTCTACCTACTGCATCAATCTCATCGATAAAGATAATAGCAGGCGATTTCTCTTTGGCTTGTTTGAACAAATCTCTTACACGAGACGCTCCAACACCTACAAACATTTCTACAAAGTCAGAACCTGATAAAGAAAAGAAAGGTACTTGTGCTTCACCAGCAACAGCTTTAGCTAACAAGGTTTTTCCTGTTCCAGGAGGGCCTACCAATAAAGCGCCTTTTGGGATTTTACCTCCAAGATTGGTATATTTTTCAGGGTTTTTCAGGAATTCAACAATTTCTTGAATTTCTTCTTTAGCTCCTTCTAAACCAGCCACATCTTTGAATGTAGTTTTGATATCTGTTTTTTCGTCAAATAATTTGGCTTTGGATTTTCCAATATTGAAAATTTGTCCACCACCACCAGCACCGCCACCTGACATTCTTCTCATGATGAATATCCAAACAGCAATAATGACGATAATGGGCAATAGACTAACTATAATGTCAGTCCAATTGCTTTTTTGTAAGAAGTTAAAATCTTTCAATTTTCCTTCTCCAACCGCTTTTTCCAATTTAGTTTGGAAGATTTGGTCGTTACCAATTTCTAAAGTATAATGCGGTCCAGCATTGGGACGATCAAAAACGTCTTTAGCTACTTTTGAATGTGTTTTGTCTTTTAAAGCCGCTGAAGTTAAGTACACTTCGGCCTCACTTTTATTGTACACAATCACTTTTTCAATTTGTCCTTTTTCAAGGAAATTATTGAATTTTGACGAAGTTAATTGTGCAGGTTCCTCAAAATTACTTCCGCCAGTTGCAAAACTGATGAAAAGAAAAATAAGAAGAATTCCTGTGTAAACTAACCAAGGACTTACTTTAAATTTATTCGGATTAGGATTATTATTCGCCATTACTAGTTTTTTTCTTTAGTATTTGTTTTCGATTGAAGTAATTTTAGCATCTCCCCAAAGGCTTTCGATGTTGTAATACTCACGGATGTGTTTTTGGAAAACGTGAACCACTACATTGACATAGTCCATCAATACCCACTCGGCATTATCAGTTCCTTCCACATGCCAAGGCTTGTCTTTCAATTCTTTTGAAACGGTTTTTTGAACGGAGCTTACAATGGCGTTAACTTGAGTGTTAGAGGTTCCGTTGCAGATGATGAAATAATCGCATACTGCCGTATCTATTTCTCTTAAATCTAAGATATCAATATCATTTCCTTTTACTTCTTCGATTCCCTTGATGATGTTAGCAATGAGCACATCATTATTTATAGTCTTTTTCGCCATGAATTATTTTTAATATAAGTTGGTAAAGTTACCATTTTTTGTGATTATTTTTGAACCATTAACAGAATATTAAGTTCTGTGTTGCAAATTATAGTTGTATGAAACTAATCAAACTCGATGCCATAGATTCTACTAATGAATTTCTTAAAGGAATATCGACTCAACCAGATCTTGAAAATTTCACTGTGGTTACCGCCGAGAACCAAATCAAAGGGAAGGGGCAAATGGGAGCAGTTTGGAACTCTGAAGTGGGTAAAAATCTAATAATGAGTGTTTTGGTTAAGGATTTTTTATTAGAAATTAACGAAATCTTCAACTTAAATATTGCCGTTTCTTTGGCGGTTATTGCGGCATTAAAAAAGAATAATATTCCTGATTTAAGTATCAAATGGCCGAACGACATTCTGTCAGCCAATAAAAAAATTGGGGGTATTTTGATTGAAAATAGTATTAAAAGTGATGGAACTATCTTGTCAATCGTAGGTTTAGGGTTGAATGTCAACCAAACCAATTTTGAAGGATTGCCAAAAGCATCTTCTTTGGCAGTGGTAACAGGAAAAGAATTGGATAAAGAAGAGTTGCTTCTTGAAATTATTGCGAATTTAGAAGTGAATGTATCTGAGAGTAAACTAAATCCAGCTTTGTTACGTCAACAATTTGTGGATTTTTTATATAAAAAAGGTATTCCGATGCCGTTCACGAATCAAAAAGAGGAAAAATTCATGGGAATTATTCAAGGAATATCTCTTGTTGGAAGGTTGCAAGTTTTGTTAGAAGATGATTCGGTTGCTGAATTTGATATCAAAGAAATTCAAATGTTATATTAATAAAAAAGGGCTGTAATTACAATTACAGCCCTTTTTTATTGTGTATTTTAAATTTAAAGTTTGTGCATATTCTCCACCAAGGTTTCGATGAATTTTTGAATAGGTCCTTTAATCATCATCGCCATCATGGGGTTGAAATCGCCTTCAAAATCTAATTTTACATCAGCACTACTTTCCGTAACAGCGTCAATTGAAGCTTTTAAAGTAAAAGGCAATTTATCGCTAGCAGCACCTAAAACTAATTGAGTTGGAGCCACTTTTTCTTTAATGACTAATTTGATTTCAGGCATTCCTTTTAAACCAAAAATGAAAGCATCAGCACCAATCACTTCAAATTTCGCGATATTTTCAGGCATTAATTGTTCAAAGTTCTTTACATCAGACAACAAATCAAATAGACTCTGAGCCGATTTTTGAACGCTAACTTTTGGACTTTCTAAATTCATCTGGTTTTTATTTTTTCAAATTACACATTCCAAGTCGAAGGATTCACGTTCCATTCGCTTAAAGTTTGTTGTTCTTCTTCGGTGATATAGGTTTTGGCGACAGCCAAGTTCAATAAGTTGTCATAATTACTCAAAGTGCATAATTCCACTTTAGCATTTTTGAAATTTTGCTCGGCTAAATCAAATCCATACGTAAAAATAGCAGCCATTCCTTTGACATTAGCTCCTGCTTCTTTCAAAGCTTCCACAGCAAGTAAACTACTGTTTCCTGTGCTAATTAAGTCTTCAACAACTACTACATTTTGTCCTTTTTGTAAAAAACCTTCTACTTGATTTTGTCTTCCGTGTTTTTTAGGTTCTGGACGAACGTATACAAAAGGAAGTCCCATACTTTCAGCAACAAGAATACCAATTCCAATGGCTCCAGTAGCAACTCCTGCAATTACGTCGGGTTTGCCAAATTGTTTTTCAATATTTTTGGCAAACTCATCGCGAACATAATTTCGGATGGCTGGAAATGAAAGGATTAGTCGGTTGTCGCAATAGATTGGTGATTTCCATCCAGAAGCCCATGTAAAAGGATTTCTTGGATTCAATTTAATTGCATTTATTTGCAAAAGCAATTCGGCTGTTTTTTCGGCTGTTTCTTTATTAAAAATCATAGTGCAAATGTATAAAGTTTTTGTGAACGACAAACCACTTTTTTTAACAAATCATATCTCTAAAGAGACCGATTTTCAATTGTTTTTGTTAGAAAGTATTGACATCGAACAGCTTATTGTAAAAATTTTTCAAAATAAAATTCAAAAAGCTTATTTGTATCATCCTGATGAAAAGGAAATTTTGAAGACTTTAAAAGAAAAAATCCCTGTAAATAAAGCAGGTGGTGGCTTGGTTTACAATAAAAAAGGGGAGGTGCTTTTTATTTTTAGAAATGGAAAGTGGGATTTACCTAAAGGTGGAACCAACAAGGGTGAAGAAATTGAAGACACCGCCATGCGAGAAGTAGAGGAAGAAACGGGGGTTGGACAATTGATGGTGACTAACAAACTTCAAAAGACTTATCATATTTTTAAACGCAACGGAAAATACCGACTTAAAATCACGCATTGGTTTGAAATGACTTCTGATTATGATGGAGAACTCATTGGTCAAGCCGAAGAAGGAATTGAGAAAGTAGCTTGGCTAAGTCCATTGCAAATCAAAGAGGCCCTGAAGAACTCGTATGAAAATATCAAATTATTATTTGAAGAAGAAAAGCTCCTAAAATAGGAGCTTTTTTTAATTAATAATTCGATAAACAGGGTATTGTAAATGCACTTTTTCATAATACACGGACTGTTTGTAAATCCAATCCAATTGCGCTTTAGGATTGTTCAAGAACTCGGGTTCCTTTTGTTTTTTTGCTTCCCAATCACTTTTTAATTTAGGACTGTCTTTCAGTAATTGTGCTGCGGTATCTTCAAATACATAATCCGAATACCCTTCTTTTTGTTGTAAAATGGGATCAAAGAAATTCCAATTGAAAAAAGAGTCCACCGCTTCGGGTTCTAGCGTTTCTAAAAGGTATTTGATGCCTTTTTGTTGGGTAGGAATGATGTAATCTCCTTTGGCGAAAGCCAGTTTTTCAGTTTTTGATGTTACTACGGTATTTCGGTGGATATAATGTCCTTCGTAAGCCGAAGGCGTAGTTTTGTAATCTACAATTCGGTAGCTTTCTACTTCAATAATCGTGTCCTTTGGAATGGGTTGAAAGACAATGCCATTGCTTTTTAAGAGTTCAATTACCGGCCAAAATCCACGCGGAATGACATAGGCTTTAGGAATGGTTACGTCTTTTACTGATTTGTATTTCGGAAAGAAAGGCACTTCTTTTTTAAAGGGTTTGTTTCGGTTGTAAAACAAACGTTGACCCGTAGTGGCCTCACTTTTTTTGTAACCTGCTTCATAGCCCAAAAAAGTAAAGGGTTCTTTTATACTATTGTCCACTTCCCATTGCAGGGTATAGGTTTGATTTGGTTGGAATTGCACTTCGTTTTCTTGTCTTTTTTGTTTGATGGTAGTAGCATTCGCATCAGTGAATTCTAAAGTAGATTTCATGAATTCGTAGGTTACTTTGACACGATCAGCGTATTTTTTTAGCATGTGCGTTTCCACCACAAATCCAATCGAATTGAATAGGGATGTATAGCCTGTGGTGTAGCGAGGACTGTCAAAAAACTGCGCAAACCCTTGATCTGGCGTTTCGTGAAACGTATTGACATAAGGAGTCGTTTCGATTTTTTTCTTTTGCAAATCTTTTACTAAACTTGGCATCATTTCTTTTTGTAGATACGAACCCAAAACCGTTCCTAACTTATCGGGTTCTGTCATAATGTAGGTGAGTTTGTATTGGTAATCAGAACCATTACTCACGTGGTTGTCAATAAAAACATCCGGATTAATTTGATGAAAAATTTCGACAAAACTTTTGGTGTTTCGCGTATCCGATTTGATGAAATCCCGATTCAAATCATAATTGCGGGCATTGCCTCTAAAACCGTATTCTTCTGGACCGTTTTGATTGGCTCTTGTAAAGCTGTTTCGGTTTAAAGCGCCGCCAATATTGTACACTGGAATGCACACGATTACGGTATTTTTAGGCGCTTTTATTTTGCCTAAAGCCAAATCTCTAAAGAACTGCATCGATGCATCAATCCCATCAGGTTCTCCTGCGTGAATTCCGTTGTTGATGAATAACACGGCTTTGTTTTTTTGAATAGCTTCAAAGTCAAAAGTGGCATCCGTATTGAAAGTCACCATATGCAAGGGTTCGCCACTATCGGTTAAGCCCATTGTTTTTATATTGATGGTTTTAAAATCATTCGCCAATAATTGAAAATAAGCGATTGTCTCTTGGTAAGTTGCCGATTGATTGCCGTTTCCTTTTTCAAAATAGGTATCGTATTTCGTGTTGGTTTGTGCCAAAATAGTCAAGGAAAACAAAAGGAATAGTGTTGTTAAAAATTTCATTTTTGGTAGCTTTTTTAAAAATCAAATGTAGCTTTTTTAAAATTATTAGTGAAAAAGAATCAAATAAAGACTTGGGTTTTCTTATTCGCCAACCAAAGCACTATCTTTGCACTATGAATACAAAACACCATTCCAACAACCTACTCCTGAATTTAGGGATTGAGAGTCTTAATGAAATGCAAGAAGTAGCACAAGATGCTATTTTAAATGATAATAATGTGCTATTGCTTTCGCCAACAGGTTCGGGAAAAACATTGGCTTTTTTATTGCCAATTTTCGAATTATTGCAAGCCGAAATTTTGTCGGTGCAATGTTTGATTTTAGTTCCTTCGCGCGAATTAGGGTTGCAGATTGAACAGGTTTGGAAAAAAATGGGAACCGATTACAAAGTGAATACCTGTTATGGTGGTCACTCCATTGATATAGAAATTAAGAATTTAAGTAATCCACCCGCCGTTCTAATTGGAACTCCAGGTCGAATTGCCGACCATATTGACCGAGGTACTTTCCGTTTGGATAAAATTCAAACCTTAGTTTTGGACGAATTTGATAAATCATTACAATTAGGGTTTCACGAACAAATGTCGTTTATCATTGGTAAACTAACCAAACTGAACAAACGTGTTTTGGTATCGGCAACTTCCGATATTGAAATTCCCAAATACACTCGGGTGGTGAATCCTACTGTTTTGGATTTTATTCCCGAAACACAAGAAGAGAACAACTTAAGTATGAAACTAGTCGTTTCCAAAGAGAAAGACAAAATCAACACTTTGTTTCAGTTGATTTGTTCGTTGAAATCGCAAGCGGCTATTATTTTTTGTAATCATCGCGATGCTGCGGAGCGTATTAGCGATACGTTAAATACCAAAGGAATCTATGCGACTTACTATCACGGTGGAATGGATCAGGATGAGAGAGAACGCGCTTTGATTCAGTTTAGAAATGGAAGTGTGAGTTATTTAATCACTACCGATTTAGCTGCACGTGGATTGGATATTCCAGAAATGAAACACGTGATTCATTATCATTTACCTTTGAAAGAAGACGAATTCACGCACCGAAATGGGCGTACGGCTCGTATGCAGGCTTCAGGAACGGCCTATATTATCGCGCACGAATCGGAGAAAAAAATGGAGTATTTGGATTACGGCATGGAAGTCTTGCCAGTAGATTCGGCTACAACTTTACCTAAACCACCTGAATTCCAAACGATTTACATTAGTGGTGGAAAGAAAAACAAACTGAATAAGATTGATATTGTAGGTTTCTTTTCTCAAAAAGGAAAATTAGAAAAAGGCGATTTAGGATTGATTGAGGTCAAAGATTTTATCTCGTTTGCCGCGGTCAAATACAACAAAGTGAAAGACTTACTTCAGAACGTGAGAGACGAAAAAATGAAAGGCAAGAAGTTTAAAATTGAAGTCGCTCGAAAAGTGATTAAGAAAGAAGAATAATTCAGTTACGATATACGAAGAAGAATAAAAAAACGTCTTGAGCAATCAAGACGTTTTTTTTTAGGTGTAACCGAAAGTTATATTTTCTTCACGTATTGTGTGATGATTACAATTTGTTGACCATCGACTTTTCCTTCAATGTATTCGGCATTTTCGTGATCCAAACGGATGTTACGCACGGCAGTTCCTTGTTTAGCCACCATACTTGAACCTTTTACTTTCAAGTCTTTGATTAATACTACTGAGTCTCCGTGTTCCAAAATAACTCCATTGCTATCGCGGTGGATGATTTTGTTTTCATCGTCTTCTCCTTCGCCAGTGGCTTGTGCCCAAGCTAAAGTATCTTCGTCAAGGTACATCATGTCTAACAATTCTTGTGGCCAACCCGCTGCACGCATACGGCTTAACATTCTCCAAGCTACTACTTGAACCGCTGTTTGTTCGCTCCACATACTGTCATTCAAACAACGCCAATGGTTTACATCCACATTATCAGGATTTTCAATTTGGTCAATACAAGTAGCACAAGCAAAAACACTTTCGTCAATTCCTCCTTTTTGAGTAGGTAAAACGGTATATACTTTTAAGTTTTCTGTAGCAGCACACAATTCACATTGACCTCCGCTACGTTTGTTTAATTCTCTATCTAAACTCATGGTTTTATTTTTTTGGCGAAAGTAACGCTAAATAGCGCTTTTCACAAATTTTAGGAAATAATACTACAGCACTCGAACCGCATCAGGTACTAATAGTTCGTATTCGCCGTGATTTCGAATCACATCGCGTACAATGCTTGAACTGATGTACGAAGTTTTGGCAGCCGTTAATAAAAAGACCGTTTCAATCTTAGACAAACGTCTGTTCGTGTGAGCAATGGCTTTTTCAAATTCGAAGTCGGCAGGGTTGCGCAAACCACGTAAAATGAAGTTGGCATTGATTTTTTGACACAAATCAATCGTTAAACCTTCGTAGGTGATTACCGAAATTTTAGGTTCGTTTTTGAAGGTTTCTTCGATGAATCGTTTTCTGTCTTCTAAGGAAAACATGTATTTTTTATCGGCGTTGATACCAATCGCAATCACGATTTCGTCAAACAAAGGCAAGGCTCTTTTGATGATGTCTTGGTGACCTAAAGTAATGGGGTCAAACGATCCTGGAAATATGGCTTTTCTCATGTTTATTAATTGTTCATTATTTCGTTTTCAATTTTTTTGTTTGGAATGATCCAAAGTAAGGCTACCGCAAAATAGAGAAATCCTGAAATCCAAACCGAAACGAAGGATGTTGGGATTCCTAACAGGTAACAAAATAACGAAATTTTTCCTTTATTATCTTTTTCAGTAACTCTGGCTAAAACTGAATTTTTCCCTTCTAATCTTAGAATTTTTTTAAGCAGAATATTATATGAAAAACCACTCATAAATAATACAAAACCATACAAACTCATTGGAACTGCTGAGAAATGTTGAGCACCAATCCAGCTAGTTGCAAAAGGAATTAATGAAAGCCAAAAAAGCAAAAATAGATTCCTCCATAAAATAGAGCCGTTAACATGTTTTACCGCCTGAAAAATATGATGATGATTGTTCCAATAAATACCAATATACACAAAGCTCAAAACATAACTCAAAAAAACGGGTAGTAAAGAAGTTAAGGATTCAAAACTGTTAGTTACAGGAACCTTAATTTCTAAAATCATGATGGTGATGATGATGGCCAATACTCCATCGCTAAAAGCTTCGAGTCTATTTTTATGCATTTTTATATATTTTGATTGTAATAATCATTAGGATGCAATTTTGGTTTTTAAGCTAAAGCCAATTCAATAGCATTAGTGAACAAGTCTTCTAATGAAATACCAGCTTCTTTGGCTTGTTGTGGCAATAAACTCTCGGTGGTTAAACCAGGAATGGTATTCATTTCTAACATGTGCGGTTCGCCGTCTACTATGATGAATTCAGAACGAGAGAATCCTTTCATTTTTAATGCTTTGTATGCTCGTTTGGCAATTTCGCCCACTTTTTGAGTCATTTCAGCTGAAATTCGAGCTGGTGTAATTTCTTGTGATTTTCCTAAATATTTAGCTTCGTAATCGAAGAAATCATTTTCAGAAACGATTTCAGTGATTGGTAACACGGTAATTTCGCCTTTGTAATTGATAACTCCCACAGAAACTTCCGTACCATCCAAGAAACTTTCGATGATGATTTCGTTGTCTTCTTTGTACGCTACTTCAATGGCAATAGGCAATTCGGCAGCAGTTTTAACTTTAGAGATTCCGAAACTAGAACCTGCTTTATTAGGTTTTACAAAACAAGGCAATCCTACTTTGTCTACAATAGCATTAGTATCGATTAGGTCGCCTTTGTTCAAATAATACGAAGTCGCGGTTTTGATGCCGTACGGTTTTAAAACCGAAAGCAAATCACGTTTATTGAAAGTCAAAGCCGCTTGGTAATAATCGCAAGCTGTTTGTGGGATGCCAAGCAATTCGAAATACGCTTGCATTAATCCGTCTTCGCCCGGTGTACCGTGGATGGCATTGAAAACACAATCAAAAGTGATTTTTTTTCCGTCAACGGTTACTGAAAAATCATTTCTGTCAATTGGAAATTCGGTGTCATTGGCATCTACATAGACCCATTTTTCTTTAAAAATATGGATTCTAAATCCGTTGAATTTAGTTTTGTCTAAGAATTGGTACACGACGTTTCCACTAATTAGTGAAATTTTGTATTCGCTAGAATAGCCGCCCATGATGATGGCAATGTTTTTCATTTCAAATGGTTTAAGTCTTTGTTTACTATAGGCGTTTGCCGGAGAGATTATCCTAGCCCCGATAAAAGCGGGATCCTTTTTTTAGGCTTTTGGCCAAAAAAAAGATAGAGCGGATAGCGGGAAAAAGCTCCTAACAAACTAGTAAACAAAATTATCATTTTTTTTGAAACGAAATAGGTTTATCTTTGTACCTACTAAAAATAAATTTATGAGTTTACGGAAGTATCTAACGAGTCGTGTGTTTTTCGGTCAAGTTTTGGCTGCGCTTGCCATTATTGCTGTTTTGGGTTATTTGTTTATGCATTGGTTGACTTTTACGACTGATCACGGACATGAAATTGCGGTGCCGAATTTGAGTAAACTGACTGAGGAACAAGTAGAGGACAAGTTGGACGAGTTGGATTTGGATTACGTACTCTTGGATAGTGTGGATTTTAGAGGAGATTATCCTGCTTTTACGGTGGTAGAGCAAGATCCATTGCCAGGAACGAAAGTGAAAGTTGGCAGAAAAGTATATATTAAAATTAATGCATCGGGGTATTCTTCAGTGAAGTTACCTGATTTGATTGATAAAACCTACCGTGAGGCGATACCTACTTTAAAAGCCATTGGTTTAGAAGAAGGAACGATAACTTATGAGCCTAGTTTGGGTAAAGATATGGTGTTAGCCATGCGTTATAAAGGACGTAATTTAAAACCCGGAGAACGTGTGATGAAATCGTCTAAAATTGATTTGGTTTTAGGAGATGGAAAAATGAGTTATGAAGAGGAAGTACAAATTGACAGTACGGCAACACCTGAAGAAGATACCCCAGTAAATGAGTAATAATACCGAATCCTTCGACTTAGAAGACGAATTATTTGAGCATTTCAAATTTGAAGTTCCTAAAGGGCAAGCGTTTTTGCGTATTGACAAATACTTGATGGGGCTGATTCCGAATGCGACTCGAAATAAAATCCAAAATGCGGCCAATAGCGGTAACATTTTTGTCAATGACGAAATTGTGAAATCCAACTACAAGGTCAAGCCATTGGATGTGATTAAGGTGATGTTATCGCATCCTCCTTTTGAAAATCATGTGTTGCCAGAGAATATTCCGTTGAATATTGTGTACGAAGATGAGGCATTGTTGCTTGTCAACAAAGAGTCTGGTTTAGTCGTTCATCCCGGTCATGGAAATTACACCGGAACTTTAGTGAATGCCTTGGCGTTTCATTTTGATAATTTACCGATGAATAGCAGTGAGCGTCCTGGCTTGGTGCATCGTATTGATAAAGATACTTCGGGCTTGTTAGTGATTGCCAAAACAGAAGCGGCTATGACGCATCTAGCCAAACAATTTGAAGCTAAAACGACCGAAAGAGAATACATGGCTTTGGTTTGGGGGAATGTAGCTAATGATGCGGGAACGATTGAAGGTAATTTAGCGCGACACCTGAAAGATCGCATGCAAATGGCGGTTTTTGACGATCCAGAAATAGGGAAACCTGCGATTACGCATTACAAAGTATTGGAGCGTTTTGGGTATGTGACCTTGATTTCATGCCAACTGGAAACGGGACGTACGCATCAGATTCGTGCGCATATGAAACACATTGGACATCCGTTGTTTAATGACGAACGTTACGGTGGTCATTTGATTTTGAAAGGGACTACGTTTACCAAATACAAACAATTTATAGACAACTGTTTTAAGGCGTTACCAAGACAGGCCTTACACGCCAAAACCTTAGGTTTTATCCATCCGAATACAGGTGAGATGATGCGTTTTGATACTGAATTGCCAGACGACTTCAAGGATTGTTTGGAGCGTTGGAGAAATTACTCTAAATCGCATACTGCGGAAGAAGAATAAAAAAGCCCCGATTGGGGCTTTTTGTTTTTGAAGATAATTTTATTTCTTCTCTTTTTCCAAATTACTCGCCACACGATAACGCAATATTTTTTGCAATAATTCTTCTGAAAGTGGTTTTTCTGGAGTGAATTGAATGGTTCCTGCTGAGGTTTTGAAACCAGTTAATTCGTCTTTGAAAACGTCGATGGTTTTGGAATCCCAAGGAAAAAAACTGCAATGGTTTTTAAAAGCAGCAAAGCCACCAATCATGCCGTGGAAATGGTAAGCAGGCATTTTATAACTCAAGTATTCTTGTGCTTCGGGAACGGTGTTTTTAATGATTTGACGCACTCGCTCCAAAGCAATTTGTTGCTCTACAGGTAGATTTAAAATGTATTTGTTAACTCCTTCGGTGTCGTTAGGTTTAGTTTTAGCCATGGCAGTCAATATTTATCTTCAAAAATAATAAAAGTTTTGAGTTGCACGAAAACAAAGTTTGATTTTCGGTTTTTCAATTTGTACTTTTGAAACCAATTCAGTCAGCACATTAAAAGCCATTTATAATGAAAATAGTGATTTCCCCAGCTAAGTCGTTGAACTTCGAAAAAGAATTGCCTACAACGCAATTCACACAACCGAGTTTATTAAAAGAGTCTAAAAAAGTGCACGCAGTATTGAAACAAAAATCACCTACAGAATTATCACAATTGATGGCGATTTCAGATAAATTGGCTGATTTGAATTGGCAACGCAATAAGGCGTGGAAAACACCTTTCAATAGTTCGAATGCCCGTCCTGCGGTTTATGCTTTTGATGGAGATGTGTATACGGGTCTAGACGCGTATACGATTCCAATGGAAAAGTTGGATGTGTTGCAAGAGCGTTTACGCATTTTATCAGGTTTGTATGGCGTGCTGAAACCTTTGGATTTGATGCAAGCCTACCGATTGGAAATGGGTACCAAATTACCTATTGGCGAAAGCATAAATTTATATGATTTTTGGAAAAGTAAGGTAACTGCTAGTTTGAATAAAGAACTAAAAAAAGGAGAGTTGTTTGTGAATTTGGCAAGCAATGAATATTTTTCGGTAATTGATACCAAAGCACTTAAAGTTCCTGTAATAACGCCCGACTTTAAAGATTATAAAGATGGCAAATTAAAAATGATTAGTTTCTTTGCCAAAAAAGCGAGGGGCATGATGGTGCGTTATATTATTGATACGAATGCTGAAACTATCGATGACTTAAAAGGGTTCAACTACGAAGGCTACCAATTTGATGCCAACTTATCAAAGGGGAATAATTTGATTTTTACGAGGTAAGTTGTACCGCGATTAATGAAGCAGACTAACGATTTTTGTTTCTTTTCTACAATCAAAAATCGTTAATCTGAAATCAACTATAGTTTATTTAGTGCATCGCTTCTGCAGGATCGATTTTGTTTTTCCCTTTTTTGATTAATAAAATAATCGGGATACAGCAAAGAAACAGGATTCCGAGGTACATAAAAACATCCATATAGGCCATAACGGTAGATTGTTTCATGACCGAATAATCGAGTATCTGATACGCTTTATTCAAAGCTTCATTGCTGCTATATCCTTTGGACATAAATCCTCTTTGAAGCATATCAATGCGTTGTTGTACATTGGTTTTGGTTGGGTCTATATTAGCCAATAAACTCACTCGGTGTTCTTGACTGAATCGTGTGATGTAGGTCGTAATAATAGCAATACCAAAAGACCCGCCCAATTGGCGCATCATTCCTGTAAAAGCTGCTCCTTCACCAATGCTTCTTCCTTTTAAAGTAGAAAGCGATAAGGTAGTGATGGGTACAAATAGCAATCCCAATCCAATTCCTCTCAAGATTAATGGCCAGAACAAATGTTCTACTCCTGTATCAGGTGTCATTCGGTTGTACATCATGAAAGTAAAGAAGAAGAAAATTAAGAATCCCACTCCCACCATATAGCCTTGTGGAATTCCTTTCTGAATCATTTTACCAATAATAGGCATCATGAATGCTGTAGTTATGGAACCTGGAATTAATAATAAACCAGCATCTGTAGCTGTCCAACCCAAAATAGCTTGGGTGTAAATAGGAATAATAAGTGTAGAACCATACAAACCGAATCCAAGGATAAAACACATCACGACACCAATTCGGAGATTGCCATCTTTTAAAACACTGAGGTTGACAATGGGATGTTCGTAAGTGAGTTCTCGCCAGATAAAGAATAGTAATCCAAAAACCGATACAATACTCAAAATCAAAATAGTAGTATCGTTAAACCAGTCATCTTGTTGACCATGTTCTAGAACGTATTGTAATGATCCAATGAAGGCACTTAAAAGGAAAATTCCCAACCAATCGACTTGATGAGCTTTTAATTTCTCGCCGTATTTTGGACTTCTCACAAACGTAAACGCTAAAATAGCAGCAATAATTCCGATAGGAATATTGATGTAAAAAATATAAGGCCAAGAAAAATTATCTACAATATAACCTCCCAATGGCGGACCCAGTGTAGGACCAACAATAACTCCCATTCCGTAAATGGCTTGTGCCATTCCACGTTTGGCCGCCGGATAACTCTCGGTAATAATGGTTTGAGCGGTAACCAATAAGGCGCCTCCACCCAAACCTTGGATGAACCTAAAAATAATTAGTTCCCATATATTACTTGCGTTTCCACACAAAAAAGAAGCCGTAGTAAAGATGATGATGGAAACCACAAAATAATTTCGTCTTCCAAATTGTTGCGAAAGCCAGCTCGTCATCGGAATGACAATTACATTCGCAATGGCGTAAGCGGTAATTACCCATGCCACATCATTTAAGGTTGCCCCAAGACTTCCTCGCATATTGGTCAGCGCTACGTTGACAATAGTGGTATCTACAATTTCGAGCAAGGCACAAAGTACCGCCGTAATGGTGATGATTACACGTCTATAGCCGTATTCTACTAAATCGTCTGCTTGTACCATTTTATTTTAAATGTACGTCAACATCCACGTTCATACCGGGACGTAATAATTTAATTTTTTCAGGATCGTTGGTGGTGTCTAAACTGATTTTCACAGGCAAACGTTGGATGGTTTTTACAAAGTTACCCGTAGCATTGTCAGGAGGTAGCAAAGAAAAACGCGCACCTGTTGCTGGAGAAAAAGAAGTAATA
The DNA here is from genome assembly GCA_963513255.1 of uncultured Flavobacterium sp. Classification (GTDB taxonomy): domain Bacteria; phylum Bacteroidota; class Bacteroidia; order Flavobacteriales; family Flavobacteriaceae; genus Flavobacterium. The sequence goes on from CAUPPG010000006.1 coordinate 102,510, forward strand.
GTTCCTTGAAAATCATAATCAGGATATGCATCTACTTTGATGGTCACTTTTTGTCCTTCTACCATTTTGTTCAATTGGGTTTCTTTGAAATTAGCAATTACCCAAGCCGAAGCATTATTGATAATTTGGAACAATGATTGCCCAGCCTGAACCAATTGTCCTGGTTGAATATCCACTTTAGAAACTTGTCCGTCGATAGCCGCAGTAACAACAGTATACGTAAGGTTTAATTTAGCTGCTTCTAATTGTGCTTGCGCTCTTTTGATATTGGCAGCAGCCACTTCGTTTTGTTTGTTAGACACTTTTGATTTGGCTTCAATAACCGATTTTTGGAAGCTGCTAGCTTTTTGTTGTTGTTGCAAAATACGTACTTGCGTTTCAGCTTCTTGTTTTGCCGCTAAAGCTTGTTCGTATTGTTGTTTGGTAATAGAATGATTTTGGTACAAATTGTTGTATCTGTTGTAATCACTAGTCAAGCGTCCCAAACGAATTTTCGCCGTCTCGATATTTCCACTTGCTGATTGAACGTTAGCGTCAGAAACAGCAACGCTAGCTACGGCACCGCTGATGTCTGCTTTTGACACTTCAAAACTCCCTTCGGCAGCTACTAGTGCAGCATTGGCTTCTTCAATTTTAATTTTAAAATCTCTTTGATCAATCGTAAATAAGGTGTCTCCTTTTTTTACAAAATCGTTGTCTTTCACATACACTTGGTCTACATATCCCGAAACTCTTGGAATAATTGGATTCATTCTTTTTTCAATCTGAGCATCATCTGTTATCTCATGAGATTGTGCGTGCAGGTATTTGTATGTTCCATAAGAACCACCTACAATGATTAATGCTAAAAATATAGTGATGAACTTTTTATTGGTATTTTTCTTTTCCATGTCAGGTGTCGGTTATAGTTTTGAAATAGTGAAAGTACTGGTTAATTGCCCTGTTGCGTTAATCAAGGCGTAGTATTTTTGAATGATATTGGCTTTGGCTAATGTTTTATTGATATTAGCACTTAATTGTTCTACATCGGCTTCCAATAAGTCATTGGTATCTGCTAATCCATTATCGTATTTATCTTTGATGATTCGGTAATTTTCTGAAGATTGTGCTACAGCTTGTCCGTAGACTTCATTTTGTTGAATGGCTAAGTGGTAGTTTTCGATAGCTTCCTGAACCTCTATTTTGATGTGATCAGATAACATTGCTTCTGAGTTTTCAAGTTCCATTGCTTTACTTTCGGCTAATTTGACTGTGGTTCCATTTTTAAAAATAGCACTCAGATCATACGATAAACCTAAGCCAAAATTCATTGCGTTTTGAACAGTTACCACATTTTTTAAGTCCAATGCTACATAACCTCCGATCAGATTTAAGGAAGGATAATACCCTCCTTTGGCTAATTTGACGTTGGCTTTACTTGCTTTTTCTTGTAATTGTACAGCCTGTAAATCTTTTCTATTTTCCAAAGCAGGTTGTTCGCTAGTTGGAATATTATCCATTTTAAAATTGGCAAAATCACTTTCACGAATTTCTATCTGAGTTCCTTTAGGAAGTTTTAACAAGCTTATCAAGTTAAAGTTAACTATGGAAACGTGGTTTAGGGCTTCATCAATTGATAATTTGATTTTTGAAACTTGTAATTGTGCTTTCAATAAATCATTTCGAGCGATGATTTCATTTTTTTCTAATTCACTAAAATCATACACACGTTGTTCTGCTCGCTTTTGATTTTCTTTCAGCAGAGCTACTGTTTTTTGCGCCTTGAATAAACTAGCATAAAGATTAATCACTTTCATAGCGACTTCCTCCTTGGTGTGATTAGCAGTAGCGGTTTCAGCCTCATATAAATTTTCATGCAATTGGATATTACTTTGCATTTTGAAGCCTGCAAAAACAGGAATAGAAGCATTAATTTGTCCTATCATAAGTTGATCAACTATAGGTAATGAACCCGAATTGCTGTTCTGACTCGATTTTAAGTTAATCGAGGCATTGGCCAATCGTTGGTATTGACCTGAAATTTTAAAATCAGGGTATTGATTGTTCTTCGCCGATTGTAACTCGTATTTTTTAGAGCTAACTTTGGCATTTGCCAGTCCCACTTCATTACTTTTGTCCCAAGCTAAATGAACGGCTTCGTCTAATGTTAGACTTCTTTTTTCTTGTGCGTCTATTGAGTTTATCCCTAAAACGGATAATCCAAAGAGCAAGAATCGATTAATTTTCTTCATGTATCAGTAGCGCTTTTATGGTTTGTTGTATATGATTTTTTAATTCTGTTGTAATATAATTTTCAAAGGACTCTTTAGTCTTCAATCCTAATACTTCTTCAAAAAACGGTTTGTTCATTTGGAAATGAAAAAAAGTCCCTAAAATAGTAGGGGTGAGTAAGGGTACGATAACATTTTTTCTAAAAACACCTTTTTTCTGTCCTTCTTCAATGATGGTTTCGAGTGTTTTTAGATTTCCTTTTTTTAATTCAGAAAATGCAGCTAAACTTTTGGCTCTTTTTTCAGAATTGAATTCAAAATGTATAATGCGATAAATTCCTTTGTTTTTGTTGATTCGGTTGATGTACAATTCAATCAGCTTATTGATTTTGTCAATAGGTTCTAAATCTTCCTGAATCAGATGATCCAATTGATTTTTCAAATCCGAAGTTCTATAGAAAAGTAATGATTCCAATAAACGTTCTTTCGATCCAAAATAGTACGAAATCATAGCAATATTGATTTTGGCAACTTTCGAAATATCCCGAATAGAAGTACCGTCAAAGCCCTTTTCTGCAAATAAGGTTTCGGCTACTTCTAAAATCTGAATCTGTTTGTCGTTGAAATTGTTTTTCACACTACTTTTTTTAACAAGTACAAATTTAAACAACTGTTTAATTAAACAATTGTTTAAATTGCGTTTAACACTATTTTAACAAATGATTAGCGCTATAAAAAAGTGCGGAAAGGTTAAAAATTATACGATTGATTTACCCAAACAAACACTTGTTACCACATTTTCATATTGGTCGAAGTTAGGGATAATAGAATAACCCATTTTCGTGTACAATTGAATGGCTTCAGGGTTGTTAGTACCTGTTTCCAGAATACAATTGGTAAAATCATATTCTGTTGCCCAATTTTCTAATGCAGATAGGATTCTTCTCGCAATACCTTGACCTCGAAAATCAGGATGTACAAACATTCGTTTTATTTCGGCGGTAGTGCTATTGTAGGGTTTGAAAGCACCACAACCAATAGCATGATTACCTTGGTAGCAAACCACGACATTCTTAATGTGATCCAAGGTGTCGAATTGAGCATAAAACGCATGATCCTCACCATCTCTGCGAGCTAAATCTTCGTCTAATAGAGCGACTAAACTTAAAAAGTCTTTGTTGTCTGATGCCGTTCTTTCGAATGTCATTGAGATGGTTTGTGCTATTTTAATTAAGGAAAGTGAAATAATTATTTTTTACCTGAAATTTCAATATTAAAATTCCAAGGGTGTGAATACCAAACGGTAGAATCTTCTAAACTAGTTCCTTTGCTACGGATAGCCTCACCGCTGTATCCTCCTGAAAAACAAAAACCAGTACCTGAGTTTGTATTGCCGTAGCTTGCTGTATTTATTCCTAGTGCAATACCATCGACTAAATACCATTGAAAAATATAAGTAGTGTCTTTTTTGAATAAAAGATGTAAACTTTCTATGTTAAATGCTATTGCTCCTCCATTAAAGGTACCTAAAACAGTAGTGTTAGTTGATGCTATAATTTTACCATTAGTATCTCTTATATTTAATTTTAACTGAACATTTTGATTATAGTTTGTTTGTGAGTTGAAGTATTTGAATCCTGAATCCATTAAAACAGTGAATTGTAGTGGATTGACATCTGTACTAAATTTAACTGCTTGGCCAGTGCCAACATTTCTATCATTTGGTAAAATATCAGGTGCATTAGTTCGATTATCTCCGCCAAACCATTTATTGGCATCCATAGTAGTCATACAAGATTCTGAAAAATTTTCTAACATGGTAGTTAATGTAACTAAATATTCTTTTTTGTCTCCTGTTTCAGAAGTTACGGTGTATTTTACCGGAGAAGAATAATCTTTAACATTGTTTGGATCAGGAGAAATAGTTGCTCTATCAGAATAGCGAACCGATAAATTCAAATTTGCAAGATCTAAAAAACTAGGTACTCGTTGATTAATAGTATAATTTTGAGTATTTATTTGAGTATTAATAAGCAAAGAACCTGCATTTATAGTTAGTCCAAGAATAGAGTTTTCAGTGCTTAATAATCTCTTTATTGATATGGTGTAAATTTTTACATCACCATTTTCCGCTGTAATTGTAAAACTAAAATCACCTGTAATAGTAGTAATTTTACTTGGGTCAGGACTAATAGTAGCGCCTTTAGATATTGGTACATTTAGGCTTAATCCATCTAAATCAATAGTGCTATCTACAGTTCCAATTATAGAATTTTCGATAATCTCAAAACTTTTAGTGAAACCACCTCTAGTTAAAGTGAATGAAAGAATTTTATTTTCATTACTTAATGGGACTTCAGTACAATTTGATAGAATTAAACTAGAAAAAGTTAATACAATAATTGAATATATTTTAAATTTCGGAGAAAAAGATTTCATATTTCGAGTCGGATTTAGTTTTGATTTGTTAGAATTTGAAACTTATTTTTTATTGTATTCTATGATTTAAATATCTTTTTCTTAAAAGATTTAAGGAAAAATGAATATCAAAAATAGAAAAAAAAATATAACAGTTTGCTTTTTTTTATAAAAAATATCTGACGTTTAAAATTATTGAGATATGTTTTTGAAATAAAAAAAACCTATTGAATTTCAACAGGTTTTATAAAATTAGTGATGATGTTTCTTATCGAATCGCTTTCACGAACTCTTCAATTTTTCCGGTTCCATTTTGAGTTAAATGCGTAATGAAAGCACTTCCAATAATGGCGCCTTTGGCAAATTCAGTTGCCTGGTTGAACGTTTCGGCATTGTTGATTCCAAAACCAATGATTTGTGGATTTTTCAAATTCATAGTAGCAATGCGTTTGAAATAATTTTCTTGTGTACTCCCAAAACCAGATTGCGAGCCCGTTACGCTGGCAGAGCTTACCATATATATAAATCCGTCAGAGACGCTATCAATAAAACGGATGCGTTCGTCAGATGTTTGTGGTGTAATTAAAAACACGTTGATGAGGCCGTATTTTTCAAAAGTAGCTTTGTATTGTTCCGCATATACATCTACGGGTAGGTCAGGGATAATTAAACCGTCAATACCAATTTCGGCACATTTTTTACAAAAGTTCTCTACTCCGTATTGTAGCATTGGGTTAAAATACCCCATAATTATTAATGGAATAGAAACTGTTTTACGAATGTCTTTCAATTGGTCAAACAACACTTGGGTAGTCATTCCGTTATGCAAGGCTTGAGTAGAACTCGCTTGAATGGTTGGTCCATCGGCCAAAGGGTCGCTAAATGGCAAGCCAATTTCAATCATATCAATGCCACTTTTTTCTAAATCTTGAATTATTTGTACGGTATCGTTCAAGTTGGGATAACCCGCTGAAAAATAGATAGACAATACTTTTTTAGTTTCTTGTAATTTTTGATTGATTCGATTCATGTTTTTATTTTTAGACCTACAAGGTTAAGAAAACCTTGCAGGTTATTAGTTGATTTTATTTGCGTTAGGGATTGTAGTGTAAATCCTTTTTAAGTTGACTGTCCGAAGGCAACTTAAAAAGATTGCAACGGAAAGCCCGACCCTTGTGGTAACGCCCTACAATTTGAAATAATCAATATAGGTATTCAAATCTTTGTCGCCACGTCCCGAAAGATTAATTACAACCACATCGTTAGGTTTGAATTTCATTTCGTCCAAAACAGCAAAGGCGTGCGCACTTTCAATTGCTGGAATAATTCCTTCTAATTTAGACAATTCCAATCCCCAATTCATAGCTTGTGCATCGGTGATGGAGATGAATTGCGCTCTTCCTGAGGCAAACAAATGCGCGTGCATAGGTCCAACACCTGGGTAATCCAATCCAGCCGAAATAGAGTAAGGCTCTGTAATTTGTCCGTCAGGAGTTTGCATCAATAAAGTTTTACTTCCGTGAATGATACCCACTTTACCCAAAGCAGAAGTAGCAGCACTTTCGCCTGAATCTACTCCTAAACCTGCCGCTTCTACAGCAATGATATTGACTTCTTTTTCGTCCAAAAAGTGGTAATAAGCTCCCGCAGCATTACTTCCTCCACCCACGCAAGCAATCACATAATCTGGATTTTCTTTGCCTTCTTTTTCCAATAATTGGCTTTTGATTTCTTTTGAAATCACCGATTGGAAACGCGCCACCATATCAGGATAAGGGTGTGGTCCTACCACAGAACCAATGATGTAATAGGTGTCAACAGGATTGTTAATCCAATCGCGAATGGCTTCGTTGGTAGCATCTTTTAAGGTTCTTGAACCTGAAAGTGCTGGACGCACTTCGGCCCCTAACATTTTCATACGAGCTACATTGGGTGCTTGACGTTTGATGTCAATTTCTCCCATATATACAATACATTCCAAGCCCATTAAAGCACAAACCGTTGCTGTAGCTACACCGTGTTGACCTGCACCGGTTTCAGCAATGATTCGTTTTTTGCCCAAACGTTTGGCTAATAAAATTTGCCCAATCGTATTATTTACTTTATGCGCTCCCGTATGGCACAAATCTTCTCTTTTGAGGTAGATTTTTGTATTGTATTTTTCAGACAAACGAGCGGCAAAGTAGAGCGGAGTAGGTCGTCCTACATAATCTTTCAACAAAGCGTCAAACTCAGCTTGAAACTCAGGTTCGGCTGTAATTTTTAAATAGTTTTGGCGTAATTCTTCTACATTTGGATATAACATTTCTGGAATGTAAGCTCCTCCAAATTCTCCATAATAGCCTTTTTCGTTGACGTTGTAACTCATGGTATGTACTTTTTTAAAAGTTTATTTTTTGTTTGAAACGATGTAATTCTTCGCTGTTTTTTAATCCTGCTTCGATTTCAAATTTACTATTTACATCGACAGCATAAATGGGTAAATCGGTTTTTAGTATTTCGTTGACCAAATCGATTTCGTCTAATCCAATGCCTCCGCTTAAAAAGAAAGGCTTTTGCGAAGGATATTTTGCTAGGACTTTCCAATCGAAAGTGGTCCCGTTGCCTCCTGGTAGTTTCCCTTTGGTATCAAAAAGGAAATAATCACAAACCGTTTCGAAAGGGTGTAATTGTTCAAAATCAAAATCAGCATCAACTGAAAATACTTTAATGATTTCAATGCTTTTATCCAATTTATTTCTTAATTCTTGACAAAATGCCACCGACTCTTGTCCGTGTAATTGAACAGCTTGTAAATCGTATTGTGTCACTTTTGCCGCAATTTCTTCTCGACTTGCATTGACAAATACGCCTGTTTTCTTGATGCTTTTAGGCAAATTAGGTATTTTTCCATCAAAATAGCGCGCCGATTTCTCCCAGAATATAAAGCCCAAATAATCGGGTAGGAGCGATCCTACTTCGAGTATATTGTTGGGATATTTCATGCCGCAGATTTTGAGCATCATCTATTATTGCTTTGAGTTTTGGGCTTTGGGCTTTGGGCTGAATTCTCACAGCCCAAAGCTCATCGCTTAAAGTTTACTTATAAATTCCTTTGCCGCTTGACCAGCATTATCCGTTTTCATGAAGTTTTCACCAATTAAAAATCCTTGGTAACCAAAAGGTTTTAATTCGGTTATGGCTTCAATAGACGAAATACCGCTTTCGGATATTTTTACAAATTCATTCGGAATTTGGTCAGCTAATGTCTTACTGAAATCCAAACTCACTTCGAATGTTTTTAAATTTCGGTTATTCACTCCAATCATGTCCAAACTCGGCATAATCGATTTTTCTAATTCTTCTTTATTGTGTACTTCCAAAATGACTTCCAATCCTAAACTATGTGCAAATTCGGATAAATGTTTGATTTCTTCTTTGCTTAAAACTGCGGCAATAAGCAGGATTAAGTCGGCACCATGGGCTTTAGCTTCCAAGATTTGGTATTCGTCCACAATGAATTCTTTTCGCAAAAGCGGAATATTTACACTAGCTCTTGCTAATAATAAATCGTCTAAAGAACCACCAAAATACTTTCCATCTGTTAAAACAGAAATACCACAAGCGCCTGCTGTTTCATAGCCTTTGACTACTTCTTCTACTGTAAAACCGTAATTAATTTCTGCTTTAGAAGGCGAACGACGTTTGTGTTCGGCGATAATTCCCGAATTACTGTTTCGTAAATTGTGGCTCAACGAAATAGTTTGTTTTTCAAAAAAAACTGATGCTTCCAATTGTGAAACTGGAATAATTGATTTTTTGAGTACGACTTCTCTTCGTTTGTCTAGTATTATTTTGTCGAGTATGTTCATTACTGTAATTTAAATCTTTTAATCTTTCAATGTCTATTTACTTAACTTTTGTAAAATTTGCAAAGATTGCAATCCTTTTCCGGAGAATAAACTTTCCTTGGCTAATTCAAACCCTTCTAATGGACTGCATTGGGTCACCGTAGCAATAGCTATAGCTGCATTGGCACAGACTACATTGTTTTGGGCTTCGGTTCCTTTTCCTGAAATGATATCAGTAAATAATTGCGCGGATGCTTCGATTGTTTTTCCACCTTCAATTTCTGTTTGTGACAAAAGACGAACGCCAAAATCATCTGGATTCAACATCAGTTCTTTGGTGTTGGTGATGCATTTGGTTGGACAGGTTAATGATACTTCGTCATAACCGTCTAACGAATGTAAAATCGTAAAATTTCTATCCGTGTTTTGATACAAATACGCATACATTCGAGCCAACTCCAAGTTGAAAACGCCCACCAATTGATTTTGAGGAAACGCAGGGTTTACCATAGGGCCCAACATATTGAAAAAGGTTTTTACGCCTAATTCTTTTCGAATAGGTCCTACATTTTTCATAGCAGGGTGAAAGAGCGGAGCGTGCAAAATACAGATGCCCGCTTTCTCCATACATTTTTCCAAAAAATCAGCATCATTGCTGAATTTAATTCCCATTTTCTCCATCACATTACTCGATCCCGAAATAGACGAAACGCCGTAATTTCCGTGTTTGGCGACTTTAATTCCCGCACCAGCCGCTACAAAAGAGGCCAAGGTCGAAATGTTAAACGTATCTTTTCCATCGCCACCCGTTCCGCACAAATCAATGGTATTATAGCCTGATAAATCGACACGAATACACAAATCTAATAAGGCTTCACGAAAACCGGCTAATTCTTCGATACTAATACTACGCATCATATATACCGTCAAGAAAGAAGCAATTTGGCTCGTATTGTATTCCCCGTTAGAGATGTTTACTAAAACGTTCTTAGCCTCTTCTTTCGAAAGCATTTCGTGATTGATTAATCTGTTGAGTATGTTTTTCATTTTCTTTTTTTTGCCGCAAAGGCGCTAAGCTTATTAAGATTTAACCCAATTTTCTAACATTTTCTTTCCGTTAGGTGTCAATACACTTTCTGGGTGAAATTGAACTCCTCGAACATCATACGTCTTGTGGCGAAGTGACATCACTTGTCCGTTTTCGTCAAAAGAAGTCGCTTCTAAACAATCGGGTAAATTCGTGTCAACTACCCAAGAATGGTAACGTCCTACTTCAAATACATTTTCCAATCCTTCAAAAAGCAATTCGTCGTCCACTGCTTTTGTAACGTTAGTAGCTACGCCATGATAGACTTTGTCCAAATTAGAAAGCGTTCCACCATAGACCTCGCCAATGGCTTGTTGTCCTAGGCATACACCAAAAATACTTTTGGTAGTGCCGTAGTGCTGAATGACTTGTTTCAATAAACCGGCTTCCTCTGGAATTCCAGGACCTGGTGATAATAAAATTTTGTCAAAATGAGCAATATCCTCCATCTCAAATTCATCGTTTCTATACACGGTTACTTCACAATCTAAATCTTCTAAATAGTGGACTAAATTGTAAGTGAAGCTATCGTAATTGTCTATGACTAGTATCTTTTTCATTTTTTTATAAAAAATTGAAAGATTTAAAGATTGAAAAATCAACATCTTTAAATTCTTAAATTATTGAATTTTATATCGTTTCTGCTAAATCTAAAGCAGTATTCAAGGCTCTTAATTTGTTGTACACTTCTTGCATTTCACTTTCTTCATCAGAATCAGCTACAATTCCAGCACCCGCTTGACAATGCAATTGGTGGTTTTTACTAAGGAACGTTCGAATCATAATTGCATGATTGAAATTGCCTTTAAAATCCATAAAGCCAATGGCTCCTCCATAAAAATTACGATTCGTTTTTTCGTAATCTTCAATCAATTGCATGGCACGGTGTTTTGGTGCACCACTTAAGGTTCCCGCAGGGAAAGTATCGGCTACTACTTGCATCGTTGAGGCTGCATCGTGTAAATGCCCTGTTACTTTGGATACCAAATGAATCACATGCGAAAAGAATTGTACTTCTCTGTATTTTTCTACTTGCACCTCGTGTCCGTTTCGACTTAAATCATTTCGAGCCAAATCAACCAACATCACGTGTTCGCTATTTTCTTTTTTATCTTCGGATAATTGTTTGGCCAAAACGGCGTCTTTTTCATCGTCACCCGTTCTTTTGAAAGTCCCAGCAATGGGATGAATCTCTGCTTTGCGGTCTTTTACAATAATTTGGGCTTCGGGTGAAGAACCAAATATTTTGAAATCGCCATAATCAAAGAAGAAAAGGTAAGGAGAAGGGTTGATGCTTCGTAAGGCACGGTACACATTGAATTCGTCGCCTTTGAATCCTTGTGTAAAACGTCTGGATAAAACCAATTGGAACACATCGCCACGATAACAATGTTTTTTAGCCAAAGCCACATTGTGTTTGAACTCGTCGTCGGTTAAATTAGAAAATCCTTGACCGTCTTTTGAAAATGAATAGGAAGCAATATTGCGAGATTGTAATAACTGTTCGATTTCTGCAATGTTGTTTTTTCCGTCCAAACTATGGCAGAAAATATACGCCTCATTTTTGAAATGGTTGATGGCGATAATATTTTGGTACACTGCGTAAAAAACATCAGGAATAGTATTACTGTTTTCTTTTTTGGCAATGTTTACTTTCTCAAAGTAACGCACGGCATCGTAAGAAATGTAACCAAACAAACCATTATTAATGAATTTGAAATCGTTTTTCTCTGACTCAAATTGTCCTGAAAATTCTTGGATTACGGCAGGAATATCAGTTTGGGAATCAATCGCTATTTTTTCAGCACTTCCGTCAGGATAGTTTTTGATGATCGTTTCGTTTTCAATTTTAATCGAAGCTATCGGATTGCAACAGATGTACGAAAAGCTATTGTCGTTTCCGTGGTAGTCGCTACTTTCTAAAAGCAAACTATTCGGGAATTTATCGCGTATTTTTAAGTACACACTCACCGGCGTAATCGTGTCGGCTAGGATTTGTTTGTATTTTGTATTTAAAATAAAAGATTTCAAAATATTCATTTTTAAAATGTTATCAAAAGCATCGTTTTGGATATCAAAAAAGGCTTGTCGTCATGACAAGCCTTTTATATTTATAGTACTAATATAGGAGCTTTGTTCACGACGACTGACGTAAATTGTTCCACCACCAAGTATTGTTTGTATTCGTTATCATAATCTTTTTATGTGCTGACAAATATATAAAGGTTATTCCATTATCTCAATATAAAAAAGCAAAAAAAAATATATTTTTCCCGCTTTTTTGTTAAATTAAGGTTGGGTTAGGAGACCAATTCGCCTTGATTTCTAAAGACCAATTGTCCGTCAAAGGCATCCAAAAGAATAATACTTTCGGTTTTGATGTTCCCTGCCAATATCTCTTTAGACAATTGGTTCAATACCTCCCTTTGAATTACACGTTTTACGGGTCTGGCTCCAAATTGTGGATCGTACCCTTTTTGAGATAAATACTCGATAGCTTCAGGCGTAGCGTCCATCGTGATGCCTTGTTGCGCTAACATTTTAGTGACCGATTTCAATTGTAAGCCTACGATTTGTGCAATATTATCATTGGTCAAAGGCGTGAACATTACAATTTCGTCAATACGGTTGATGAATTCAGGTCGCACGGTTTGTTTCAATAAGCCTAATACTTCTACTTTGGCCGATTCCGTTGCCGCTTCAATTCCACCTTTCAAGTTTTCAAAAGTATCTTGAATAATTTGGCTACCCATATTCGATGTCATGATAATAATCGTGTTTTTGAAGTCGGCCAAGCGTCCTTTGTTGTCCGTCAAACGTCCTTCGTCCAACACTTGTAACAGGATATTAAACGTATCCGGATGCGCTTTTTCAATTTCGTCCAACAAGATTACAGAGTAGGGTTTTCTTCGCACTGCTTCAGTCAATTGTCCCCCTTCATCATAGCCCACATATCCTGGAGGCGCACCCACTAAACGGCTCACACTGTGGCGTTCTTGGTATTCGCTCATGTCAATTCGCGTCATGGCGTTTTCATCGTCAAAAAGGTATTCAGCCAAGGCTTTCGCCAATTCCGTTTTACCCACACCGGTTGTTCCCAAGAAAAGGAAAGTACCAACAGGCTTTTTCATGTCTTGCAAACCAGCACGGCTTCTTCGAACAGCATCACTAACGGCTTCAATGGCTTCTTCTTGACCCACCACACGTTTGTGTAATTCGTCTTCTAATTTCAAAAGTTTTTCTCTTTCGCCTTGTAGCATTTTGGTAACCGGAATCCCAGTCCATTTAGCGACTACTTCGGCAATATCTTCTCGGGTAACCACTTCTTTTATCAAGGAAGTTCCCGACTGATTTTCTTGCAATTGTTTTACCAAGGCGTCCAAACGTTCTTGCGCTTCTTTGATTTTTCCGTAACGAATTTCGGCTACTTTTCCATACTCACCGTCACGCTCGGCACGTTCTGCTTCGTATTTGAAATCTTCAATTTCGGTTTTAACGGCTTGGATGTTATCCACGACATCCTTTTCCGATTTCCATTTCGCATAAATCTCGTTGCGGTCTTCTTTCAAATTCGCCAAGTCCATACCCAAGACTTTCAATTTACTTTCGTCTTTTTCGCGTTTGATGGCTTCAATTTCGATTTCCAATTGCATGATTTTTCGATCCAAAACGTCTAATTCTTCTGGTTTTGAATTGATTTCCATACGCAATTTAGAAGCCGCTTCGTCCATTAAATCGATGGCTTTATCAGGTAAAAAACGGTTGGTAATATAGCGTTGCGATAATTCTACCGCTGCAATAATCGCCTCGTCTTTGATTTGCACTTTATGGTGCGTTTCGTATTTCTCTTTGATACCGCGTAAGATAGAAACTGCACTTTCTGTATCCGGTTCTTCCACCATCACTTTTTGGAAACGTCTTTCTAGCGCTTTGTCTTTTTCGAAATATTTTTGGTATTCGTCCAAAGTCGTTGCCCCAATCGCGCGCAATTCGCCACGCGCCAAAGCCGGTTTCAAAATATTAGCGGCATCCATTGCACCTTCGCCACCTCCGGCACCCACAAGCGTGTGGATTTCGTCAATGAAAAGAACAATATCCCCTTCGGCAGAAGTGACTTCTTTCACTACTGATTTCAGACGTTCTTCAAATTCACCTTTGTACTTGGCGCCCGCAATCAAAGCGCCCATGTCGAGTGAGAAGATGATTTTATCCTTTAGATTATCTGGAACGTCTCCATCTACAATTCGATGTGCCAAACCTTCGGCTATAGCGGTTTTACCCACACCAGGTTCACCCACTAACATCGGGTTGTTTTTGGTTCGTCGGGTTAGAATTTGCAACACACGACGGATTTCTTCGTCACGACCAATAACAGGATCCAATTTACCGCTTCGGGCTAAATCGTTCAGGTTTTTGGCGTATTTGTTTAAGGCGTTGTAGGTTTCTTCGGCAGAGGCAGAGGTCACTCTTTCGCCTTTTCTCATTTCTTCAATAGCGGCTTTTAGTTCTTTTTCGGTTACGCCTTGGTCTTTTAGAATTTGGGCCACTTTACTTTTGGAACCAAAAATAGCGAGTACCAAATGCTCTACCGAAACGAATTCGTCGTTCATTTTTCCGGCCAAGATTTCGGCTTCGTTCAAAGTGCTATTAGCGGTTCTGGATAGCATAATATCGCCACCCGAAACTTTAGGGAAACTTTGAATGGTACTTTCCAAGATTTGTTTGAAAAGCGACACATTCACGTTCAATTTTTTTAATAGAAAGGGCGTTACATTTTCATCGACCTCTAAAAGCGCTTTGAAAATGTGTTCGTTTTCGATTTGCTGTTGTCCAAATCCTTGCGCTAACTGTTGCGAAAGTTGGATGGCCTCTTGCGATTTGGTAGTAAATTTATTAATGTTCATTTTTGTCTTTTTTTAAAGTTGAATTTGGGGTTAAATAAATACCTTTGGAGAAAATTCGTCAATTGTTATTCCACTCCTAAATTTACGACAATTTGACGTATATCAAGGGGTTGCAGCCGACAAAATGACTTAAAAAACGACAAAATGACTTTATTTACTTCTATTTTTGGAGATTCAGAAAATAAAAATACCAATGCATCCAAAATCAATTGGATTCCATTGACTGATTTGGGACAATTGAAAGAGATTATGGAGTTGTCTCATCAACAGCCGGTAGCGATTTTTAAACACAGTACCCGTTGCAGTATTAGCCGAATGGCGTTGAAACAATTTGAAAATGAATTTGATTTGGAAGGCAGTGTGACGCCGTATTTTTTGGACTTGTTGAATCACAGGGATATCTCGAATGAAATTGCGACTCGTTTTGAGGTGTACCACCAATCACCACAATTGCTTTTGATTAAAGAGGGAAAATCAATCTATGATGCTTCGCATAGCGATATTGATGCGGTGGAGTTGAAGGGGAGGGTGTAGTCTATTTTCTTGAAGAATCCTTTACGAACATATTGAAGAGAAGTCCACCCATTACCGCTCCATATAGTATGGAGTTCAATGGTTTTGAAGTAATGGCACAAGTACCCGAGGCACAGCCTACATAGTTATAATATCCATAACCGGCTAGGGCGCCAACGGCAATTCCGAGACCAGTTATAACTAATACTTTTGTACTCATGAATTGCTTTTTTCTACAATGACTTTGATTAGGTCTTCTTTAGAAAGCACCCCTGATTGTCGCCATAACTGCTTGCCATTTTGAAACAATATCATGGTTGGTACTCCTCGTACTTGGTATTGCGCCGCCACGGCTTGGTTTTTATCTACATCAATTTTAATGATAGAGATGCGTTCGCCTAAATTGGCTTTCACTTCTTTTAAAATAGGGGCTAACATTTGGCAAGGGCCGCACCAAGTAGCAAAAAAGTCCACTAAAACCGGTTTATCGGATTGTATGATTTGATTAAAAGAGCTCATAATTTTTATTTTTTTGAGTAAGGAACAGCACAACCATTGGCACCGCAACCCATATTAAAAATCACTTGAATCAAGAAAAAGGCGCCAAAAAACACAAAGGTTCCTTCTTTCAACATATAGGCCTGACTGAAAAGAAAAATCGCAAAAGCCAAACGTACCCAGCGCATGAGGTGCCAATTGGTTAAAAGTAAGTTCTTCATCCTTTAGTAATTAGCTTTAATGATTTTGTATTTTTCGTCAAAAGAAACGGTGTCTTGTAATTTTTTAAGTGCCACTTCTTCGGTACTAGTAATCACCACTTCGCTAAAATTGGAATTCATATTGACATTCAAAACGGTGTCTAACGACGCCAATTTTTCAGAAACGGTAGCTTTGCACCCGCTACAAGTAATGCCTTCAAATTCATACAAATGCACTTTAGCCTCGGTGTTTTTTTTGAATTCAATTCCTAATTCCGTATTCGCTCTTGGCGCCACCGAATTGGTACATACTTCCATTTTTTCAATAGTAAAAGCTCCTGAAAATAGATTGATGTATTCTACTTTATTGCCACCAAAAGGCGGGCCTTGTTCAAATTCACGGTTGAACAGCAAGCCTACCAATTTCCCTTTGGGAGCTAATAATTGGTGCATTTTCCAAACGTATTTTGGTCGCATCGTTGGCGGAAGCGCACAAAAGAAAGTTTGTTCAATAATCCAGTCGTACTGTCCTTGATGCTCAAAAAAGTCGCCTAAAATGATTTTGACATTCGGGTGATTGACAAATTTTTGTTGTAACACTTCAATTAAAGTAGGTGCAATATCAATTACCGTTATATTGGTAAAACCTTGTTGTAAAAGGTATTCTGCCTCATAAGAATTCCCACCACCCGGAATTAAAATGGCGCTATTTTTATCTTCAATAGTATCAATTAGTTCTTGAATAGGAGGGGAAACCGTTCCTAAATCCCAACCCGTAGCCTTGGCTTTGTATTGGGCATCCCAATAGGCTTGGTCTAACGGTTTTTCGCAAGAAGTCACACAACATTTTAAATCTTCCATGGTATAGTTGTTATTTTTGGTCGTAATATTTAGCCCTTTATTTGTCTGTTTTTTTTGCCACGGATTTCACAGATTTCACGGATTTTTATCTGTTAAAATCAGTAGAATCCGTATAATCAGTGGCTGATTTTAAAATGTAAATTAAATCCCGATTTATTACTTCAGTACTTTACTTTGGCAAATAAAATCCGTTCTAGGGACAGTCGTTTTTGCAATAGCATTGAAACCGCCTTCCACTTCGCTAAAGTTTCTGAAACCGCGCGCTTCTAAAATAGAAGCCGCAATCATCGAACGGTAACCGCCTGCGCAGTGCAAGAAAAAATGTTCTTTTGGATTGATATCTTTCACCCATTCGTTGATGTACGCCAAAGGTTTGCTATACGCCTCTTCAATATGTTCTGCTTCGTATTCACTTTCTTTGCGAATGTCGATGATTTTACTTTCGCCAATAGTCACTTGATTGGCAAATTCCTCGGCTGAAATGCGGTTGATGGTATCAACTTCGTGCCCTGCTTTTTTCCAAGCTTCGAATCCGCCTTCTAAATGTCCGATCAGGTTGTCGAAACCCACGCGACTCAAGCGGGTTACTGTTTCTTCTTCACGACCTTCTGGTGTCACCAAAATAATCGGTTGGTTTACATCCGCAATTAAAGCGCCTACCCAAGGAGCAAAATCGCCATCGATTCCTATGTTGATAGCCTGCGGAATAAATCCTTGTGCGAACTCCCCATTGTTGCGAGTGTCTAGAATTAGCGCTTTGGTTTCCTCCACCATCATTTCAAATTGGCTGACAGGAATAGCGCGCATTCCGTTGTTCAAAACGGTTTCAAAACTTTCGTAACCTTTTTTGTTCATCGCTACATTCATCCCAAAATAAGCAGGTGGAGGCAACAAGCCTTCTGTAACTTCTTTGATGAATTCTGCTTCGGTCATATTCGCTCTCAATGCATAATTGGTTGCTTTTTGGTTGCCAATAGTAGATACCGTTTCTTTGCTCATATTTTTTCCGCAAGCACTTCCGGCACCATGAGCAGGATAGACAATTACATCATCAGCTAGCATCATGATTTTATCGCGAAGCGAATGGTACAAAGTAGCTGCTAATTCTTCTTGTGTCATCGAAGCGGCTTTTTGAGCCAAATCAGGACGACCCACATCGCCAATAAACAGGGTATCTCCAGAGAAAATCGCGTGGTCCTTTCCGCTTTCGTCCATCAATAAGAAAGTGGTACTTTCCATAGTGTGACCTGGTGTATGCAGTACTTTGATTTTGATGTTACCGACTTCAAACAGTTGATTGTCTTGGGCAACAATGGCTTCAAACTCTGGTTTAGCGGTTGGGCCATAGACAATTTTAGCCTTGGTTGCTTTGCTCAAATCCACGTGACCCGAAACGAAATCAGCATGGAAATGCGTTTCAAAAATGTATTTTAATTTGACGTTATCGCGTTCCAAACGGTCTAAATACGGTTGTACTTCGCGCAATGGGTCAATAATGACCGCTTCTCCGTTAGAAGTGATATAATACGCACCTTGTGCTAAACATCCGGTATAAATTTGTTCAATTTGCATGATTGTAAATGTCTTTTTTTTGAACTACAAATGTAATTCGGAATTCTGATTTGTATGGTGACTTTAGTTACTTAACTAGTTATTTTAAGAAAATTTCTTTGGTAATAATATAGAGGCCCATAATGAGGATGAACCAACCAAAAATAGGTTTGAGTTTGCTGCCGTCAATTCGTTTTGAAATTTGGGTACCAACGAGCATTCCAATAAAGGCAATACTCGAAATAATCAATAAAAAGGGATAATCAATAGGGGTATTAATATATAAATCACCTGCAAAACCAATACTGGAATTGATAAAAATGATTAGTAATGACGTTCCTACAGCTTGCTTCATGGGGAGTTTAGCAAAAAACAACAAAGCAGGAATGATTAAAAAACCACCGCCGGCCCCTAGAAAACCCGTGATGATTCCGATGAAGAAACCAATAATGGCGAGTTGGGTATAATTAGTTGTAGCACCTTGTATTTGAATGGTTTTGGTACGAATCATAGAGATGGAAGCCAAAATCATGAGTATCGAAAAAACAATCATGATTAGGAAATTTTTCGACACTTTGTAGGAAGCTATTGAAAATAGCGTTTCGGCAATTTGCGGAAAAATAACTTCTCGAATAATTAAAATGGCGAATATAGACGGTACCGCAAAATAGAGCGCCGATTTGATTTTGAGGTTTCCCATTCTATAATGACTAATACAACCTAAACCCGCCGTGATTCCCACAATAAACAAGGAATAACTCGTGGCTAATTCAGGGTCGATTTTGAATAAATAGACTAATATGGGTATGGTCAAAATAGAACCACCACCGCCCACTAAGCCTAGTGAAAGTCCGATAATTATAGCAGCAAAGTAGCCTATGTATTCCATCTGTAATTTTTATTGCAAATGTTGGACTTTAGAATAAGTATTAGTGTAACATTTGTCACAATGGTACTATTTTTTCAACAATTCGATGTGGTTGCGGTGCAATTTCAATAAGTTACGCTGTTCCATTTTTTTGAGTAATCGTGAAATTACTTCTCGGGACGTATTGAGTTCTGTAGCAATTTCTTGATGCGACAATTTTAAGTCTTGGCAACCACAAGCATCGGCGTGGCGTTTTAAATAGAATTCCAAACGCTCGTCCATCGCTCTAAAAGCAATGCTGTCAATGACTTCGAGTACTTCTTCAAAACGACTACGATACGTGCCAATAACAAATTCGTACCAAGAACGGTGTTTCATCATCCATTGATCCATAAGGGATAGCGGCACCAAAATCAACTCGGCATCTTCGACCACTTTGGCCATAATTTGGCTTTTTTCTGATTTGGTAGCACACACCATCGAGATGGCACAAGCCTGACCGGGTTGGAGGTAATACATAAAAAACTCGCCGCCTTCTTCGCCTTCCCGATAGACTTTGATTTTGCCCTTGGTCACTAGTACCGTATTTTTAATGTATTGGCCTGTTCGCATAATGACGGTTCCAGTTTTGAAACTTTGCACCGAATCATTGGCTTCAATATCAGCGATTAAGTCGTTGGAGAAACTAGGGAATGTCTTTTTTATTACAGCGTCCATGTTGTTGGATTGATTGTTTTTGTTGAAAAAGTAAAAATACAGCATTTTTTTGATTAAAATCATCTAATTATAGTGTCAATGTGTCATAATTACATCTATTATTTGAATATTAATTCATTTTTAATTCTACTTTAAATCGAATGTTTTAGACGTTTTTTTTCGATAAAATCAGAATTTGAACCATAGAATGATTATTCGCAAACGTTTTCTTGAAAATACTATTTAATTCACAAACCTTTGATTTATTGTTTCATAAAAACCTCGTATTTTTACCCAAAAATAATTTGCTATGAATTTAACACAAGAAGATTGGATTGCTCAATTCGAGTCAGACGAAAATGGTGTAATACTCGACGTGAGAACAGAGATGGAATTTGAAGAAGGATATATTGCGGGAGCAATTAATTATGATTTTCATCAAGGTGCAGCTTTTGTAGCTGATTTAGAAACATTGGATAAATCCAAAAATTACTATGTATACTGTCGTTCAGGAGCTAGAAGCGCCAATGCGTGTGCGATTATGAACGAATTGGGTTTTGAAAATACCTACAATTTATTAGGGGGTATTATCGAGTGGGACGGCGATATTGTTGAGCCTTAATTTAGATCAAAACCAACCCCAATTTAATAACAACACAACCCCATATTATGAGTACAATTCCTCAAGAATTTCAAATTACTTCGACCTTAGCTCAAGATACGTATCTAGTTAATGGCGAATTAAAAAAATGGACTGGAGTTACTACACCAGTTTATTCGACTATATCTTCTACGGCAAATTATGCACCTACTTTGTTAGGAACGATTCCGGCAATGGGAGAGAAAGAAGCATTGGAAGCCGTTGAATCGGCTGATTTAGCGTTCAACAACGGTCAAGGTTTGTGGCCTACTATGAAGGTAGTAGATCGCATCAAGTGCATGGAAGATTTTGTGACCAAAATGAAAGACACTCGTGCCGAAGTAGTCAAATTATTGATGTGGGAGATTGGAAAAACCCTTGGCGATTCTGAAAAAGAATTTGACAGAACGGTGGAGTACATTTATGATACGATTGATAGTTTGAAAGAACTAAATGGTAGAAGTGCTCATTTTAGTAAAGTACAAGGTATTCACGCGATGGTGCGTAGAGGACCTTTAGGAGTAGTATTGTGTCTTGGACCGTACAACTATCCTTTGAATGAAACGTTCTCTTTGTTGATTCCTGCTTTGATTATGGGGAATCCTGTGGTTTTTAAACCAGCAAAACACGGCGTGTTATTGTTATCTCCGCTATTAGAAGCGTTTAGAAGTAGTTTCCCAAAAGGGGCTATCAATATTATTTACGGTAGAGGTAGAGAAGTCGCTTCGCCAATAATGAAATCAGGAAAAGTTGGTGTTTTGGCTTTGATTGGAAACAGTAAGTCGGCCATTGCTTTGCAAGATCAACATCCAAATAAAAACAGATTGCGTTTGATTTTAGGATTAGAAGCAAAAAACCCAGCGATTATTTTACCAGATGCTGATTTGGATTTGGCTATCCAAGAATGCATTACTGGTTCGTTGTCTTTCAATGGTCAGCGTTGTACAGCATTGAAAGTGTTGTATGTTCACGAATCAATTGCACAAGAGTTCAATACTCGTTTTGCGACTAAAGTAGATGCTTTGGCTTTTGGTAATCCGTGGGAAAAAGGAGTGATGCTAACACCACTTCCGGAGAAAGAAAAACCAGCGTATATTCAAGAATTAATTGACGATGCGAAAGCTAACGGTGCTCAAATTTTGAATGCCAAAGGTGGAGAGCACAGCGATAACTTTATATTTCCAGCGGTTTTATATCCTGTAAACAAAAATATGCGTGTGTACCACGAGGAGCAGTTTGGTCCAGTAGTGCCGGTAATTTCGTTCAAAGACATTCAAGAGCCATTGAACGATATGGCCGAATCCAATTACGGACAGCAAGTGAGTTTGTTTGGAAAAGACATCAAAACGATTGCACCACTGATTGATACGTTGGTGAATTTAGTGTGTCGAGTTAACTTGAACAGCTCGTGTCAAAGAGGTCCAGACGTATTTCCATTTACAGGTCGTAAAGACTCTGCAGTAGGAACCTTGAGTATTCACGATGCGTTGCGTTCGTTCTCGATTAGAACCTTTGTTGCTTCTAAAGACAATGCATATAACAATGAAATCTTGCAAGAATTATTGAATAGCAAGGAGTCTAACTTCATTAATACGGACTATATTTTGTAGTCTGATTTGTTACAATTTTAAGCGTCTTATAGGTATACAATAAGGCGCTTTTTTAGTTTAGAGTTATTAACAAATTAATGTTAAAAACTTTAATTTATACGTACTATTTTTTTAATCAATGGTAAAAAATAAGATTGTGCCATCGATAAGAAGTAATTTTGATTAATTATAGTAGTTATTGATTTAAGTTAATGTAAAAAAGCAATTATTACATTTTACTATTGACTGTAAATGCTATAAAAAGAGGAATAAAAACAGGAATTTGTTTTTTCTTCTTTTAAATTAAATCAAGAAAAATAGTATGAAAAATACCCACTTATTTCAGTCTGTTCTAATTGCATTATGTTTATTAGTTAGTGTTTCTTCTTTTTCTAAAGAAAACCTGATAGCATACAATATAAAATCAAATGATTCTAAAGGAACAAGTTCGCCTGTTTCTTTAGGAATGTACCCTAGTGTAGTTGGACCTGCTATTGGAACGCAACCTTTAGGTCAATCGGTTTGTGTGGGTAGTACGGTTTCATTATCTGTTGTTGCAACGGGAAATGGTACTTTGAGTTATGTTTGGAAAAAAGACGGGAATTTACTTTTTGATAATACAGGATTTGTTGTTGGAAGTAGAGCGGCTAATTTATCGGTTATAAATGTACAAGGTGTTGATGCGGGGACTTACACTTGTGAAGTAACAGATTTAGACGGAACTACGGTGTCTTCAAATGCTGTAATTGTTGTTAATTCTTTACCGAATGTTACAATTACTGATCCGCCAGCAGTATGTGCTCCGGCTACGGTTGATTTAAGTGCTTCTTCGGTTACATCAGGATCCTCCTCTAATTTGACATATACCTATTGGACAGATTCTACGGCTTCTAGTCCGTTATCTAATTTTAATGCTATTACTTCATCTGGAAGTTTTTTTATTAAGGGTACCAACACCAATGGCTGTTTTACCATTGAGCCAGTAAACGTGACGATAAATCCAGCCCCTAATGTTGTAATCACCAATCCAGCTGCAGTTTGTTCACCCGCTACGGTGAGTATTACTTCGATAGGAGTGACTACAGGTTCGGATGCTAATTTGACTTACACTTATTTTACGAATTCTATAGCTACAGTGGCTTTATCCAACCCAAGTGCGATT
>CAUPPG010000007.1:0-76319 GCA_963513255.1 uncultured Flavobacterium sp.
GCGACACTTGATCCAATTCTGAGAAGCAATGGAAGATTAGGAATTGCATTAACTATCACCGAAAGAACTCAATTGATTGCCTTTTTGAAAACGTTAACCGATACTCAGTATTTGACAGATAAACGTTTTTCTGAATATTAAATTTCTTTTAACCATTAAGAAATTAAGCTAATTAAGTCTTAATGAAACTTAATTTCTTAATGGTTCATTTAAAAATACACTCAATTAAAGCTTGAATTTTAAAAATACTTATTAAATGAAAAAAATAACACTCTTTTTTATCTTGCTTTTTCAATTGGCAAATGCTACAGAAAAAGACAGTTTACAGTTTAGAAATCCGTTTACAAAATTTCATGATTTTCTGGAAGACGATTGCGATGCATGTGGCTGCTCTGCTAGCGGCGGAAGTATGGGCTTTGCTTCGATGTTGAATTCTAACTTTGTTGGAATTCGCTATTTCAATCAAAATTATAAATCTACGGATGGTTTGTATAGCAATTCGATTTTGTACACCGAAAATTTTAATACCACTCAAGTCTGGGCAAGAATTCCTGTGAGGGAGAATCTTCAGGTGTCGGTTTTACTTCCGTATCATTCTCATAATAGAGCTACGGTAACAGGGAGACAGGCTATTAGTGGATTAGGAGATATTACACTTTTAGCGATGTACCGTTTGTATCAAACTCACAAAGACAGTACTTTTTTAGTACATACTCTTCAAATAGCAGGCGGGCTGAAAATGCCAACAGGTACATTTAACGAAGCCAATTCAGGGACTGTCAATCCAAGTTTTCAGCTAGGAACGGGTAGTTGGGATTACCTTTTAGCCACCGAATACATTGTAAGAAGAAAGCAATTTGGTTTGAACACCATGTTGAACTACATCATCAAAACAGAAAACCAAAAGAATTATCGTTTTGGGAACCAATTGAATTATGCGGCTACGTTTTTCTATCTGTATGAAAAAGATGCTTTTTCTTTTGCTCCACAGTTAGGAATTGCTAGAGAAACTTATGAAAGCAATTACCAACACGGACAAAAATTGCCTAAAACGGCAGGAAACGCTTTGTTTGGAAAAATCGGATTTGAGCTAGGTCTCAATGCGTTTTCATTAGGTGCAAATGTGATGTTACCCATTCAGCAAAATTTAACAGGAGGCAATGTCGAGGCTAATTACCGCTGGAGTATTAATTTGAATTATTCGTTATAAACTAAAAAAGGGGGTAATACATCAAAATTAGTGATTGCTTCAAATATCTCAGTTATTATATTGATAATCAATCAAGGGTTAAGTTTATTTGTTTTATAAAAGGAGAAGCTAGGAGCTTCTCTTTTTATGTTTATTATTTCTTAAAAACGCTTAAAATGGCTTTTAATACTTTCTCGTGTATCAAAGTTAGTGATATATTACCCCTTAACTTTAAATTAAGACTATTGGCACAACTTGTAGGCAACCTAAATTTTGTAAATCATCAGCAAAAAGTAGACTAATTTAGACATAAACTAAGAGAGTGTTTTTAATGCAAATTTCAAAAATAGAAAACCTAACATTCCTGCAACTAATGATGATAGAAGTATTGAAAATTTTGCATTATTAATAATAGTTTCACTTTCAAAAGCAAGTAAGGTAATAAAGATTGACATTGTAAATCCTATTCCTCCCAAAAATCCAACACCTAGAATTGATTTCCAGTTAAGGTCACTTGGTAGCTTACAAATACCAATCTTTACAGCTATAAATGTTAGTACAAATATTCCTAATGGTTTTCCAATAATTAAACCGAATAAAATTCCTAAACTATAATTTTGAGTAAGTGTAGATGAGATATTCGAATTTAAAACAATAGCGGTGTTTGCCAATGCAAAAATGGGTAAAATAAAGAACGCTACAGGTTTGTGTAAAAAATGTTGCAAAATATATGACGTTGATTTTTTGCCACCATTACCAAATGGAATTGCAAAAGCCAATAATACACCTGATATTGTAGCATGAACACCCGAATTCAGCATGTAATACCACATAAAAATTCCACCAATAATATAAAACAATAAATTATTTACTCTAAAATATTTACCTAAAATAAAAAGTATGAGGAAAATGCTTAATGCAATAATTAAGTTTATCCAAAGTAAATTTTTGGTATAAAAAATGGCAATTATTAAAATTGCTCCTAAATCATCAATTACTGCTAAAGCAGTTAAAAAAACTTTTAGTGATGTAGGTACTTTATTTCCTAATAATGACAATACCCCTAAAGCAAATGCAATGTCAGTTGCCATTGGAATCCCTGCGCCTGACTGTGTTAGTGTTCCATGATTTAAGTAAATATAAATACCTGCGGGTATAAGCATTCCTCCAAAGGCTCCAAATATTGGTAATAAGGCCTCTTTTGCACTTGATAATTCTCCCTTGTAAATTTCTCTTTCTAACTCTAAACCAATTAATAAAAAGAAAATTGTCATTAATCCATCATTAACCCAATATTCAATATTTTTTCCTGCAAATTTTGTCAACCAAAAATGATGATAACTTTCTCCAAATAAAGAATTTGCTATTAGTAAAGAAATTACTGTGCATAGAATTAAAAGTATGCCTCCTACTTTTTCACTTTCAAAAAAATCTTTAAATATTTTTGTGATTTTCATTTTGCAATTAAATTTTATCTACGGGTAAATTATAAGTAGGTTCTTATATGATATTTAAATCTATGAAAGTCTTAACATTATTCAATCACTGAATACTAATTTTAGGTAAAGATAAGTTATAGAACACCTTCAAACTATATTATTATCAATCAAAAAAAATAAAAAAAACTCGACTTACGCAGTGTTTTTTAATAAAATTCATTTTTAAGGTCATTTTTATTTTATAAGGAACCATATTGTTTGGTTTTATTAAGTCTATGTTACCAACAAAAACTACTCTAAACAGTAGTTTTTGTATTTTTAGGAAGTACTTGTTTTAAACAATGTGACAATTGTTACTGACTCGCTAGTATATCCCTTCTACTTTTGCTCCATCAATTAGAAAATAATTATGAAGAGACTACATGTATTAGCACTTATGGGATGTTTGGCTTGTTCCTATTTTGGATATAGTCAGGATACTTTACCTATTTCTAAAAAAGAAATTGGACAAAAAGCATTAGAGAAGAATTTACAAATTCAAATTGCAAATCAAAATTTCAAATCGGCTCAAGCAGATTTTAGACAATCCAATGCGTTATTTTTACCGAGTATTTCGGCTTCGCATACCGCAATTTCTACTACTAATCCCTTAATGGCTTTTGGTTCTAAACTGAATCAGGAAGTTTTAACGGCTTCTGATTTTGACCCAAATTTATTGAACAACCCAACTAAAACTAAAAACTTCGCTACCAAAATTGAGGTGTTACAACCCTTGATTAATGTAGATGGAATGTATGGTAGACAAGCGGCTAAATCTAAAATGGAAGCCTTTCAACTGCAAACCGAAAGAACCCAAGAATATTTAGAATTGGAAGTCAGTAAAGCGTTTATGCAGTTGCAACTGGCGTACAAAGCGGTGGCGGTTTTGTCCAAAGCAAACCAAACGGCAGATGCTAATTTAAAACTGATAGAAAATTATTTTAAACAGGGCATTTTGCAAAAAACCGATTTGTTGTCGGTACAAGTTCGTGTGAACGAAATTAAAAATCAATTGCAATACGCTAAAAGTAATGTGCAAAACGCTTCCGATTATTTGGCCTTTTTATTAAATGAAGATAATACGAACAAAGTCTACAAGCCTATAGAAACTTTGGACAACAGCATTGCGATTGAAACAGTAAACACGATACTTTCTGGAAATAGAAAAGACATTCAAGCGATGGACAAAGCGTCTCAAGCGTATGAAAAAATGGTGTTATCAAATAAGATGAGTTTCTTGCCAAGATTGAATGCTTTTGGGAGCTACGAATTGTACGATACGACTTTGTTGGGTACAAAAGCCAAAGGGTATTTAGTAGGAGCTCAATTGTCTTGGTCAGTTTTTGACGGATTCAAAAGCATTGGTAAATTAGAAAAAGCCAAAGCCGATTTTCAAAAATCAAGTTTAGAAATTCAACAATACAAAGCACAAAGTCAGTTGGAATTAAATAAAACCAATCGCCAATTGAAAGATACCGAAAACAAAGTAAACTTATCCAGATTGGCTTTAGAACAATCACAAGAAGCGTATCGTATTCGTTCGAACCGTTTTACACAAGGACTTGAAAAAACTACCGATTTGTTACAATCAGAAACCGTAATGGCTCAAAAAGAATTAGAGTTTTTACAAGCCGTATTTGAGTATAATTTCACGAAAGAATATGCACAGTTTTTAACTAAATAAATATCAAGTTCAATTTCAAAAAGCAATTTCAATATATAAAAGACATGAAAAAGACAATAGCTATCCTAACCCTTTCTACATTCGCATTTTTATCGTGTGGAAAAGAAAAACAAGAAGTAATCAATAATGAACCTGCTATCGCAGTACAATTAAGCAGTGTTGGTTCTACCAACAACGGTCAGTTTGTAACCGCAAGTGGAAAAATTGAAGCGGAGAATAGTGCTAATTTAAGTACCCGAATGATGGGGTATGTAACCAAAGTTCACATTCAAGTAGGCCAAAAAGTGAGTGCAGGACAACTTTTGGTAAGCATTAACAACTCGGATTTGCAAGCGAAAAAAGCACAAGTAGAAGCTTCTATTTTGCAAGCTACTGCAGGATATAATAATGCTAAAAAAGATTACGATCGTTTTACCAATTTATTCAAACAACAAAGTGCTTCTCAAAAAGAATTAGACGATATGACGGCACGTTACGAAATGGCTAAAGCCGGTTTAGAAGGTGCTAAGCAAATGCGAAACGAAGTACAAGCGCAATTTTCATATTCTAATATTACCGCTCCATTTTCTGGAGAAGTAACCAATACTTTTGTAAAAGAAGGTGATATGGCTAATCCTGGAATGACATTAGTAAGCATTGAAGGAGCTTCTCGTTTGCAAGTAATGGCTATGGTGGCAGAGAGTGATATAAATAGCATTAGCAAAGGAATGCCTGTTACAGTTTTGGTAAAATCAAACAATACGACTATTAGCGGAAAAGTAGCTGAAGTGAGTGTTTCGGCTAAAAATACAGGAGGTCAGTATTTGGTTAAAATCAATTTAGACAAAACCTCTAACAAAATCCTTTCAGGAATGTTTGTGAATGTACAATTCCCAATTGGGAACAAGAATCAAACTACAGCCCAAATAACTACAGTTTTAGTACCTCAATCGGCTTTGGTACACCAAGGTCAGTTGACAGGAATTTATACTATTGGAACTGGAAATGTAGCTATTTTAAGATGGTTGCGCATAGGTAAAATTAGTGGAGACCAAGTAGAAGTTTTATCAGGACTTTCGGCTAGCGAACAATACATTGTTTCGGCAGAAGGGAAATTATTTAATGGCGCTAAAATTAGTGCTCAGTAAACAGTTGTTAGTGTTCAGTTTGAAACTTAAACTTTAAACAAAAAAAATTATGCAAGAAGGAATATCAGGTAAAATAGCCCATTTTTTCATCAATTCGAAATTAACCATTTTATTGATGGTGGCGTTGATGATTATTGGTGTATACAGTTCGTTTTTAATTCCAAGGGAAGAAGAACCACAAATTAATGTACCAATGGCCGACATTATGGTGGGTTATCCAGGCGCAACTCCTGCGGAAGTTGAAAGTCGTGTAGCCAAACCGTTGGAAAAAATCATTTCGAATATTAAAGGAGTGGAACACGTCCATACGATGGCAATGAACGGTCAAGCAATGTTGATTGTACAGTTTTATGTGGGTCAAGATGTGGAGCGTTCGTATGTAAAATTGTATGACGAATTAGCGAAACACGAAAATATGTTTCCGCAAGGGGTTTACAAACCAATGGTAAAAACTCGTTCTATTGACGATGTTCCGATGTTGGGTATCACGCTTTGGAGTGACAAACAAGATGATTTTCAATTGCGTCAAATTGCTGAAGAAGTTACTT
Organism: uncultured Flavobacterium sp.; assembly: GCA_963513255.1. GTDB lineage: Bacteria > Bacteroidota > Bacteroidia > Flavobacteriales > Flavobacteriaceae > Flavobacterium. The sequence continues at coordinate 6,027 of CAUPPG010000007.1, forward strand.
CGGAAATCGAAAAAGTAAAAGATGTTGCCATTACAAAAGAAATAGGTGGAAGCAATCGCGAACTAAAAGTGATTTTGGACAAAGACAAAATGGCAGAAAATGGCGTGGATGCTTTGGGAATTATGCAAATGATTCAGGCCAATAACGGTAGTTCGCAATCGGGAGCTTTTGTTGAAAACGACCAGGAATATTTATTGAAAACAGGTCAGTTTTTAGAAAATTCAGACGATGTTGAAAATTTAGTTGTAGGTGTAAATAGAAATATGCCAGTCTACCTAAAACAAGTAGCCAAAGTACAAGACGGTGCTGCTACAGCTCGTAGTTATGTATCGCTTGGTTTTGGAAAAACTAATGAAAAATTCAAAACAGCACCTTCTGAATATCCTGCAGTAACAATTGCAGTTGGAAAAGTAAAAGGGGCTGATGCGATGAAGATTTCTGAAAAAATTATCGAAAAAACAGAACATTTAAAAAAGACGGTAATCTCTGATGATGTTCATGTAGAAGTAACTCGTAATTATGGAGAAACGGCCTCAGATAAAGTAGGGGAGTTGTTATTACACCTTGGTATTGCTATTATTGCGGTTACTGTTTTGGTAATGTTAGCCATGGGATGGCGTGGTGGATTAGTGGTATTTTTCTCCGTACCCTTAACATTTGCATTGACTTTATTTGCCTATTATTTATTAGGTTATACGTTAAACAGAATTACACTTTTTGCCTTAGTTTTTGTAGTGGGAATTGTAGTAGATGATAGTATTATCATTGCAGAGAATATGCACCGCCATTTCAAGATGAAGCGATTACCATTCAAACAAGCGGCTATTTATGCCATTAACGAAGTAGGAAATCCAACAATTCTGGCCACTTTCACAGTAATTGCTGCGATTTTACCAATGGCTTTCGTATCTGGAATGATGGGACCTTATATGAGTCCGATGCCAATAGGGGCTTCTATCGCTATGATTTTGTCTTTGTTTGTTGCCTTGACTGTTACGCCGTATTTGGGGTATCATTTATTGCAAGAGAAAGAAGAGCAAGACCACAAAGAAGCTGAAGGGATGGAAACCAGCTGGATTTATAAAATGTACAACAAAATCGAGCGTCCTTTCTTGGACAGCAGTCCAAAAAGAAGATTGCTTTTAGCAGTAACAGTAGTGTTGTTGTTTGGTTCGGTTTTGATGTTTTTTACCAAATCGGTAGTGGTTAAAATGTTGCCTTTTGATAACAAAAACGAATTTCAAGTGGTAATTGATATGCCAGAAGGGACTACTTTGGAACGAACTTCGGCAGTAACAAGAGAGATTGCACAGTATTTGGCCACCAAACCAGAAGTGGTGAATTACCAAAATTACATTGGAACTTCGGCTCCAATTACCTTCAACGGATTAGTACGTCATTATGATTTACGTGGCGGAAGTAATATGGCAGATATTCAGGTGAATTTATTGCATAAAGAAGAACGTGATTTGCAAAGTCACGAAATTGCTAAAGCAATGCGTCCTGAGATTCAGAAAATTGCTAAAAAATACGGTGCGAATGTAAAACTAATCGAAGTGCCACCTGGACCACCAGTATTGTCCACTTTGGTAGCTGAAATTTATGGGCCTAATTACAAAGAGCAAATCAAAGTGGCAGACCAAGTGAAAACCATTTTGAAAAATAATCCAGATGTAGTTGATACGGATTGGATGGTAGAAGACAATCAAACGGAATACCGATTGGAAGTGGACAAAGAAAAAGCCATGTTGAACGGAATTGCTCCGCAGCAAGTGATTGGAAATCTCACCTATTTGTTGAAAGAATATCCAGTATCTAATTTGTATGACGAAAATTCCAATGATAATGTGGGAATTGTGCTTTCGCTTGACGACAAAGATAAAACTAGTTTGAAAGACATTCAAAACCTAAAAATCAAAGGAAGTCAAGGAAATATGGTAGCTGTAAGTGATTTGGTAAAAGTGGTTAAAGACACTTTACAGAAAACTATTTATAGAAAAGACCAAAAACGAGTGGTGTATGTTACCGCTGATATGGCAGGAACTCTAGAAAGTCCAGTGTATGCTATTCTAGGAATGAATGAAAAATTAGCTAAAATTAAAGTGCCAGCGGGTTACAAAGTAAATGAATTGTACATGGAGCAACCCACAGATGAAAGTGATTTTACCGTTAAATGGGATGGCGAATGGCAAATTACTTTAGAAGTTTTCCGTGATTTAGGAGTGGCTTTTATGGTGGTAATTGTAATTATCTATATGCTCATTGTAGGTTGGTTCCAAAACTTCAAAACGCCAATGGTAATGATGTTGGCGATTCCACTTTCGTTAATTGGAATTGTGTTAGGACACTGGTTGTTGAACGCCTATTTTACGGCTACTTCATTCATTGGAATGATTGCTTTGGCAGGAGTTATGGTGCGAAATTCGGTATTACTGATTGACTTTATCGAAATTCGTTTGAACGATGGCGTTCCGTTGAAACAAGCGATTATAGAAGCTGGAGCGGTTAGAACTACACCAATTTTATTGACAACTGGTGCAGTAGTTATTGGAGCGTCAATTATTTTATTTGATCCAATATTCCAAGGATTAGCTATTTCGTTAGTTGCAGGAGCTATTGTCTCAACAATCTTAACTTTGATTGTTGTGCCTTTAATTTATTACATCACGGAAAGAAAAAAATGGGAGAATTAAATCTTTAAACTAAAAAAAATGAAATTATTAATTATAACTGCAGTATCCGATTTTGAAAAAGATATTAAAAAAATATTGCGACAAGCTGAAGTAAACACATTTTCATATCGCGATGTAAAAGGATTCAAGGACAATTCAGGAGAAGATGTTGAAACGAATTGGTTCGGAAGCGAAATCAATGAAACGGACTCTTTGTTGTTTTATGCTTTTGTAAAGAAAGAAAATGTAGATATGGTATTTGATTTTGTTACTATTTTTAACGAAAAGCAAGAAATAGAATCGAAAATACATATAGCGGTACTCAATATTGAAAAATCAAATTAACTTAAAAATATATCAAAATGAAGAATAGAATTATTAGAGCAATAGCAGGAAGTTTTGTTCTGCTTAGTGTGGTTTTGTCCATTTATGTTAATCAAAACTGGTTGTGGTTTACGGCTTTTGTAGGAGCTAATTTGTTACAATCTTCTATCACCAAATGGTGTTTGATGGAAGATATTTTAACCAAATTAGGTGTAAAAGATTAATTTGTCCCCACGTTTAAAACGAAAAAACCAGAGCATTTGTTCTGGTTTTTTTATACTAAAACTTCAACTGAAGCTCTATTTAATTTGATTCGACCTTTTATTTCTAATGCTTTTAATAATCTAGAGATGACTTCTCTTGACGAATGCAAATCATAAGCAATCTCCTTGTGTGTGCTAAATATTTCATGAGAGTTATTGATTTTACATTTTTCGAAAAGATAATTTAATAGGCGTTCTTCCATATTCATGAAAGCCAAACTATCAATAGCCGAGAGCATTTCTTTTAAACGGTTGTTGTAGTTGTTAAAGACGTATTTTCGCCAGCTTTTGTACTTGCCTAACCATTCTTCCATTTTAGCAACAGGAATCATGATTATTTTACCATCGGTTTCAGCGACCGCTCTAATTTCGCTTTTTGCTTCGCCAATACAGCATGCCATAGTCATGGCACATGTGTCTCCTTTTTCAATAAAGTACAAGAGCATTTCGCCTTCGTCAAAATCTTCTCGTAGAATTTTTATGGCGCCTTCAATTAGCAATGGCATCTTTTTGATATAATCCCCAAAGTCTATTAAAACATCTCCTTCTTTAAATTCAACTAAGGTCGCAACTGCTATAATTTCATCAATAAGTAAGTCTTCAAAGACAAATCCATAACTTGAATTAAGTAAGTCTCTCATGTGTATTTGTTTAGTACAAAGGTCATTCCTTGTTTTATTTTTAATCTATTTTCTTCCTCTTACAAATTTTGATTCAGAATTCTCATTACTTTTCATAACACAAGAATCACGAAATTTTCTTATAACTCCAAACAGCTATACTATTTAAAACAATCGCATAACTCACGATGATAAAAAATTGAAATGAAATATCCGAAAATGTAGCACCTTTAAGCATCACCATTCGGACTATTTCAACAAAATAGCGAATAGGATTGAATAAAGTAATGCTTTGTGCCCATTGCGGCATACTATCGATAGGTGTAAACAAACCGCTCATTAGAATAAAAATCACCGTAAAGAACCAAGCAATAAACATAGATTGTTGTTGGGTTTCGGTAAAATTTGAAATAATCAATCCGATGCCCAAAATAACCAATAAATAAACTGATGTGAACAAATAAATCAAACTGATATTTCCTAAAATAGGAATGTTAAAAGCTAGTTTGGCAATAGTCAAACCAATGCTAAGAATGAATAACCCTATTACCCAAAAAGGAAATAGTTTTCCAATGATGAATTGGTGTTTTTTTATGGGGGTAACATTGACTTGTTCCAAAGTACCGATTTCTTTTTCTCGAACAATATTCATGGACGACAAAAATAAGGTCAACATAGTCACCAAAAGTACCAAAATTCCCGGTACCATAAAGGTTTTGTAATTCAGCGTATTGTTATACCAAAATGAAGGAATGGTTACAATATTTTGGGCTGGAGTCAAGCTCCCATTGTTATAAGACACCAATTGCGTTTGTAAATTTTGATTGAAATTAGTAATTACTTGAGTAATATATACATTTTCAATTCCTGCAGAAGCCCCATCAATTGCATTGATACTCACTGCTAAATTTGATTTTTTATCTTTAAGGATATTGCGTTCAAAGTGAATCGGAATTTCGAGTATTATATCGACTTTTCCTTTTTGCATTTCTTCATTGGCCAATTCTTTTGATTCAAATTCGTTTTTAATTTCAAAATATTCAGAGGCAGCAAATTTTGAAATTAATTCTCTCGAAGCTCGTGAATGATCGTGATCAATATAAGAAAAAGCAATATTTTTCACTTCAAAACTAGCCGCATTCGATAAGATTAGCAATTGAAGCATTGGTAAAACAAAGATGATTGGGAGCATTCCTTTGTTCCTGAAAATTTGCCTAAACTCTTTTTGGATAATAAATAGTATTGTTTTCATTTTGCGTTTAGCTAATCGTTTGGTTTAAAAAATTACTCCAGTCTTTTCTTGTATTTTTTGGTACTTAAAGCAATGAAAAAAATAGTCATTCCGATTAGAATGATAGTTTCCTTCCAAATTATTCCTAAAGTAGCTCCTTTGAGCATCACCGCTTTGATAATGATGATAAACCATTTGGCTGGAATTATATTACTGATGATTTGCAGTGGCAATGGCATACTCGAAATAGGGAAAATAAAGCCTGAAAGAATAATCACTGGGAGCATTAAAGCAAACAACGAAATCATCATAGCGGTTTGTTGTGAGTTGGCTACAGTCGAAATTAAAATCCCTAAGGAAAGCGCAGTAACAATAAACAAAATACTTTCAAAAGCTACTAAAAATAGACTGCCAACAATCGGCATTTGGAACACAAAATAACCTAAAAGTACAATTATCGTAGCATTAATGATGGATAAAAAAATATAAGGAAACACCTTTCCAATGATGACTAGAAACGGCTTTAAAGGCGAAACTAAAAGAACTTCCATCGTTCCCAATTCTTTCTCTCTTGTGATAGAAATCGAAGTCATCATAGCCGAAACTAGCATCAAAATAACGGTCATTACTCCCGGAACAAAGTTAAACACACTCTTTAGTTCTGGATTGTAATATAATTGCGTTTGGGTTTGAATGGAATAAGCAGCCGAATTCTCTTGATTTAATTGTTGGGTGTAATTTTGCAAAATAGCATTGACATAATTCGTAATGGTGTTGGCAATATTAGGGTCGGTGGCATCAGTGATTACTTGAACTTTAGCTTGTTTTTTGGTTTCTAAATTTTTGATAAAATGATTTTCAAAAACCAGAACCGCTTTTATGGTTCCTTTTTTAAAGACATTTTCTATTTCGTTTTCATTGCTGATTTCTTGTTTGATATCAAAATACTTGGAAGTATTTATTTTAGTAATAATTTTTTGAGTTTCAGTATCTTTTGATTGGTCTAAAATAGCAATATTCACATTGGTAATTTCATTGGTAATAGCAAAACCAAACAACATAATTTGAGCAATGGGCATTCCAAAGAGAATAAACATCGTGCGCTTATCTCTAAAAATGTGGTAGAATTCCTTAGTTACAAAACCTATAAATCGTTTCATCGGTTATTTTTTAGCAAATTACTATTCAATATTTCGAGCCAACTTCAAGAAGACTTCATTCATAGAATCGACTTTGAATTGTTTTTTTAAATTTTTAGGAGAATCTAAGGCTTCAATTTTTCCATCTACCATAATCGAAACACGGTCGCAATATTCGGCTTCATCCATATAATGTGTGGTAACAAAAATAGTCGTGCCTTTATACGCTTGAGCATAAATCATTTCCCAAAATTGTCTTCGAGTAATAGGATCAACACCTCCCGTTGGTTCGTCAAGGAAAATGATTTTGGGTTCGTGCAGTAAGGCCACCGAAAACGATAATTTTTGTTTCCAACCCAAAGGTAAAGCGCCTACTAATTGATTTGCCACTTCTTCTAATTCCAATTCAGCTATTAAAACTGCCGTTTTTTCTTTGATTTGTTTTCGACTTAAGCCATAAATTCCGCCAAAAAAAGTAATATTCTCTTTGATGGTCAAATCGTCATATAGCGAAAATTTTTGGCTCATGTAGCCAATATTTCTCTTGACCATTTCAGACTGATTAGCAATGTCAAATCCCGCAACTGTAGCCTTTCCCGAACTTGGTTTAGAAATTCCGATTAACATTTTCATCGCTGTTGTTTTTCCGGCTCCATTGGCACCCAAGAATCCGAAAATTTCTCCTTTGGCTACTTCAAATGAAATGTTGTTCACTGCCGTAAATTCACCAAAAGTTTTGGTGAGATTGTGTACTGATATGATGCTTGACTGTTTCAATGGTTAGTGTTCTAAAGCGGTTAAATCCATAAAAACATCCTCAATTGTTGGGGTAGCAATATGAATTTCTATTTCAGTATGATTTTTACTTTCCAAATAATGCTGTAAATTAGTGCTGTTAAAATTATTTTTTTGGTCAATATAATGGATGAATTTGCCAAAGGCAAAAACACTGTATTGGCTTGGATAAGCTTTTAAGTCGTGTAACAATTGGTGCGTGTTTTTGGCTGAAATGGCATAAATAGTTTTGGGATATTTTGAAATAATATTTTTTGGACTATCAATTTCAAAGATTCTTCCTTTTTGAATCAAGGCAATTCGGTCGCATAAAGCGGCTTCATCCATATAAGGAGTTGAAACCAAAATGGTAATTCCTTTTTGCTGTAATCGTTTTAGCATTTCCCAAAATTCTTTTCGTGAAACAGGGTCAACACCTGTGGTGGGTTCGTCAAGAAATAAAACTTTTGGTTTGTGAATCAAAGCACAACACAAGGCTAATTTTTGTTTCATTCCGCCCGAAAGCGCACCGGCACGTCGTTTTTTGAAAGGCTCAATTTGAACATATATCTCTCGAATCAAGTCGTAATTTTCTTCAATGGTGGTGCCAAAAATTGTGGCGAAAAACTGAAGATTCTCTTCTACAGATAAATCTTGGTACAAGGAGAATTTGCCTGGCATATAGCCTACCGAATTTCGAATGGATTTGTATTCTTTTACAACATCAAAACCCGCTACGTTTGCCATACCTTCGTTTGGAAGGAGTAGGGTAGTTAGTATTCTAAAAATAGTCGTTTTTCCAGCACCATCGGGGCCAATAAGTCCAAACAATTCCCCTTCATTCACATCAAATGAAATGGCTTCAATGGCTTTGAAGTCTTTATACGATTTGGATATGTTCTGAACAGAAATACTCATTTTATTGAATCCACATTTCGGCTGGCATTCCAATTTTTAGACTACCATTGTTTTTCACTCTAACTTTTACAGCATAGACTAAATTGGCACGTTCTTCTTTAGTTTGAATGATTTTTGGAGTAAATTCAGCTGAAGAAGCAATCCAAGAAATAGTTCCAGGATAGGATTTCATATCTTCTTGAGCATCAATTTTTACGGTTACTTTTTGTCCTACTTTAATTTGATTTAATTGCTTTTCGCTAATGTACACCCGCAAGGTCATTTCAGTGATGTCGGCAATTTTATACAGAGGTTTACCAAAGCTAGTTACTTCATTGGCTTCAGTGTATTTTGCTAAAACGGTCCCTTGAAAAGGATTGATGATGTTACATTTTTTGATTTGGTCGTTTATTTTTTCAATTTGTACGTCGATAGATTTTACTTCATTGTCGATGGGAGCGTCTTGTGTTTTGACACTTTTAATTTGCTCATTTAATACATTGACTTTTCCGTTGATTTCATCCACCTGACGCTTGGTTGCAGCATTTTCTCCAAACATATTTTGGATTCTTTTCTGGTCTATTAAAGTAGTTTTCAATTGCTCCTTCAAAACTGCCGTTTGAGATAAAATATTTTGCGACTTAGAGGCAATTGTACTTTTGGAAGCAATCAGTTGTTGTTTCGAAAAATACAGTTGTGTGGTGTCGATTAATCCCACTTGCGTGTCTGGAGCTAAAGCAGCACCTTCTTCAAGGTGCAAATACTCAATTTTTCCATTGGCTTCTGCCGAGATGGTCACTTCTGTAGCTTCAAAATTCCCGTAGCCATCGGCTTTGTCTTTACTTTTGGTACACGCTACTACATTCATTAATACTAAAAATACAAATACTTGTTTCATTTTGATTCGTTTATATAAAGTTATTAATTTCCTTTGATTACTATGTAATTGGCTTTCGCCAAAGCCAATTGAATTTGATGTGTCTTCTGATTGATTTTGGATTCGTACAAATTGCTAAATTCCACCAAATAATCAGAAGAGGTAATCACCCCGTTTTTTAACTGTGCATCCGAAGATTTTGCAACGGCTTCACGCAAATTGATGATTTCTTTATCGGTTTGAATCGTTTCATCCAGTTTGTTAATTTCTGTTTGGATTTCTTGCAGTTGCAAATGAGTGTTGAGTAAGAAAGTTTCTTTTTCGGTCGTGATAATATCTTCCGAAACTGAAAGTGCTGCTTTGTCTTTTTTGGTTTTGTCCCAATCCCACACATTCCAATTGGCTTTGAGCCCCACCATATAAAAGGTTTGAAACGAATTGTTTAACATATTCAGCCCCGGATTTCCATAACCAGCAGTCCCAAAAGCATTAATTTTAGGCAGCTTGTTTTTTGAAATGAGTTCTTTTGAACCTAAAATTTGTTGGTTTTGCAACTCAAACAATTGTATTTCTGGTCGGGAAATAGCTTCATCGTTAGTAACTGAAATTAGCGGTTTTTCTAAAATAGTTTTTTCATCTAAAGGAGAAAATAAAAGAGTAGATAAGTTAGCCAAAAGCCTATTTTTATCCAATTCGTTTTCACGCAATTGTTGTTTGATTTTTAGATTTTCAGCTTCCAATACTTGCTCAGAAGCAGGAAGAAGTACGCCAAATTTCACTCCTGATTTCACTTCTTTAATTTTGGAAGCTAATTGTTCCTGTTTAGAAGTCAAAATTAATTTTCGTTCTTGTGCCAAAAGAATGGAGAAGTACAATTGGTTGATTCTTGTTTTAAGGGAGTACAAATTGACTGCAACTTGTTGTTGTTGTGTTTGTGTTTGAATTGCTCTCAATTTAACATTGGAATCAATGAGACCACCATTGTAAATCAATTGATTGACATCCAAAGTAGCTCGGTATTGGTCTTTGTTTAAAGGGGTTATATTAGGTAATGGAATTGGTAAACCTGTCACATCGGATTGATAACTAGCTTGTGCATTCAAATCAATTTTAGGTAATTTAGCAGTATTCAACGAAGCCGTTTCATAAGCTGATTTCTGTGAGAATAATCCCGATTGTTTTGCTAATGGGTAATTTTTGTTCGCTAATTCATAACAATTCTCTAAAGTTACAACTTGCTGTGAGTTAGAAAATTGGAATGCCAAAATCACTAAAAAGGAAAGTTTATTTTTCATTTTCTTATCGAATTAATAATGTGTTCTGCAATAGTTGTTTTTCGTTCCTCCATCATTTGATTGAATTCGGTTTCCGAAATATGAAACATTTCCTTTACCATAGTTTGTGCCGCAAAAGGGAAAACAGTTAAAGAAAAAATATCCAATAGCAGTTGTTTGGGCGAAATCGGTTTGATAATTCCAGCAGCAATTTCGGTTTCTATTTGGGCAATCATTAAACTCGGATTAGGTCGATTTTCATGATTTAAAAATTGCATCACAAACTCGGGATTGTTATTCATTTCTTGAACAATGAACTGCGGTAAGAAGGGGTGGTTTATAACGAATGAAATATAGCTGTGTGTAAATTGTCTGATTTTGTCAAAAATACTTTCGTTAGAACTAAAAATCAAATTCACTTGTGGCGCTAACTGACTAAACGCTTTCATGAATACTGCTTCAAAAAGGGATTGTTTGTTTTTAAAACAATAATGCAACATCGCTTTGTTGATGCCTGCTTCATCTGCAATTTCTTGCATTCTCGCTCCTGAAAACCCTTTTTTTTGGAATACGATTCGGGCGGCATCAAATATTTTTTCTTCTGTAGTCATTTTAATTTAACTAAACGGTTTAACCAAATGGTTAACAAAGATATTTAAAAAAAGTATTTCAAAACGAAATACTTTCAATTTTTCGTTTCAATTAAGCGGTTAGTGCATCACCTCTAGTGATAGAGCGGTGTTAATTATACAATTAACAATACTTTATGATTTCTATTTCTTTCTTGGAATTCTTACTAGTCACTTTTATCAGTCCTCGTGTATCAAAGTTAGTAGTCTTATAATTTGCATCCAATATAGAAGTTGTTTCTTGTTTTATGTCGAACTGATAACATTCAGAAAATCAATAAGTTGTTTTGATTTTAAATCTATAGAGCTCACAAGTTGAACCAATGACCTTAAATTCATTTTTAAGGTCATTGGTTGTTTTATATCGAACCGATAACCTTCAGAAAATCAATTAGTTGATTCGATTTTAAATCTATAGCGCTCACAAGTTGAACCGATGACCTTAAATTCATTTTTAAGGTCATTTGTTTTTTTATATCGAACCGATAACCTTCAGAAAATCAATGAGTTGATTCGATTTCAAATCTATAGCGCTCACAAGTTGAACCGATGACCTTAAATTCATTTTTAAGGTCATTTGTTTTTTTATATCGAACCGATAACCTTCAGAAAATCAATGAGTTGATTCGATTTTAAATCTATAGCGCTCACAAGTTGAACCGATGACCTTAAATTCATTTTTAAGGTCATTTGTTTTTTTATATCGAACCGATAACCTTCAGAAAATCAATGAGTTGATTCGATTTTAAATCTATAGCGCTCACATCAAAAACCCACTGGAAACAGTGGTTTTTTTTGTTTTTGATACTTTTTAGTTACTGTTTTTTGAGTAAAAAAGTGTCGTTTTTAAATAATTGTTAGTGCACTGTTAGTACAAAAACCATAATTTAAATTATTATAGCCACTTTAAAAACACTTCTATCAATAGAAGGTCAATTTGTCTCTCCAAAATTTTATTTCTACTCAGTGTAGTGCTGCGTATTTATTTTTGGTTGTAGTTATTAGGATGTAATTACACTTACTTCTTTAAATGACATTACACTTCTCTTTGTTCTTGTTATAATCTATTGGATTTATTCCTGTGACTTCTTTGAAACTAATAAAAAAAGTATTGTATGATACAAACCCGACTTCTTTTGATAAAGTATCTAACGTATTTGTAATTAAAAAATTTGCCTCAATTAATTTTAAACTATAGTGTATTCGAGCAATTTTTTTGAAATCAGTAAAAGAGATTTTGGAGTGGTATTTAAAAAGATAACTTAAATGACTTTTGGGAATGTTTAATTCTTTAGCAAAATCTGATATTGAAAATCCTCGCTTTTTAAAGCATTCATTAAGCACCGAGAGATTAATTTTTTTTATATAACCTAATAAGACCGATTCATTTATTATTTCCTTCAATTGTACATCTCGAACATTAATTATTTGTTGTAGAGGTTTTATACTCCAAAATGATTCTATTGAAATACTTGAATTTTTTTCATTATTTATCTTTTGTATCAAAAAATTATACCCGTGTAGTATTTCTGGGGTAGCTAGTATTTTTATGAATAAAATAAGAAATGTTATTACCGAAATCCAAAGGTAATCTTCTGTAACTGGATAGTTTAAAACAGACATTAATATTAGTATAAGATTCCTAATACTTATAACCAAAAAAGCTGAAAATAAAAAAAATGACCAGTTTTTTAAAAGCTTATTTTGTCTAATAACAATTTCTAATTTCCCAACCTTTTTCCATATTTCTCTTTGTAAAATTTGATACGTAATTAACAAATAAAATAATGTGTAAAATAAAAAAAACAATGTGTAGATATAATACACCAATATTGATTGACTGATAGATGAATTGCTTATTACTTTATTAATTATAGTTAATATAATTAATGGAATAAAATGTTTTAATTCATTTAAATGAATTGATTTATTATCAGAAATTAAATTTTTGAAATACAAATATAAAAATGGATATGTTAGCATTTGAATACTTTTAAAATTAACTAGAATAGTATTGATGGAACTATTCGTATCAATTAAAACATATCCGTTTATAAAATATCGAATTGAAGTTAATAGAAAAATTAATATCAAGTAAATATTACTAATTCTGTTAGAATTAAAATTTAGCATAATAGTTATTATGGTTAAAAATCCTATTAACCCTGTCAGAAGTAATACTAAGTTTTCAAGCACGCTTTTTGGTGTTATAGTGGAAAATTATTATAGCAAATTTAGTTCTTTTTAATGGGCTTTGTTTTATAAATTTTTACTATAAATAACGAATGACCTATTTAAAATAGCGAAATTAATAAAGATTCGATTACCTGCTTTTTTTAAAAAATTAGTAATTGTAACATTGTGGCAAATTATTAATTTCATATGAAAACTATTTTATTTTTAGTAATTTCTTTTTCCAGTTTTGCACAACAGTTACACCATCAAATGCTTTCTTCACAAGAAGCAAAGACAATCATTAGCAAAGACTTCGCTGTAAGACAAACCATAGGACAACAAAGCCTTGTAGGTAATTTTAGAAATACTAGCTTTATTGTTTCGCAAGGTTTTCAACAAAGCAATAAAGTCGCATCAGCAGTTCCTGAAATTATTTCAATTTCAACAATTACATATCCAAATCCTGTTATTGATAAAGTAAATTTTAGATTTTCTTCTACAGTACTTGGTCCAATCAAAATTACCATTTTTGACACTATGGGTAGGTTGATATACTCTAAAGAAAAGATCCCGATAGATAATCTACTCACTATAGATAATCTTTCTTTTTCCCAAGGCCAATATATTGTTAGGCTATCTGCTAAAAATTACCACTATTCTATTAATTTACTAAAATAAAAATGAGAAAAACTCTCCTACTGGCTATCACTTTGTTTTCATTAACTAATTTGTATTCTCAAGAAGTTTACTTTTTAACGGGAAGTAATTTTACGAAATATAATTTTGAATCTCGAGTTAGCACAATGACAACAGAACTCCAAAGCGGGTCAGGTACAAGTTACGAAATGGGTTATTTAATCCCTTTTAAAGAAAGTCCGTTTTCCTATTCTTTTGGAGCTACCTTAAATGCTTATAATGCCGTTGCAGGTTCTAATGTAAATAGTTATCAATGGGATACAAAATATTTAGGTGGACAATGTGCATTAATTTATACATGTACATTATCCAAATCATTCAGTATATCTGCCAAATTTGGATCTAACCTATCTTCAATTATTTACGGCAAACAAAATAGTAATGGAATCCTTTATAATATTACTAATCAGAAAGAGTTTTCAGGGGTTCTTCTTTCAACTTTTGCAGGAATTCAAACAAACTATACATTTAACAATTCTGGGTATTTAAGTTTGGGATATGGATATTCAAATGGGATAAACATTACCAATAGTTTGTCTGAAAATCTAACATTAAAAACAAATCAAATACTATTTGGCATTCACTTTAAAATCAAAAACTAATTCTTATTTATGAAAAAGATACTATTATTCGTAATGCTATTATTTGCTTATGTTGCTTTTTCTCAGATCAATGGGATAACCTACCAAGCTATTATTTACAATCCAACGGGGGAAACAGTTCCAGGATATAATAATTCAAATACCCCATTAGCAAATAGTAACATCTGTTTACTGTTTACTATAGTTGATGCTAATTCACAATTAGAATATCAAGAAAAAATCACTATTACTACTGATGAATTTGGAATGGTAAATACCATTATCGGTTCAGGGAATCAAACCGCTGGATATGCTTCTACTTTTAATAATATCAATTGGAGTAGCGCTCAAAAAAGTATAAAAGTAGCATTAGATGGTAGCGGACAATGTTCTAGTTTTATAGAAATTAGTAATCAACCTTTGTCATATGTTCCATTAGCATTTGCTGCAAATAGTGCTACGAATGTTACTGGAATTGTTTCTATTGCAAATGGAGGTACTAATGCCACATCTGTAGTAGGAGCTAAAGCAAATTTAGGATTAAAAAATGTTGACAATACCTCTGATTTAAATAAACCAATAAGTAATGCCACACGAACATCACTTGATTTAAAAGAAGATGTACTAAATAAATCTGTAGATGTTACTTTGTCTGACCCAACGAATACTAAGTTTCCAACCGAATTAGCTGTCAAAACATATATTTCTACTCATATTGCATCGGCTACAATTGTTGATGCAGATGCTGCCTCAAAAGGTAAAATTCAATTGACAGGAGACTTAGGAGGGACTGCAGATTTACCAACAGTTCCAGGGTTAGTTTTAAAACTAGACGCAAATAAAGTTGGGGTCGCCAATGGAGTCGCTAGTTTAAATGCGCTGGGAATCATACCTACAAATCAATTACCACCTGTAAGTGTATCTTCTACAAATGTGGTAGCAAGTCAACACGAGATGTTAGCTTTAAGTACTGCTACAGTAGGAAGTATAGCAGTAAGAACGGATGTTAACAAAAACTATATTTTAGCTATTGCAGATCCAACAAATTTAGTGAATTGGGTAGAACTATTAACTCCTGGAGCTCCCGTTCAATCAGTAAATGGATTAACTGGCTCAATAAGTCTATCGAAGTCCGATATTGGTTTAGCTAATGCTGACAACACATCCGATGTAAATAAACCCATTTCCAATGCAACTCAAAGCGCTTTAAATATAAAATTAGACACTAACTTAGTTGGAGTTCCTAATGGAACTGCTAGCTTAAATGCAATAGGTAAAATCCCAACTGACCAAATCCCTGCTATTTCATTTTCATCTGTTAAAGTATTATCTAATCAGGCAGATATGCTAGCATTAAATACAGCTGTTGTAGGAAGTGTAGTTATTCGAACAGATGTCAATAAAAATTATGTATTAGCAGTTTCAAATCCTGCTGACGTATCTAATTGGATTGAATTATTGACACCAGCTCCACCGGTACAATCGGTTAATGGATATAGTGGAAGTGTTGCATTAACGAAATCTGATTTTGATTTAACCAATGTAGAAAATACTTCAGATGCAAACAAACCCGTTTCTACTGCAACACAAGCCGTTTTAGATTTGAAAGAAAACACAGCAAATAAGAGTATCAATATTATTACAGATGCAGCATCTACAACTAAATATCCATCTGTCAAATTAATAAAAGATTATGTTGATACACAGACAGCATCTACACAAATTGCAGCAACTGATTCTAACACTGCAAATCAAATTGTAAAACGCGACGGTACAGGTAATTTTAGTGCAAATACTATTACTGCAAATCTAACAGGTAATGTTTCTGGTAATGCGAATAATGTTACAGGGATTGTTCTAGGAGCAAACGGGGGGACTGGGGTATCCAATTCCGGAAAAACCATTACTCTTGGGGGTAATTTGGAAATAGGTCCTTCTTCAGGAGTTGGACATGCTGTTAAATTTTCAACGACAGGAACAACAGAGATAACTTTGCCTACTACTGGAACATTAGCCACACTTACTCAATTGGATTCCAAAGAATTGAGCTCTAATAAATCTACTGATGTTACTTTAGGCTTAACTAATACTCCAACTACATTAGGCGATAGTAAATTTCCAACCCAAAATGCCGTTAAAGCTTATATAACTAGTGTCTTGTCCACTGTAGCAAGTCCAATTGTTGGTTACACTTCCGCGCTTCAAACCAATGGGAATAATGCAGGAACAAATAATGTTGGCTTCGGGCCATCAACAGCTCCTCCTGCAGATGGTGTTGGAAATACCAGCATTGGTTCTATTGCAATGCAGTCTAATACAACTGGATGGTACAATACAGCTGTTGGATTTAGAGCGATGTCCAATATTTCTATATCTGGCTCAAACGACAATGTTGCCATTGGCAATGCTGCAGCATATTATCGAGGATCAAGCTGGGATACTAATAATCAACTTATGAAAGAGTCTATATATATAGGTTCAATGTCTAGAGCTAGTGCTATTAACCAAAGAAATGAAATTGTTGTTGGTTATAATGCTATCGGTAATGGGTCAAATACTATTCAACTAGGAAATACTGCTATTACTAATACAAAGACGAATGGAACAATAACCGCGGGTACAGTTACATATCCAAACGTTCATGGAACAAGTGGGCAAATACTAACTTCAACTGGTAGCGGTACTTTAACATGGGTAACACCATCTGTTGCCGTAAGACTTACTAGTGACCAAGTAAATTCAACCGCAGGTCAAACAAGCTTCACCCTGAGTCAAACACCTCTAAATGCCAAAATATGGATGTTTATTAATGGGGTAAGAATTAGTAATAATGCCTATTCAGTAAGTGGTACAACTGTAACTTATACAGCAGCAAGTAATAACGGATATACTTTTGTAATTAACGACCGTATTCAATTTGATTATTGTTATTAATTAGTACTAATACAAATAACATGGCCCTTTTTAAAAATTTCATTTTATTTTGGGCAATATTATTTTTAACTCTTATAATTGGACAAAATAAACTAGACAATTTATGATTAAGGTCATTTTTTGTTTATGTTGAACCGATAATTTTCAGAAAGGTAATGAGTTGGTTTGATTTAAATCTATAGCGCTCACATCAAAAAAAACCACTGTTTTTAGTGGTTTTTTTGTTTCTATTATTTTGAAATATTTTTAAGTAACCTTGAACTACCTCCTTTGAAAGTAAGTATATAGCGTGTACTCTTATAAACTAATTTGTCTTTTCTAATTGTTCTATAATCTTAGTGTAATTTTCGGCCCCTACTTTTTTAGCAATAATTTTTTTGTCTTGGTCCAAAAGATAGATAACTGGAGTTTGTCTCACGTTATACAGTGTTTGGAAATCGACATCTTCTTTGGTGTAATTGCCCGTAACCACAGGAGCTGGATATACATTAGTCCAATCGGATAGTTTTTCTTTCTCAATGAACTCTTTCCATTTCACCATTTCATTGCTATTGTTGTTTACGGCAAAAACGACTATACCTTTTTGTTTCCACTCAGTTTCATACAATTGGTGCATTTTTGGTATTTCGGTAGCGCAATGCCCGCAAGTAGGGTCCCAAAAAGCAATTACGGTGTATTTGGCTTTGATATCATACAAGTTAATTCTTTTTTGGTCTTGGGTTAACATAAATAAATTACGCCCTTTGTCGCCCACTAAATTATCTTTGATGCTTGATACTTTGAACTTAAAGAATTCTTTTTGTTTGAGTTGTAACCAAGCATACTCTTTGTTCTTAAAATAGGTATTGTAAATATTAATAAAAACTCGGTCCATGCCCATAATCTTAGGTTCGGCATACAAATCGATAAAATGCAAACTGAGGTATTTGAACACGTTTCCATTAGGTAGATCGGTTTTATTTAAAATTTGGGCTATTTCAGTGGTAACCACTTCGGGTGTAACGGGAACAAAAGAGTTGAAATAAGCAGTGATGCGGTTTTCTAAAAACGGATTGCGCAACAAACGATCGTCTTTAAAATCAATTCCGTCAAAAAAATGTTTTTTCAAATACCCGATAGAATCGGTTTTTGTAGCTAATTTTTCATCGGCAGGTTTGATCAAGAAATTATCAATAGGCTGACTCATTCGAAATAACAATGCTAAGGTATTGTTAGGGTTTGCTTGAATGTAATTGTTTTTATAGGAATTGATTTCACTTTGGATTCTTTTTAAATCTTGGATAACTAAAGCACTGTCTTGTTTGGTCTTTTTATCGGCTAAAGTTTTTTCTAAGACTTTGATTCCTTCCATTTTGGTTTTGAAAAAGGAATTGAAGTTGTTGAAATCTTGGTTTAAAGGCGAGTTTTGTATAGCAATTGTTTTATCAGTAGTAGAATTGGTAACTTGAATGTTAAATTTTTGGTTGGTATCCATCAAGAATTCCAATTCTATTTTCTTTTCGGGAGTCACCAGCATATAGATTCCCTCAACGTATTTTTGGACTTTTTTGAAAATTAGCTTCCCATCATTAGTTCCTTTTATGGAGTCTAATAAAGTTTGGTATTTGCCATAGTAACTCGCTAAATAATACATTTTGTTTTTGTATTCCGATGATTGAAATTCAATCTGACTAGCAAGAATGGTTTTCTTGGCTTGAGCCAATACACAATTACTGGTTATAAAAACAAAAAATGATACTAGTAACCATTGGATTTTCATAGGATTAATTTTATTCAAAAATAAGTTTTTCAATTGGGATTTTTTTAACGGTTCCAAATTTAATAGTTAAGAAAAGAAATAGTCAAAAAAAAGAAATACTTTTAACAGATAATTATAAGAAAATAATGCGATGCGATTGGTTTTATCTTTTTTACTACTGGTTTTCTTTTCAGCGACTACTCAGCTTCAAGCTCAGAATCAGAATGCAATTGCCGATACTACTTTTGTTAATTTAAAAGACTACAGTATTGATTTTGTGTATAACATGAAATATGCTACTACGGATAATTTCTTGAAAGCAAAAGTCTATGATTGTGCCGAATGCTTTTTACGTTTGAAAACGGTTAAGTCCTTGGTGAAAGCCAATGAAAAATTTATGCAAAAAGGCTACCGAATCCAATTATTTGATTGTTACCGTCCTTTGGATATCCAAAAAAGAATGTGGGGAATAGTTTCTAATCCGGAATATGTAGCCGATCCAGCCAAAGGCTCGATACACAATAGAGGAGGAGCAGTTGATATTACTTTAGTAGACAGTAATGGTGTAGCATTAGATATGGGAACTCCATTTGATTTCTTTGGTCCCGAAGCCAGTCATCATTTTAAAAACCTTTCTGAAGAGGTAAGGCAAAATAGAGCGCTTTTGAAAAAAATAATGAAAAAAAGCAATTTTATCTCTTTCGATTCAGAGTGGTGGCATTACAATTTAAAAAATGCTTCAAAAGAGAAAGTTTCCAATACCAAATGGAAATGTGATTAAATTGATTTTAATCTCACTTATTTCGCGCAGTCAATGTTTTGGATAAAGTAGGTTTCAGGCTCGTACACTTCATTATTTAGTTCTGAAGTAAATTGTTTTTTTAGCACATAATCTTCCGTATCAGTTAAGTATTTGATACGCATCATCGATACAGGTGATTTTTTTAATTCCTCAAAACTATCTTTCATAAACATAAAAGTTCCAGGTGTGAGACGATTATCGAAACCTTTGTCATCACGTAACATACTTCCACAATTTTCTTGATTCATGTGTATTAGGGTAACTACTTTTCCGTTATTCAATTGTAAAAATAGTTTGGAATTTTTATCGAAACAATTGGCTTTCATAAACCCTTTGCTTTTTTGAATTAATTGAACGTTCAATAAAGGCATTCCATCGGCCACAGCCAAAGAAAAGAAAATATAGCTAGAAGTCCCTGCAAAGTTTTTCTCGGCAATCATATATTCTTTGGTAGATTTATAGGTGCCAATAGAATCGGTTACATCAGTGGTGTATTCGCAAGGTTTTTGTGCGAATGATGGTAAACTAAATAAGAATATAGCGATAGCAAGTACGTGTTTCATGGTTATTTTATTTTGGTGCAAATTAAAACTATTTTATCATTATTCATATCAGTTGTAAAAAAACAATACGAATTACCTCCCTCTTTAATCTTCCATTTTTTCCGAATACTATCTACTGTTTCAGGAAAGTTCCGAGTCGTAATGTTGCATTTGGAATTTTCCAAATGAGTTTTGAGTTCTTTTTTGGCATAAGGAATGCTTTCTTGAATTTCAAAAATGCGCCCAGGAAAATCAATTAATTCATTGGAGGTATACAAATGGGAATGTCTATGTAGTTTGTTTAATTGGTAAGCAGTGCTAACTTCATTAAAACCGCCTGATTTCATAATGGCGCTATTGGGTTCGTATAAATAGTGTTGCGGTAGCGAATAATTGGATTCGATGCTTTCTTCGTTTAGTTGGAATTCAAAAGTAGCAATAGTTGCTTTAGTAAGATTAGCCGTTTTGATAGTAATAGCACCCGAATAGTTTTTGTGCAATTCCCAAAGCAATTCTTTTACCTCATTTTCCAAAGCTACAATATGGATTGTTTTTACATTCTGTAGTTCGGATAGTCCAGCGGCAATATCCAACAACGGCGCCGTTTTAATTAAAATAGCGTCTGATTTTTCAAAATAGAAATCTAAATTCTCAGGCACATTGGGCAAACAGTCTTTGAGCATAAAAACTTTACCTTTAGCATCATTACGTCGAGAAGGGTCAATGTACATCCAATCCCATTGTGTAGGCAGCGATTGTAAAGCGGCTAGGCTATCTCCAGCAATACAGTCAATATTAGTAACGCCTAATTGTTTAAAATTATGTTTGACAATAGTAGATAAATCCGAATTGATTTCGCAATGGGTTACATTTTTAATTTTTTTAGCAAAGTAAAAATCATCTACGCCAAAACCACCTGTTAGATCAATAAGGCTATTTCCTGAAATCAGACTCGATTTGTATTTGGCCGTTTTTTCTGACGAAGTCTGCTCAACAGAAATCTTAGAAGGAAAAATAATAGTAGCAGTCTTGAACCAAGTAGGTAATTTATCTTTTGCTTTGGTCTTGGCTTCAATTTGGTTTAAAATAGTTATCCATGCCACTTCTGGAAAAGGATTTTTTTGAAGCGCTAATTTTGAAATGGATACACCAATTTGTTCTTGGATAAATCGTTGTATCTCCGGATTTAAAATAGGTAAATCCAAGATTAGATGTTTTTAGTTAACAATTGAATCACCACATTATTTGGAAAAAATTCTTTCCCAATTACTTTTAAAATAGTGTACAAAGGCACGGCTATTACCATACCTAATATTCCAGAAAGGAAACCTGCGATTAAAATTACTAAGAATATTTCTAACGGATGCGAACTTACACTTTTAGAAAAAATAAAAGGTTGTGATAGATTATTGTCAATGAGTTGTACAATCCAAAATCCAATTAAAATATAAATCGTAGTAGGCAAAGTATCCGTTTGGAAATCATTACCTAAATGACTAATCATAGTTAGGACAGCAGCTAAAATGGATGCAATTAAAGGACCTATGTACGGGATGATATTTAAAACGGCACATAAAAAAGCGATGATAACAGCATCAGAAATCCCGAAAATGGATAAGACAATGAGGTACAAAACAAAAACAATACTTAGTTGCAATAATAACCCAATAAAGTAACGGGATAATAAATGATTGATTTTATCAAGTGAATTAATTATAGGCTCTTCGTGGCTGTCTGGAATTAATTTTTTTAGTGTTTCAATAAAGTGAACTTTGTCTTTTAGAAAGAAAAAAGTAATAAAAAATACCGAAGCCAGTCCCACACCAAAACTACTAATAGTGCCAATCACAGAATTCAATAATTCAGGAATAAAATGAAAATTAATTTTAGAAGTGATATTGGCTTCTTTTAAAATTTTGGTAGAATCCAAATTGTGATTATCAAGGAAAACCGCAATTTGATTGATTAACTCATTTATGTTTTGTTCTATTTGAGTAGTATTGAGTAATGATAAGTTTTCACTTTGAGATAATATCAAAGGAATAAAAAGTGAAATGAATCCGATGATAAGGAGAAAGAATAAAAATAATGTGGTTATAGTAGCTACAATATTGGGGAATCGCAAACGAGTTTTTAAAAAACTCATGATGGGTTTTCCAATTAAGGTAAGAATTAATGATACTACAAGATAAATGATCACGGATTGTATTTGATATAAGAAATAAAAAGAAATGGCTATAACAACCAAGGTTCCGATGGATCTTAAAATTCCGTTAGCAATAGTTTTAGATGAAATCATTTCAAAAGGGATTTATGTTATAAAGATAGAAAAAGATTCAAAAGAAGCAATTGATACGGTTCTAAAACGATGCTAAATTATTCTTTACTTAATTTATTTGTAATTTCATACAATGCGATGCTGGTTGCCTGAACTACATTCATGCTGCTATTAGATCCATACATAGTGATATGGATAATTTGGTTTGCAATAGTTAAAATAGAGTCGCTAACTCCAGCTATTTCACTTCCAATTAGCAAGGCAATTCTTTGGTTGTTATTCACTATTACTTCGTTAATAGGCGTACTCGTTTCGGCTATTTCTAACGCAATAATTTCGTACTTGTTTTCCAATAAATAATCAATCGCACTTTCTCTTTCGTCTATAATGGTGTAGGGTACTTGCAAATGAGTACTTCGAGAAGTTTTGTTTATTTTTCTTGGGGTCAAAGGAATGTCTTTCCCAATGAAAATAATTTTCTGGATACCAAAAGCTTCTCCAATTCGAAATAACGATCCTATATTTTGTTGAAAATAAATATGGTCACAAACCAAGGTAATTGGGAAATTTTTCTTTTCAAAAGAAGTGTTTTCGTGAGTAAGTTGCATTAATTATTGAAAATATAGTGGATAATATTGGCACCCATTTTGAGTGCTTTTTGGCGTACTTCAATAGAATCGTTGTGTACTTCACCATCTTCCCAACCATCGCCTAAATCACATTCAAAAGTATACAATAATACTAAGCGGTTCTTTACAAAAATACCAAAGGCTTGAGGGCGTTTATTATCGTGTTCGTGAATTTTAGGCAAACCATTTGGGAAAGAAAAAGGTTTTTGAAAAATAAGATGGTTAGCTGGAATTTCAACTAATTCATTAGACGGGAATAGTTTTTTTATGGCTTTCCGAATGTATTCATTCATCCCGTAATTGTCATCTATATGTAGAAATCCACCCGAGTTTAAGTAGTTTTTAAGATTTGTTTCTTCTTCAGAATTAAAAACTACATTTCCGTGTCCTGTCATATGGATATAAGGATAACTAAAAATGTCTGGGCTACTCGGTTCAACTGTAGCTGGTTTTGGTTTAATTGTCGTCTGAATAGTGGTATTACAAAAACGAATTAAATTGGGTAACGAAGTAGGGTTGGCATACCAATCGCCACCTCCGTGGTATTTCACCAAGGCAATTTCTTGTGAGAAACATTGAAAAGACAGGAATAACAATAAGAAATGGATTTTTCTCATAGTCTATTTATTTTTCATTAAAAAACACCACGCTATGACACGCTACTACAGCAGCTGTTTCGGTGCGGAGTCTTGTATTCCCTAAAGAAACGGGGATGTAATTCTGCTCTAATGCTAATGCAATTTCTTTTTCAGAAAAATCCCCTTCAGGACCAATTAGAATGGTAACATCTGTGTTCGATTGTAAAATAGATTTCAGTGTTTTTTTATTGGTTTCTTCACAATGCGCAATCAGTTGCAACCCTTCATTTTTTTGTTTCATGAATTCTTTAAACGAAATGGCAGGATTTAGTTTAGGTAAATACAACTCGTTAGACTGTTTCATTGCTGAAAGAATAATTTTCTCAAAACGCTCGATGTTAATTACTTTTCTTTCGGAACGATCACAAATGATAGGAGTGATTTCTTGAATACCAATTTCGGTTGCTTTTTCCAAAAACCATTCGTATCGGTCGTTCATTTTGGTTGGAGCTACGGCTAAATGCAGTTGATATGGAGCAGGAGCAGCTTGCTCAAACGATACGATTTGAACCGTACATTTCGAATCAGAAGCCAGTATGATTTTAGTTTTAAATAAAAACCATAAACCATTAGTTACAAACAATATATCTCCGTCTTTTTTACGTAATACTTTAATGATGTGTTTGCTTTCTTCTCTGTCAAAAGAGAAGGTTTCAGTCGTCTCGTTTATTGTAGAATTATAAAATAATTGCATAGTATTAGAATTGAATTCGTGCTTTAGAAACTACCGATGAAGTTTCGAAATGTTCAGATAAAAACTTTTGATATCCTACAATTCCAATCATTGCAGCATTATCGGTGGTGTATTCAAATTTAGGAATGAAGGTCTTCCATCCGTATTTTTTTTCAGTTTCTTTTAGGATGTTGCGTATTCCGGAATTGGCCGAAACGCCACCGCCAATGGCGATTTGTTTAATTCCAGTTTCTTTGACTGCTAACTTCAATTTGTCCATTAAAATTTCAATAATAGTGTATTGAATGGAAGCGCAAATGTCATTGATGTTTTCATCAATGAAGTTTGGATTTTCCAATTTTTTCTTTTGAATGAAATATAAAATAGCGGTTTTTAATCCCGAAAAACTAAAATCCAAACCAGGTACTTTAGGTTTGGTGAAAGGGAATGCTTTAGGATTTCCTAATTGCGCATATTTGTCTACCAAAGGTCCGCCAGGATACGGTAGTCCAAGTATTTTGGCACTTTTGTCAAAAGCTTCTCCAACAGCATCATCAGTAGTTTCGCCAATAATAGTCATATCAAAAAAACCATCTACACGAACGATTTGGGTATGTCCCCCACTAATGGTTAACGCTAAAAAAGGAAACTCAGGTTTGTCAAATCCTTCTTCGTCAATAAAATGAGCTAAAATATGAGCGTGCATGTGATTGACGGCGATTAACGGAATTTGTAATGCCAATGCCATTGATTTAGCAAAAGAACTGCCTACTAACAAAGACCCCATTAAACCTGGGCCTTGTGTAAAAGCAATTGCAGACAACTGTTCTTTTTGTATATTTGCTTTTCGCAGCGCAGCATCAATTACCGGAACAATATTTTGTTGGTGAGCTCTTGAAGCTAGTTCAGGAACCACACCGCCATATTGATTGTGAATCAATTGATTGGCAACAACATTAGACAGTACTTTATCGTTATGTAAAACGGCTGCTGCAGTATCGTCGCAAGAACTTTCGATGGCAAGAATAAAAACCTCGGAATTTTGCATAAAAAAGCGCGAATTTTAAATTATATTTGGCGTTCTGTAGCTGTTGAACAGCGGAGCCAAAATTAAAGAATTTTTATTTAAAGCGTCTTCTTTGGGAAGGCAAATTAGAATTTCAAAAAATTAAATTGTAAGCCGTATCAAAAACGCCAAAAAAATAGTATCGTATTCGCTAATTGGATTTATCCTCTTTTTGCTGATTCTGGGCATTGCGCTGAGCTTGCCTGTGGTGCAAACGAGTATTGCAAAACGCGTTATGACTACGGTTAATGAAGACTTTGGAACCGATATCACCATAGATGAGGTTGCTATTTCTCTTTTTGGCGGAGTAAAATTTAAAAATGTATTGATTAGAGATCATCATCAAGATACTTTAATTTATTCGGGCCGAATCAAGACTTCTATTTTAGATGGGAAAAAATTGCTTGATGGGGATTTAATTTTTAGTGATTTGCATCTGGATGAGGTGTTATTTAATTTAAAAACCTACAAGAAAGAAAAATTAACCAATATTGATGTTTTTATTAATGCCTTTGGACAAGGGAAACCGTCTAAAAAACATTTTTTATTGACCGCCAAAGAGGCTCAAATTACCAATGGACATTTTATTCTGACAGATGAGAATAGAGTAGTACCTAAAGATGTCGATTTTACTCAATTGAATATCCAGCTTTCCGATTTTAAATTGTACGGCCCCGATGTGAATACCAATATCCTAAAAATGTCATTTTTAGATCATCGTGGAGTATATGTAAAAAAACTAAGTGGGCTATTTAGTTATACTAAAAAACAAATCAAATTAACCAAGTTAGAAGCGTTTACTAAAGAAAACTCCAAAATAAAGGCGAATCTTGCTCTGAATTATAAGATTGAAGATTTTGCTGATTTCAATAATAAAGTACTATTTGATATTCAATTGGCCACATCTACTTTGTCTACAAATGATATTCGTTGTTTTTATAAAGAATTAGGTAAAAACCAATTCTTTTATACCAAAGCCAATTTGTCAGGAACACTGAATGATTTAAAAGTTAGTCAATTGAATTTAGTGGATTCTAGAAAAAGTAAAATGATTGGAGCTATCCGATTTAAGAATTTATTTCCTAAAAATGGGCAGGAGTTCTATATGAAAGGAAAGTTTAGTACTCTTTCATCAAGTTATGATGATTTAGTGGCTTTGTTGCCTAATGTATTAGGGAAATCATTGCCTTTGAATTTGAAAAAACTTGGTAAATTTAATTTGGTTGGTAAAACGGAATTGACGACAAAAGATATTGATGCGAACTTTACAATGACTACTGCTTTAGGAAATGTAAAATCAAATTTTGTAATGCATACTATTGATTTTATTGATAAAGCATCTTATGTTGGGAATGTAGTCTTAGATAATTTTGACTTGGGGACCTTTGTGTCTGAAAAAGATTTGGGTAAAATTAGTTTGAATTTAGATATTGATGGGATTGGTTTTACTGAGAAATATTTGAACACACAAATTAGAGGAGCTATTTCTCAAATGGATTACAACAACTATTCCTATCACAATTTAGAGGTAAATGGAAATTTTAAAATGCCTATTTACCAAGGGAACATATCAATAAACGACCCTAATTTGAACTTGACTTTTGATGGTCTGATAGATTGGACTAAAAAAGACAGTCGATTTGATTTCCATATTGGTATTACTAATGCTAATCTGTATCAATTAAAGTTCACTAATGATGCAACATCTTTATTGAAAGGAGATGTCGTAGTTCAAGTTGCAGGAAATACAGTAGATAATTTGCAAGGAGATGTCTTTATAAATCAAACCACTTATACTAATTCTAAATCAACGTATTTCTTTAATGATTTTAAAGTTAATTCTAGTTTTGACGAAAATAAAATCAGAACTATAACGGTGAATTCTCCAGATATTGTTGAAGGAAAAATTGAGGGTAAATACAAATTTAATCAATTACGCCATTTAGTTGAAAACTCACTAGGGAGTCTGTATACGAACTATAAACCGAATAAGGTGGAGAAAGGTCAATTTTTAGATTTTGATCTTTCGATCAATAATAAAATTGTAGAAGTACTTTTTCCTGAAATTTCAATTGGAGAAAATACAAACGTTAAAGGAAAAATTAATTCAGATAAAAATGAATTTAAACTTAATTTTAATTCACCTCAGATTATTGCCGCTAAGAACACTTTTGATAATGTTAGGATTAATGTAGATAATAAAAATCCGTTATACAATGCTTATATCGAATTGGATTCCATTAAATCGAAGTACTATAAAATTCGTGATTTTAGTTTGATTAATGTGACAATGAAAGATTCCTTGTTTTTTCGTACAGAGTTTAAAGGAGGTGCTAAAGGAGAAGATTATTTTAATTTGAATCTATATCACACGATTAATAAAGACAAGAAAAATGTTGTTGGAATCAGTAAATCAGAAGTGAAATTCAAAGATTATTTGTGGTATTTGAATGAGAATGATACACAAGACAACCGCATTGTTTTTGATAAAGGGTTAAAAGAATTTGCTATTGAAGATATTGTTTTGTCTCATGAACATCAAAGAATTGAATTACTTGGAATGATAAAAGGTAATTCGTATAAGGATTTGAAATTGAACTTTAAGGATGTGAATTTGAATAAAATTACCCCTGAAGATGAATTGTTTGTTTTTGATGGAAACATTAATGGGTCAGTCAATTTTAAGCAAGATAAAGCGGTCTATCGCCCGACAGCTTCTTTAGTAATTGATCATTTGAATCTGAATAAAACTAATTTAGGAACACTTGAATTCGATATAGAGGGAGACGATAGTTTGTCAAAATTCACTATCAATTCGTCTATTAAGAACGAGGACTTTGAATCGTTTAATGTGGGTGGAAATCTTGAAGTAAATAATAATGAAACCGTATTTGATTTGCGCGTAAAATTGGATCAATTTAAGTTAGCAACGTTAGATCCAATTGGAGGTGAAGTATTGTCAAATATTAGAGGGTTGGTTTCGGGTAATGCAACAGTCCAAGGGAATGTGAATAAACCAGAGATTAATGGTCGCCTTTACCTAGATAAAGCTGGTATGAGTGTACCTTATTTAGGAGTTGATTATTTTTTGTTGGATAAAACAATTGTGGATTTAACAGATGAGAAATTTTTGTTTAGAAATAATGTCTTAACCGATTCAAAATTTGCTACAAAGGGTGTTTTAAATGGAGTCATAGAACATAATAATTTTTCTGATTGGAAATTAGATTTGGGAATAACGTCTAAAAAATTATTGGCTTTAAACACTAAAGATAGTGAAGATGCGGCTTATTTTGGAACGGCATTTATTAATGGGGTTGCAACTATAAAAGGACCTACGAATGGTCTTTTTATAAGTGTTGATGCAAAATCTGAAAAAGGAACTTCGATTAAAATTCCCATTAACAATGCAGAGAGTGTAAGTGATAATGCATTTTTACATTTTATAACTCCTAAGGAAAAATTTAATTTACAAAAGGGTATAATAGAAAAAGTTCGTGACTACAATGGCTTAGAGTTAGAATTTGATTTTAATATCACCCCAGATGCTGAGGTAGAGGTGATTTTAGATCGAAATTCAGGCCATGGTATGAAAGGAAAGGGGAATGGATCTCTTTTGTTTAAAATCAATACTCTTGGAAAATTTAATATGTGGGGAGACTTTCAGGCATATGAAGGGACTTATAATTTTAGAACAACAGGGATTAATAAGCGATTTTCTGTAAAAAAAGGTGGTTCAATTTCTTGGGATGGAAATCCGTTAAAAGCACAATTGAATTTGGAAGCTGTTTATAAAACTACAGCAAATCCCTCCTTATTAATTGATAATTCGTCTTTCAATAAAAAAGTTCCAGTCGAAGTAATTATAGGCATTAAAGGCGATTTAATGAGTCCGGAACCTGATTTTAATATAGATTTTCCAACGGTAAGTAGTGTGTTAAAGTCTGAAATTCAAACTAAATTGTATGATAAAGAAGTGCGTCAGACACAGGCATTATATTTATTGTCAACAGGAAGTTTTTTAAGTGCTGAAGGAATGAGTCAGAGTGATTTATCGGGTAGTTTATTTGAAACAGCTACGGGTTTATTGGGTAATGTAATTAAATCAGATGATGAGAAGTTTAATGTAGGTATTAATGTTGTAGGAGCAGACAGACGATTAGGTAAAGAAACGGATGGTCGTTTTGAAGCTTCTATTTCGTCAAAAATAAATGAGAGAATTACTTTTAACGGGAAATTAGGAGTGCCTTTTGGAGGTTTAAACCAAACGGCATTAATTGGTAACGTAGAGTTACTTTGGCGTGTAAACGATGATGGAACACTAAATTTACGATTTTTCAATAAAGAAAATGATATTAATTATATTGGTCAAGACATAGGATATACCCAAGGTGCGGGTATTTCTTATGAAGTTGATTTTGATTCTTTTAAAGAATTAGTGCAAAAAATATTCAAGAAGCAACGTGTAATTCAAACTATTCCAGCAGAATATTTAGATCAAGATTCAGAAATGACACCTGATTTTATTCGGTTTTCGAATTCTAAAAAGTCAAATAAGGAAACGCCAAAAAGAAATCAGGAGGCAATAATTCCAGAAGAAGATTAAATGTAATTTCAAGTAAAAAAATCACTAATTATCAAATTATAACTATTTTATTGATTTTTTTTAAAAAATAATTATTTTTATTGCTTTTTTAAAAACTTATTAACGAAAACGTTTGAATTTATAATGGTTTTCTAATTTATTAAAAACATCGCTTTGAAACTAATTCGCGTTTATTAATTTTACGCCAAATACTATAATAATGCCAAATAAAATAAGAAAAATAGGTGTTCTTACTTCAGGTGGTGATTCACCTGGAATGAATGCTGCAATACGCTCAGTAGTTAGAACTTGTGCTTTCCATAATATCGGATGTGTAGGGATTTACAGAGGATACCAAGGAATGATTGAAGGCGACTTCAAAGAGATGGGACCTCGTAGCGTAAATAATATTATTAATAAAGGTGGGACGATTTTAAAATCGGCTCGTTCAATGGAATTTAAAACTCCAGAAGGAAGAAAAAAGGCATATGATAATTTGGTGAAAGCTGAAATCGACGCTTTTGTTGTTATTGGTGGTGATGGAAGTTTTACAGGTGCTTTATTATTCAACTCTGAATATGACTTCCCTGTTATTGGAATTCCGGGTACTATTGACAATGATATTTTTGGAACAAGTCATACTCTAGGGTATGATACGGCATTGAATACCGTTGTAGAGGTAATTGATAAAATTCGTGATACGGCAAGTTCTCATAACCGATTGTTCTTAGTCGAAGTTATGGGGCGTGATGCGGGTCATATTGCATTGAATGCTGGTATTGGAGCGGGTGCTGAAGAAATCTTAATTCCTGAAGAAGATATGGGATTGGATCGATTGTTAGATTCTCTTAAAAAGAGTAAAGCAGCGGGTAAATCATCTAGTATTGTAGTTATTGCTGAAGGAGATAAAATTGGCAAAAGCGTTTTCGAATTGAAAGATTACGTTGAGTCTAATTTGCCTGAATATGACGTTAGAGTTTCGGTATTAGGTCATATGCAAAGAGGAGGTTCTCCATCTTGTTTTGATAGAGTTTTAGCTAGTAGACTTGGGGTTAAGGCTGTAGAATCTTTATTAGAAGGGAAATCTAACTTTATGGCAGGAATCAATCAAGACAAAATTACTTTGACTCCTCTAGAACAAGCTATAAAAGGTCATTCAGAAATTGATACAGAATTGTTACGCGTTTCTGATATTGTTTCTATTTAAAAATAAATATATTTTGGTTTGAAAGTCAAGCCAAAAATAAAAATCACACTAAATAAACTAAATCTAAAATTAAATTAAAATGTCAAAAGTAAAATTAGGAATAAACGGTTTCGGAAGAATTGGAAGAATCGTTTTTAGAGAGTCTTTCAACAGAGATAATGTTGAGGTAGTAGCTATCAATGATTTATTGGATGTTGATCACTTAGCCTACTTATTAAAATATGATTCAGTTCACGGTCGTTTCAATGGAACTGTTGAAGTAAAAGAAGGTAAATTATATGTAAACGGAAGACATATTCGTATCACAGCTGAAAGAAATCCAGCAGATTTGAAATGGAATGAAGTAGATGTTGATGTAGTTGCTGAATGTACTGGTTTCTTTACTACTGTTGAAACTGCAAGTGAACACATCAAAGGTGGTGCTAAGAAAGTAATTATTTCTGCTCCTTCTGCTGATGCTCCAATGTTTGTAATGGGTGTGAACCACGAAACTGCAAAAGCTTCTGATTTAGTTGTTTCTAATGCATCTTGTACTACAAACTGTTTAGCTCCAATGGCAAAAGTTATTCACGATAACTTCGAAATTGTTGAAGGTTTAATGACAACTGTTCACGCTACAACTTCAACTCAAATGACAAATGACGGTCCATCTAGAAAAGATTTTAGAGGAGGTCGTTCTGCATTAGTGAATATGATTCCTTCTTCTACAGGTGCTGCTAAAGCGGTAGGAGTTGTAATTCCTTCATTAAATGGAAAATTAACTGGTATGTCAATGCGTGTTCCTACTGTTGACGTTTCTGCAGTAGATTTAACTGTAAAATTAGCTAAAGAAACTTCTTATGCTGAAATTATGGCAGTATTGAAAAAAGCATCTGAAACTACAATGAAAGGAATCTTAGGATTCACTGAAGATGATGTAGTATCTAATGACTTCGTATCTGATTCAAGAACGTCTATTATTGATGCTAAAGCTGGAATTGGTTTAAATTCTACTTTCTTCAAAATTATTTCTTGGTATGATAACGAATATGGTTATTCAAGTAAATTAATTGATTTATCTGTACATATTGCAGGTTTAAAATAATCAATACTTTTTCAATAAAATCCCGTTATTGTTATTGTAACGGGATTTTATTTTTTTACTGTTTTCATTTATTTAAAAAGCTATAAAATGTTTAATTTTATAGTCATTGGAAACAGATTTCCAATACCAAAAAAACCAAAAAAAACCAAAAGATGAAATTAATAGTTGATAGTGGTTCTACCAAAGCCGATTGGATTGCGATAGACGATAGCGGAAAAGTATTATTCACAACACAAACCTTAGGTTTGAATCCAGAGATTCTTGATGAAACGGAAGTTGTTGAGCGTTTGAATGATCGTTTTGATATTTTACAAAATAAAAATGAGGCAACTCATTTATTCTTTTATGGAGCAGGTTGTGGAACAGAAAGAATGAAAGTATTCCTTTCTCAGGTTTTTCAGGCTTATTTTCCCAATGCTATTGTTGTCGTTGAAGAAGATACGTATGCAGCAGTATATGCTACTACACCAAAAGGCGAAAAAGCTATTGTTAGTATTTTGGGTACAGGTTCCAACTGTAGTTATTTTGACGGAAAAGAATTGCATCAAAAAGTACAATCGTTAGGTTACATTGTAATGGACGATTGTAGTGGAAACGTTTTTGGTAAAGAATTAATCAGAAAGTATTACTTCAATAAAATGCCTCAGCATTTGGCTGTTGAATTTGAAAAAGAATACGACATGACTCCAGATTATATCAAGAGCAAATTATACAAGGAAGCTAATCCGAATGCGTATTTAGCAACTTTTGCTAAGTTCTTGATTCAGCATAAAGAAGATCCTTTTTGTAAAAAAATCATATACAAAGGGATGAA
Source organism: uncultured Flavobacterium sp. (assembly GCA_963513255.1). Lineage (GTDB taxonomy): Bacteria > Bacteroidota > Bacteroidia > Flavobacteriales > Flavobacteriaceae > Flavobacterium. Next base: position 39,169 of record CAUPPG010000007.1, read on the forward strand.
ATCTTTTGTTAAAAATTATATCAGACAATTCGATAATTATCAAGAGGTACCCGTTCATTTTGTAGGATCTATTGCATTCTATTTGAGAGAAGAATTAGAAGTAACTTTTGATAAATACCAAATTAAATTAGGTAATGTATTGAGAAGACCAATCGATGGATTGATTGCGTATCACGTTGCTAATAAATAAAAGATACAATGGAAATCGCTGTAATTGCACATGATGGAAAAAAGACGGATTTAGTTCAGTTTTTAATTAAAAACAAATCGGTTTTACAGCAAGAAAAAATCAATTTGATTGCAACGGGAACGACTGGAGGGAAGGCAGAACAGGCTGGTTTTAAAGTAACCAGAATGCTTTCAGGACCTTTGGGGGGCGATGCTCAAATTGCGGGTAGAGTAGCCGAAGGTAAAACACAGATGGTATTCTTTTTTAAAGATCCATTGTCAAGTCATCCACATGAAGCAGATATTAATATGTTAATTCGCGTTTGTGATGTGCATAATGTGCCATTGGCAACTAATGAAGCAACGGCACAATTATTACTAAATGCTATAGCACTGCAATCATAGAGATTTCTACATTTACATTTTTTGGCAAACAAGCCACTTGAACCGTTTCACGAGCTGGAGCGGTTTTTTCATTAAAATAAGCTCCGTAGATAGAATTGATAGCACCAAAATCATTCATGTTTGAAATGAATATACTTGATTTTACTACATTTTCGAAAGTCATTCCAGCGGCTTCTAAAACAGCTTTCATATTCTCCATCACTTGTTTGGTTTCTATCTCGATAGTATCAAGAACTAGTTCTCCAGTTGTGGGATTAATTGCAATTTGTCCTGAGGTGTACAAAGTGTTTCCAGTTACTACGGCTTGATTGTAAGGCCCTATTGGTGCAGGTGCTTTTTCTGTAAATATTATTTTTTTCATATAATTGTTTTGTATAATTATCTGCTTAAAGTACTACGTTTATCCCATTTGATGTCACTTAATACACCTGACTTAATTCCGATGAAGAATCCCCAGTTAGCATAGGTTCCAAAAGGAGACCAATTGAAGTCCATTCTCCAGCTCAATAAATCTCTTTCAAAACGAAGTTGTGTATAAGTGACTCCTTTTTGAACAAAATCATATCCGGTTGAAATTCCTGTTTTCCATTTTGGAGTTAAATCGGCATTGATTGATATCATTAATGAATTTCCAATTATTTTCTTTTCTCGGTTATTATTTCCGTAGGTCAGTGAATACGCAAACGTCATATCCCAAGGTAGTTTTGAGTGAAAAAATTCCGAAATAGTGTCTTCTTCTTCACCTTCAGTATCTTCAAATTGACTTTTCTGGTGATTTCCTAGATTAGGTTTTCCAAACAAATCGTCTTCACGTCCTCCATTTCGTTTTGTCTGGCTAGAGTCACTATTTTTAGCTTTATCCGAACTCGAAAGCGAATAGTTTAAGGTCATATTTGCACTAGTCATTCGAAATAAACTTCCTCCATTGTCAATATTGTAAACATTTATTCTTTTACCAGAATTGTCAATAGCATAAGGGTCTAAGGTTGCTCCAAAATTGACATTCATCTTATTGTCAAAAAATTGAGTACCACCACTAACACGAACTGGAGACCAAGCAAGTGTTTTTATTCCATCTGCATTTAAATCATAGCTAGTGGACAGATTTAAATTATTTAACAACATTACTTTTTTAGGGTCTGTTTTGGTACTGTCTTTATCAGTTACTTTTGCCTCAATTGTATTGCTTAGATCAATTCCCAAAGTATTTGAATTAGAATTCCCTGGAGTACCATATATTCCATTCTCAAATCGAGAATATTCCTTTATCATAGTGCCGCTTCCATCGGCGGCATAAGTGTCGTAATATTTCTCAAAGCTAGGGGTATAACCATAAGAAATAGAAGGTCTCATTACGTGTCGGATAGCTTGAATTTTTTTATTGGAACCCAAATTAAATGTTCCATAAATAGTGGTTCCTAAACTTGAAGAAAATGAATACGTTCTAAAAGCATCAAATCCTTTGATTTCGGTATCGACTACTTTGCCTTGCGTAGCATTATAGTTTCTACTAATAGTTTTGGTATACCAAACTTCTTTATAATTGAATGAAGAAGATGCACTAAAATATTTGAATAATTTAAAATTGGTACTTAAAGGTATCGAATGTTGTAAACCTACTTTGGCATTTTCAAACATTTGAGGTTTAAAAAATAAGGAGTCGGTAGTAGAAATGCTATTTTTAGCACTTAGATCGTATTGAAGGTTAATATTCTTGAAAAATCCTTTTTTTACACCATCTTTTTTTACGAATGGGTAAACACGGTCAACACTAAATTGGAGTGTTGGTAAAGTCATATCAATTTGTTCAGTTTGTGTGTTCTGAGAATGAGTTGCTGTTACTGATAGTCGAGATTGTGGCCCTAATCCATTAAGTGTTCTGCTATAAGAAACGGAAGAACTCATTGTGTTATTAAGATTTGAACCTATATTAATTTGATTAATAGATTGTTTGAAATATTTACTGCTTCCAAGGTTGACAGAGGCTGAAAAGTTTGAATTTGGGCTGGCTTTATTGTCTCTAGAATGTGACCATTGAATATTGTATATTTTTTGTTTGGTATAATCTGGATAGCCACGTTCACTTGTAATTAAGTTTTCAAAACGAACGTTTACATTACCTTTATAATTGTAGCGCTTTGCATAGTTCGATTCAAATCGCATTCCATAGCTTCCATTAGTATAATAATCTCCTAAAATGGTTAGGTCATAGTTGTCACTCAATGCAAAATAATACCCTCCATTTTGAAGTGAAAATCCACGTATATTAGAATCATTATAGCTAGGCAAAAGAATGCCTGAAATACTAGTTTCTTTTGACATTGGAAAAAAAGCAAATGGTAAGGCAATAGGGGTTGGTACATTAGCAATAACCATATTAGTGACTCCAGTAACGACTTTTTTGCCAGGAACAAATTTTACTTTGTTCGTTTGAAAATAATATTCAGGATTATCTACGTCTTTTGAGGTCGTAAAACGCGCTCCTTTCAGAAAGTATACCGAATCATTTTCTTTTTTAGTAAAAGCTGCTTTTACTTTGAATTCTCCTTGATCTGTTCGGGAGTTCCAAATAATTGCTTTTTTGGTCTTGAAATTAAATCGGATAGAATCAGGTTCGATTATGTTGGCGCCTTGTTTGAAATTTGGGAATTGAGTAAATTTTTCAGTAGAGTCTTTTATTCTACCAGCATATACTTCGTTTTTTTCATAATCAAGTAAAATAATTCCTGATTTTAATTCTACGTCTTGATAATACAATTCAGCATTGTCGTATAAAGTGATCTGTTTTTTCTTTTGATCTATTTTTACGTAATTGCTAGCTTTGTACTTTACCTTGCCTTCTAAAAATGGTTTTTTAGATTTTAGAGTGTCTTTTTTTAGGGTATCTGATATTTTTTTAGTGTTCTGGACTAAAGGATTGATAGCGATGGTTTTAGATTTTTCGGTTTCTTTAATTAAAGAAACTGAAGATGTTTTTTTCTTAATATCTTGGGAATACAAATTACCTAATCCAATTGTTAGGAAAAAGGATAATAAAACGATATTAAATAAGTTTGTATGCAAAGGTTTAAATGCTATTTTTGTAAAAATATGGTTTGTTTTTTGATGTGCCAAACTTACATATTATTTTTCGGCAAAAATAGTCAAATAAATAATTTATAACCATTGAGGTTTAATTAAAATTAACATACAGATTTATGTCTTTTACTTATAAGATTAAGGTTTTATTTTCTTTTGTTTTAATAGTGCTATCATCTCAAATGTATAGTCAAAATTCAAAATTTAAAGTAACCTTGGATGCAGGGCATGGAGCTCATGATTATGGTGCGGTGTATAGCGGTCGCATAGAAAAAAATATTGCATTAGCTGTCGTTTTAAAAGTAGGTCAAATCCTAGAAAAAACTAAGAAAATAGACGTGGTTTACACCCGAAATACGGATGTTTTTATTGATTTAATTGAACGTGCTAATATTGCCAATAGAGCGAAATCAGATATTTTTGTTTCGATTCATTGTAATGCTAATAAAAATACAGCTGCTGATGGTACAGAGACTTATGTAATGGGTTTGAATAAACTGGCTTCTAATTTAGAAGTAGCAAAAAAGGAAAACTCGGTAATTACAAAAGAGAAAGATTACAAACAAAAATACGATGGGTTTGATCCGAATTCTCCCGAATCGCTTCTGGGATTAACGCTAATGCAAGAAGAATTTTTAGATAATAGTATTTCGTTGGCTAGTAAAGTAGAAGAGCAGTTTGGAAAATTAGGAAAAAAATTGCGACATGGAGGGGTAAAACAAGCGCCTTTTATGGTATTGCATAAAGCCTATATGCCAAGAGTGCTTATTGAAATGGGATTTGTATCAAATCCTGTAGAGGGCGATCTTTTAAACTCAGAAGAAGGACAGAATGAATTAGCAGAAGCAATTGCTAATGCCATTATGAGTTATAGAAATGAATATTTTGGGGATGGGGCTCTTGAAATAAAAGAGTTGAAACCTTCAAAAAGAATTGTCAATAAACCAGTTAAAGATACAGTGAGTCAAAATAAGTTAAAAGAGATTCTTACGATATCTGAGATTAAAAAAACAGAACCCAAAAAAGAAATTTCGGCTTTGCCTTTAATTTACAAAGTTCAGATAGGGGTAAGTGTTAAAAAAGTAGCTTTAGAACCTAAGAATTTTAAAGGTTTAGATCCAATAACGATAGAAACGTATAAGAGTTCCTATATATATATGTATGGAGAAACTTCGGATTATGAAATTGCAAAGCAAATGTTGAAGGAAGCCAAAAGTAAAGGATATAATTCGGCATTTATGATCGCCTTTAAAAATGGCGAAAAAATAAGTATTCAAGAAGCGCTTAAATTATAGCTTTAGTCCATTATTTATATTAATTTTGCACAAAAAAATAGATTTTGAAAATATCAAGAGAAATTAAAACGGCTGTACTGGTAATAGCTTCAATTTTGTTGTTCATTTGGGGGTATAGTTTCCTAAAAGGTAAAGCAGTTTTTGCAAATTATAAAACCTACTATGTTACCTATGATAATGTGGAAGGGTTAGCTAAATCCGCACCAGTAACTTTAAATGGTTTGGCTATTGGAAAAGTAAATGATATTAAAATAGAGGAGTCTACAGGGAAATTAATTGTAGAGTTACAAATCACAACGGATTTTCCAATTTCAAGTACAAGTGTGGCTACTATTTATGAACCAGGCTTGATAGGAGGTAAACAAATTGCAATTGAACCCGATTTTAAAAATAAAGATTTGGCTGTTAATGGACAGGAATTAAAAGGTAATTTAAAATTAAGTTTAAGTGCATCTGTACAAGAGAAGCTAGTTCCCTTGCAAGCAAAGTTAGAGTCTATATTAAATAATACAGATCAATTATTATCTGGAGTTAATACTATTTTAGATAAAAAATCTCAAGAAAACATAAAAACAGCGTTGTCTGAGTTAAGTCAAACAATGGTAGAACTTCACGCTACTTCAGCTAATGCTAGTTCAATTTTAAATGATAATAAAGCCGATTTAAAAGGGGTAATTACTAACTTTAAGAAGGTCTCTACAGATTTTGCTAAAATTTCTGATTCATTGAATAGAGCTGACTTAGGAAAGACGGTTAAGAATTTAAATAAAACGTTAGCCAAAGTAGATGGGTTAATGTTGGATTTACAATCAGGAAAGGGAACAGCAGGAAAGTTGTTAAAAGACGAGGCATTATATAATAATTTAAAGGCCACAACAAAAGAAATGGAATTATTGTTACAAGATGTTCGATTCTATCCTACTCGTTATATCAATGTTTCTGTTTTTGGAAAGAAAAATAAACCTTATGTAAGTCCCGTTCAAGATTCAGTTTATGTAGGACCCGCAAAAGGGTCTGTTTCTAAAGTTAAAAATTAGCAGTTATGAGCTATTTAGACAATATATTATTTGCTATTGTACTCGGTATCGGTTTTGGTTATTTTTATTCTAATGTAAAAAAAATAATCAGAAACATTAATTTAGGTACCGATGTAAATCGTAAAGACAATCCCAAAGCCCGTTGGTCTAATATGGCTATGATTGCTTTAGGCCAATCTAAAATGGTAAAACGTCCAGTTGCTGGTATTTTGCACATTATTGTCTATCTTGGATTTATCATTATTAATATTGAATTACTCGAAATCATCATTGATGGTTTATTCGGAACACATCGCATCTTCGCGTCTTTAGGTGTAGTTTATGATGTATTAATAGCTTCTTTTGAAATTCTTGCCATTCTTGTTATTGTGGCTGTTTTGGTGTTTTGGACAAGAAGAAATATCATCAAATTAAAACGTTTTGTCAGTTCAGATTTGAATGGAGCTCCTAAAAAAGATGCCAATTATATTTTATATTTTGAAGTGGTATTAATGACTTTATTTTTATTGATGAATGCTTCTGATTTGCATTTGCAAAATATTCCAGGAGGTTACTCTCATTTTATAAAAGCAGGTTCGTTTCCTATTAGTCAATTTATTACGCCATTATTTAATGGAATGTCAAATGAGTTGGTACAATTGCTATCTGAATTATTTTGGTGGATGCATATTATTGGGATTTTGGTTTTCATGAATTACTTGTATTTTTCAAAACACCTGCATATCCTTTTGGCTTTTCCAAATACGTATTATGCTAATTTGAATCCTGAAGGACAATTTGATAATCTAGCTTCAGTAACCAATGAAGTAAAATTAATGATGGACCCAAATGCTGATCCATTTGCTGCAGCTCCAGAAGCTCCAGCTCCTGCTAAATTTGGAGCAAGCGATGTACACGATTTGAATTGGGTGCAATTGATGAATGCTTATACGTGTACAGAATGTGGACGTTGTACTTCTTCTTGTCCAGCTAACCAAACGGGTAAAAAATTGTCTCCCCGTAAAATTATGATGGATACTAGGGATCGTTTGGAAGAAGTAGGTAAAAATATAGATGCCAACAAAGGTATTTTTGTTCCTGATAATAAGTCTTTATTAAACGATTATATTACTCCAGAAGAGCTTTGGGCTTGTACTTCTTGTAATGCTTGTGTTGAAGAATGTCCGGTAAATATTAGCCCATTGTCTATAATTATGGATATGCGACGTTATTTGGTAATGGAACAAAGTGCAGCTCCAATGTCTTTGAATACGATGATGACTAATATTGAAAACAATGGTGCGCCATGGCAATACAGTCAACAAGACCGATTGAACTGGAAAAACGAATAAATAGAGAATGCTACTTTCAAGTAGGAGGACTATCAATATAAAATCTAAACCATGTCAGAAAATTTAGTTGTGCCAACAATGGCCGAAATGTTAGCTCAAGGGAAACAACCTGAAGTCTTATTTTGGGTAGGTTGCGCAGGAAGTTTTGACGATAGAGCAAAAAAAATTACTAAAGCTTTTGTGCGAATATTGAATCGTGCCAATGTGTCTTTTGCTGTTTTGGGAACAGAAGAAAGTTGTACAGGAGATCCCGCGAAAAGAGCAGGGAACGAATTCTTGTTTCAAATGCAAGCCATGATGAACATTGAGGTATTAAATGCGTACGAAGCAAAGAAAATTGTTACTGCTTGTCCACACTGTTTTAATACCTTAAAGAATGAATACTCTGAATTAGGTGGTCAATATGAAGTGGTTCATCATACTGAATTTTTAAAATCATTGTTAGATGAAGGGCGTTTGACTATTGAAGGCGGACAATTTAAAGGAAAGAAAATTACGTTTCATGATCCTTGTTATTTAGGTCGTGCCAATAAAGTGTATGAAGCTCCAAGAGAGTTAATCCAAAAATTAGATGTTGAATTGGTTGAAATGAAACGTTCTAAAGCGAATGGATTGTGTTGTGGAGCAGGAGGAGCGCAAATGTTTAAAGATGCTGAAGCAGGTACTAAAGAGATTAACATTGAAAGAACGGAAGATGCTCTAGAAACACAACCAGATATTATTGCAGCGGGTTGTCCGTTTTGCAATACGATGTTAACCGATGGAATCAAGAATAAAGAAAAAGAAAGCGATGTAAAAGTGTTAGATATCGCTGAACTTATTGCTAATGCTCAAGATTTGTAAAATTAATTACAATTAACCTTATACAATTATAACATGTACGTTCCTTTTGAAAGTTTACCAGAAGAGTCAAGAATTTGGATTTACCAATCCAATAGAAAATTCTCAGATGAAGAAATGACTGAAATCGAAACCGCTTTACAAGCGTTTCTTGAAAACTGGGCGGCACATGGAACTAGTTTAGAATCATCCTATCAATTGAAATACAACCGTTTTATTATTTTGGCTGTCAATCAAGAAGTTCAGAATGCAACGGGTTGTTCTATTGATGCATCTGTTGAATTTATTCAAAGTTTAGAAAGAAAATATAGCGTTGATTTGTTAGACAAAATGAACGTAACGTTTAAATTAGGAGAACATATCGCTCACAAACCTTTAATTGATTTTAAAAAAATGGTGAAAGATAAAGCAGTTACTGAAAACACGATTGTTTTCAATAATCTAATTAATACCATCGAAGAATTCAATGATTCATGGGAAGTTCCAGCAGCAGATAGTTGGCACAGCCGTTTTTTCTAAAAAATTGATTTGATGAAAACTTTCTTGTTAAGATCTGGACTCTATTTGTCGTTATTATTTTTGGTAGTCAATTGTGGGATTATCAAAAGTAAGTTCTTAACTCATTCCAAAGGGACGCTTCAAAAACCAGAAATCTCAGATTTTGAAGAAGTCTACATTCCACAGCTTAAATCAGAAAGAAAAATTTTTTTTAAAGACTCGGATGCCGAAACTCATTGGGTTGATAGTATTTATAGTCAAATGACGCTCGAAGAAAAGGTGGGGCAGTTGTTTATGGTGGCGGCGTATTCTAATAAAGACACTACGCATACTAATGCAATTGAAAAATTAATTCGAAATCAAAAAATAGGAGGGCTAATTTTCTTTCAAGGCGGTCCTTTGCGTCAAGCCAATTTAACTAACCGTTATCAATCCAAATCTAAAATCCCAATGTTTGTTGGAATCGATGCTGAATGGGGGTTGAGCATGCGATTAGACTCTACGTATCGTTATCCTTGGAACATGACTTTGGGCGCCATAAAAGATTTGAAATTGGTTGAAAAAGTAGGCGAATTGATGGGCAAAGAAAGTAAGCGAATGGGAGTTCACTTTAATTTTGCTCCAGTTTTAGACATCAATACCAATCCAAAAAATCCTATTATTGGCAATCGTTCTTTTGGCGAAAATAAAGTCAATGTAACAGAAAAAGCCATTGCATTGATGAATGGAGTGCAAAACCAAGGGGTGTTTTCAACAGGTAAACATTTCCCGGGACATGGAGACACTGCGATAGATTCTCATTTAGGATTGCCAACCGTTACTTCCTCTCGAGAACATTTGGACGTGGTAGAGTTATATCCCTATAAACGTATGTTTGACGAAGGTTTAGTTTCAGTAATGGTAGGACATTTGGATGTTCCAAGTTTAGAATTTCGTCAAAATTTCCCTTCCTCTATATCGTATAATGTAGTGACCAATTTACTGCAAAAAGAATTGGAATTTGATGGTTTGATTTTTACTGATGCCTTGAATATGAAAGGAATCAGTAAATACAGGAAGCCAGGTGAATTAGAATTGGATGCGCTATTAGCAGGAAATGACATTCTATTATTTCCAGAAAATGTGCCCTTAGCGGTAGAAACAATTTCAAAAGCCTATCAAGAAAATGCATTGTCTGAAGAACGTTTGGCTTTATCAGTTAAGAAAATTTTAAAATACAAGTTCAAAGCAGGGTTAAATCATTTTAAACCGATTGCTATTCCTAATTTGATTAGTGATATTAATCCAGTTGAAAATGAAGCATTGCAATACCAATTGTATGAAAATGCAACAACAGTTCTTAAAAATGGAGGAGATATACTGCCAATTAAAGATTTGGTAAATAATAAAATTGCTTATGTGAAATTAGGGGAGGATACCAACGCTTCTTTTATCTCTACATTAAAAAAATATGCAGATGTTACCGAGGTTACAGCTCCTACGATTGACAGCTTGAATGTGAAATTGAAAGAGTTTACTACGGTGATTGTAGGCTATCATAAGGCCGACAAACCATGGAAGAACAACGATTTTACTTCCAATGAGTTGATTTGGCTTCAAGAAATTGCACGTAATAATAGAGTAATTGTAGATGTTTTTGCTAAGCCTTATTCGCTTTTGCCATTAGTCAATTATACTGAAATCGAAGGTCTGATTGTGTCGTATCAAAACAATGATGTTGCTCAACAAGTAAGTGCAGAATTAATTTTCGGAGCTATCGAAGCCAAAGGAAAATTGCCGGTTTCTATTAACGATAATTTCAAAGTGAACGATGGGCTTTCAACGGAAAGATTAAATCGTTTGGGCTTTACTACTTCAGAAAATGTAGGGATGAGCTCTGAGAAATTAACTAAGATTGATGCTTTAGTACAAAAAGCCATTGCAGGGAAAATGGCTCCAGGAGTTCAAGTTTTGGTAGCTAGAAAAGGGAAAGTGATTTATCAAAAGGCTTTTGGAAATTATACTTATGATTCGGATGTAAAAGTAACTAATGAAACCATTTTTGATGTAGCTTCGGTAAGTAAGATTGTTGGAACTTTGCCCAATGTGATGCAGCAGTATGACCAACAAAAAGTGAATTTAGAATCTACTTTGGGTTCGATGTTACCCATTTTTGCTAATTCAGATAAAAAAGACATTCGGTTTAAAGAATTATTATCCCATTACGCAGGATTAGTTTCTTGGGTTCCGTTTTACAAAGCTACTTTAGATGCAGAGGAAAAGCCTTTAGCAAAATACTATAAAAAAATAGGTGATTCACAATTCTCAAAGCAAGTCGCTGATAGTCTATTTATACGAAATGATTATCACGATACGATCATGAAAATTATAGTTGACAGTAAGTTGTCTGTTAAAAAGGAATACAAGTACAGTGATTTTACCTTTATTATTTTAGGAAATTATTTAGAAAGACTAACAGGAAAAACTTTAGATGTTCTGGCTACGGAACAATTTTTCAAACCCTTAGGTGCAACTAATACATTTTATAATCCTTTGCAAAAAATCGACAAAAACCGAATTGCACCAACTGAAATAGATACCTATTTTCGTTACCAAAAAATTCAAGGTTATGTCCATGATATGGCAGCGGCCATAGAAGGTGGAGTTGCAGGACACGCAGGAGTTTTTTCAAACGCTATGGATATTGCTAAAATAATGCAAATGTATTTACAAAAAGGAAATTACGGGAATCAGCACTACTTTTCGGCTAAGACTTTTGACGATTTTAATACCTGTTATTTTTGCACAGAAGGTAATCGGAGAGGTTTAGGATTTGATAAACCCCAACTCAGCGGAGACGGTCCAACTTGTGGTTGTGTTTCAAGGTCTAGTTTTGGACATACTGGATTTACAGGAATTATGGCTTGGGCCGATCCAGTGACTGAAATTGTTTATGTTTTTATATCGAATAGAACGTATCCAACAAATCCTGTAAACACTCTTTCGAAAGAGCATATTCGAGAAGACATTCAAAAAGTCATTACAGAGGCAATAATAAATTAAAAATATGAAGAAGTTTAATTGTATCATTTTTTTGTTTTTAAGCATTGTTTTAGGAAATGCACAAAATCTAGATATTGATTTATTGAAAAAAATTAATGTCAATAGAAATACTACATTAGATCCTGCATTTAAAACAATTACAAATTCTGCCGTTCCAATAAGTATAGCAACACCTGTTGTAATTTATTCAATTGGTTTGATTCAAAAGGATTCATTAATGAAACAAAAAGCCTTGTTTATTGGAGAAACGTTTTTGGCATCTGCTTTTGTGACAATTGCTCTAAAAGAAATAATTAAAAGAGAAAGACCGTATGTGAACCATCCTGAAATAATTCCTCATTCTTTAGAAGGAAGCTATTCAATGCCATCAGGACATACTTCAACTGCTTTTGCAACAGCCACGTCTTTGAGTATGGCCTATCCTAAATGGTATGTGGTTGTTCCTTCTTTTGTTTGGGCAAGTTCTGTAGGGTATTCACGGATGCATTTGGGGGTTCATTATCCGTCAGATGTTTTAATTGGCGCTTTGGTTGGAAGTGGTTCAGCTATTCTTACGCACAAAGCGAATAAATGGCTAAATAGGAAACATAAAAAGAATTAATAGTAATTCATATTATAATTTCTTTTTTAATATTCTGAAAAAGCAGATTTAATTTCAGTAAATTCGTATTCTTAAATTATTTCAATGAGAATAGCAATAGTTTGTTATCCCACGTTTGGTGGAAGTGGAGTTGTGGCTACTGAATTAGGTCTTGAATTGGCTCGCCGTGGTCATGAAATCCATTTTATAACCTACAGTCAACCCGTTCGTTTAGCACTTTTAAATCCCAATGTACATTACCACGAAGTAAACGTGCCAGAATACCCTTTATTTCATTACCAACCTTATGAATTGGCTTTGTCAAGCAAATTGGTTGATATGGTAAAGTTGTATAAAATTGAAGTGCTCCACGTACATTATGCAATTCCTCATGCCTATGCGGGCTATATGGCAAAGCAAATGCTAAAAGATGAAGGAATTGATATTCCTATGGTTACGACACTTCATGGAACTGATATTACCTTGGTAGGGAATCATCCGTTTTATAAACCAGCAGTGACTTTTAGTATTAATAAATCAGATTTTGTAACTTCAGTTTCACAAAGTTTGAAAGACGATACACTTAAATTATTCAATATTAAAAATGAAATTCAAGTAATTCCTAATTTCATTGAATTAGATCAAATTGAAAAAGAAGACAAAACTCCTTGTCAACGTTCAGTTATGGCCAATGAAGATGAGCGAATTATTACTCATATTAGTAATTTTAGAAAAGTAAAACGAATTCCAGATATTATTAAAATATTTCACGCTATTCAAAAAGAAATTCCAGCCAAACTAATGATGGTAGGTGATGGACCTGAAAAAGAAAGAGCAGAATATTTATGCCAAGAATTAGGGATTTTGGATAAAGTTATTTTCTTCGGAAACAGTAATGAAATTGACAAAATTTTATGCCAAACAGACTTGTTTTTATTGCCTTCAAAAACAGAAAGTTTTGGATTAGTTGCACTAGAAGCGATGGCGTGTGGAGTGCCTGTAATATCAAGTAATGCAGGTGGTTTACCAGAAGTAAACAAAGATGGTTTTTCGGGTTATTTAAGTGAAGTAGGAGATATTAAAGGAATGGCTAAAAATGCCTTAAAAATACTAAAAGACGACAAAGTATTGGCGGAGTTTAAGAAAAATGCTTTAGTTACAGCACGTCAATTTGATATTAAAAAAATCCTACCACTATACGAAGATTTATACCGTAGAGCTATTGCTAAATATTTATAAGTATAAAAAAATGCCACTTTTTAAAGTGGCATTTTTAATTTATTTAATTAGAATTTATATCTAATTCCTAAGGCAATATCTCCACCATAATTATTGTTAAAATAGCCGTTTCCACCAAATTCAGGTCGGTAGTCTAAAGAAAGTAAAATAGGAGCTTCTTTAAAATTATACTCAATTCCGACATCTCCAGTTACAAAAGCAAAACTACCATTGCTACCGGAAGTACTCCAACTTCCTAAACCAGCTCCAGCACCGGCATACCAATTGAAATTGTTGTCAATTTCCCATAGCCATTGGTAAATTCCAGTTAATTTGAAAGCGCTCACATCGTGATTATTTCTCCAACCTAAATCAGCTTCTAATCGATTGTTCTTAGATAAACCTTTTTGGTAAGAGATTTCAGCACCAAAACCATTGTTGTCTCCCAAACGCAATCCTAAAGCATTTTTTGAAATTCCTTGAGCCTGTGCAGTAAACCCTAATCCCATTAGTAATACCGCTGATACAATTAATTTTTTCATAGTCATTTATTTTTATCTAATTTAATCAAAAAACGCACCAAAAAGGAATAAATTGTGTTGTTTCTTTATTTAAAGTTGCTGTTTTTTAGTTATTGAAAAGAAAATTAATTAGTTATCTCAAGAAAAACTTTAAACCTTAAATTTTTAAACTTTAAACTAAAATGGTACTTTTGTTCAAAACTAATTATAATGGCAGGAAATAGCTACGGCACACTATTTAGAGTTACTACTTTTGGAGAATCACACGGAGAAGCTTTAGGCGGAATTATAGATGGATGTCCTCCAGGTGTTACAATAGATTTAGAAGCAGTTCAATTTGAAATGTCAAGAAGAAAACCGGGGCAATCCGCTATTGTTACTCAACGTAAAGAACCCGATGATGTTCAGTTTCTTTCTGGTATTTTTGAAGGAAAAACAACGGGTACGCCAATTGGTTTTGTAATTCCCAATACCAATCAAAAGTCAGACGATTATTCTCATATAAAAGACAATTACAGACCTAGTCATGCCGACTATGTTTACGACCAAAAATACGGTTTTAGAGATTATCGTGGAGGAGGAAGAAGTTCGGCCCGTGAAACAGCGAGTAGAGTAGTAGCTGGTGCAATTGCAAAACAAATGTTGCCTGAAATTAAAATTAATGCTTATGTTTCTTCAGTAGGCCACATCCATTTAGATAAAAAGTACCAAGATTTAGATTTTTCAAAAATAGAAAGCAATCCCGTTCGTTGTCCTGATGAAAAATCAGCAGTCGTAATGGAAGAATACATTCGTGAAATTCGCAAGCAAGGAGATACTGTTGGAGGAGTGGTGACTTGTGTAATTCAAAATGTTCCTGTAGGATTGGGCGAGCCTGTTTTCGATAAATTGCATGCCGAATTAGGTAAAGCAATGCTTTCTATCAATGCTGTAAAAGGATTTGAATTCGGAAGTGGTTTTTGTGGTGCCGAAATGAAAGGTAGCGATCATAATGATTTGTATTTTGCAGACGGAACTACCAAAACCAATCTTTCAGGAGGAATTCAAGGTGGAATCAGTAATGGAATGGATATCTATTTCCGAGTAGCCTTCAAACCGGTTGCTACAATTATGCAAAAACAAGACGCTTTGGATAACAAAGGAAATATTGTTGAAATGACAGGTAAAGGCCGTCATGATCCATGTGTAGTACCTCGTGCAGTACCTATTGTTGAGGCAATGGCAGCTATTGTTCTAGCTGATTTTCATTTGATAAATAAAACGTACTCTAAATAGTTAGGAGCTATTTCCAGCTGTACGCTATATCTTTTCCGGCGAACCCCGCCGTCAAAGGATACCACTCCCATCAGGGCTAACCAAAAAACTAATAAAAAATGAAAGAAAATACCAATAAAACTTCGTTCTTTTCAGGGCTGACAGGACAAATTCTGACAGCAATGATTTTAGGTGCCGTATTAGGAATTGTTATTCATACTAATTGCACTGACGAAATAGCACAATCATTTAGTGCTAAAATCAAAATGTTAGCAACAGTTTTTATCCGATTGGTACAAATGATTATTTCCCCTCTAGTATTTACAACTTTGGTTGTGGGTATCGCTAAATTAGGAGATATTAAAGCCGTTGGACGAATTGGAGGAAAAGCATTGGGTTGGTTTTTTACCGCTTCTTTTATTTCCTTATTACTAGGAATGTTTTTTGTTAATGTTTTAGAACCAGGAGTAGGTTTAAATTTATCTAATATTGATTTAACAACTGCTTCAGAGGTTACTGCTAAAACCCAAACTTTGTCTTTCGAAAATTTTATCGAACATATTGTTCCTAAAAGTATTTTTGAAGCTATGGCTACCAATGAAATTCTGCAAATTGTTATTTTTTCAATTTTCTTTGGTTTGGCTGCAGCAGCTATTGGAGATAATGTTAAACCAGTAATAAATGCTTTGGATAAGACATCACATATTGTTTTAAAGATGGTTAATTATGTGATGAAATTTGCACCTATAGGAGTTTTTGGTGCTATTGCAGGAGTTTTTGCTGTAAGAGATTTTCAAGAATTAGCAATTACTTATTTCAAATATTTTGGCTCATTTTTAATTGGTATTACCTCTTTATGGACGGTATTGATTTTGATTGGATATATCTTTTTGAAGTCTAGAATGACAACTTTGTTGAAGAGAATTATGAGTCCTTTGATTGTTGCTTTTGGAACAACAAGTAGCGAGGCTGTTTTTCCTAAGTTAACTGAGGAGTTAGAACGTTTTGGGGTAAAAGATAAAATAGTTTCTTTTATGCTTCCACTAGGATATTCCTTTAACTTAGATGGAAGTATGATGTACATGACTTTTGCTAGTATATTCATTGCTCAGGCGTATGGAGTTCATTTGGATTTGGGAACGCAAATGACCATGCTTTTAGTTTTGATGCTTACTAGTAAGGGTATTGCGGGTGTGCCAAGAGCTAGTTTAGTGGTGGTTGCGGCAACTTGTGGTATGTTTGACATTCCAGTTGAAGGTATTGCATTGATTTTGCCAATAGATCATTTTTGTGATATGTTTAGAACGGCAACTAATGTTTTAGGAAATGCCTTAGCAACTTCCGTTGTTGGTCAATGGGAAGCTGATTTAGAAGAGACAGCGGGGTAATTGCTAACAACTCTCATAAAATATAAACGGAAGTCTCTTTGTGGGACTTCTGGTTTTTTATAGAATACTATTAAATAAATAGAGGATCATTTTCTTGAGAATACATCTGAGATAATAAGAAATAGGTGTCATCTAAATGGTCTTTAGTTGCATACCCTTTAGATTTTTTTGTAGATTTCAGTAGTTCGTTTTTTTTAATCTCTAGCGTTCTAGAATTACCCATTATTTTTGTTTTTTTTAGGATGTATTTTGCAGTATTCATAATAGTGCTTTTAATGTTGTTTTGAAATAAATCGAATCGCTACGCCCTAGGCAAAAGACGCAACGATTCTACTGCAAATAAGAACTCAGTAGTTTTCTTACTTACAATTTTTATTGGATAGCAATAGTTTTAGCTGTTTTCTTTTTGCTACCTTCTTTTTTTGCGATTTCTACATGAAGGATACCGTCTTTGTAATTGGCTTGAATTTTATTTTCGTCAATATATTCAGGTAAAGCAAATGATCTGAAAAAAGACTGATAATTAAACTCTTTACGAATGTAATTGTCTTTTTTTCTAGATTCTTCTTTTTCTTCTTGTTTTTCAGAAGAAATGAGGAGTGTATTATTGTCGATTTCAACTTTGAAATCTTCTTTCTTCATTCCAGGCGCTGCTAGCTCTACTTGTAATTTTTTATCCGTTTCTTTTAAGTTTACAGACGGTAAATTACTACCAATGGATGAAAAATTTCTATCTGTCCAATCGAAGATATCTCTTGAAAATAAATCATCGATTAAATTGTTTGTTGGGATTAACGGCAACAAGCTTTTTCTTTTTACTAAAGTTTCCATACTAATAAAGTTTAATTGTTTGTGATTAAGAGTAACAAACTTAATTAAGATATTAGATTATGGAATTGTATTTAACATATAAAACGTTGAAAATTAGTTTATTATCGATTAAGTGTAAAACAAAAAACGTTGGTTAATACCAACGTTTTTTGTTTTGTTTTGAAGCACTTGATTTTCTTGATTTATGAGCTCCACCACTTCGATTGGAGTTTTTGGGTTTCTCTGTAATCGCATCAGGACTTCCAGAATGCCAAGGATAGGGATGTTCTGAAATGGTTTTGACATCCACTTTAATTAGTTTTTTAATGTCTTTCCAGTAGGGTTCTTCATCTTTACTACAAAATGAAATCGCAATTCCACCATTTCCAGCACGACCTGTTCGACCAATTCGGTGAACATACGTTTCAGGAATATTAGGTAAATCAAAATTAATTACAAAAGGTAATTGGTCAATGTCAATCCCACGTGCAGCAATATCTGTAGCTACAAGTACACCTACTTCTTTATTTTTGAACGCTTCTAACACCCGTTGTCTTGCATTTTGTGATTTGTCGCCGTGAATAGCCTCGGCAGCAATATTGTTTTTACGCAATGCTTTAACCACATTATCAGCTCCGTGTTTGGTTCTCGAAAAGACTAGCACATCGGATAGATTTTCATTTTTAATTAAGTGATAAAGTAAATTTCTTTTTTCTGTTTTTTCTACGAAATAAATCCGTTGTTCCACCTTTTCAGCAGTTGACGAAACAGGAGATACTTCCACTTTAGCAGGGTCTTTTAAAAACATTTCTGCCAATTCTCTAATAGCAATTGGCATAGTAGCTGAGAATAGTAACGTTTGTCTATTTTTTGGTGTAAGCTTTACAATCTTTTTCACATCGTTAATGAAGCCCATATCGAGCATTTGATCTGCTTCGTCAAGAACTAAAGTGTGTAAATGATCTAAATTGATAAATCCTTGTTTGTGTAAATCCAACAATCTTCCGGGTGTTGCAATTACAACATCAACTCCTTTTTTTAAGGTGTCCACTTGTGGAATCTGAGAAACACCGCCAAAAAGGGTGATCTGAGTCAGATTAGTATATTTTGCATAAGTATCAAAATTTTGCCCGATTTGAACCGCTAATTCACGTGTTGGAGTTACAATTAAAGCTCTAATTTCTTTGGCCTTATTGGAAGAACCTACAATTCGGTGTAATTGATGAATAATTGGAATGGCAAATGCAGCCGTTTTTCCAGTTCCTGTTTGCGCACATCCAATTAAATCTCTACCCGCTAAAACTAACGGAATCGATTGTTCTTGGATAGGAGTAGGGTGGGTATAGCCTTCTTCATAGACGGCTTTTTGAATACTTTTTGAAAGTGATAAATCTTCGAATAACATATTTTTGGTATTAAATATACTGTATATGTACAGCAATACTTGGCAAAGATAGTGTTATTATTTTTGATGCATCCAATTAGGAACTATCGGTTGATGCATAAGAACAGTTTCATTACTCGATTTAATAAAGTCAGTTATTAAGTGACCAATAATTTTACCAATTAAGTGATCATTTTTTTGTTCTCCTAAATCAGGTGCTCCTTCGCAAAGGTGTAAGTAAGTTGCGTTTTGAAATTTACCAAAAAAGGAAACAAATTGTCTGAGCTCTTCTACAGAAAAACCCGTAAGTGTCATTGTACTACTTGCTATATTTGGAACTGCCCCTAAATCAATTTCTATACCAAAAGAATCTTCATTGATAAATGCTAAAGCCTGTTTCATTTCATGTTCAAATTCTTTTTCTTTTCTTATGTTAATACTGTCATAAGTAACAAAACGAACCCGGTCTTCTATTTTTTTGAGAGTATCCAAAACACTTTTAGAAGTATAGTTTTCATGTAAACCAAAAATAAAATATTTCTTTAGAAATCCTTCTTCATACGCATAAGAAAATGCATTGCCGCTATGTCTTCCTTCTAAAATTCTAAAATCAGAATGCGCATCAAAATTGATAGCGCTAATTGGTTTCCCTTTAGCCAAAGCAGATCCTTTAATATTTCCGTACGCATTATTATGCCCTCCGCCAATGATGATAGGGATTTTTCCTAATTTAACAATATTGAAAATAATATTAGAAACTTCCTTGTCTATTTTTTCTACTAATTGACTTAATTTAGATCGGTCATCAATATCATTGAAATCTAAATGTTCTACTTCTGCCATTTCGCTAGTAACATTGAGTTGGCCTAAAATTACAATTTGATTTCCTTTGCAGAATCGGTTATGTTGGATGTTGGCAATACTCTTTATAGCACTATTCCAAGCAGAAGCAGCTCCAGGTCTTCCGTAATTAGCTCTAATTCCAATATCTTCAGGAATTCCAAATACTACATATTTGGCTTCGCAAGTAGCAAGAAATTCTAATGGTTCTATTCCTTTAGGTACAGTAATCATTTTCTCACCAAATTTGATTTCTCCATTTCGATGGTTAGTAATTTTGCCGAGATCTGTTATTGTGAAAGGAATTAATTTATCCATAATAAAAAATAATTTTGACCAAAAATACTATAAATGTCTTAAAATACGTTGTATCGTATGGATATATTATTATTTTTGTAAAAACTATTAAACTATAAAATTAAAAATGGAAAATCAAAAAAGCAACTCAAATTTAAAAGCAGTAGTAATTGTATTGCTATTATTACTTTTAGGAAGTTTAGGTTATATTTTTAAAATGTCAACCGATGCTGAAACTGTTAGAACTGAGTTAAAAACAACTTTAACTGAGAAAGAATCAGTGATGAAAGATTTGCAAGAGTTAAAAGCAACTTATGATGCTGCTATTGCAGAAAACACTACGATGTCTGAAGAGTTAATCAAAGAAAGAGATAAAGTAGTAGCTCTTATGGAAGATTTAAAAAAATCTAACGGAGACGTTTCTAAATTTAAATCTCAGTTGACTTCACTTCAAAATAATATGAAGATTTTGATTGCTGAAAACGATAATTTGAAAAAACAAAATGTTACTTTAACTACACAACGTGATAGTACAAGAGTAGTATTGGTAGAATCTAAAAAAGCAAATGAAGCTTTAACAGTTCAAAATTCAGATTTAGCTAAAACAGTAGAAAAAGGATCTGTACTAACTGTTTTTAATACAAAAGGTGCTGCTTATAAAGTGAGAAGTTCAGGAAAACAAATTGAAACAGAAAAAGCAAATAGAGCTGACGTACTTAAAGTGAGTTTTACTATTGCTGAAAATAAAATTGCTAAATCAGGTACTAAAACGTATTATGTTCAAGTAATTGATAGTGAGAATAATGTTGTTGGAGATAAAAAGACAGAATCTTTTGGAGCTAAATCGTTAACGTACAGTTTTACAACTAATGTGAAATATGAGAATAAAACGGTCGATGTTTCTGAAGATTTAGCTGGAAAAAAATTCGCTAAAGGAACTTATTTTGTGAATGTTTTTGACAAAGATGAATTGGTTTCTAAAACTAGTTTTTCTTTGAGATAATATTCAATTAGTTATAAAAAAAGGGAGCAATTTGCTCCCTTTTTTTATGCTATTTAAATAGCTCTCATTCTGAAACTTTAATTTCAAACATTTTATCCCAATTTTTACCTGTTACAAATAGTGTTTTGGTTTTAGGGTTGTATGCAATTCCATTGAGTACTTCAGCAGTTGGATTTTTAATAAACTTTCTTAACCCTGACATATCTAGAACTCCTTCAACAGCTCCATTTAATGGGTTCACAATTGCAATAGCATCTTTTTGCCATACATTAGAATAAATTTTACCATTAATCCATTCTAATTCATTGATTGATTTTATTTTAGAATTTCCAGAATATACATTAATGTAATCAATCATCTCTAGAGTATTAGGATCCATTTTCCAAATTTTTTCTGTTCCATCTGTTTGGTAAATGTATTTTCCATCATTAGTCATTCCCCAACCTTCAATGTCTTTTTTGTAGGTAAAACTTTTTTCTAATTTTAATGTGGTAGCATTATAGATGAAGCCTGTTTTTTCTTGCCAAGTTAATTGGTATAATTTATTATTAACAAAGGTGATACCTTCTCCGAAGTACTTAGCATCTAAATTGGTTTGTTTGAATATTTTACCTGTTTTATAATCGTATTTTCTAAAGTAAGAAGTTCCTTTTTGCCCAGTACTTTCAAATAAAGTGTCATTATGAAATTCAAAACCTTCTGTAAAAGAAGCTGTGTCGTGAGCAAAAGTATTTACAATGGTATATTTCAATAGTTTGGGCTGTACATTTGAAACCAATTCTACTCGGTCTGTAGCTTCAGTAGTTTCTCCTTCAAAGTAAATAAGAGCTTTAAGATTTTGATAGCCAAGTTTCTGGTCTTTAAAAGCAAAAGGTAATTTGCCTAATCCTTTTGTGGTGCCAATTTTAGTTTCATTTACATAATACACAACACTATCAATTGTTTTTGAATTGGGATTTAATAGATTTAATTCGATGGATTCTTGAGGCTGGTATTGTGCTTTAAATTGGTTTGTATCAAAAGTAAATAGGGTGTTGTTTTCTTTTTTAGCTCCTCCGCAGTTGGATATAATCAACCCTAATAAAATGATAAATAAGAAGTTATACTTTTTCATAGTTTAAAATTTGAATGCTCGAATATACAACCTTATTTTATTAGTAGCAATGCACTTGCAAAAATATAAAAAGGTTGTATATTTGCACCGGCAAGTCCTACACGACCAGCTCCTGCAGACTCCCCCAGGATGGGAACATAGCAAGGGTACGTGGTTGAGCGGTGCGATGTAGGTCGCTTGCCATTTTTTATGAATCTTCCATTAGGAAGATTTTTTTGTTTTAGGGGTATTCAGAACTTCTTTTTTGAGTATTTTTATAGCTTTAATTATTGTAACTAATTAATTGATTTGGATGAGTAAGGTCGTTTTAATTACAGGGGGCTCTTCAGGGATAGGGAAGTCAATAGGAACATTTTTAAGCCAAAAAGGATTTACCGTATACGGAACGAGTAGAAATCCTGAGAAGGTTTCAAATGATGTTTTCCCATTGATTGCATTAGATGTTCGAGATGTGGCTTCAATTCAGTCAGCAGTTGCTAAAGTCATTCAAGAAACGGGAAAATTAGATATTGTAATTAATAATGCCGGTGTGGGTATTACAGGTCCTTTGGAAGAAATTCCAATGGAGGAAATTAAAAACAATTTTGAGACTAATTTCTTTGGCCCCATTGAAGTGATGAAAGCAGCACTGCCTCAAATGCGCGCTCAACAATCAGGATTGATTATTAATATTACCTCTATTGCAGGTTATATGGGATTGCCGTACCGAAGTGTGTATTCGGCTTCTAAAGGGGCTTTGGAACTAATTACAGAGGCGCTGCGAATGGAAGTGAAGTCGTTTGGAATTCAAATTACAAATGTGGCTCCAGGTGATTTTGCTACCAATATTGCTGCAGGACGTTTTCATGCACCAGTGGTACAAGGTTCGGCTTATGAGAAAGTATATGCAGGAGTTTTAAAAACCATGGATGCACACGTGGATAGCGGTAACAATCCCAATGAAATGGCCGAAGCGGTGTATCGAATTATTCAAAATCCTCATCCTAGAATTCATTATAAAGTAGGTGTTTTTATGCAAAAATTTTCAATTGTTTTGAAAAGAATACTACCCGATAAAGTCTATGAAAAAATACTGATGAATCATTATAAGTTGTAATTTTGCACCGAATTTGCGTGAGGGATTGCAGTGGAAATCCTTTTTCAAAGAAAAAGATTGCAACGTAAAGCCCGACCCTTGGGGTCACGCCCGAATACTAAAACATAACAAATAGATACATATGAAATTTTTTATTGACACGGCTAATTTAGCTCAGATTAAAGAAGCACAAGCTTTAGGTGTTTTGGATGGAGTAACTACTAATCCGTCATTAATGGCAAAAGAAGGAATTACAGGTAAAAACAATATTTTGAAACACTATGTTGACATTTGTAATTTGGTTGACGGCGATGTAAGTGCCGAAGTGAATGCTTTGGATTTTGAAGGAATGATTAAAGAAGGAGAAGAATTAGCTGATTTACACGAGCAAATCGTGGTAAAATTGCCAATGACTAAAGAAGGAGTGATGGCGGCTAAATATTTTTCGGATAAAGGAATTAGAACGAATGTTACTTTAGTTTTTTCTGCAGGACAAGCGTTGTTAGCTGCTAAAGCTGGGGCTACTTATGTTTCTCCGTTCATTGGTCGTTTGGATGATGTTTCTACAGATGGTTTAGCATTGATTGAAGAAATTCGTTTGATTTATGATAACTACGGATTTGAAACACAAATTTTAGCGGCTTCAGTACGTCATACCATGCATATTATGAATTGTGCTAAAATTGGTGCGGATGTTATGACAGGACCTCTTTCGGCAATTTATGGATTATTGAAACACCCATTAACTGATATTGGATTAGCACAATTTGTTGCTGATTTTGAGAAAGGGAATAAATAGTATATTTCTTTTGTAAATTAAAAAATCCCATCAATTGATGGGATTTTTTTGGTTTTGGTTAGTTGTGTATTTTTAGTGTCCACCACCCACTTCGATATCGTGACCGATACCTTGTTTTTCTAAAATTCCAATCACTTTCCATCCAAAGAATGCAATGTATCCAAAGCACAAAACAGGAACGATATAAGACGAATGGATTCCAATAATATCAGAAAGTTTTCCTTGAAGCGGTGGAATAATTCCTCCACCTAAAATCATCATTACTAAGAAAGCGGATCCTTGCGAAGTGTATTTCCCTAAACCAGCAATCCCTAAAGAGAAAATAGAAGGCCACATGATGCTTAAGAATAAACCACCACTCATAAAAGCGAAAATTGCAATTGTTCCTGTTGTTGCTAAACCAATTAACATAGCAATCATTCCCATTAAGCCAAAAATCATTAAAGTTCTTGATGGTTGATCTTTTCCTAAGAAGAAACCAACAATTTGGAAGATAATTACAAAAGCATACGCATATAATGGAGTAATGTCTTGTCCAGAAATTGCATTAGCGGTTAAGACTACTCCAAAAGCTAAATAAGGCACTACAATAAGCAATATTTTTCTCATTTGAGAAGATGGGTTGAAAACTGAAATAGCACCCGCCCAACGTCCAATCATCAAACTTCCCCAGTACATTGACATAAACGGAGCCAATGCAGGTCCTGTAATTGCACCAAAATCTTCTGTTTTTAATAATTCACCTAAGTTACTACCAATAGTTACCTCAACACCTACATAAGTGAATAATGCAAGCATACCTAAAACTAATTGCGGGTATTTCATAGCTCCCCAACCTTCTGCACTTTTTTGAGCTGTAGCATTAGCAAATAAAAGCCCAATAACTACTACCAATAAAGTTGAAAGTGACAATCCTAATCCTAAATAATCTTTTTCTTTGTTTTCAATAAAACGAGAAATGAATTCTGGATCTTCGTAACGAGAGAATATGTAAGCAAAAATTGCAATCAAAATCGCAGTGATAATTACTAATGTTTTTAGAGCCTTGTTAGCTGTTTCAAAGCTGTCATCACTTTTTCCAGATGGTAATTTTTTAGAGAAAAAGAACAATCCACCTGCTAATAAAAACAATGCTCCTACAGCAATATATAAAGTGATCATTGAATCTAATGAGTCTGGTTTTTGAGCAAATTCTTCAATGCTTACTCCAGAAATTACTCCGAAAAGAGCAAACGAAACTACGATAGGGCCTATTGTTGTTCCTAATGAGTTAATTCCTCCAGCAAGATTTAATCTACTTGCTGCAGTATGAGGTTCTCCAAGCGATGCAGCAAAAGGTTGTGCGGATGTTTGTTGTAAAGAAAAACCTAAAGCTACAATAAATAGTGCCCCTAAAATAAATAAATAACTTCCTTGAATAACAGCCAAAATCATTAAGGCAGCACCAAAAGTACTAATCAATAGCCCGTTGATGATTCCTTTTTTAAATCCCCAACCATTTAAAATATCTCTTTTAGCAGTACTACTAAAAATAAAAAGAAGTAAAGCCCCGATATAATACGCTCCATAAAAAGCAAAGTCAATCAGCTGACTTTGGAATTGATCCAATCCAAATTTCGCTTTACAAAAAGGGATGAATACACCGTTTGATGCTCCAATAAATCCCCAAAAGAAGAATACGGTTATTAATGTGTAAAGAGCCGAATTATTCGACTTTGTCTGTTCTGAATTCATATTTTTTCTGGTTTTTAGGTTATAAAAATTAATTGCTGTAAGAGTGTAAAAGTATTTGTTACATAAATTAAAAAAAAATAAATTGGAATAAATATTGTTAAAATTGTAGAATAAATAGTTTTTAGTTGTAAACACTGCTTTTCTTCTAATATATTGTACTTCAATAATTGATTTTTATACTGATTTTTCTCTCTTAGAATTTAAAGATAATACTATTTAGATTTTTGCTACTTTTGCAAAAAAAATATAGACATATGTTATCAGTTAATAATCTATCAGTTCAGTTCGGTAAGCGAATTTTATTCGACGAAGTAAACACCACCTTTACTCAAGGCAATATTTATGGTGTTATTGGAGCCAATGGTGCTGGAAAATCTACTTTTTTAAAGATCATTTCTGGAGAAATGGATCCAACTTCAGGACATATTCATTTAGAGCCAGGAAAGCGTATGTCGGTTTTGAATCAAAACCATAATATGTTTGACGAATTTACGGTTTTAGAAACAGTAATGATGGGGAACAAGGTTTTGTATGCTGTTAAAAAAGAGATGGATGAATTGTACTTAGATTATAATGATTCCAATGCTGATAGAATAGGAGAGTTGCAAGTGCAATTTGAGGAAATGAATGGTTGGAATGCTGATTCTGATGCGGCGTCTATGTTATCTAATTTGGGTATTACAGAAGACAATCATTATACTGTAATGGGAGATTTAGAAGGGAAAATAAAAGTTCGTGTGCTTTTGGCACAAGCTCTTTTTGGAAATCCTGATGTATTGATTATGGATGAGCCTACCAACGACTTGGATTTTGAAACCATCGCTTGGTTAGAAAATTTCTTGGCTAATTATGAGAATACGGTAATTGTGGTATCTCACGACCGTCACTTTTTGGATGCAGTTTGTACGCATATTTCAGATATTGATTTTGGAAAAATCAACCATTATTCAGGAAATTATACGTTTTGGTACGAGTCAAGTCAGTTAGCGGCGAAGCAACGTGCACAACAAAACAAAAAAGCCGAAGAAAAGAAACAAGAATTGGAAGAATTTATTCGTCGTTTTTCTGCGAATGTTGCTAAATCAAAACAAGCAACTTCTCGTAAAAAGATGATTTCTAAATTGAATATTTCAGAAATTAAACCATCAAGTCGTCGTTATCCTGCCATTATTTTTGACCAAGATCGTGAAGCGGGTGACCAAATTCTGAATGTAGAAAACCTAAGTGCTTCTATTGACGGAGAAGTTTTATTTAAAGGAGTGGATTTGAATATGGCAAAAGGAGATAAGATTGTCCTTTTCTCTAAAGATTCTCGTGCAACAACTGCTTTTTATGAAATTTTGAATGGCAATCAGAAAGCGGATTCAGGAACTTATGATTGGGGAATTACTACCAATCAAGCGTATTTACCAGCTGAAAATCATTCGTATTTTGAGAATGATTTGACTTTGGTAGATTGGTTGCGTCAATGGGCAAAAACGGAAGAAGAAAGAGATGAAGTCTTTATTAGAGGATTCTTAGGGAAAATGATTTTTTCAGGAGAAGAAGCGTTAAAAACGAGCCGTGTATTATCAGGGGGAGAAAAAGTACGTTGTATGTTGTCTCGTATGATGATGGAGCGTGCTAATATTTTGATGCTAGATGAGCCAACCAATCACTTGGATTTGGAGTCGATTACAGCTTTCAATAATTCGTTAAAAAACTTTAAAGGGTCTGTTATATTTACTACTCATGACCACGAGTTTTCACAAACAGTGGGTAATAGAGTAGTGGAGTTAACACCCAATGGGGCAATTGATCGTTACATGACTTTTGATGATTATTTAGATGATGAAAAAGTACAGGAATTAAGAACGAAAATGTATTCTTAAAATAGTTTAAAAAGCCTTGAATTTTCAAGGCTTTTTTTTAGATAATTTTTCTGTGATTTTTAATTATCAATCATAAAACAGAATTTGTATATTTGCCTAACCAAACATTACACTTTACCATGAGTCAAAAAGTATTACTTACTGCAAAAGAAGTTACTATCATACTGCATCGTTTGGCTTGTCAATTAATTGAAAAACACTTGGATTTCTCGGATACTATTTTAGTTGGAATCCAACCTAGAGGTGTTTTCTTGGCAGAACGTTTAAAAGAAATTTTAGAAAAAGAATACCAAACACCAGCAATCACTTTAGGTTATTTGGACATCACTTTTTTTAGAGATGATTTCAGAAGAACCGAAAAACCTTTGGAGGCAAATAAGACCAACATCAATTTTATAGTTGAAAATAAAAAAGTCATTTTCATTGATGATGTATTGTTTACTGGACGAAGTATTCGTTCGGCTTTAACCGCTATTCAATCTTTTGGAAGACCTTCCGAAATTGAATTGTTGGTATTGATTGATAGACGTTTTAGTCGTAATTTACCAATTCAGCCTGATTATAGAGGAAGACAGGTGGATGCCATAAACGACGAAAAAGTAAAAGTGTGTTGGAAAGAAAATGATGGAGAAGACGGAGTATATTTAATTACCAATTAAGTAGAAAGTCAATCATTAAAAAATTATAATTGTAAAGAAAATGAAAGAATTAAGCGTAAATCATTTATTAGGGATAAAATACATTAACAAAAATGATATTGACTTAATTTTTGAAACCGCAGATCATTTTAAGGAGGTTATCAATAGACCCATTAAGAAAGTTCCTTCTTTACGAGACATTACCATTGCCAATATCTTTTTTGAAAATAGTACTAGAACCAAGCTTTCATTTGAATTAGCTCAAAAACGATTGTCAGCTGATGTGATTAGCTTTTCGGCAGCACAGTCTTCAGTTAAGAAAGGAGAAACACTTATTGATACTGTAAATAATATCCTTTCCATGAAAGTAGATATGGTAGTGATGCGTCATGCCAATCCAGGTGCAGCTTACTTTTTATCTAAAAATGTAAAAGCGAGCATAGTCAATGCAGGAGATGGAGCACATGAACATCCTACTCAAGCCTTATTAGATAGTTATTCGATACGTGAAAAATTAGGTGATGTAGCTGGAAAAAAAGTAGTCATTGTGGGCGACATTCTACACTCTCGTGTAGCTTTGTCTAACATTTATGCATTGCAAATGCAAGGAGCAGAGGTAAAGGTATGTGGACCAAAAACATTGATTCCAAAACATATCGAATCACTTGGAGTAACAGTTGAATCTAACTTACGTAAAGCGCTTGAATGGTGCGATGTAGCTAATATGTTGCGAGTGCAAAACGAACGTATGGACGTGAATTATTTTCCTTCTACAAGAGAGTATGCTCAACAATATGGAGTAGATAAAAATCTTTTGGACTCGCTAAACAAAGAGATAGTAATTATGCACCCAGGACCTATCAATCGTGGAGTTGAAATTACAAGCGATGTTGCCGACTCTCAACAATCAGTTATTTTGGATCAAGTAGAGAATGGAGTAGCTATCCGAATGGCGGTTATTTATCTTTTGGCTTCAAAAATTCAATAATTCCATACTAATTACGTAAATTAGTTCGTTCCAAATTAACTGTATTATACAGTTGTTAAAATCCAATTTATGAAAGTAGATCAAAAAGGACATACGATCACAATAAAAGATACTCAGGGAGATTTTACTTCATTTTTAGAAAAAGTGTCACAATCTAATTCTTCCTTTGATACTCATAACTTAATTATCGATTTGTCTCATAATAAATCGGTTACTCTTGCTGATTTAAAACTGTTATTACCTTTATCTAAACAACATAAAAAAGCAAAAAAATCATTTGTAGTTGTAGTTGAAGATGTTGATTTTAATGCAGTTCCATCTCAATTGGTTGTGGTGCCGTCCAATTTAGAGGCACACGATATTATTGAAATGGAAGAAATTGAACGTGATTTAGGATTTTAATGAAGCTAACCATTCTTGGCTGCTATGCCGCTACACCGAGAACTATTACCAATCCAACTTCTCAATTATTGGAAATTAAAAACAGAATGTTTTTAATTGATTGTGGAGAAGGAACCCAAGTGCAGCTTCGAAAAAACAAGATTAAGTTTTCTAAAATCAATCAAATATTTATTTCTCATTTGCATGGCGATCATTTTTTTGGTTTGATTGGTTTGATTTCGACTTTTAGTTTGTTAGGAAGAACAACGGATTTACATATTTATGGCCCAAAAGGGATCAAAGAAATTATCTTATTGCAATTAAAGTTATCCAATTCGTGGACGAATTACAGTTTGTATTTTCATGAATTGGAATCGGATGAAAGTGTTACTGTTTTTGAAGACGAAAAAGTATTGGTTAAAACTATTCCTTTAAAACACCGAGTGTATACTAATGGTTTCTTATTCCAAGAAAAAGTAGGAGAACGTAAATTGAATATGGATGCAGTTTTGAATTACGAAATAGAGAGCTGTTATTATCAAAAGATAAAAAATGGAAAAGACATCACTTTAGAAGATGGTAGAATAATTTCTAATTCAGAATTGACTTTTGACCCAATCCAACCTAAAAGTTACGCTTTCTGTTCTGACACAGTCTATTACGAAGCTGTAATTCCGATTATTGAAAACGTAGATATTTTGTACCATGAATCGACTTTTTTGGAATCAGAAGAAGTTTTGGCTCAAAAGACCTTGCACTCAACAGCAAAAGAAGCAGCTCGAATTGCTTTGAAAGCCAATGTAAAACAATTAATTTTAGGACATTATTCCACTCGGTATGAAAGTATCGCATTGTTTAAAGCAGAAGCCGAAACCATTTTCACAGAAGTTCTTTTAGCCGAAGACGGCAAAACGTTTGAATTGTAATAAAGCATAAAAAATAATCTATGAAAGATTTAAGTGATTACCGAAAATCCTATGAAAAAAGCGAATTGTTAGAAATTTCTATTCCAGAAGATCCAATTAATTTGTTCAACAGATGGTTCCATGAAGTAGAGAACTTTGGGGGCAATGAGGAAGTCAATGCTATGACGGTGGCTACTATTGGTTTGGATGGATTCCCAAAATCAAGAGTTGTTTTATTGAAGAAATTTAATGAAGAAGGATTTATTTTTTACACCAATTATAATTCAGAAAAAGGCAAGGCTATTGCTACTAATCCTAATGTTTGTCTTTCGTTCTTTTGGTCCAGTATGGAGCGTCAAGTTATAATTAAAGGGATTGCTCAGAGAACAGCCGAAATCATTTCTGATAATTACTTTGCTTCTCGACCAGACGGGAGTAAATTAGGAGCTATTGTATCGAATCAATCCGAAGTTGTACCTTCAAGAGAATATTTAGAAGAAAATTTAAAGCAATTGGAGGCTAATTTTGAAGGCATAGTTATCCCAAGGCCGGATCATTGGGGAGGATTTTTAGTTACTCCTTTGGAAGTGGAGTTCTGGCAAGGTAGACCTAACCGCCTTCACGATAGAATTAGGTACATTGCTCAGTCTGATTTTTCTTGGAAGATAGACAGATTATCTCCTTAATGTAAGAATTTATTTGTAAATACTTGAAAATTAGTTATTTAAATCGTTTTTATTTGACTTTTGTCGATTAATGTTGTACATTTGCATCGCTTAATTAATACATCAACAATTTAAAATTTTTAAAGGAGTTTGCCCCACAATCTACTTTAAGCTTGCCCTACTTTTATGAAATTATTTTTATTACGTGTCCTTGTACTCGTTTTTGTACTTGGTACCCTAGATTCTTGTACTGCAGATGCCCCTGCATCAGTTACAACAACTGCCGTTTCTCAAACTTCTGTTCCTTATCCGTACACTACTTTTGAAAATGAAACCTTAACATTAATCAATAACTACCGAGTTAGTATTGGTTTGAACGCCTTAATCAAGTCAGATTATATTTCTTTTAAAGCCGAAGAACATAATAATTATATGATTACTAATAATGTAGTTAATCATAATGATTTTGTGGCTCGTTCTGAAGATATTATGAAAACCTTAAGTGCTAAATATGTTACCGAAAATCTAGCATATAATTACAATACTCCAAAAGCTGTTTTAGATGCTTGGCTAGCGAGTGAAGGACATAAAATAAATTTAGAAGGAAATTACACTCACTTTGGACTTTCTGTTCGTGAAAATCCAACCACTGGAAAAAAATACTATACCAATATTTTTACTAAGATTTAAAAAGCGTTATATTCATAAAAAGGCGAATTTCTAATGAAATTCGCCTTTATTTATAAAGAAGTAATAATAAATTCACTACGTCTATTAAGCTGATGCTCTTCTTCTGTACAAGAAACTCCGTTAGAGCAGAGGTTTATTAGCTGGTTTTCTCCATAGCCTTTGGCTGTTAGGCGATTGGGATTTACTCCGTTTTTAATTAGCCATTGAATAGTAGCTTTGGCTCTGTTACCTGATAAAACTTCATTGTATTTAAAAGTTCCTCTACTATCAGTATGAGAGCGAATGTCTAATTTCATACCTGGATTATCAGTTAAAACAATTAATATTTTTTCTAAATCTATAGCGGCTTCTACACGAATATTGTACTTATCAAAATCAAAGTAAATATTTTTTATACCAAAACATTTTCCTAAATCATCACCTATAGTTACTTTACATTTTGTTTTTTCTAAAGCGATAGGTAGATACGTTCTTCCGTCTAATTTTGAGATACTGATTTTCTGTTCCTTAGTGTCGTATTCTGGTTTTTCGGCTCTGACGTAATATTCTTGACCGCAATCTACTTGTAAAGAATAATTTCCTTTGGAGTCAGTTACAATTGTATTTAGTAAATCGAATTGTTTGTTATACAAACTAATCGTTGTATTTGGCAACAATTCTTTAGTATTTTCATCGGTGATTTCTCCGTATAATTCTTGTTCGCAATGTAGTCGTTTGGTTTCCAAGAATTGATAAATATCGTCTGATCCTTGTCCGCCACTTCTATTGGAACTAAAAAAGCCTCTTCTGGTTTTAGTATCGATGAGATAGGCAAAATCGTCTTTGGCTGAATTGACACTTTCCCCTACATTTTGAACGTCGGTAAAGGTTCCGTCAGAGTTGATTTTGGATACAAAAACATCAAATCCACCTAATCCTGGCTGTCCATCTGAAGCGAAATACATTTCATTTTCTTCTGTAATCGAAGGAAAACTTTCACGACCAATAGTATTGATGCTATTGCCCAAATTTATAGGTGTTCCAAAACTACCGTCTTCATTTATCTGTACTTTGTAAATATCTGATTCACCAAAAGAATCTGGTCGGTTCGAAGCAAAATATAGTGTTTTTTCATCGGGACTTAATGCGGGATGTGCTGTGCTAAATTGGTCACTATTAAAAGGCAATTCAGTTATATTGGTCCATAATCCATCTACAGCATATGCACGGTATATTTTCAAAAGGGTAGTTTTATCTTGACTTTTACCTTTTTTACCTTTTATAAAATTATTACGACTAAAGTACATTGTTTTTCCGTCCTTGGTAAAAATAGGGGTAGCCTCATGAAATCTTGATTTCACAGCATCATCAAAGGGTTTTGGTTTGCTTAAAGTTGCACCTTCACTCAGTTCTGAAGTATATAGATTGGTGAAATACTGATTGTTCCAAGAATGGGTTCGGTGGGATAGACTTCCGGTATCTCGAGCTGTAGCAAATACAATTTTGTTTTCATACTTTGCTGTGCCATAATCTGAATATTGAGAATTAATTCCGGCATTTTCGATTTGATACCGACCTGAATTGGCTTTAATTTGGTCAAGATAATTCATCGACTTGTCAGTAATTCCAATTTTTTGACGGAACAATTGCTGCATTTCATTTGCTTTTTGGTTTTCACCAATTGATTTTAATGATTGCGAATAGCGAAAATAATATTCAGGTTCTAAATCAGTATTCATAGCAAATAGTTCTGTATACCATTTGGCAGCCGACTCTAATTCGCCGTTGAAATAATACGAGTTTGCTATTTTTTTATACATATCAGCTGATTGGTATCCTTTTTCGGCAACTCTTTCGTAGGTTTTTATAGCATCGATATAGGCTAAATTAGTATATTTTCTATCCGCTGATTTTAGTTGAGATTGTTGCGAATAGCTATTGAATGTAAATAGATTCAATAAGGCGATATAGAGTGTGAAATACTTTTTCATAATCTTACATTTTAGAAGTATTTAAAAGAATTAGTTTCTTTTTTTAGATTTTTTAATTGGAACAATTTCTGATTTTTGATTCAGTCGAAGTAGTACCTCATTCGCTAACCTAGTATTGCCAATACAATGTAGGCAATCAGCATACTGATAATAATATTCAGGTTCTAATTGAGTTCTCATAGCAAATAACTCTCCATACCATTTAGCCGCCTTTTCAAAGTTGGAATTGAAATAATACGAATCTCCTAATTTTTTAAATAAATCGACTGACTTGTATCCTTTTGCTGCGACACGTTCATAAGTATTGGTTACATCAACATAAGCATATTTTTCATTGACTTTATCGGTAATGAAAAGGGTCGTTTTTTGACTAAATCCTTTTAGATAAGCGAAGTTTACTATTGCTAAGTAAAGTAGTGTGCGATTTTTCATAATGGTAGTTTTAAAAGAATCTTGGTGTAGTCATTCGAGTATTGTTTTTAAATAATTCATAGCGAAGAAAAACTTCATGAGATCCTGAATTGTATCTGTCTAAATCAGTGGTTTCTAAATCATAGCCATAACCAATATGTAGTCCTTCTGAGATTTGAAACCCTACCATACCACTCATTGCAGCACTCCATCTATAAGCAACACCAACAGTAAGTTTCTCGATGAACATAAAATTTGCAGAAATGTCAGCTTGCAATGGTGCGCCTTGAACTATTTTGAGTAATCCTGCTGGTTTAAATTGGATATCATTTGAAATATTAAATACATATCCTCCAATGAGGTAATAGTTTATTTTCTCTTTAAAAATAGCTACCTCATTATCATTATACCTATTGGTTTCAATGAAATTAGGAACTGAAAATCCTACATAAGCCTTGTCAGAATGCAAATAAATACCAGCACCAATATTGGGTGTGAATTTATTATTAAAGTCATGCAAACTAGGGTCGTTATCTACAGGATTGAGTTTGTTTACATCTAAACTAAATAAATTAGCTGTGGCTTTTATTCCAAAAGAAAGTTTGAAATTTTCTGATGTTGGAATTGAATAGGAGATGTCCGCAGAGATTGTATTTTCTTGTGTTGGTCCAATTTTGTCATTGACAATTGATATCCCCAAGCCTAAATTACTTTCATTGAAAGGAGTGTTCATCGATACTGTGTTAGTTACTGGAGCTCCGTCAAGTCCAACCCATTGGGTACGATGTAAAGCAAAAATGCTTAAGACTCCTCTAGATCCTGCATAAGCTGGATTAATAGTAATTGTATTGTACATATACTGTGTAAATTGGGCATCTTGTTGAGCATAATTGAGCATCGATGTCAATACTAAAACGAAAGAAAATAATAGAGTTTTCATAATTGCGGTTTTTGGTATCATTCAATAGAATGCGTTATTAATTTTTTTATAATCCCTGAAAATTTAATTCTCAGGGAATACTACTATTTGATTACTTTGTTAAGAATAGATAACCTATTTTTTTATTATTTTGTATGGTATTGTTGTTGTCAAAAGAAGTATAAGTTAAAATATAGAAATACGTTCCAGCTGGTAAACCTGAAGACTGACTTACAGTGGAGCGTCCGTCTGAAATTCCATCAAATGCATTGGTGGTATTGTTATATCCTTTAGTTGAATACACTAATATTCCCCATCGGTTGTATATTTCGACAGTATTGTCAGGATAACAATTGGTATCATTAATATTGTCAATTACAAACTTCTCATTGATCCCATCTCCGTCAGGAGAGAAAGCGTTGTGAACTACTATAGTTCCACAAGGCAATACAATTCCTCCACAGTCTGTAGTTACAGTTACCGTAATTCTAATACTTCTAGGGCAATTGGTATCATTAATCGCATATTCGAAAATATAATCTCCTACTGCAAGAGTCGCAGCATTAAAGTTATTACCCTCTAATTTTCCTGTATTAGAAACGTCTGTCCAAGTTCCTGTAGTTGGAGTTCCTGTAGGGAATAGAGAAGTTAAATCAATACTTGTAGTTTCTCCATCATTACAAACAGAACCCGTTAGTGTAATTAAACTATTAGATATAGTTACATTCACTGTTTGAATAAATTCTGAAGTATTTCCACAGGTGTCTGAAACACTCCATTTTCTATTGATTATATAAGATTCAGTCGTTTGGTTACTAATAGTTTCTGTAAAAATAGTTGAGTTAATAGCAGAACAGGTATCTACAAAAACTAATTCTGGTTTCACAGGGATTGCATCACAGTTCGCCGTAACATTAGCATTAAACTCGGTAGTAGTTATAGGTCCAATTTTATCTTCTACCGTTATGGTTTGTGAAGCAGTTGAACTATTACCACAAGTATCTGTTGCTGTCCAAGTTCTTGTTATTGAATAGGAACCAGCACAACTTCCTTCTGTTTTGACATCTTTAAAAGTCAAGTTAAAGTCAGATCCGCATTCATCAGTCGCTGTTGCAAATGCAAATACAGGTGAATTTGGACAAGTTATTGTCGTTGGTTCTGGTAAACTTGCAATTACAGGAGCAACTTTGTCTTCTACATTAATAGTTTGTGAAGCAGTTGTGCTATTGCCACACAGATCAGTTGCTGTCCAATTTCGAGTGATTGAATACGAACCAGCACAGCTTCCCTCAGTTTTGACATCATTAAAAGTTAAACTCACATTTGAACCACATTCGTCTGTTGCAATTGCTTGAGAAAATACAGGTGTATTTGGGCAAGCTATTGTTGACAGCTCTGGTAAAGTTACTATCGTTGGAGGAGTAGTATCTATTACATGTATAATTTGAGAAGTACTTGAAACATTATTACATGTGTCTATAAAAGTCCAAATTCGGTTGATTGTATATGTATTTTCACAATCACTCAATTCGA
Organism: uncultured Flavobacterium sp.; assembly: GCA_963513255.1. Taxonomy (GTDB): domain Bacteria; phylum Bacteroidota; class Bacteroidia; order Flavobacteriales; family Flavobacteriaceae; genus Flavobacterium. The sequence continues at coordinate 75,851 of CAUPPG010000007.1, forward strand.
TACTATTGGTTCCTTCAACAGTAATATTTCCGGAACAGTTATCTCTTGCCGTAAGTGGAATCATTGCAGGAATATCGGATGCACATCCAACGGTAATAGTCGCAGGAGCTACTGGTGCAACCGGTGGAGTATTATCCTGAACACTAAATGTTGCAGAGGTAGAAGCCGAGTTTCCACAAGCATCAGTTGCAGTAAACACTACAGTCACAGCAGTTGAACAATCATTTGCAATCGAGTTAAAGTTATTAGTCCAAATTATTTCAGAACAGTTGTCAAAAGCAATCGCACCACCATTATTGGCTAACCAATTAGCAATCGCATTTTGATTTCCTTGTCCATCGCATTCTACTACTATATCGGTTGATTTGGTTGCTATATCGGGTACAGTACTGTCATGAATTGTAATTGTCTGAGTGAACGTATCAGAAATATTACCACACTCATCGGTTACTGTCCATGTATTGGTGTA
>CAUPPG010000008.1:0-54956 GCA_963513255.1 uncultured Flavobacterium sp.
AGGTTGAAAACCAAAAAAGACTATTGAAAATGAATTCATTTCCTTGAAAAACAATACTTCTTGTACCGAAGTATTTTCTTTTTTATCTGAAGATTTTGGATTTTCTGTCTCAGCAGCTTTGGCCAATTCTTTCATCAAATGACATTTTCCGTTACATTGTAGTTTCGGCTTGTCTTTGTTCTCACAAAGCACTTTGCTAATGTATTCATAATTAACAACATAATCTATAACCGGCAGAATTGGTTTTAGAAATAAGGCGATTAATACTATGAATATCATTTTTTTCATAATACAAAAATACGGAATTTTCACTACTTTACAAAAACTGTAAATTCCCATACCTTCTTTAATAAGCATTAGAATGAGGACTAATTTTAGTATCACTAATTTTGACACACGAGAAAAACAACTCATTGATTTTATGAAGGTTATCGGCTCGATAATAAAACAACAAATAACTTTAAAAATGGTAGCCATTTTGAATTGGAATTGAGTGGTCACTATCACTGGAATTTGCAAACTTGAAACAAAAAAACATTGAATATCGCATATCGCAATATAAAATATAAAAAATACAAACTATTGTTTTTATGAAAATAAATGATTAGTATTGCATATCGCAATATGAAATATATGAAACAATCAAACTACAATTTGAAACCACAAGACATCGTGATTTTACTAAAAATCATTGCACTTGGAGAAAAAAATTGGTTCCATCATACATTAGCACAAGAATTAGTGATGAGCCAGTCTGAAGTAAGCCAATCTTTAAATCGTTCAAAGTATGCTGGTTTACTAGATGAAAACAGGAAAAAAGTAAACAAATTAGCTCTTACTGAATTTTTACTTCATGGTGTTGCCTATGCTTTTCCTCAACAACCAGGAGCAATTGTGCGAGGAGTACTTACAGCACATTCGGCAGAACCATTAAATCAAATGATTCATTCCAACGAAAAATATGTATGGGCTTACGCCAAAGGCTCAGAGCGAGGACAGGTAGTTGAACCGTTATATAAAACTACGGTAGAAGCAACATTAAACGACAAAGAATTGTACGAGTTGTTAACTATGGTTGATGCTATACGAGTGGGAAAAGTTCGTGAAAAAGAATTAGCTAAAAAAGAACTAGAAAAAAGGATTCTAAATGCATAACAAAATCATCAATCTCGCTTTGGTAGCCCAAGTTGCTAAAGGACTACAAGAATTGAAAGATAAAATGGTGTTTATTGGTGGAGCAGTCATTAGTTTATACACTGATGACCCAGCAGCTGATGAAATTCGTCCTACGGCTGATATAGACATGACCATCAATCTAGCTAACTATGCCGAATGGGCTCAAATGCAAGAACGTTTAGCCGAATTAGGATTTTATCCCGATCCACAAGGTCAATCGATCTGTTCTTATAAATTTAAAGACATTGCAATAGACATTATGCCGGCTGAAAATAGTAGTATTGGAGTTACAAACATTTGGTACAAACCCGGATTCAAGTACTTACAAAAGGTAACATTAGAAGATGAAACAGTCATAAACATATTACCTTCTCCCTATTTTCTAGCTACAAAATTAGAAGCCTTTAAAGATAGAGGTCAAAATGATTTTTATGGCAGTCATGATTTTGAAGACATAATCTATCTTTTAGATAACAGAACAACAATTGTAGAAGAAATAGTAGCCGCAGATGATGATATTCGCCTTTATATCAAAGAAGAATTAACCACAATTAAAAAACACAAACAAGCGGGTGAAATTTTAGCAATGCACATCCATCCCTTAATACGAGAAGAACGTTTTAAAATACTGATGGAGAAAATTGAAACAATTACAAATTAAAGTCAAACTCCATTATTTTTACTTTTACAGTCTATGTTGTAGTACCACTACAACCAAAAATAAATGCGTAACACTGCGCTGAGTACGAGCAAACTTTTGGAGAAACAAATTGACCTTCTATTGAGCCGTTTCAATTGAGTACGCAGACTTAAATTTTTTCTCTCAATTCTATTGGTTCCAAAACGGGTGACTTTATGAATAGTGTTGTGAATTAAAAATTTGTAGTGAATCAACCCATCAGTATAAATTCGTTTGGGATTGGAAAGTACTACGGTTTTAATAACTTGATTGAGTGTTTTCTTGGTTCTTGAACCAACAGCAAAACTGATTACATTTTTATTGACTCTATCTAAAGCATATACAATCCAAATTACCTTGCCTTTATGCCTTAAAAAAGTCCTCATTTCGTCTACTTCATAGATTTGACCAGAATAAATGGGTGGTGACTGTACTCCTTTGGCAATAAGTAATATCCGTTTTAGTAAAGTGGTGGTAGAAATACATAAAACTCGAGCCATACTCCTAATTCCCATTCCTTCTTTAATAAGCATTATGATATGGGTATTGATTTCTTTACCATAGCCATTATTTGTATAAAAATCGATGCACCGTTTCGTACATGTTTTACAATAAAATTGTTGTTTTCGATTAGAAGTAAACCCATTTTTAATAAGTGTAGAAGCAGTACAATGAGGGCAAATTTTAGTATCACTAACTTTGATACATGAGGACTGATAAAAAGCCATTTTAAAAGATTTAAGTGATAATAAATATACAAAAGGAGAGACATACAGCCTCTCCTTTTGTAAAATAAATTAACTTAAACATTGATTATCAATATAGTAACTTATTGATTTGGTGTCATCACTAATTTTGATACATTACCATCAAAACTGCTCGAATTCTCTTTTTAATTTTATGATATTTTTTATGACTAGGATATTGCCTTTTCGAAGTCATATTGTTAAAAATTAATGCAGTAATAAGTAAAATCAATACACCAATTAATACGGGGGAAAATAAATAGGTATAACCGAGAGCTTTTATTTTATCGGAACCAATAACAGCAATTAGAGCAGTTGCTCCTCCTGGTGGATGCAAGGTTTTGGTAATTTGCATCAAAACTATAGAAAGTGAAACAGCTAATGGAGCAGCTATCCAAATAATATCAGGAACGAATTTATGAACAGTTACACCTATAAATGCTGAGATTAAATGACCACCAACTAAGTTTCGGGGTTGAGAAAATGGACTTTGAATAATACCATAAACTAACACGCTCGATGCTCCAAAAGAACCAATTAAATACACAGCATCATTGCCTGAAAAATGTATGGATTGGATATATGCTAAAATCCCAATAGCGACAAATGAGCCCAGAAACGACCACAAATGTTCTTTAAAATCGACTAAAGTCTCTTTGTAAAGAATATATTTGGCTTTCCGGTAACTCCGTTTTATTTTCTGAATTGGCATAAGTAATTATTTGGCTAAACTAGGTAAAAAGGTATAAACAGTATAAGGAAATATTATTTTTGCAGTGTATTTAGAAATTAAACAAACCACTAAAATAGGGAAGAATAAGGTGTAATCATTCGTCAATCCGCAAATTAGAAAAATTGCTGTAAAAGGAGCATGTATACTTGCACTAAGAACTGCCGCCATGCCTATTATCATAAAATTTATTGGAATTACATTGGCATAAAAAAAAGTATTTAAAACAGTTGCTAATAGTAATCCGAGGAATGCCCCGATAAATAAACTTGGAGCAAAAACACCTCCGTCACCTCCAGAAGCTAGTGTTATTGAAGTTACTATAGGTTTTAAAATTAAAATTCCAATAAAGGTGAATACAATTGTATAACTCAGTTTTATAGTATCCGATTGCAAAAAAATTTCTTTTATTGAATTATATCCTTCTCCGTAAAGTTGTGGAAATAGGAATAAGGATGCGCTTAAAATTATAGAACCTATAATTATTTTGTAATATGATATTTTAATTTTAGAAAATTCTCTCTTAAAGAAAATTACACATTTGGTTAAATATACAGAATTTAATCCAGCCAAAATTCCCAAAAGAATGAAATAAGGAATTGCATGCAAATGCCAAGTTGTAATTTTTAAGTTGAATAATGGAGGTTCATTTAGTACAAATAATAATCCAGATGCAACAGAAACGGCTAGAATTGTAGTAAGGAAAAAAGTTTTTGTGCGTTTTTTTGAAATCACTTCGTAGGCAAATAAAATTCCAGCAATTGGACTGTAAAACAAAGCAGTAATCCCAGCTGCAATTCCTGCAGATATCAATTCTGTTTTATATTCTTGGAATACATTTTCTTTTCGTTGCACTACAGAACCAATTGTTGCTGTAGCTACAACTGTTGAGACTTCTATTCCAGTTGAACCACCAAATATAACAGTAAGTAAACCATTGATGTAATGGGAAGGAATTTTGTAAATGGGTAAGTTTTTCGATTTGGAATTAGTACTTTCAAAGATTTCTTTAATGCCTTTATTTTCATTCTTTTTGAATAAATATTGACGAAGAAAAAAGATAACAGATAATCCAATAATTGGAAAAAGCAGAAAAAACAAAGGGTTATTAATGGCTTTATTAAAAAAAATGGTTTCATAATATTCGGTGATTTTTTTTAATGAAAGTGCTAAAAAAGTACATAAAAAGCCAATTAGCAAGGAAAAAACAATTAGTTTCTTGAGTTTAATTAAAATATGATTTCTTCTAATTTTAGAAATGGCATTCATGATAAATGAATTTATTTTTTACAAACTTAAATTTTAAAAAAGCAAAAAATCATTTTTAAAAGTTAAAATTTCAAAAAAAATCTTAAATGAATTTAGTTATTTATGATACTTCACAAAAGTTGATGAGTAAATTATCCGGATTGCAATAAATGTGAATCTATCCACAGTCCACTTACATATAAATACTTAATTGAGAATATAAATTTTTAGATAGAAAATTATGCGCAGTTTGTGATTTTGTGCCACTCGATTAAAAAGAGGATTAAATTAATTAGCTATTTTTGTACTAAACAAAATCGCATGAGAGACTTACTTAATTCTAGTTATGGATTTGTCTTTGAAGACTTACTTATTGATGAAATTATAGCTGTTGCTACCTTGGTAGAATTTAAAGAAGGAGATGTATTAATTGACTTTGGCGATTATATCAAAAAAATGCCTTTATTAATTGAAGGTGCGATTAAGATTTTACGAGAAGATTTTGACGAAGGCGAAATGCTTTTATATTTCATAGAAAAAGGAGACACCTGCGCGATGACTATGGCCTGTTGTATTGGCGAAGCCAAAAGTGAAATTAGAGCCGTAGCTGAAACAGAAGGTAAAATAATTATGATTCCTGTTACCAAAATGGAAGAATGGTTAGGCAAATACAAAAGCTGGAGAAATTATGTCTTTAATAACTACAACAACCGTTTGAAAGAAATGCTAAATGCTATTGATAGTTTGGCTTTCATGAATATGGAAGAACGATTACTCAATTATCTTTTTGAAAAATGTAAAATTAGTAACAGTCGCGAAATCTTTAACACTCATAAGGAAATTGCTTACGACCTGCATTCGTCAAGAGAAGTTATTTCAAGACTATTAAAAGCACTAGAAATCAAAGGCAAAATCAAATTAAATAGAGCTTCGGTGGAAGTTTTGGTATAATGTAACAAATATCACTTTATATAAAGTGGTTATAACCGAAATTTGAATTCAAAACAAACACTACTCTGATGAACAATTTTTGGAATGAACGCTATGCCGAAAAGGTATTCGCTTACGGCATTGAACCCAACCAATTTTACAAAGAACAATTAGCTAAACTCCCAAAAGGTAAAATTCTTTTTGCTGCTGAAGGCGAAGGTCGTAATGCCGTCTATGCTGCTCAGCAAGGATTTGAAGTTTCAGCATTTGACAGTAGCATAGAAGGAAAAAATAAAGCTGAGGCTTTAGCGGAAGAAAAAAATGTAGCAATTAGTTATACAGTTTCGGGATTAGAAGATGTTGATTTTCCAGAAAACTATTTTGATGTAATTGTTTTAGTGTATGCACATTTTCCCTACGAAATCAGAAAAAAATACCATCAAAAACTCGTTTCCTTTTTAAAACCAAATGGTAGTATCATTTTTGAAGCCTTTGGCAAAGAACAACTCAATTATACCTCAGGAGGTCCAAAACAATTGGATATGTTATTCTCTGAAGACGAAATAAAATCAGAATTCCAGAACATTGATTTTACGTATTTGAAAACAGAAGAAACTATTTTAGACGAAGGACCTTATCATCAAGGCAAAGCCAATGTAGTACGTTTTATTGGTCAAAAAAAATAATCCATCATACAACTTACCTATGGACAAAATTATTTTTGGAGTAATTCTTCTTCACCTTGTAGTTGGATTTGGGTGGTTATTCTATAAATTAGAAATTCAAAAAAAGAAGAAAAAATAATCTACAATTCGCCTTTAAAATTATTGTTGCAATGTGACTAATGTTACGCTGTGTTTTATATTATAACCTTAGCTTTGGTTAAATACTAAATAACATGGCAAAAATAGTAATACTTGGAGCCGGAATAGCTGGTCATACAGCTGCCACTCACTTAAGACGTAAATTATCCGGAGAACATGAAGTTATCGTGATTTCTCCTAACAGAAATTACCAATGGGTTCCTTCGAATATTTGGGTAGGTATTGGTAGAATGAAATCGAAAGAAGTTCATTTTCCTTTGATTCCATTATACAAAAAACACAACATTGGTTACATACAAGCCAAAGCTGTTAGTTTTCATCCTGAAGGAAATGTGGTTGAAACAAAGCCACATGTGAAAATTGAATTCCTTTATGGCGAAAAAGCGGGAACCTTTGAAAATGTTTCTTATGATTATTTAATCAATGCAACAGGTCCAAAACTAGCTTTCGATTCAACACCAGGATTGAATCCAGGAACAAACAAAGCTTATTCTGTTTGCACTTACGATCACGCAGATCATGCTTGGCATGGATTACATGATTTAATTCAGAAATTAAAAAAATCAAACCCATCTGAAAAAGCCAAAATTCTAATTGGAACAGGACATCCAAAAGCTACCTGTCAAGGTGCTGCTTTTGAATACATTTTGAATGTAGAACAAGAACTACACCGACATAAAGTAAGAGATAAAGTGGATATTACCTGGATCTCTAACGAATACAAGTTGGGTGATTTTGGAATGGACGGTATGCTAATGAGTGTTGGTGGAAAACCAATGCATTCAGACGAATTAGTGGAAATGGTATTTGAAGACCGAGGTATCAAATGGATATTAGGTGCAGGAGTCAATAAAGTGGAAGATGGTATTGCACATTACGAAAATTTAGAGGGCGAATACAAATCAGAAAACTTTGATTTTGCGATGTTGATTCCTGCTTTTTCGGGGCATGGTTTCAAAGCATTTGACAAAAACGATGCTGACATAACCGACAAACTATTCAAAGGCTTTATGATTGTTGATGCAGATTACACCCCAAAACCTTACGAAGAATGGACGGTTCAAGATTGGCCTGAAACCTATCAAAATCCAAGTTATCGTAACATATTTGCTCCTGGAATCGCATTTGCTCCACCTCATACGATTTCTAAACCTAGGAAAAGCAAAAACGGAACAGAAATTTTTCCAGCGCCACCTAGAACTGGTATGCCATCAGGTATAACAGCCAAATTAGTAGCGGAGAATATTATTGACAGCATCAAATCAGGAAAAGAAAGCTTACATCATAAAGGCTCTATGGGAAATATGGGTGCCGCTTGTATCGCCTCCTCAGGTTATGGAATATTAAAAGGAAAAGGCATCAGTATTACCACTTATCCTATTGTGCCTGATTATATCAAATATCCAAATTCTGGTGGTCGTGATTTAAACAAAACTTTTGGAGCTTTAGGTTTAGCAGGCCATTGGGTAAAACTTAGTTTGCATTACGCTTTTATTTACAAAGCCAAAATGAAACCCTTTTGGTGGTTAATTCCAGAATAAAAACAACAATTCATTAAAAATAATAGCCATGGCAAAAAAAATAACCCGCTTTCAGAAATTTGTGATGCACAATCCTTTTCTACAGTTTTTTATGTTTCTGTTTTTAAATGTAAAAATTTTATATGTGGTCGCATTAGGTCACGGCGGAACAAGAGAAAAATAATTTCAATTTAGAGAATAAAAAAACCAGAACAGATGTTCTGGTTTTTTTTGTTTTAGACAAGTGCAAGACAACTTAGTCTTTCACTCCTAACTTAGATAAAATATCTTCCATCAAACACCATTTAGTAATGGACGATTGCAATAAATTAGCCCCTACGAAAGCGGTAAACCATAACCAATTTTGATCTACATAAATGGACAAAACCACACTCAATAACACAAAACTTCCAGCAATTGCTCTTATTATTCTATTTTTCATTGTATTTATCTTTAAATTAATTTGATTTTTCGATGTTCACAACCGCTAGATGTATTTTAGACAGTGTTTCTTGTTTTTCATTGAATGAAGACACTAAATCAAAAACTACATCAACATTTTCATTTTTAACAAAGGCATAAAAAAGGAAAGAATTCGTTTCGTTTACTTCAGAGCCAAACCAATTTTTTTCAATTCCATCTTCAGAAATATCTTTGAAGCCTTTTACATCTCTATACGAGAAAGAGCTTACCTCAGCTTGTTGTAACATTTTTTTTATGTCTTTTTCAAAAGCTGCCACTGCGGTTATTATTAATAATTTCATTTTTATAAGTTTAAAAAAGTTATAGGTTTATGAGTTTAAAAAGCTTCAGGCTTCGAAGAATAGAAACCTGAAACAACCTTTTATTTCTCCCATTTTTTTCTCTCCGTGATATAGTAAATCAAAGGCACAACAATTAATGTTAAGATTGTCGAAACTATAGCCCCTGCTACTAACGAAATTGCTAACCCTTGGAATATTGGATCAAATAATATAATCGATGCTCCAATAACTACTGCACCAGTTGTCAATAAAATTGGCGTAGTTCTAACCGCTCCCGCTTCTACAATCGCTTGTTTTAATGCAACGCCATCATTCAGACGAATTTCGATGAAGTCAATTAGTAAAACCGAATTTCGAACCATAACTCCAGCCAAAGCAATCATTCCAATAAATGAAGTAGCTGTAAAATAGGCATCCAACAACCAGTGTCCTAATACAATTCCGATTAAAGAAAGTGGTATCGCTAACATCATTACCATTGGCGTTTTGAAGTTTTGGAACCAACCCACAATCAGCATATAGATGATGACGATTACTACCAAAAATGCCACTCCTAAATCACGAAAAACTTCTAAAGTAATTTGCCACTCTCCATCCCATTTTACAGTGAAATCGCTTTCATCTGTAGGTTGTTCCATGTACAATTCATTTACTTTATAACCCGCTGGCACTTTAATTTTGGCTAATTTTTCATTCATACCCAAAATAGCATACACTGGACTTTCTAATGTTCCTGCCATATCAGCAGTTACATACACCACTCGTTTTTGGTCTTTTCTAAAAATGGTTTTCTGTAAAGTATCTTTTACCACTTTTACCAAATCACTCACGGCAACCATATTTCCTTGACTTCCCTTGATTTTCAAATTCTGAATATCTTTCAAGCTAGTTTTATCTTTGTCGTCAAGCGAAAGAACAATACCTACATTATCATTTGAATTTTCGTCATACAAATTAGACACTGGATATTCTTTCAACAAATAGGTGAGATTTCCAACCACTTGCTGCGGAGCAATTCCGTTCAACATGGCTTTTTCTTTGTCAATTTCCAATCGGTATTCAGTTTGGTTGTCTTCTACCATCCAATCCGTATCAACTACATCTGGATTATTTTTCAAAATGGTTTTCACTTGGTCTGCCACTTTAATTTGTTCTTTGTAATTAGGCCCATAAATTTCCGCTACCAAAGTGGACAATACTGGTGGTCCAGGTGGCACTTCTATTAGTTTTACATTCGCACCGTATTTTTTAGCAATTTTCTGCTGTTTTTTTCTTTGGTGTTTTCATGATAATTCAAATTTAAAGATTTTGAAAACACTCTCTTAGTTTTGATCTAAATCAGTCCACTTTTTGCTGACGATTTACAGAAAAGGCTGTGCTTATCAACACACCTTTTTCAAACTAATAAACCAAATCCAAACTCAACTTCGTAACTAACCTAGTACAAAATTAACTAATAACTAAACCCAGTCTATTTTACAGTAAAAAGTTTTGGACTAAAAGAAACCATAACCCAAAGCCAATTGTTAGTATTTCCTGCAGCGCCTCCTTTTAGTTTTTCTAATGTTTTTGAACCAAACATTTGAGAATATCCTGCAGAAGCCACGATGTCTTTTTGAATTGTATAACTTGTAGTAAAATCAATTTCTGTTCCCAAATAACTGTCCATTTTTTCATTGGCAGTACCCAAAACTGTATTTGGAGCTGAGAATAAATGTGGCGTTAAACTAAACTGCCATTTGTTTTGTGTATAATTCAATTTCAGGTAAGCATCCCTCAAACCAACACTATTTAAATGGTTTCCAACGTAGAAATAATCCATTAAACCATTAAATCCATGATTGGTACCAAACAACGGAGTAAATGATTTAAATTCAGAACTTGTATCGTTTTGATCTTTACCAGAAATGAATTCATATCCTAATCCTACTTTAAACTTTCCGGTTATTGCATAGCTTAAATTTGCCCCGGCATAATATGCATTTACATTTTTATCAAAGCTTTTTCCAGATTGTCCGTACAAACCTAAATTAGCATCCCATTTGTTTTCTTTATAAGAAAGATAAGTTCCATAAGTTTGCTTGTAATCAACTTTTAAGTCGGTAATTGTTTTTGCATATTCATAGCTTGTATTCATCAATAACAAACTCATATTTAATTTACTAAACTGAGTGTGATACCAGGCATATTGCAATGATTTATAATTCGTAGTATATGGAGTTGTAGGCGCTACTAAATTTTCTGCATTCGCATTTAATGCAAATCCTAAATCCAACTGGTCATTTTTGGGATGGAAAGAGATTACAGCAGCATCATGACTTTGTCCTTGTTGTGCCCAGTCAATTTCTCCCAAAATTCTTTGGTTGTCATAAGACAATACCTGACGCCCTAAACGCGCACTCCATTTGGCGTCAAAATCATATTGTGCCCAAGCTTCAAATACGGCAATTCCGTTTTTGTCGGCTGTAGCGGTTGTTGCGGCATCTCCCCAAGTGCGAATGTTTTGCAAACCTAACTTTACTTTCATTTTTTCCTGTTTAAAGTTCAAATTCAAACGGGAACGTTGAAATACAAATGAGGTCGCATCTTCGGAATCTTTAATCAAACTTTTATACCCATTTCGGTATTCGTAACGAGGTCTGAATTGCAAGTTAGCATCTAATTCCTGTGCATAAGTTCCCAGACTTATCGTTGTTATCCATAATAAACCGATTGTTTTAAGTATTTTCACCTTTAATTTAATTTTTGTGCTTCCTCTGTAATTTTGGCAATGATTGGATCTGAGTTTACCCCCAAACCTTCCTGTTGATAAGACAATTCCCCATCTGCATTGAAAACACTGATGATATTGGAATGAGAGAATTCTAAAGGAGCTATTTTTTTATAATTCACGGCCAAAACCGCTGCAAACTCTCGGGTATTTTCTTCGGTAGAACGCAGGAAAATCCATTGGTTCCCATCCATTTTATTTTCTATAGCAAACGTTTTTAATCGTCTTGGTGTGTCTACTTCAGGGTCAATACTCACTAATACCAGTTTTACATGGTCTTTTATGTTTTCGGGCAAACGCTGTTTAATATTCCGCATATCAGCCACTAATCTCGGACAAGCTGCTTTACAGGACGTATAAATCATTACCATGACCAAGACTTTACCTTTCAGGTCTTTCATTTCAAGATTTTCTCCATTTTGATTCGTCCATTTGGAAGGCAAATTATAAATTGATAAGTCAGAAATTGATTTGTCTTTCGTTTTCGCTTTCGATTTATCGATACAAGCTTGCAGTGTTAATAGCAGTACCATAAAAGCTAAAAACAGCTTTTGACTCAACAGCTTAAGTATTCCTGATTTTCGATATTCGTGAATCATTGGTTTCATTATTTTATCTTTTTAAATTAAAAAACAATTACTTTATATCTTTTGCACATCGAAATCCAAGGTTTTTTGTAGTATATTTTGCTTTTAGACTTCCTCGGAAAGCATAGCGCATAAAGGCGGCGTAATTCATCAAATCGGTGGCATTGACAGAACCGCTTCCGCAAAATAAATTCTTATCGGTATCCTTATCTTTTCTGGATTCACCTGAAAGAAAAATACTATTGAAATCGGCTGTCCATTCCCATACCAGCCCGTGCATGTCATAAACACCCCAATAATTTTTATAAGTTTGCCCTATCGGGTTGGCATACGTTTTGGGTTTTTCATACCAAGACATGATATATTTGTTAAAGTCTTCTTTGGTTCTGGCATCAATTCTTTTTTCATCGGCCATAGCGACATATTCCCACTCATCCATGGTAGGCAAACGTTTCCCCTGACACTCACAATATTTTTTGGCAGCAAACCAGGAAACATTAGTTACAGGTGCAGTACTCAAATTATTTTTCCCATAATCATAATCACTTTGCCAATGTGACAAATAGCTTTTATCGGCAAAAATACCCTTCATTTTAGAACGTGTGTACGCTGGATATTTTTTTAAAAAAGTTACAAATTGAGCATTTGTAACCGGATAAACATCCATTTCAAAAGCAGCAATCTCAACTGGTTTTTTATCTGTGGTTCCGTAAAGGGGAACATAAGCTCCCCTTTTTATAGAAACCATCGGTGCATTTTGAGACCATAGCGATGTTGCTATTAATAATAGAAATGATAACTCAACTATTCTACTTTTCAACATGACTAACTACTTTTTAAATACTTTTATTATTTTCTTTGGGCTTTTACCATAGCTGGTGTAACTACAGTTTTATTATTTCCCCAACTGGCATACACATAAGTAAATACATCTGCTATTTGTTGATCAGTCAAAGTAGATTGAGCAGGCATAGCACTATTAAATTTTTTACCATTCACCGTTATTGGGCCAGTCAATCCTTTCACCACCCCTTTGATGGCACGATTGACATCTTTATTCAGATAATCTGATTTGGCTAATGGAGGAAAAGCTCCCGGAATTCCCTGACCAGTGGCCTGATGACAGGCAATACAAACCTTATCATAAACAACTTTCCCTTTAGCGGCTTGTTGGCTATATCCTTGTAAAGCCAATCCCATCATTGCGATTGCAAAAACATACTTTTTCATAGTATTTTAATTTATTTTAGATTTTAATTAAATCCTGTTGTTATTAATGAACTGCTTGAGCTTTTGGAGCTGGTTTTGCTCTAATTGCTTTCACTTTTGCTGGAGTTACGACTGTTTTATTATTTCCCCAACTGTTATAAACATAAGTCAATACATCTGCAACTTCTTCGTCTGTCAAGTTCTGGCTGGTCATAACATTGTTGAATTTCTTACCATTTACAGTAACTTCACCACTCAATCCGTGTAATACAGCATTGATTGCTCGGTCTGGATTTGCATTCAAGAAATCAGATTTAGCCAATGGAGGAAACGCATTTGGAACACCTTGTCCTTCTTGTTGGTGACAGGCAAAACAAGTTCTACCGTACAATTCTTTTCCTGATTTAACTTGCTCAGAAACCGTTTTAGCGACAACGCTTTTGACTGTTCCATTCTCTTTTGGCATATTTTGTATGGTTCCACCTTCTGGTAAATAAATTCCTTCTTGAACAGTTCCTGAATACAGTTTTTTATTCTCATCCCCTTCTACTTTTAACATACCAAGCGCTCCTTTATTAAAAGCTCTAAAAATAGAGTGATCGACCAATATGAAAGTTCCTGGAACATCTACTTTAAATTCAACTATGGCAGAACCACCTGCAGGAATCAAAGTTGTTTGAACATTTTTGTTAATCATTTCTCCTCCTTCAATATGGACTTTATCAAAAATCTCACCAATAACATGGAACGATGAAACTAAATTTGGCCCACCATTACCCATATAAATACGAACGGTTTCACCCACTTTGGCAGTAATTGCCTTATCACCGGCTACAGCTCCTACTTTTCCGTTGAAAACTACATAATCTGGTTCTTCCTTAATGGCTTTATTCATATCAAACGGTTGATTACCTTGCTCTCCGTAACTTCCTTTGGTATAAAAATCACCTTGCATAATGTAGTATTCTTTATCTACAGGAGGCAATCCTCCTTCTGGCTCCACTAAAATCAGACCGTACATTCCGTTAGCAATGTGCATTCCAACTGGCGCTGTAGCACAATGATATACATACAACCCTGGATTTAAGGTCTTAAAATTGAATACTTTTTCATGTCCCGGCGCTACCAAAGAAGAGGTTGCTCCACCACCTGGCCCTGTTACAGCATGCAAATCGATATTATGCGGCATTTTATTATCCGGATGATTTTTTAAATGAAATTCTACCTCATCACCTACTCGGGTTCTGATAAAACTTCCGGGAACTGAACCGCCAAAAGTCCAATAGGTATATTTTACTCCATCAACCATTTCACCTTCTTGTTCTTTAATTTCCATATTTACCACCAATTTCATCGCAGGACGATCTCCTATTGGTTTTGGAACTAAAGGTGGCGCAGTCAATTCCGCCTCTTTCTGACCTTCAACTTTAATATTCTCATAATATTTTGCATCCTTATCTTCTTTTTTAGAGCAAGAAAAGAAGCCAAAAACTAAAAAGAAAACCAGAACGATGGCGCTCCTTTGCGTGTTAAGTTTAAATGTAATTTTCATAATTATCAGGTGTTAAATTTGTCATAATTTCATAGCGTAAAAATAAAATACCTTTTTATCTTTTATTATGATATTTATCATGTTTGCGCTTTTTTTTAAGAACTGATTCTAATGAAAAGAATACTCAAAACTATCAATCCCAAAACTGAAATTAAACTCCCTTTCCAGAAAGAATTCGCTTTTTTTAATTCCATGAATTCGAAAGAAACCAAAAAGAATTTCAGCACAGATAATCCTATAATAAAAGCAATTGCAACTTTAGAAACAGCCATTACATTCGAAATCAAAGCCGTTGTAATCGTCAATATAATCAACAAACCATAGGTAAAAAATAATGTTTTTTTCATCTTCTAAAAAATTAAATAAAGAACAGGAAATAATAACAGCCAAATCAAATCACACATGTGCCAAAAAGCTGCACAAGCCTCAATATCTTCAATTCCAGTATCCGAATTTTTCTTTTTCATTCCATAATTTGTCCAACATAAAATAATCAGCCCCATAACCACATGAATCAAATGAAATCCGGTTAATAACCAATAAAAAGTAAAAAACATATTGGTATCCAAAGAAATCCCTGATTCAATTTTATGATAATATTCAATTCCTTTTAAAAGTAAAAATAATGTTCCGCCAAGCATTGTCAGCTTAAAATACAAAGAGGATTTTTGTATGTTGTTTTCTTTAAACTCATGTACCGCATTAGCCATACATAATCCACTAGACAGTAAGAAAATAGTATTTATTGCACCAAAAGTAGTATTCAATTGCACCCTCGATTGATGAAATAATTCGGGCTGTTCTTTTCCATAAAAAACAAAAGCCACAAGCGCCATCCCGAACGTAATTAGTTCCAGGAAAATTATAATCCACATCAGGATTCCTCCCGGTGGATAATAGACATTTTTGTAATCGATTTTAAAGGTAATCATTTTTAAGATTTGTTTAACGATAATTTTATTCCCAATCCAGCAAGCGTTTTTCGCCTTCAATCTTCTTGATATCGGTAATATCTTGTGACATTTCTATTACACCTTTGTAGTTTTTATCCGCATCTCTGACTGCGAAATAGCGGATATAAATGAGGCGCTCTTTATAATTTATCCAAAATGAAGATTCATTTTTGGTTCCTTTTCTGAATTCTTCCAAGATTTTAAGAACTGTTCCAACACTTTTTGGAGGATGACAAAATTTAACTTCACGTCCAATAATCCCTGCACTTCTTGGAAACACGCGCTCTTCTCCTCTATTGTAAAAAATAACTTTATCATTCTCATCCACAAAAGTCAAATCCAGAGGCATCGTTTTAAAAAGCAAATTCACCTGCTCCACAGTCATATATCCTTCATCATAATGAGAAGTGTTTTCCAATGAAAAAGTCAGTTCTCTGGGACTAACATCTTCACTCGGATGAACATATGCTGCAGCTGGAAACGGTACGGGAAGATTTGGAAGCATCCAACCAATTTCGGATTCCCCTTTGCGCATTTCAATCCAATCTGATTCTTTTAAAATCTCTAAAGCATTTGGAAATAAAACGGACTCTTCCACCTCCATCAATCTATAAATTCCATTCACTAAAAAAGAGGTGTTTATAGTAACTTTTTCAGCGTTTTTTGTTTTTAGATAATACTGAATCAACCGAAATTGCTCTCTCAAATTGTCGTGAAAAGACCACATTCCCTGTGAAGGTCCTGTCCAGCCATTTTTTTCCAAAAAAGGGAAAAGCTGATTTTCTTTTCGGGCAAATCGCTTTTCTATAGTATGGAGCTGGTTAAAAATATTAATGTATTGCTGCAAATCAACCGTTGTATCTACTGCAGATAATTCCTCCAAAAGAGAATGAATTAAATCTTTTTCCTCATAATATATCTGTACCGGATGTCCTTCCGGAAGTATTACTGTATCTATGTTATTGTTCATCTTTATATTTATTTTTGATGTTTAATTTTTTCATACAATCGAACTAACGATTGTAATAATTCTACTGGTGTTGTTAAAATTTGATAATGATTTTGTCCGAACATTTGTGGCAAATAGTATTTCGCTTCGGCTTCGATGGCTAATGCATACGAATTAATATTTCTAGCATTAAGTTCTCTGAGCGCTTGCTTGACATCGTTAATTCCGTACTTCCCTTCGTATTTATCATAATCGTTAGGTTTGCCGTCAGAAATCACAATCACCCATTTGTTTTTAGTATTTCGCTTATCCAATCGGGCTCCGGCATGACGCAAAGCAGCTCCAATTCGGGTATAACCATTCGGTTCAACTGCTCCAATTTTATGCTTGGCGATATTCCAATTTTCGTCAAAATCCTTCACCGTTAAATACGTAGAAAAGTTGCGCGTTTTGGAATAAAAACTGTCAATTGAAAAATCAATATTGAATTCATTCAGGATTTCTCCAAAAAGAATCGAAACTTCTTTCTCCACGTCAATTACCCGATTTCCAGCGGCATAGCCATCACTGGAAAGGCTAATATCTAACAGAATTAAAATCGATAAATCTTTTTCTTTTTTTCGGTTTGAGATGTATATTTTTTCCGAAGGCGTACGCTGAGAATAAACATCTACATACAAATCAGTGATAGCATCAATATCGAATTCATCGCCTTGGGTTTGGCGTTTTTGCTGCTGCATCTTGTTGTTCACATTGGTCAACATTTTGCGCAAGCCTAACAAAGTAGAAGCGTTTTTTGTAATCGTATTTCTGTAATAATTTGGATCTGTTTTCTGTTGTAATTTTGGATATACTTTACAAAAATTCTGTTTGTAAATGCGTTTACTACTATCCCATTCGTCATAAGTTAGATGAAATCCTTTGGCATCAACTTCTGCACTTTCGGATATAGAAGTGTTCTCAATAAAATCTGCCTGATACACTGAATGCGCTGTGTCATCAACACGAACAGTAAATTTCATATTCAATTCTTCCAAGGCTTCCTGATGCTCTTCGAGTTCATCTGAACCATCAAAATCTCGCCAGGTTCCATTGAACTCTTCGGCCGTTTCTACCTTTTCAAAATTATGAAGTAAAACGTAATCTTCCTGTTGTTTTTTGTCTAATTCTACCGTTTTAACTTCTTCAACCGCAGTTGATTTCAAGGTAGTTAAAGGCTGATTTTCATTCGGTTTTTTAACTTTGTCAGAAAAATTTTCGAGTATTGTTTCTGTATTCTGTTCTAACTCATTTTGCATCCATTTACCATAAATCCAAGAAAAATCAGGATCGTTTTTTTCGGTTGCTTTCTGAATAAAATGTTGCCTTGCTTGACTATGAAAGTCTTCATCAATTGCATATTCTTCAAATAAAATTTTAAGAATTTCTTCTGATGTTTCTAATGCTCTTTGTTGTGAAACGGCTAAAGTTTGTTCATTTTCCTCGAAAGTCCAATTAAAATTCAAACGCTGTTGCACGCTTAAATACAAAATTCGAAAAAGATAAAAGGTATGATTTTCGGTTTTGCTAGGTAATTCGGCAAAAGAAATCGGAAGGAAAAAATTATTGTTTTTATATCCTCCCTCACGTTCGGCAGGAAAAATTTCGATTGGTTTACCCGTCAAGGCACGAGCCAAAATAGTCAATCGCGGTTTGATTTCGTTAAGCGTAACAGTCCTCGCAAGGATTTCGGGATCTACTTTCTTACTTTTTTTTAGGTGTTTGAAGAACTTCCCAACTATATATTCATCTATTTCGAAACCCATTTTTTTATTTTTTATTTGCGGCATGTATGGACAACTCGCGAGTTGTCCCTACGACGTGTTATCCGTACAACATTATATCATCAAATTGCACAGATCTTTTAGTGCCTCTAATGTTTGTAAATCGTCCGTCAATGGTTCAACAACCGCTACATGAACAGACAATCGTTTTGGCAATCCACTATGAATTATTTTTGCAGCATCTACAAGAAGTCGTGTAGATACGGTTTCTGTCAATCCTAATTCGGTTAAGTTTCGGATTTTATTTCCAATCGCTACAAGTTTTTTGGCAGTGTCCTGATCAATATCCGTTTCATTAACCAAAATTTCAGTTTCAATTTTTGGTTCAGGATAATCAAAAGATACCGCAATAAAACGTTGACGAGTTGATGGTTTCAGTTCTTTAAAACCTCTTTGATAGCCTGGATTAAAGGAAGCAACCAACATGAAATCGTCGTGTGCTTTTACCGTTTCTCCTAATTTGTCAATAAAAAGTTCTCGTCGGTGATCGGTCAAAGAGTGAATAGCAACAATAACATCGGGACGGGCTTCGGCAACTTCATCCAAATAAATGATCGCTCCTTCTTTTACAGCAGTGGTCAACGGACCATCAAGCCAGCTTGTCTCGGCTCCTTTGATAATAAATCTTCCAATCAAATCTGTCGAAGAAGTTTCTTCATGACAACTGATAGTGATGATTTTCTTGTCCAATTGATGCGCCATATATTCTACAAAACGAGACTTTCCTGTTCCGGTTGGTCCCTTTAGCAAAAAAGGAATTTTGTTTTTATAGGAATGTTCAAAGACTTCTACTTCTTTGCCTACAGTATGGTAATAAGGTGTATTTTGCGACATTATTTTATTATTTAAACATCTAAATCAATTAAAAAACTAACCAAGTAAAAATTTCCTTGTATGTTAATTCAGTAAGAGTTAAAAAAAACCGGGACACTAAAACTATTGTCTTTCTGGAAATGCAGTTCTAAAAAACGATAATCAAAGCGTCCCGGATTAAAAAAAAAGGCGAATTAGTAATTTATTTCATTTCTAAAGCTTCATCAGAAGGTTTGCCGTATTTAAAGAAGTCATAAATAAAAAGACTTATTCCTGTTGTAAACATCGTAGCGCAGATAAGAAGAACTATAAAGTGGATACTGATTTCGTTTTGAACAACCATGAAATCCATTTTCATTTTTCTTTCCATATATACTTGAGCAACACCTGCTACCCCAAATGCAACAGTCATTCCAAGCATTCCAATATTGGATAACCAGAAAGCCATCATACCGTGTGTACTTTCATAACGTTTACGGCCTGTAACATTTGGCAAGACATAACTAATCATTGCTAGAACAATCATCGCATAAGCACCCCAAAACGCATAATGTCCGTGCATAGCTGTTACCAAAGTACCGTGAGTGTACATGTTGGTTTGTGGCAATGTGTGTGCAAAACCAAGTAATCCGGCGCCAACAAATGAAACGATAGACGAACCAATAGTCCAGAATAAGGCAATTTTGTTCGGATGACTTTTTTCTCCCTTTCTATACATATTTACGGCGAATAAGGCCATCGCCAAGAAAGCTAAAGGTTCCAAAGCGGAGAAAATACCTCCAACGATTAACCAAATTTTATTTACACCTATATAGTAATAGTGATGTCCTGTTCCTAAAACTCCTGAAAGGAAAGTCAATCCAACAATTACATACAACCATTTCTCGATTACCTCTCTGTCAACTCCGGTTAATTTGATCAATAAGAACGAAAGAATACCTCCCATGATTAATTCCCAAACACCTTCAACCCACAAGTGAACAACCCACCAACGGAAGAATGAATCCATTACCTGACTGTCAAACCAAATCATTCCCGGCAGATACAATAAGGCGGCAAACAACAATCCCATTGAGAGTACCAACGCAGTGGTAGTCTGGCGTTTTCCTTTGAAAAGTGTTCCCAGAATTAAACCTAGGAAAAGTAATACATTAATAACTACCAAGAAGTCTAATTCTCTTGGAATTTCAAGAAATTTTCTTCCTTCCCAATGATTGAAGTGAAACCCTACAATCGCTACAACACCCACAACAGCAAGTGATATAAGCTGAATGTATGCCCATTTCACACTGATTAATTCGCGCTGCGCTTCTTCTGGAATAATGTAATAGGCAGCACCCATAAAACCGGTTAACAACCAGACCACTAATAAATTGGTATGAACTGCTCTTGCCGTATTAAAAGGAATGATATCGTGTAATCCTTGTATTCCTATTCGGTCAAAGCCCATGATAAAACCGTAGATTATTTGCAGGGAGAACAAAAGCATACACAATGCAAAAAACCAATAGGCTACTTTTTGTGATTTATATTTCATCTTACTTATTTTTAATTATTTTCTTTGGCTAATGGAGAAACCACACGGTCAAAACCATTTAAATCTATTTTTCCAATCCATTTTAAGTAGGCAACTACTGCATCGGCATCTTTTTCACTCATATTATAGACTACCATTTTTCGGCCACTTGGAGCCCAAGGAACTGGAGACATTAAAACTGCTTTAACATATCCCTCACCTCTTCGGTCAAGTACTTTTGTTAATTCAGGAGCGTAGTATCCTCCTTCTCCCATAATGGAATGGCATCCCATACAATTGTTGGTTTCCCAAATTTCTTTTCCGCGCACTACATGTTTGTCAATCTTAACGTAGTTCGTTTGATCATTTCTGGGCATGAATGAGTAAACGGTCAATCCTATAAAGATTAAAAAGGTGACCAAGGTTCCTCCCAAAAAAAATGTCCTTGCCTGTGATTTTGAAAGCATAAGTATCAGTTTTTTTACTAGTTAATAATTTTACTTAATTTCAAATAAAGGATAAAATTGTCGTTTATTTGATTGCTACAAATTAAAAACTTAAAAAAAACTTAAAACATGATAAAAGTCATATTGTTATTTTTTTTTATTTGTAAAATTATAGTACCCAAAAAAGAAATAAAAAAAATTACATACTATTGAATTCTATTTAGTTATAAAAAAATAAAATAATAAATTTAATTAAGGATAAATTTGTCTTTTATTAAAAATAATAATTATTTTTGTAGAATAAATTTTAATTAAAAACAATCATTATGGAAACTTTAGAGAGAACAACAATAGGTGAATATGTAGCAAAAGATTTCAGAACTGCAGCCGTTTTTTCCAAATACGGAATTGATTTTTGCTGTAAAGGGAACCGAACTATTGATGAAGCTTGTGAAAAAAAAGACGTTGATACCAATACAATAATGGATGAGATAAATTCTGTTTTGGCTACAAAAAATGACAACAGCATCGATTTTAAATCATGGCCGTTGGATTTATTAGCGGACTATATTGAGAAAACACATCACCGTTATGTAGAAGAGAAAACAAATGTAATCCTTCCCTTTTTAGCCAAATTATGTAAAGTGCACGGGGCAAGCCATACTGAATTATTCGAAATCAACCAACTATTCATTGATTGTGCCAGTGAATTAGCACAACATATGAAAAAAGAAGAGTTGATTTTATTCCCTTTCATCAAAAGAATGGTTAAAGCAACTCTTACAGATGAACCCATTGAACAACCACATTTTGGTACTGTTGCAAATCCAATTACCATGATGATGAACGAGCATGATGCTGAAGGAGAGCGTTTTCGTAAAATTGCTTTGCTAACTAATAACTACATACCACCTGCCGATGCCTGCAATACTTATCGTGTGACTTTTGCTATGTTGACCGAATTCGAAGAGGATCTTCACAAACACATTCATTTGGAAAACAATATTTTGTTCCCAGCAGCAGCGGTTTTAGAAAAAAAAATTTTCACTAGAACTATAAAAAACAAAATCAACTAATATAAACCTTAATCATCAAATGCTATGGAAAAATATGTTATCAAAAGAAACGGCGAATACAAACCCTTTGAAAGTTTCAAAATTAAGGATGCCATTGAAAAAAGTTTCAATAGCGTAAACATAGCATTAAATGAAAGTGTTTTTGAAACTATTACAGACAGATTACAATCTAAAGAAACTTGGGCTGTTGAGGAAATTCAGGATTTGATCGAAAAAACACTTTTTGAGAAACAGTATTTTGAAGTAATGCGTTCCTTTATGTTGTTCAGACATACACGCAAATTGCAACGCGAGCATATTGATGGATTGAATGGAGACACCTCCTATGTTGACAGTTCCCAAACCATTGAAGAATATATAGAACAAACTGATTGGCGCATTAATGCCAATGCGAATACTTCCTATTCCAATGCGGGTTTAGTCAACAATGTTGCAGGTAAAATCATAGCCAATTATTGGTTGGATAAAGTCTATACCAAACAAGAAGGCTATGCACACCGAAATGGTGATATTCATATTCATGATTTGGATTGTTTGACAGGATACTGTGCTGGCTGGAGTTTACGTGTATTGCTTAACGAAGGTTTTAACGGTATTCGCGGTCGCGTCGAAAGTAAAGCTCCTTCCCATTTTAGGGAAGCTTTAGGACAAATGGCTAATTTTCTTGGAATTTTGCAAAGTGAATGGGCAGGTGCGCAGGCATTCAGTTCCTTTGATACTTATTTAGCTCCTTATGTTTTTAAGGACGATTTATCCTTTGATGATGTATTGAAAGCGGTTCGCAGTTTTGTTTATAATTTAAATGTTCCAGCCCGTTGGGGACAATCGCCTTTTACCAATATCACTTTGGACTGGGTAGTACCGGAAGATTTAAAAACACAAATCCCAACCAAGAACGATCTGCATTTTTTCGAATCAAATTTTGAATACAATCTCTTGATGAAAGCCAGGGAACGAGGCGTTAACAAATTAACTGATTTACGATACGAACATTTTCAAAAGGAAATGAACCTCATCAACAAAGCGTATTATACCGTAATGACCGAAGGAGATGCAAATGGACAACCTTTCACCTTCCCTATCCCAACAGTAAACATTACCGACGAATTTGACTGGAATGGAGAAAATACCGATTTGCTTTTTGAAAATACAGCGAAAATTGGTTCCTCCTATTTCCAGAATTTCATCGGAAGCCAATATTTATTGGATGAAAATGGCAATAAAAAAGAAAATCCAAATGCTTACAAACCTAATGCCGTTCGCAGCATGTGCTGTCGTTTACAACTCGATTTACGCGAATTATTAAAACGCGGTAATGGTCTTTTTGGTAGCGCCGAAATGACAGGTAGTATTGGAGTGGTTACCATCAATATGGCACGTTTGGGTTATCTGTTTCAGGGAAACAAAACCGAATTGTTCCTGCAATTGGATAAACTGTTATATCTTTCCAAATCAACTTTAGAGAAAAAAAGAGTATTCATTCAGGAAATGTATGACCGAGGTTTATACCCTTATACCAAACGATATTTACAACATTTCAGAAATCACTTTTCAACCATTGGGGTCAACGGGATGAATGAAATGATTGTGAACTTCACTAGAAAACAAGATACAATAACCTCACTATCTGGAATTGAATTTGCATCGGAAGTTTTGGACCATATTCGCAACCGAATGAAAGAATTTCAGGAAGAAACTGGAAATCTCTATAATCTAGAAGCCACTCCAGCCGAAGGAACAACGTATCGTTTTGCCAAAGAAGATAAAAAACGCTTTACCGATATCTATCAAGCTGGACAAGAAGGCAATATTTATTACACAAACAGTTCACAAATACCGGTTGATCATACCGAAGATCCGTTTGAAGCTTTGTTTTTACAAGACGAATTGCAATGCAAATATACTGGAGGAACGGTGTTGCATTTGTATATGAGCGAAAAAATTAGCTCTCCAGAAGCCTGTAAACAATTTGTGAGGAAAGTAATCTCTAATTTCAAATTGCCATACATCACTGTGACTCCTGTGTTTAGTGTGTGTCCTATTCACGGCTATTTGAATGGAGAACATGAATATTGTCCGAAATGTGATGATCTTTTATTGGTTAAAAAAGTTAATCTATAACTCTTAATCCTTAAATTTAATAATCTATACTTAATAACTTAAAACTTAAAAAAACATGAAGACCTCCCTACAAGCAATTTTAGAACAAAACCCGCATTTAAGAACCAAATGTCTGGTATACACCCGTGTTATGGGCTATCACAGACCTGTAGAAAGTTTCAATATTGGAAAAAAAGGAGAACACAAACAACGCACCCATTTCAATGAAAGAAAATGTCAGTAAACCCATTTACAATATAACGCCTTTTACTTTATTGGATTATCCACATAAATCAGCCTGCATTCTTTGGTTTGCAGGTTGTAATATGCGGTGTTCGTACTGCTACAATCCCAAAATTGTCCTTGGGAAAGGAACTATTTCTTTTGAAAAAACACTTGTTTTTCTACGTTCCCGCAAAAATTTATTAGATGCTGTTGTTTTCAGCGGAGGGGAATGCCTTTTGCATAAAAACATACTTGACCTCATTATCGAGGTCAAAAAAATGGGTTTTCTAATAAAAATTGATACGAATGGTTCCAAACCGAAAGTATTACAGGAAATACTTGAAAAAAACCTAATTGATTATCTCGCTTTGGACTTTAAGGCTCTGCCTTCCCTGTTTGAAAAAATAACCCAATCTAATCTTTTTTTACCATTTGAAAAATCTTTACATTTATTAATAGAAAGTAACATTCCGTTTGAAGTTCGTACCACAATACATACTGATTTAATCTCAAAAGAAGAAGTCCGATTGATGATTCACTATTTAGAAAAGAACAATTATGCAGGGAATTATTACCTACAACATTTTGTAAATGGCGTTCAAACCTTAGGGAAACTAGGCTATTCCCATAAAGAATCTGAAAGAGCAGCACTTTCCACTAGAACCATAAAAGTCCATTTCAGAGGTTAATTATAACGTTAACCCTCTTGGCTAGATTTTACCCCATTTTAATGACAGTTTAAGACTTAAGAAAATCAGTTCAACCAAACCCTTAAAAAGAGTCCCCGAATTGTAACCTTTAAGCACGACCATCATCATGGATTATCCGATTTAAAAAAAACTACAGCTCATTGTGAAAGAATTAGATGCCCATAAACGTTTTAAGAACGCATTTTATTCGCTAAAATTAAAAAAATAGCCACTGCGACTCAATTGGCTAAAATCAACGAAATTCATTCCAAAGAAGCTTTTACAGAAAAAGGAGATAATGTTTTCTGGCTCTGAAAATAGATTAAAAAATGAATAAAAACCATTGGATAAAGAAGAATATAGATTATATTTCCAAAATTAAAGCCCCTATTAGAAATTAAGGATGAAGAAATATTGGATACTGATTTGTTTTATTAATTTTTTTATTGCTGCACTGATGGGGCTGTTACTCCGTTTGATGTATGTAGCACCAGTTGAATGGATCAATTTTCAATTTTTATTACACGGACATTCCCATGTGGCGCTTTTGGGCTGGGTGTATTTGATTTTGTACAGTATGATTATTCACTTTTTCCTACCTAAGAAAGTTCAACAGAAACCCATTTACAACAGATTATTTTGGGTCACCCAAATAGCTGTGATCGGTATGATGATACGTTTTCCTGCTGAAGGATATTCGATACTTTCGATTGCTTTTTCTACTTTACATATATTTTGTAGTTACTATTTCTGTCGATTAATTTGGAAAGATTCTCAACCAGCTTCCCTTCCCGAAAAACAACTGCTGCGAACTGCCTTGTTCTTCATGGTTCTATCAACATTGGGAGTCTGGTGTTTGGGTTCTGCAGTAGGATTACTAGGCAAAGCGAGTCCTTTTTATCAAATTGCTATTCAATTTTTTTTGCACTTTCAATTTAACGGCTGGTTTTTGTTTGCCGTTTTAGCTATATTTTTTTATCAATTGAAAGCCTCTATCAACGAAAAAAAGTTTCGACTGTTCTATAATTTATTGGTCGCAAGCACAATTTTAACTTTGGCTTTGCCAGTGAGTTGGTTCCATTCAAATCCCATTTTTTATTGGATAAATGGGATTGGAGTTGTACTTCAATTGGTATCTTTTTTGATTTTTATTAAAATCATTCAACCCCATTTCCAAGCTTTTTTCAGCTCATTAAAATCAATTGAAAAAATCGTTTATGGTTTTGCTTTATTTTCTTTAGCCTTAAAAATCGGGATTCAATTGGTCGTTTTAGTGCCAGAACTGGCTCAGGTTTCCCATCAAATTAGGAATTTTGTAATTGGTTATATTCATTTAACGATGTTGGGAATTATCACCGGATTTTTATTGGGATTTGCATTACAAAATGCATTCTTAAACGGTAAAACCTTTTTAGTAAACTGGGGAATAAAAATATTTCTATTAGCATATGTTCTAACGGAATTCCTGTTATTTATTCAAGGTATTTATTTATATTTCAATATTGGTGAATTTCCAATGTATCAGCAAAATCTTTTCATAACAAGTATGGGTTTGCCTGTAGGACTTTTTATGTTGATAATTAGTATTTTTAAACTTAAATCAAAATTGATGTGAGCCTCATTTATTGTTAATTATTCACCTTTTGAGCGCAACTGTTTGGATAGGTGGACATTTGTTGTTAACCTTTGGCTATTTGCCTCAAGACCTCAAGGAGAAAAATCAAAATATCATCTTGAATTATGAAAAAAATATGAACCTGTAGGAATGTTTTACTGGTAATCACAGGAATTATGATGGCTTATAAATATAGTGTTCGTATCGAATATTGGTTCCATTTTTCTAGCCCAATAGAGAAAGTAGTTTCTACAAAATTGCTTTTACTTTTGCTAACTGTATTTTTCGCATTAAGTACTCAATTTAGAGTTTTACCAAAACTTTAAAATAATCCCGACAAATTGCCCGAAATGATTTTTTATATTTTATCAGTTACCATAATTGATGTTTTGATGCTTATTTTTGGTTCATTTATCCGCTTTGGAGGATTTTAATTTTATAATCATAACAAACAAGCCTTTAATATACAATCCTCCTGTGCAGAAAAACAATCCTTCTCCGCTATTTTGTTTCAGGTATTTTCACAATTGACCTAAGTAATAAACAACCTAAACAATCAAAAGTATTTATAAGAGAATAAACTATTTTCAATAAATTTGTAAAAAAACAACTATGTTTTCTAAAACCTGTGAGTACGGAATACGAGCCACTATTTTTATAGCATCACAATCCTATCAAAACAATAGAGTGGGTCTAAAAAATATTGCAAAAAAAATTGATTCTCCTGAGGCTTTTACAGCCAAAATTCTACAAATACTTTCCAAAAATAATATTATCAATTCCATCAAAGGAGTTGGTGGTGGTTTTGAAATCCCGAAAGAAACTCTGAGCCAGATAAAGCTTGCCCAAATTGTAACGGCAATAGACGGAGACCGAGTTTTTACTGGTTGCGGACTGGGACTAAATCAATGTACTGAAGCACACCCTTGCCCAGTTCACGATAAATTCAAAGCGATACGAAATGAATTGACAGCCATGCTTGAAAATACGAATCTCGAAGAATTGGCACTTGGGATTAAATCCGGTGATACTTTTTTAAGGTATTAATATAATCTTATACTTACAAGAATAAAAGCCTATTATAACATAATGTCGACCTGGCTGGAGGGAATGACACATATATACAAATTATGATAAAATTGGACTAAAATTCCCTGATAAATATATCAGAATGGCTGCGAATTATTGAATATTCCATTTTAACTATTAATTATCCCCTAAAAGACGCTCAACGAAATATTTACATGTAAATATAAATCCCTAACATGATAATTATTATTTTAAATAATTCAAACTAACACTAGTTTTGACTAATGAAAAATCAATTAACAATGAGAAATTCTTTAGTTCAAAAAATCAACATTCTAGGCTCTAGATACACCAGTTACCCACGGTTCCTTATTGGGAAGAAGCCTGTTTTTTGTATAAAATTTGGATTCGTACTTTAAAAAAACTTTTTAGAAAAAAATGCTTCAGAAGGAATCAGTTTGTACATTCACCTGCCTTTTTTCGAGAGTTTATATACTTTTTGTGGCTGTAACAAGCGTATCACCAAAAATCACGATGTAGAAGACCCTTATATTGCGGCCGTTTTAAAAGTATGGGCTTTGTATTGTGAACTCTTAGATGAAAAACCCCTGATAAAAAAATCATTTGAGCGGAGGAACTCCAACCTTTTTCTCTACAAATAATTTAGTATTTTTAATCAATGGTATTTTTTTCGCTTGCTAACAAGGCTCCAAACCATGAATTTAGTTTTTAGAAATATACCAACAACACCACATACCAACATTTGAAAAAACTCTATGATTTAGGTTTCAGAAGAGTGAGTTTTGGAATTCAAGATTATTCCGAAAAAGTGCAAAAAGCATCCACAGGTTACAACCTTTTAAAATGTAGCCAAAGTGACTCTTTAGGCAAAGGTAATTGGCTATACTTCTGTTGGACATGTTATTATTTTTGATTTGCCTTTTCAGCAAGTAGCCGATATTGTTGATATTATCGGAAAACAACTTTTTTAAACAAACAACAAATGGAATTCAAAGCTAACTGCAATTTTTAAATGCGATTCCAATTTCTGTAAAGAATTTACCTTTTAAATGAGCTTGCTTTTTTATCTTTTAAACAATTATCTTTAATACTTCAAGAAACAGAAGCAACTGCCGTTAATCGGTAACCGTCACACAACTCTTTATAAAATCTAAATAAACAAGCCCAAGAGGGCTTTCTCATAGTACAACCTAAACTATTTTTTTTGCCATTTCCAAGTCCGGGATCTTAACATTAACCAAATCCTCCTTGTAAAAATGCAACAAGTATTGAATAACATTGTTGTTATCTTCGAAAGAAGTCGTCGAGGCAAACAACGATTGGTAGTACCCGATTCCTTCAAACAAATTACTTTTAAACAAATTCCATTTTTTTATTTGGGTTGCACTAATCTCGACCGAAACCGTAGCGATCTGATTCTTCAGATAATCCACGTATATTTTCAATTCCTTGACAAACATATTCGGACGGTTTTTAGCGGCCAATCCCGAAGCGTTTCCATAAATATGCTGTACCATTTGGGAAAGCGAAACCTCTTTGTCAAAATACACCATATTAGGTCCGGGACAAATGACCACCCCTTGCTCCTGCCCTTTGATCTTGATGTCATTTTCTAAATAGGAAGCGTTGGCCAAACCTACACAGAGACATGCTTTTTCGGTGATGCTATTTTTCTTTTTTTCAAAAAGATAAGCAGATAGCGTTTCTTTTACTACCGCTAACTCTTCTAATTTTAAGTCCTGGTATTTTTTGGAAGCGGGACACATTCCTTTCAGCCCATATTCTTTGCTCAACGCCAAGAATTTTTTTGGACAGGAGCTTCCAGCATTACCTTCATTGATTCTTTTTTGTTTAAAAAAATCATTTGTTGTTCCTTTTACGGCATTGAATGGGATTCCCAATGGTGAAATGTGGCTCAAATAGAAATCATCTTCTTTGGCTTTGGCCAATAATTCTCGTGTCGCTTTATCAACGGAAGTGGCTTCGGGAACCAATAAAAATGGCGACCCCCAACCCACAGAATCCACTTGGTAATGATCCAATAAAAAGTCGTGTTCTTCAGCAGTTCCTACCCCGCCTTGAACGGTGATTTTCAACTCTAATATTTTTTCGGGAATAGGCTTTCCTTTTTGCTCTAAAGCTTTCACCATCAAATCATGAGCAGACTGAACCAGTTGTTCTCTCTTTTGCTTGAATTCTTCTAAAATGGGTCCCAACAAATAACCGTCGGTTGCAAAAGCGTGGCCGCCACAATTCAAACCCGATTCGATGCGGTATTCGGAAACCCAAAGTCCTTTTTTTGCCAAAAAATTCCCCTGTATCATCGCCGAGCGGAAATCACTCACTTTCAGGATAATTTTCTTCTTCAAGGTATTGTTGCTATCTGGAAAAAAGACATCAAATTTTTCAAAATAGCTGTATAGTCTCGGATTCATCCCTGCAGAAAGCACCACAGATGAAGTAAGCGTGCTGTTAGCAAAACCACGAAGAGAGGCATGGGCATCATTGAATTCCACAGGCAATTGCACGTCCTTTATGAAATTGTCTTTATCGACCTTGGTCATAATGTTAACGTCGATATCTCCCGCAGTCAAGTTGTTTTCAAGAAAGTTTTTGATATTATCCTTGAAGGCGATTCCGTCGTCCATCAGGTTTTTGAGCCCCTTTTTGATTTCCGATTTGTTAGGCAACATGGCAATGTAATTTTCTAAAGCCAATTTGCTTTCGGCCAATTCGATTTTGAAACTTTCGAATTTTTCTTTTACGATTTTGTCCACCAAATTCAAATAAGAAGTAACTCGTTCGGCACGGTAATCATATTTTTTTTGGGTGATTTCTTTATATGGAAAATTAAATTTCTCACTGTAAAAAGCATTCATTTTTTCGATAAGATCATCGTCTATAATTGAAATCACTGATGAGATGCCATATTTTGCCACTCGAATCGGACTGTCTATCGTATAGGCAAGTCCCATTACGGGAATATGAAAAGTGTGTAATTGTTTTGTTGTTGTCATACCTCTTGTTTTTATTCAAATAGAGTACGAATTTCGTTAAAGCAAATCGTTCAAAACCTGATAATTATCATGCGATATGCTCTTTATTGAAATACTTTTACACATTTAAAACAATCATTATCAGAGAAAAACTGCAAATTCCAGTGATATTGACCACCTAGTTCCAATTTAAAGTGACCATCTGATTCCAATTCAAAATGACCACCATCATTTTTCATTAAAAACTACTTTTTTTCTTGTGTTAATTTGTTATTCAAATATACTAAAATACCTCTTTGTTAATACCTCTTTTCTTTCTCATAGATGTAAATCGCCAGCAAAAAGTGGACTGATTTAGATCAAAACTAAGAGAGTGTTTTCAAAATCTTTAAATTTGAATTATCATGAAAACACCAAAGAAAGCTCTAAAGGAACAAAGTGCCCGAAATCGTTGAAAAACACTTTTATTCTTTTAGTTACTATAGGATGTTTCTAATGGCTTTAATTTTAGCTATTTTACTAATAAAACCATTAGGTTTTTCTAATGTTTTTCTTTTACATTTTCTTTACGATTTTTTTGCTATTTCTTCATTAAAAGCATCACTAGTTTTAATGCGAAAAAAAGTAGAAACAAACTAAACAAATACTTTTAGTTCTATCTAATGTTTTTTATGTTTTATAATTAATTGCAATAGTATTTTTTCTTTCGAAATTCTTCTTCATTATGGTTTGTATTTTTGCTTATTAATTCGCGTAAACTTTTTAATTTTTTTTCTTTTCAATTCATTATAAATTAACAATTCGAAATTGTTTTAAAAGAACAACAATTATTACTTTTGATTTATAAGATTTGGGTCTTTAGGCGGTTTGTGAATTGGTGGGGGGCATCAATTTAGTATCATCTTACGTACAGCAAACCGCCTTTTTTTTCTATAAGAGTTGTTGCGCGTTTTTAGTATAGGAATTTGTAATGGTTTTGTAATGGTATTCTAATAGTAGAAACATACAATAATCAAAACAAAATAACAGCTTAGTTTACATCATTGTACTGGTAAAAAAGAATTACGTCTTTCTCAATGTCGTATAAAAAGAAAATGTCTTTGATTCTTTTCAAAGAATGATAGAGTTTTTCACTTGGTGAAAATTGTTTGATGTCCATATAAACAAATCTTTTGAATCCTAATACTTTTGCCACTTTGGCATCCACTTCATAAATGTTTTGTTTAAAGAATTTTTGAGCTATCTCATAATTGGTTTTTAGGGCTTTTTCAAACTCATATATCTCGTGGTTTTTTTCTTTATCGGATAAGTAATGAAAACGGTTTTTACAACTGGCATTGCAAAATAACTTCTTTGGATTCTCGAAGTATTCGATGACCAATTCACATTCAGGATTTTTACATTTCTTTTCTTTTCTAAACATTTTTATACTATTTTTGTGTTTAATTACAAATGTATTAAATTTTATATTACATTTGTGTAATAAATATAAGTAAAATGACATCCATACTCGAATATTATCCATTGCTGACAGAAAAGAAAATTCCTTTGAAGCCATTAGACGTACATCCTAGGGTGTATTTTAATTGGAAACAAGAAGGTTTGTTAAACGAGAAAGCTCTTGATACAAATGAGGAAAAGATAAACGTTCAAAGAAGAAAAGTATTTCTAAATGTTTACGATTCACTTTGGGTTTTGATTATTAAAGAACTACGCAATTTAAACATTGATTTAAAAACAATTTTGGAACTTAAAAAGTTTTTGTTCAGTGTAGTGAAGTTGGACGAGGATAAATTAGCATTAGTTTCTCATGAAGAAATTTTTGCCTCAATATTAAATGCTATTCCAGTTGAGTTTCATGATGCTGTTAAGCAACAACTATCAAAGAAAAGTATAGAAGAATTATTAGAAGAAATCATAGACGAAGAATCTATAATTGCCTTTAAGTATATTGGAAGCTTACTATCTAGCGTTTTGTTATTACAAAGAGCAGTTTCTATTGTTATCATCAAAGAAACAGAAACGTCTCAGTTAGATTTTTTAATTGCGCACAATAATAGTAAAGCATCCATTGAAGAAAAAGAAGAGCTATATGAATTATATGCGACTCATTTTTCTAGTCATACTTTAATTAATATCCCGATTTTGCCTTTGGTAAGTCAATTATTTGAGAATGAAAATTTTGAAAAGTATTGTATCGCATTTGGGCTGTTTAATTCCCATGAAAAAAAACTACTTAAAGCTTTACATGACGACTCTTGTAAAAAGATAAGTATTATCAAATACGACTCCCAACAGATTACTTTTGATATAACAAAGGAAATAGATGTAAAGGGAGATAATGCAAAAGAAATAAGAAAAATACTGGGTTTAAAACAATACGAAAAGGTAGAAGTAACCTACCGAAATGATAAACATTTAGTGATTAAAAATACGCACAGAGAAAACAATCAAATGAATTAAAGTCCTAAGAATCCCTTAGCACAGAATCGACTAAAAACAAAAACAAGTATGTCCTACTTCTTTTTGTCTGAGAGTCAAAATGGATTTAGAAAAAGCCAAACAAATTGTAAACAAAAACAGAGACAAAAAATTAACAGACCAACAAATTAAAGAAGTACTTGCACTGGCAGAGATGCTAGCGAGTTGCACTATTAACAATCTTAAAACAGCCAGCTTAAAATGAAAAATGTTATACTTTACGTGCGAGTGTCCACTGATGAGCAAGCAGGAAGAGGGTATTCGCTCAGAGACCAAGAGCAGAAGTTGATTAATTATTGCCAAAACAATAATTTAAACGTGCTGCATATTTTCAGGGAAGATTACTCTGCCAAAACATTCAAGCGACCTGAGTTTAAGAAATTATTAGAGTACTGCAAGAAAAACAAAAAGGACGTACACCAACTGATTTTCATCAAATGGGACAGGTTCTCTAGAAACACAGCTGAATCGTATCAAATGATAGGTTTATTTAATCAATTAGCCATTCAGGTAAATGCTATAGAACAACCCTTAGACTTAACCATTCCAGAGCAAGGATTGATGCTGGCGGTATATCTTTCAATGCCCGAGGTAGAAAACCAACGTCGTTCACTCAATGTTATATCAGGAATGAGAAGAGCTTTCAAAGAAGGACGATATGTTGGAAGTGCACCCAAAGGGTACGACAATGGAAAAGATGCCATTAAAAAGCCGATTTTAATTCCTAATGAGGATGCAAAATACATTCAGGAAGCCTTTGAGATGATGGCAACAGGAAATTATCAACGTAATGAGATATTTTACAAGTTAAAAGAAAAAGGTTTTCAATCCAGTAAATCTGTTTTTGCAAACATTTTAAACAATCATTTGTATTATGGGGGAGTGTTTATAAAAGCCTATAAAGATGAGAAGGAAACCATTGTAGAAGGAATTCACGAACCGATTATCACCAAAGCATTATTTGATAAAGTACAGCAAGTGATGTACAACAGAAAAAGAGGGAATCAAAAAGTACCTAAAGCGTACAATGAAAACTTTCCTTTAAAAGGTTTTTTATTGTGTCCTATTTGCAACAAACAAATGACAGCTAGTAAATCCAAGGGAAGAACACAATACTACAACTATTATCATTGCATAAGTCCTTGCAAAGGAAGATATACTTCCGAAGAAGTACATCAACAAGTAAATGACTTTTTAGGGGATTTATCTTTTGACAAACAATTCCAAGAATTGTATTTTGAAATCATTAAAGAGAAACTAACGGAAGAAACTAAACAAAAAGCATTAGGCGCAAAGCATTATGAAAATCTAAACTCAATTGAAGACAAATTAATCAAGCTACAAGATTTGTACATCGATGGTGATATGGACAAAGCAGGATACGAATCGGCTAAACAACGTTACGAGAATATTAGAGCTGAACTCAAATCAAAAGAAGCAACATCAGAGGACAGTAAAAAGCTAGTTGAATTGTATAACAGAGCTACTAAAAAATTAATAGATATTGATATTCAGTACAATAACTCTAATCTCGAGCAAAAAAGAAAGATAATTGGTTCGATATTTGAAAAAAATATTCAATTTGAAAATAAAAAAGTTCGAACCACTAATTTGAATCCAATCTTAAATGAAATTACCAGTATTAACAAGGGATTAGAAGGAATAAAAAAAAAGGATTTAACTAAAAAATTAGTTAAATCCTCTATGGTGATCGCAGAAGGATTCGAACCTTCGACCGCCTGCTTAGAAGGCAGGTGCTCTATCCAGCTGAGCTATGCGACCAGTTTGTTGTAGTCGGGGTGGCAGGATTCGAACCTGCGGCCTCCTGCTCCCAAAGCAGGCGCGATAACCGGGCTACGCTACACCCCGAAAAAGCAAAATTAAAAGCGGAGAGACAGGGACTCGAACCCTGGCGACGATTGCTCGTCGACAGATTAGCAATCTGCTCCATTACCACTCTGGCACCTCTCCAAGCTCAAAGAACGTGTCCTATTTTGCGGTGGCAAATGTAGCACTTCATTGTATTAATCACAACTATTTTATAGCTTTTTTTACTTTTATTTTTAGATTTCAGTTAAATGAGTTCACTATCAAGGGAGTAGCCACAAATAAAATCCCATAAATAATTCCCAAAACAGAATACTGAAATCAAAATTTGAATTTGCATAAAAAAGATTAAATTTGCTACATCAACTAATTAGAAGTGCTATGAACAAAAGAGTCGTTATTGTTGCCGCTGCCCGAACTCCTATTGGAAGTTTTATGGGAGGATTATCTACTACTCCTGCCCCACAATTAGGGGCTGTTGCTATTAAAGGCGCGCTAGAAAAAATCAATCTCGACCCTACTCTAGTTGACGAAGTGTTCATGGGTAATGTTGTTCAAGCCGGCGTAGGCCAAGCCCCAGCACGACAAGCGGCTCTTTTTGCGGGTTTGCCCAATTCTGTGGCTTGTACAACCGTAAACAAAGTATGTGCCTCTGGAATGAAATCAGTGATATTTGCCGCTCAAGCCATTCAATCCGGCGATGCCGAAATTGTAGTTGCAGGTGGAATGGAAAACATGAGTTTGATTCCACATTACACTCACCTTAGAGCTGGGACTAAATTTGGTCCAACTACCCTACAAGACGGAATGCAAAAAGACGGACTTACCGATGCGTATGACAATACCGCTATGGGGGTTAGCGCCGACCTTTGTGCAAACGAATATAAAATTTCTAGAGAAGAACAAGACCGATTTGCTATTCAATCGTATGAGCGAAGTGCCAAAGCTTGGGAAGCGGAAAAATTTGACAACGAAATTGTTTCGGTTGCGGTTCCTCAACGAAAAGGAGAGCCCCTAATCGTTTCAAAAGACGAAGAGTACACCAATGTGAAGCTAGACAGAGTTAATAGCTTAAACCCTGCTTTTACCAAAGAAGGAACGGTAACTGCCGCTAATGCTTCTACCATTAACGATGGAGCTGCTGCTTTGGTAATTATGAGCGAAGAAAAAGCACGCGCATTGGGTTTACAACCTTTGGCTTATATTCTTTCGTATGCCGATGCTGCTCAAGAACCAAAATGGTTTACCACTAGCCCAGCGTTAGCACTTCCGAAAGCCTTAAAAAAAGCGAATCTTACTATTGAAGACGTAGACTATTTTGAGTTTAACGAAGCGTTCTCTGTAGTAGGTTTGGTAAATGCTAAAATATTAAATATTGACCTCAACAAAATTAACGTAAATGGTGGCGCAGTGGCGCTAGGACACCCGCTAGGCTGTTCGGGAGCTAGAATCATTGTTACCTTGTTGAATGTTTTAGAACAAAATAACGGAAAAATTGGAGCAGCAGCTATCTGTAACGGTGGCG
Source organism: uncultured Flavobacterium sp. (assembly GCA_963513255.1). GTDB lineage: Bacteria > Bacteroidota > Bacteroidia > Flavobacteriales > Flavobacteriaceae > Flavobacterium. Next base: position 36,820 of record CAUPPG010000008.1, read on the forward strand.
GCGGAGCTTCTGCAATACTAATTGAAAGAGCCTAAATCATTTCCTTGATTTACAATCATAACTATAAAGAATCTTAGATGTTTGGAATTTGTAACCTAGCCATTATCCCACTTCGATTAGAGCCTAGCGACAGAAGCGAAATTGTTTCTCAAGTCTTATTTGGTGAACATTTCGAAGTGTTAGAAGAGTTAAAACAATGGCGCAGAATCCGACTACACTATGATGATTATGAGGGTTGGGTAGATTCAAAACAATTTCAAATTATTACTGAAGCAGCTTACAACACCCTTTCAAAAGAACCGATTGTATTGAATGCTGATTTAATTGATTACATTTCAGCACCCAATAATACTTTACTCCCCATTCCTTTAGGAGCGTCCCTTTCTTTTTTAAATCATAGCGATATTAATACTGCTCATTTTGAATTTGAAGGTACCAAAACAAGTGGAATACAAGACAAAAGTAAATTGATTAATACCGCTTTTATGTATTTAAATGCACCCTATTTATGGGGAGGAAAAACCCCTTTTGGAATTGACTGTTCTGGATTTACTCAAATGGTGTACAAATTGAATGGCTACCATTTATTTAGAGATGCTTCGCAACAAGCTAAACAAGGAGAGGCATTGAGTTTTATTGAAGAAAGTGAACCGGGAGATTTAGCTTTTTTTGACAACGAAGAAGGTAATATTATTCACGTGGGCATCATTATGGAAAACAATTACATCATTCACGCTAGCGGAAAAGTACGTATCGATCGTTTAGATCACTTGGGAATTTTTAACCCCGAAACCCAAAAACATACCCACAAATTAAGAGTGATCAAAAAAGTGATATAAATAAAAAAGCCGAATTTCTCAATTCGGCTTTTTTATTTAATCTAAAGTATGAAAACTATTTTTTCATTTTAGCTTTCAACGCTTTTGCTTTTTCAGTCATTTCTAAAGCTCTGTACACGCTTAACAAAGTTCCTTTTACTTCCTCGTTAGTACCGTCTAATTCAGACGCTTTTTCCAAGTAAGGTAAAGCAGATGTAAACACTGCCTCTCTTTGTTTTTTAAGTACTTCGTAACGTTTGTTGTCTTTTTCAGAATTACCTAATTTTTGAATTTCTTCAAATAATTTTTTATCGGCGTCCAATTTTAGGATAGCCAAGTTCAAATACGCATTTACGTAATCTGGTTTGATTTCGATAGCTCTTTTGTAATACTTCTCAGCTTCCGCTAAATTTTTAGCATTATAACTGATTACACCTAAATTAAAAACTAAATCAGCATCATTAGGACTTTGTGCCAATACTTCGGTGATTAATTTTTTGTACGTATCGTAATCTTTAGTGTCTAAATATAAATTCGCCTCCGTAAGAATTAATGATTTATCATCAGGATTAGCTGCTCTAGCTTCTGCAACTGCTTTTTTAGCTTCTGCAATTTTCCCATTTTGTACTAAAATCAACGCCATGTTTTTGTAGATTTCACCTCTTTTGGAAGGGATTTCTTCTGTTCTTGGTTTTTCATGGGTTCCTAATTTTACCATTTGATCTCTCTCTTTGGCCGTAGTAAAAAATTGCTCTTCTCCATTAATTTTGTTTACTGCATAGAAATTAGTCCCTTTCCCAGAATAATTTAATTTTTTCAACTCATCATACGCATTATAAGCTGTTTCATACTCTTTAGCATTCACATAAGTAGAAGCTGCATAGTACAAATTGATTGTGTCTTTTTTGTCTAACAAATACGCATCGTACAATTTGTTTGCTCCTGTAGCATGCTTTTCAGCTTTTGAATCTGCAATTGCACTATTGATTAGTTTGTATTTAATATCAATAATTGAAGTACTCGCTTGAGCTGAATATTTCGCTTTCCCAGAAGCTTTTTCAATCGCTAATAAATCTTGGTATGCTTTGGCTGCATCTGAAAGATTTTTATCGGTATCTTCATTTTTATTGGCTAAAGCCAAATGTGCATTTCCTTTTACAAAACAGAATTGTGCTTTTTCTACATCTGGTGCAGTTGCAGAAGCCGATTCTGCTCCTTTTAAAATAGTAATTGCTTCTTGAGCATTACCTGCTTTTAAAGCTTTTTCAGCTGTTTTGATTTGATCTTTTTGAGCAAAAGTGGCAACTGATAGCATTAATGCTGATACAAGTAGTACATATTTACTTTTCATAGTAATCTAAATTTTATTTTATGTTTATATATTGGTTTTAATTATTCGTCTGAATCGTCTTCGTCAGCGTCATCAACATCTTCTTCGTCTTCGATTTCATCTTCTTCCTCGTCCTCATCGTCAGCAGCTCCATCATCTTCTAGCACTTCTAGAACTGGTTTCACTCTTTCAATAACTTCAGATTCAATTGGATTACCGTCTTCATCTAATTCTACTTCAGCAGGATCGTCTTTCATCACTTTGGTTACCGCAGCAATAGAGTCATTACCTTTGATGTTAATTAATTTAACTCCTTGAGTAGCACGTCCCATTACACGAAGATCTTCAACTGCCATTCTGATAGTCAATCCTGATTTGTTGATAATCATCAAATCGTCTGCATCAGTCACAGCGTTAATCGAGATCAACTGACCTGTTTTATCTGTAATGTTCAATGTTTTCACTCCTTTTCCACCACGATTCGTGATTCTGTACTCGTCTAAGCTAGAACGTTTACCGTAACCATTTTCAGCAACAACTAAAATTTCGCTGCTCATATCGTTTACCGTTACCATTCCGATTACTTCATCTTTATCGTCTTTCAAAGTAATTCCACGAACTCCAGAAGCCGTTCTTCCCATTGGACGGGTTTTAGTTTCTTCAAAACGAACTAATTTACCTGATTTTACAGCCAAAATAATTTGACTTTCTCCATTGGTTAATTGAGCCGCTAATAATTCGTCACCTTCTTTAATAGTAATTGCAGCAACCCCATTCACACGCGGTTTAGAATATTTCTCTAAAGAAGTTTTCTTCACCTGTCCTTGTTTCGTTACCATTACTAAATTATGGCTACTTACATACTCTTTGTCTTTCAAGTCTTGTGTGCAAATAAACGCTTTCACTTTATCGTCAGACTCAATGTTAATCAAGTTTTGTAATGCTCTTCCTTTAGCCGTTTTACTTCCTTCTGGAATTTCGTACACACGCATCCAGAAACATTTTCCTTTTTGCGTAAAGAACATCATGTACTGGTGATTCGTAGCTACAAACATGTGCTCTAAGAAATCTTGATCACGTGTTCCAGCACTTTTTTGTCCTACTCCACCTCTATTTTGAGTTTTGTACTCCGATAAGTTCGTACGTTTGATATAACCTGCATGCGAAATTGTAATGACTACATTTTCATCAGCAATCAAATCTTCAATACTTACATCTCCACCAGAATATTCGATTTGAGAACGACGTTCATCACCGTATTTATCTCTGATTTCAACTAATTCTTCTTTAATTAATGCAATTCTCAAATTCACATCTGCTAATAAAGCTCTTAAATGCTCAATTAACTTCATGATTTCTTCGTACTCAGCACGTAATTTATCTTGCTCTAGTCCTGTTAATTGACGTAAACGCATTTCAACAATAGCACGCGCTTGAATATCCGATAATTTGAATCTTTCGATTAATTTTTCTTTGGCTTCATCCGTATTTTTAGAGGCTTTGATTAAAGCGATTACTTCGTCAATATTATCAGAAGCAATAATTAATCCTTCTAAAATGTGTGCTCTTTCCTCTGCTTTTCGTAATTCAAATTGTGTTCTACGAATCACTACATCGTGACGGTGCTCTACGAAATGATGAATCATATCTTTTAGATTCAACGTCTCAGGACGACCATTCACTAAGGCAATATTGTTTACACTGAATGAAGATTGCAATTGCGTATACTTATATAAGGTATTCAAAACTACATTAGGTGTAGCATCACGTTTCAAGATGTAAACGATACGCATACCGTTTCTATCCGACTCATCACGAATATTGGCAATACCTTCGATTTTCTTTTCGTTTACCAAGTCAGCAGTACGTTTGATCATATCTGCTTTGTTCACTTGGTACGGAATTTCAGTCACAATAATAGATTCTCTACCATCTACTTCTTCAAAACCTACTTTAGCACGAATAACCACTCTACCACGACCTGTTTTGAAAGCCTCACGAACACCTTCGTATCCGTAAATAATTCCTCCTGTTGGGAAATCAGGTGCTTTAACATGTGTAATTAACTCGTCAATTTCAATATCATTATTATCAATGTAAGCAATAGTCCCATTAATAACTTCAGTTAAATTATGAGGTGGCATATTAGTAGCCATACCTACTGCAATACCTGTAGCTCCATTAATTAATAAGGTAGGCACACGTGTTGGCATTACTTTAGGCTCATACAAAGTATCGTCAAAATTCAATTGAAAATCAACTGTTTCTTTTTCGATATCTGCCATAATTTCTTCCGAAATCTTACGCATTCTAGCCTCTGTATAACGCATCGCTGCAGGACTATCTCCATCGACAGAACCAAAGTTACCTTGTCCATCTACTAACAAATAACGCATACTCCATTCTTGAGCCATACGCACCATTGCATCATAAACAGAAGTATCACCGTGCGGGTGGTACTTACCTAAAACCTCCCCTACAATTCTAGCGGACTTCTTGTGGGCTTTATTTGAAAAAACTCCTAAATCATACATTCCATAAAGTACTCTTCGATGCACAGGTTTCAAACCATCTCTAACATCTGGAAGCGCTCTTGATACAATTACTGACATCGAATAATCGATGTAAGCTGATTTCATTTCATCTTCTATGTTAATAGGAATTAACTTTTCTCCTTCAGACATAAGTTATTATATTAAAAAATTATATTAGTTTCAAAACGTGCCAATATACGGATATTTGAAATTTTTAAAGGTATTTTTGACTACTTATTTCAATGATTTATTAACAACTTTTTAGGGTGTTTTAGTTAATAAAATACCCCGTTTTTCCCATTCGTTTTATTATTTTTTTTGTCAATTAGCTGACAGCAGTAGTTAAGGGTACGATATTTGTTTTTCAATCCTCAATTAACTAAATTTACACTATCAAAAATAAATTTATGGATGATAATTTTTCACCAAGAGTAAAAGACGTTATCACTTATAGCAAGGAAGAAGCTTTGCGATTAGGTCATGACTTCATTGGGACTGAACATCTAATGCTAGGTATTCTTAGAGATGGAAACGGAAAAGCGATTCAAATTTTGAATAATTTATCTGTAGATTTAGATCACTTACGCAGAAAGGTAGAAATTTTAAGCCCCGCCAATCCAAGTATTGACGTAAGTGTAGAAAAGAAAAACCTGCATCTTACACGTCAAGCAGAAAGAGCTTTAAAGACTACTTTTCTAGAAGCAAAAGTGTTTCAAAGTCCTTCAATTAGTACAGCACATTTGCTCTTATGCATTTTGCGAAATGAAAACGATCCAACAACCAAACTACTCAATAAGATGAAAATCGATTATGACGTAGTTAAAGAACAATATGTAAATATGACTCCAGCAGAAGATGATTTCTTGGAAAACTTGCCAAAAAACGAGTCGTATAATGACGATTCAGGACAAGATGACAGCCTTAAAGAAAGTAGTTTCAATAATCCTACCAACAAATCAAATAAAAAGTCAAAAACACCTGTTTTAGACAATTTTGGTAGAGATTTGACAGAAATGGCCGAAGAAGGTAAATTAGACCCTGTAGTGGGACGCGAAAAAGAAATTGAACGTGTTTCCCAAATTCTAAGCCGTAGAAAAAAGAACAATCCGTTATTGATTGGAGAACCTGGTGTGGGTAAATCTGCTATTGCCGAAGGTTTGGCTTTGCGAATTATCCAAAAAAAGGTATCTCGTATTTTGTTTAACAAACGTGTGGTAACCTTAGATTTAGCGAGTTTAGTTGCTGGAACCAAATACCGCGGTCAGTTTGAAGAACGCATGAAAGCCGTAATGAATGAGCTAGAAAAAAATGACGACATCATTCTTTTTATTGACGAAATTCACACTATTGTAGGAGCTGGAGGAGCGACTGGTTCTTTAGATGCTTCCAATATGTTCAAACCGGCTTTGGCACGTGGTGAAATACAATGTATTGGAGCTACTACTTTAGACGAATACCGCCAATATATTGAAAAAGACGGGGCGCTAGAAAGACGTTTTCAAAAGATAATTGTAGAACCTACTTCGGTTCCAGAAACAATTACCATTTTGAATAATATTAAAAACAAATATGAAGATCATCACAATGTAACTTACACTCCCGAAGCAATTGAAGCCTGTGTAAAATTAACCGACCGTTATATGTCGGAACGATTTTTGCCAGACAAAGCGATTGATGCTTTAGACGAAGCAGGATCAAGAGTTCATATCACTAATATCGAAGTTCCAAAACAAATTTTGGATTTAGAACGTCAATTAGAAGATGTTCGTGTTTTGAAAAATGAAGTCGTTAAGAAACAAAAATACGAAGAGGCAGCTAAACTTCGTGATGACGAAAAACGTATCGAAAAAGATTTGGCTATAGCCCAAGAACAATGGGAAGAAGATGCTAAAAACAATCGTATTGAAGTAACAGAAGACAATGTAGCCGATGTAGTTTCCATGATGACTGGAATTCCTGTCAATCGAATTGCTCAAACCGAAAGTAATAAATTAGCTAAACTACCTGAACTTATTGAAGGGAAGGTAATTGGCCAAAAAGAAGCCGTGCTAAAAATTGCACGTTCTATTCAAAGAAATCGTGCGGGATTAAAAGACCCTAACCGACCAATTGGTTCTTTTATTTTCTTGGGTCAAACTGGTGTGGGTAAAACCCAATTAGCCAAAGTAATTGCAAAAGAATTGTTCGATTCAGAAGATGCTTTAGTCCGTATCGATATGAGTGAGTATATGGAAAAATTTGCAATTTCAAGATTAGTTGGAGCGCCTCCAGGATACGTAGGCTACGAAGAAGGCGGACAATTAACTGAAAAAGTGCGAAGAAAACCCTATTGTGTTGTGCTATTAGACGAAATCGAAAAAGCACATCCAGATGTATTTAATATGCTACTTCAAGTGCTGGATGACGGATTCTTAACGGATAGTTTAGGTCGTAAAATTGACTTCAAAAACACCATCATTATTATGACTTCTAATGTTGGCGCTAGACAATTAAAAGATTTCGGACAAGGGGTTGGTTTTGGTACAGCAGCGAGAACAGCACAAGTAGACGATAATTCAAAAAGTATTATCGAAAATGCGTTGAAAAAAACATTTGCACCTGAATTCTTGAACCGTATTGATGATGTTATTGTTTTTAATGCTTTAGAGAAACACGATATTGATTTGATTATCGAAATCGAGTTGAAAAAACTATACGCTCGTATCGCTGACCTAGGTTACAAGTTAAGTTTATCAGACAAAGCAAAAGCTTTTATAGCTGAAAAAGGATTTGACAAACAATTTGGAGCCAGACCTTTAAAAAGAGCCATTCAGAAATATGTTGAAGATTCATTAGCAGAAGAAATTATCACTTCTAAAATTGGATCTGGAGACGAGATTTTCATGGATATTGAAGAAGGAGCTCAAGAGTTAACCGTACATGTTCATAAAGCGGAAGAACCTACTAAACAATAACAACAAAATTAATCTATATATTAACAAATCCGTTACGTTTTAATAACATAGCGGATTTTTTATTCACATATTTTCTGCCATTTTTGCAAAATAAAAACAATTGTAAAATATACTTCATATAAAAGTTCAATATGACCGATAACAAAGTAATCTTAGGTAGTGAAGAATGGTGTTCTTTTCCTGAATTGGGAATTCCCGCAATAAAAGCTCGAGTTGATTCTGGAGCAAAAACATCAGCACTCCACGCTATCAATATAGCACCTTTCGTAAAAAATGATACCAATTGGGTTAAATTTGATATAAATCCAATTCAAAACAATGTAAGAACAATTATTCATTGTGAAGCTCCATTAATCGACAAAAGAATCGTTAAAAGTTCTAGTGGATTTAGAGAACAACGTTATGTAATTCAAACAGTATTAAAATTAGGTAACGAAACTTGGAATATAGAGATGACCTTAACTAATAGAGATTCTATGGGATTTAGAATGCTATTAGGTAGAGAAGCTATGATGGGACGAGTTATCGTAGATCCAGAAAAGCAATATTTATTAGACGCTCCTTCAGAAGAACTTTTAACAGAATTATACAAAGGAGCAGTCAAAGAAAAATCAGGGCTTCATATTGGAGTATTGGCAAGCAATCCTGAATTGTATAGTAATAAACGAATTATGGAAGCAGGTGAAATGCGCGGTCATGAAATGCACTTCCTAAACATAAAAGAGTGTTATATTAAATTAGATGCGAAAAAACCTGAAATCCATTACAGAGGTGGTAAAATCCTAAATCAATTTGATGCCATAATTCCTAGAATTAGACCTAGCGCTACTTTTTATGGCTGTGCGTTAACACGACAATTTGAAGCACTTAAGGTTTATTGCTTAAATTCTTCTAATGCCATAACACAATCTAGAGATAAATTATACAGCTTACAATTACTACTTAACCATGGAGTTGATATTCCTACTACTGGATTTGCAAACTCGCCATTAGATACAGATGATTTAATAACAATGGTTGGCGGCCCCCCATTAATAGTTAAGTTACTTGAAGGGACTCAAGGAAAAGGAGTTGTACTAGCCGAAACCAAGAAAGCTGCAGAAAGTGTTATTAATGCTTTTAAAAGCATCAATGCGAATATTCTTGTTCAAGAGTTTATTAAAGAAGCTAATGGGAAAGATATCCGATGTTTTGTAATCGATGGTAAAGTAGTAGCTGCTATACAAAGAGAAGCCTTACCTGGAGAATTTAGGGCTAACATACACTTAGGAGGTACAGCATCAGTTATTAAAGTTACTTCTGAAGAAAAACGAATTGCAATTAAGGCTGCTAAAGCTATGAATTTAAAAGTAGCTGGTGTTGATATTATTCGTTCTTCTAAAGGCCCATTACTTCTTGAAGTAAATTCTTCTCCAGGATTAGAGGGAATAGAAGGCGCTACGAATAAAGATATAGCTGGTAAAATGATTAGAGCTATAGAGAAACATTTTAAATTATAAAACTCTAATCAAATTATTCTACTTTTACAAAGTAACAATTCACTTTTAAATCAAATGAATCCCTACTTAGACATTACATTACGAAGTATTTCGGTTTATTTTTTTATGATAATTGCTTTGCGAATTTTTGGCAAAAAAGAACTTTCTCAGCTTAACACTGCGGATATTATTTTGATATTACTGATTAGTAATTCCGTTCAAAACGCAATGGTAGGCAACGACACAAGTTTATGGGGTGGACTGACCGCCGCTGCAGTTCTTTTTGCCTTCAATTTTATCTTAAAAAAATTGATATATACATACAAACCCTTTAGTGATTTCATGTTAGAAAAGCCTCAAATATTAATTCACGAGGGTAATTTGGACTTTAAAAGATTAAGTAAATTAAACATTACTTCAGAAGAATTAAAAGAAGCGATGAGGGAACATGGAGTGGAATATTATAAAGATGTAAAATTAGCTATGCTTGAAATAGATGGTAATATTAGTATAATATCCGGAAAAGACACTCTTCGCCAAACTCATTATAAAAGAATGAAAAAATCAAAAAAAACTATTAGATAAAAAAAGCTGACTTTTAGGTCAGCTTTTTTTTATAAAAATAGATTTAATACATAATACGTAATTGCGGCTAAAAGAGCCGAAACAGGAATTGTCAAAACCCAGGCCCATAAAAGACGAACTGTTACTCCCCAACGAACAGCAGAAACTCTTTTAGTCACTCCTACACCAATAATAGAACCAGTGATAGTATGTGTCGTTGACACTGGTATTTTAAAATGTTCTGTCATAAAAAGGGTTAAAGCACCAGCAGATTCTGCTACTACTCCCTCAAATGCATTTACTTTGGTAATTTTAGACCCCATTGTTTTTACAATTTTCCATCCCCCACTTAATGTTCCTAGTGCAATTACAGAATAACAAGTTATCGGAATCCAAGCTGGCATTTTAAATGAACCATCTTCTCTTGGAAGCTCTACATCTAACCAATCTGGTAAATCAATATTTCCAGCTGTTTTAACATAAACAGCTACTGCCGCAGCAATGATACCCATCACTTTTTGCGAATCATTTCCTCCATGGCCTAAACTAAAAGCAGCAGAAGATAACAATTGCATTTTTTTAAGGATTGCTTCAGCTCTAACAGCTGAAAAAGTACTAAAGAATAAATTGAATATCGCTAAACTAAAGAAAATAATAGCTACTAAAAACCATTTAATATTATGTGGTTCACTAATAAAATACCAAAATTTATTATGGTATAAAGCTTTTTCAGGAACGGAATTAAAATCAAGAACGATAGATAAAAACCAAACGACCAAAGCAATCAAACCTATTGTAAATATTTTAGGATAAATATTTTTCTTAGAAGAATACATCAACCACAGAGAGATAAAATACGAGATAATCATCCCCAATAAAGGAGCAAAAACAATAAACAAAATAACGATTAAAACTCCTGAAGGCAATAATTCTCCATCTTTAGCTGCTTTAAACCAACTTACAATTTTCAAACCATAATGTTCTGGATCTTGGACAATACCTGAAAAACCATGAGCAATTGCAGCCCCTGCAAATCCTCCAATTAAAGTATGGGAAGATGATGACGGAATTCCTTTCCACCAAGTAAAAAGATTCCAAATAATTGCAGCAATAACTCCTGCCAAAATTACAGTCAAATTAATACTACCGGTATGTGCTGTTTTAGCCACGGTATCAGCCACTCCAAAACCAAAAACCCAATAGGCTAGGAAATTAAAAAATGCTGCCCAAAGCACTGCCTGAAAAGGTGTCAAAACTTTAGTTGCAACAATGGTTGCAATGGAGTTTGCAGCATCGTGAAAGCCATTGATATAGTCAAAAGCTAAGGATAATATTATAATAATTATGAGTAAAGTAAAGTCCATAAGTGTATTTCAGAAAACTGATTTAATTAAGAGTGTTTAACTGCAATAGATTCTAATACACTTGCAACGCTTTTACATTTATCAGTAGCCGATTCCAAAACAGACAACACTTCTTTGTATTTAATTACATTAATTGCATCGGTCTCATTTTCGAAAATTTCAAAAACAGCTTTATTATATACACCATCTGATCTATTTTCTAATTTACTTATTTTAGAACAGGCCTCAGTAATATTTTTAACATCTTTAAAATGTTTTAATTCACTAACAGCTAGCTCAATATTCTGACAAGCTTCTAAATTAATTTCAGTCAACTTTCTTATTGACTTTGTAATCTTATCTACGTGATACAAACGCATTCTACTAGCTGCTCCTTGAAGGTTGTCCGCTACATTATCAATAGAAGTAATCAAAGAGTGGATATCCTCTCTATCAAATGGTGTGATAAAGTTTCTACTCAATTCTAAATTTGTTTGACGTGTGATATCCTCCCCTCTTTGCTCCAATTCATCTATCTTCTGAAAAAGAACTTCTCTCTCTTTCAATGGCAAATTAACTGCTTCGTGCAAATGAGAAGCCAATTCAACTAAGTTCGTTGTAGCTTGTTCAAAAAGCGGAAAAAACTTCTTGTCTTTTGGAACTAGAAATTGAAAAATACTGTTTAGTGACATTTGTTTATATTTTAGATTTGCAAAATTAATTGATTATTCAATGCTTGTGTTAAGCTATTGTTAATAATTGGATTTAAACTCAAATTTACACATTATAATAACATTTCTATAAAGTTAAATTTATTTAATTCCTCTTTATAATTGTTCATTCTGTTTAAATAGAAAAACACCTATTAAACAATACAACTCACATAACGTAATCAGTAAGGAAATGAATTAAAGACAAAATCTATTAATCGTCATAAAAAAAGGAATGACAAAATAATATGCTTTGAATCAAAAACAGACTACAAAAACACAAACCACTCAATAAAAACAACCTATATTTTATAAAATAATGAATATCGATAAAATTAGCCTCTCATTTTTAAAATATTCGTAAAAAGCATATTTTAGGTTTTCTTTTTTATAAAAAAATGTACTTTTGAGGAATCAAATGAAAAGCAACAGAAACACATATTCATCTTCGATAACAACTTCAACTGAAGTTGCATCTTCTGTTACATTTACTGCTACAACAACTACTACCCCTTAGGGGTATACATTTTACATATAATCTTGCTATATTTTACTTTTCCTATAAAAGGAGAAAGTTCTTGGATGTATAGAAAATAGTTGCATTTTTAAATAAAACACACACAATGAAAGTATTAAAATTTGGCGGCACTTCAGTAGCCAATGCAGAAAATATAAAACGCGTTCTTACAATAGTTACAGAAAAAGCAAAAAACGAAAAATTAGTTGTAGTAGTTTCTGCTTTAAGTAAAGTGACTGACTTACTACAATTAGCTTCACAAAAAGCAGCTTCAAATGACGAAAGTTATAAAGAAATTGTAACTGAAATTGAAAAAAAACATTTAGATACCTTAAAGGAATTAATTCCAGTAAGTGAACAAAGCAGCTTGCTAAGCCATTTAAAACGAATAGTAAACCATCTTGAAACATTATTAGATGGATGTTTCCTTTTAGGTGAACTTTCTCCCAGAACCGAAGATACTATTTTAGGTTTTGGCGAATTACTTTCGTCTTATATTATTGCCGAAGCCTTAAAACAAAAAGAAAAAAATAGCGGATACGCAGACAGTCGTGAATTAATCAAAACCAATGCTAATTTTGGAAAAGCAACAGTTGATTTTGAAACTACTAATCGATTGGTTTCTGATTTTTTTGCCTCTAACCAAAATCAAGTAGTTGTACTACCTGGTTTCATTGCTTCTACTACAGACAAAATACCAACAACTTTGGGACGTGGTGGATCAGATTATACTGCAGCAATCATTGCAGCTGCTTTAAATGCAACTGAATTAGAAATTTGGACAGACGTAAACGGAATGTTTACTGCGAATCCAAAAATTGTGAAACAAGCTCAACCTATTGCTACAATTTCGTATCAAGAAGCGATGGAATTGTCGCATTTTGGTGCCAAAGTATTGTACCCACCTACAATTCAACCTGTTTTGAGAAAGAATATTCCAATTCTAATCAAAAACACTTTTGAACCAGAAGCGGTAGGAACATATATTTCAAATGATGTTGTTTCTCAAACGAATCCTGTAAAAGGAATTAGTCATATTGACAACATTGCGCTATTGACACTAGAAGGTTCAGGAATGGTAGGAGTTTCAGGTTCGTCGAAACGACTATTTGAAGTATTGTCGCAAGAAAACATCAATGTAATTTTTATTACTCAAGCTTCTTCTGAGCATTCTATTTGTATCGGGATTTTAAATTCAGATGCAGAAATAGCCGAAATAGCAATAAACAAAGCATTCGAAATTGAAATCGCTCAAAATAAAATTGACCCTTGTATTGTGGAGAATAACTTATGCATCATTGCATTGGTAGGTGAAAACATGAAAAACCATCAAGGTTTAAGCGGAAGAATGTTCAGTACTTTAGGTAAGAATAACGTAAACATTCGTGCTATTGCTCAAGGAGCTTCAGAAAGAAATATTTCTGCCGTAATCAATGAAAGAGATGTCAAAAAAGCATTAAACACATTACATGAAAATTTCTTTGAGGAAAACACCAAACAATTGAACCTATTTGTAATGGGAGTTGGAAATGTAGGAGAAAAATTCATTGAGCAAATTCACCAACAGAAAAAATTCTTAAAAGAAAATCTAAAAATCAACTTAAGAGTAGTTGCCTTGTCTAATTCTAGAAAAATGCACTTTGACGAAGACGGCATTTCTTTGAAAGAGTGGCAAACTGTCTTAAGCAACGGAGAAACCGCTAATCAAGAACTATTCATCGCTAAAGTAAAAGAGTTGAATCTAAGAAATAGCATCTTTGTTGATATTACAGCTAATGAAAGTGTTTCCAAAACCTATGAGCAATACTTAAAACAAAGTGTTGGTGTCGTAACTTGTAACAAAATTGCGTGTTCATCAGCTTATGACAATTACAAACATTTAAAAAATCTATCACGTCAATACAACGCCCCTTTCTTATTTGAAACGAATGTTGGAGCGGGATTACCAATTATTGACACCGTAAAGAACTTAATTGCTTCGGGTGATAAAGTAAATAAAATTCAAGCCGTATTATCTGGAAGTTTGAATTTTATCTTCAATAACTTTGACGAAAACCATTCGTTTCACGATGTAGTAAAAGAAGCTGGTGTTCAAGGATTTACAGAACCAGACCCGAAAATTGATTTGAGCGGAATTGACGTAGCTAGAAAAATCCTAATCTTAATTCGCGAAAGTGGCTACCAAATGGATATTGAAGCTATTGCTAACGAATCGTTTATGCCTGCTGAATGTTTAGTAACTACATCAAACGAAGCCTTTTTTGCCTCATTACAGAAACACGCTACTCATTTTGAAGCATTGTACAATGAAGCAAAGAGTAAAGATTCTCGTTTGAAATATGTTGCCCAATTTGAAAATGGTAAAGCAAGTGTTGGTTTACAATTCATTCCTAAAGAACATCCTTTTTATAATTTGGAAGGAAAAGACAATATCGTATTGTTCTACACCGATCGTTATGTGGATCAACCTTTATTAATCAAAGGTGCGGGTGCAGGTGCTGCGGTAACTGCTTCAGGAATATTTGCTGATGTCATCCGAATTGGAAACGTATAAAAAACTATTGTATCGCTATAAAAGAGTACAAAATGAATGAAATAAAACTATTTTGCCCAGCAACTATTGCCAACCTTTCTTGTGGATTCGATGTTTTAGGACTTTGTCTTGACAATGTGGGAGACGAAATGGTGATTCGAAAATCAACTCAAAAAGGGATTCGAATTACTAAAATTGTTGGCGCTGATTTGCCTTTGGAAACAGAAAACAATGTAGCTGGAGTAGCGGGATTGGCATTATTAGAAACAGTAAACGCTGACTTTGGTTTTGATATTGAGATTTATAAAAACATCAAAGCGGGAAGTGGAATTGGGAGTAGTGCTGCTAGTTCGGCTGGAGCTGTTTTTGGCATTAATGCCTTATTAGGATATCCGTACCAAACCAAAGATTTGGTGCAATTTGCCATGCAAGGCGAAAAACTCGCCTGTGGAAATGCACATGCAGATAACGTAGCTCCTGCCCTTTTAGGTGGTTTTACCTTGGTAAGAAGTTACAGTCCTTTGGATATTATCAAAATAGAAAGTCCTTCCGAATTATATGCGACTGTGGTTCATCCGCAAATCGAATTAAAAACTTCGGATGCGCGTTCGGTATTGAAACAAACCGTTTCTTTAAAAAGCGCTATCATGCAATGGGGAAATGTGGGTGGATTAATCGCGGGGTTATATACCAAAGATTACGACTTAATTGGCCGTTCTTTACACGATGAAATCGTAGAGCCTTTACGAAGTGTTTTAATTCCAGGATTTGATTTAATCAAACAAGCGGCTTTAGAAAATGGGGCTTTAGGTTCTGGAATATCAGGTTCAGGTCCTTCCATTTTTGCATTAAGCAAAGGAAAGGAAACAGCAGACAAAATTGCCAAAGCCATGAGTGCAGTATATGAAGCCATCAATCTACCTTATGAAATTCACGTTTCAAAAGTGAATTCTGAAGGAGTTAAAATTTTAAATCAACAATAAAATCAATTGCTTACCCAAGCAATAACAATACAATGAAATACTACAGTTTAAACCATAACGCACCTAAAGTTTCTTTTGAAGAAGCAGTTATACAAGGATTAGCAACTGATAGAGGATTATATTTCCCTGAAAACATTACCCCTTTATCAGCAGCCTTTTTTGATACTATCGAAAACTTAAGCAACGAAGAAATTGCTTTTCAAGCTATCCACCAATTTGTGGGAGATGAAATCCCTGAAACCGAACTTCGAGCTATTATTAAAGAAACCTTGTGTTTTGACTTTCCGGTTGTCGAAGTAGAAAAAGGGATTTATTCCTTAGAATTATTTCATGGCCCAACAATGGCATTCAAGGATGTAGGTGCGCGTTTTATGTCACGTTGTTTAGGGTATTTCAATCGAAATGATAAATCATCAAAAAACACTGTTTTGGTAGCTACCTCTGGAGATACTGGAGGAGCCGTTGCCAGTGGATTCCTTGGTGTAGATGGTGTAGATGTCGTTATTTTGTATCCTTCTGGAAAGGTAAGTGACATTCAGGAAAAACAATTAACTACTCTAGGACAAAATATCAAAGCACTGGAAGTAGATGGTGTTTTCGACGATTGTCAAGACATGGTAAAAAAAGCCTTTTTAGATGACAGTCTAAAACATAAAAATTTAACTTCGGCTAATTCCATTAATATTGCACGTTGGTTACCGCAAATGTTTTATTTCTTTTTTGCATACAAAGCATTGAAAAGCCAAAACAAACCCTTAGTATTTTCTTGTCCAAGTGGTAATTTCGGAAATATTTGTGCCGGTATTATCGCTAAAAAAATGGGATTGCCTGTACACCATTTTGTAGCTTCTACGAATGTAAACGATACCGTTCCTAGATTTTTAACAAACGGTATTTACGATCCAAAACCTTCTATCGCTACCATTTCTAATGCTATGGATGTGGGAAATCCAAGTAATTTCATCCGAATCCAAGAAATGTATCAAAACGATTTGGAGCAATTCAAAAAGGACTTCTCTTCCTATACTTTTTCTGACGCAGCCACTTTGGAAGCGATGAAAACAATTTACAATACTGATGGATATATTGCTGAACCGCATGGAGCTGTTGGCTACTTAGGGTTGAAAAAAGAATTAGAAAATCATCAGAATGCGATTGGAATATTCTTAGAAACAGCACATCCTATCAAATTTTTAGATGTAGTAGAACCTGCGCTGAATGTAAAGTTGCCTATTCCAACACAAATTGAAAGTGTATTAGGCAAAGAAAAAGTAAGTACAAAAATTACAACTTACGAAGAGTTGAAAGCTTTTTTAGGATAACTTATTCTAAAGTCAAAAATGCTTTTCCTAAATACGAAATAATATCCGAAGCGATAAACGATTGATAACCCGTTTCAGGCAAAGCAATATCAGCCGTCAATCCGTGAAGATATACCCCTAATAGTGCCGCGTTTATTGGTTCATACGACTGAGCCAATAAACTGGTAATAATTCCCGTCAACACATCACCACTACCTGCGGTGGCCAAAGCAGCATTGCCTGTGGAGTTTTCATATACAGTTGTTCCGTCAATACAATGAGTTGGAGCACCTTTCATCACTACAATCAATTGGTGTTTTTTAGAAAAAGCGATTGTTTTTTCAAATAGTTCGGCTTCCGAATTCCATTTCCCAATCAAACGTTCTAATTCTTTTAAATGCGGTGTTACAATCGTTTTAGGAGGCAGTAAAGACAACCAATCCGGATGCAATGATAAAATATTCAACGCATCCGCATCAAGAACTAGAGGAAATTGGTTTGTTTTCAAAAATGCATACAATCCCTGTTGCGTAGCGGCATCTTGTCCCAAACCAGGACCAATACCGATAGCTTTTGGTACTATATTAAAATGAATCGCCGATATACAATGGTCTTGAACATCCGTCAACACCATGACTTCAGGTATGGCTATTTGTACTATCTCATAACCACATTTCGGAATGTAAGCAGTGACCAATCCGCAACCGGACTTCATCGCCGCTTTAGTCGACAAACAAACCGAACCCATCTTACCATAACTCCCTCCTACTAACAACGCATGTCCTTGCAGCCCTTTATGCGTGGTCGAAACAATGGGTTGGTATCGTTTTAAAATTTCTTGTTTATCAACAACAGTCATATGAATCATACAAAAGATTTAAGTACTAAAGTTACAAAAGATTCCCCAAATCTAGGTAGCGTATTCCATTACTTTTTTTTAGCAGCAGCTATTTTACATTTTGAACATAAGTTGTCCCGCTATCCGCGCTACAAGGTAGCTTGCTACTATCGGGGCTAGAATAGCCGTGTATTTTCCAATACAAAACACATAGTATTAAAAACAAAAAAAACT
>CAUPPG010000009.1:0-21538 GCA_963513255.1 uncultured Flavobacterium sp.
CCCAAGATTATTGAACACTAAGAGAGCCAAAAACGATGCAGGATATGCTAGCGTAGCTACCGATAGTCCACACATTTATTTAAGTGGAGGTTATGATGTTCCATTGCAAGGGGAATTCTCAAGTCTTATCTTAAAACCCTCAGCGATGTTGCGTTATGTAAGTGGCGCACCAGTATCAGTTGATTTAACAGCGATGTTGCAAATAGACAAAACCTTCGAACTAGGTGGGATGTACCGAACCGACAAAGCATACGCAGCGATGGCTAGTGTACTAATCAGTAACCGCATGTTGTTTGGATTTGCGTATGAAATGAGTACACTCCCATCCCTAGCTAGTGCCAGAAATACTAACGAAATCCTATTACAGTTTAAGTTTTAAACGGTTAAATAATTTAATAAATTAAGCTATTTATGAAATTTTTTTTGAGTTATTTAATTCAAATTATTAATTCATTTTTCGTTCAATACAAAATAGTTTCATTAACTTCTGAAATATTTAAATTAGGCAATTTGAAAAATTATAGTTTTGAAGATCTTAAGAATAGTTTGTCAAATACCAAAGTTGAAATTGTTAAAAGAGACACGGATTTTTTTTTAGCAAAATTTAGTGAAGATTCAACTGAACTATTAATCTGTTTTGCTACTAATGGGAAATTTAAGCATATAGAATATGAATATTGGAAGGATTTAGATGTTAAATTTCAAAATAATAAAATCATATTTAATATCTGATTTTAATAGAATCGAAATTTTACTTTACCATATTCGTTTTTAGTAAGCAATTTAGGAGTTATGATAATGGCCGGCCTTATACAGTTTAAGTTTTAATGAGTATAGAAAAGGGATGGGATTTTTTTACTGAATCGTAAATTAATTTGATGACAAGTGTAATAAAATGAAGAAATTCCTTTTTAAAAAGGAAAGACAAATATAGAGTAAAGAAGATAAGGAACAGCTTAATCAGATGTAATTTTAATTAAAAAACAATATTAGCTTTTGATTATGAAGTAATAATGAGTAAATTTTATTTATAAGATTGTAATGTTTATAAAAATTAATTTAGAAGGATTGACCGACGAAGAGAAAATATACTATCATAGAATAGAAGCTTTTTTAATTCAATCATTAATATATGTAAAACCTAATTTTAAATTATATCATTTATGTGCTAAAATAGATTATAGCATCATAAATACTACAAGATTGATAAAGAAAATTTATGGCATGAAATTTTGTGAGCTAATAAACATATATCGGATTAATCATTTTGATAAGGAAATTAGAAGGAGACTGCAAGAAAATGAAAAATTTAATATAACAGATATTATTAAACAATCAGGATTTGAATATAGAAGTAATTTCTATTTTAAGTTTAAAGAAATAAAAGGGATGTCTCCTAAAGAGTTTTATAATTTATGATTTTGAATAAAAACGGTAATAAAATTAAAGTGATTTGTATGTGATATTGGTATAAAATGCTTTTGTTTCTTTACAAAATGGTCTTTAGAAAAAATCCAAAAGAAGGACTAATAAGTAATATTGAAGGTTTTTCTTTTGAGAAGATTAATGAGATGTTGAAGGGAATGAAAGTAACTGTTTTTGATAAAACTGATGATGGTTTTATGGCTAGATACTCTGATATGTATACAGAGTATATTTTATCATTTGATAATCAAGGAATTGTAAAGAACATTGAATCAGAATACTGGAAAGATTTAGATGTTAAGTTTTGAAGAAAGTACAGATAGAATAAACAAAAAACCTCAAGATTTCTCTTGAGGTTTTTTCTGTGTAGCGGGAACTGGACTCGAACCAGTGACCTTCGGGTTATGAGCCCGACGAGCTGCCTACTGCTCTATCCCGCGATGTTTCGAGTGCAAATATACAACGAAATTCCACATATTCAATAGCTAGAGCGTAAAATGTTTTTTAGCTGTTGTATTTGGCTTTTTTCTAGATATTGAAACGTGTATAAAGGCACTCTGAATTCCAACCGGTGAATATAAAGATTAACTCTTACCTAAAGCTAACCCAATGATTCCACTTAATAGCACTACAGGTAGTAGTAATGTTTTATTTTCGTCGGTATTCTCAAGTTCTATATTTTTACTTGTCATTTCTGTCTTTTTTTCTAATTCAGTTTTTAGTTCAAGATTTTCATGCTCTAATTTTTTGCATTTAAGGACTTCTACATCTCTTCTTGTTATTGCATTATCAGCTCTTTTCATTTCAACTTGCACTTTATGGTCTGCACTTTCTAGATGGGCTTTTAGACGTTTAATTTCATTTTCCTTTTTTTGTATTTCCATTTCAAGAGCAGTTTCTCTTAGCGTAGGGTCTCCAATTTTGTCATATGAATTTTTGTGTATGTCTAAAAGACTAGCGCTCCACTCCGATAAAGAGATATTATGTTTTGCTGCAATTTTTGTAAATTCTGCTTTTTGCTCTGCTGTTACTTTAGTACTCAAAGTAATGTTTCTGTTATTTGAATTTTCCATTTTTTTCTTTTTTTTTATTAGGATTGTTTTTTTGTATTTTTGAGGTATACCTGAGAAATACATAAGGTATACCTGGGGTTTACTTCAGGTATATTTGACATTTACCTTCCTTTCTGCTTATAATATGCATGAATTTAACACCTATTTTTAGGTTGAATTTTGCTCTTCGTATATTTTTGAATTACCCATTGAATGATTAGGGTTTTCTGATTTCATTATATTGCTCATCATTACTCCGTGAATTTATTTTTTATTTTATTTGATTAGTTTTAATTGCAAAGTTAAAATTTATTTATAACTTCGCACTTGTTAGAACAATTATTTATTTTTTAACAAAAATTTAGAAAGTATGAAAAGAAACGATTATATTCGATTAGGAGAAATTTTGAGTGACAAATTCATTCTTGCTCCTAATATCGGATTGACCTCAAAACAGGTCAGTTTTTGGAAGTCAAAGCAAATTATTCCATTTTTAGAAAGAGACCAAAAGGGATTCTTGAATATTCCAGAAGCATTATGGATATTAATTGTAAATGAATTAGCGGAAATAGGTTTAGATACAAAACGTATAGCGACACTTGCATCTGATATTTGGGAAAAACCATTGGAAGAAAAGTATGCAGATAAGGTACTTAAAAGAGAATTAGAGACTAATAAAGAATTACACGAATTAGATAAGAATTGGATAAAACACTTCTTGGGATTTGAACCTATTATGAACACTGTCTTTAGAAAAGATATCAATCCTTTTACTGAAGCAATTAAAACTTGTCTTTTCGAAAAAAGCAATCTTATTTCTTTGATTTATTGTCCTAGAACAGGAGAGCATTTTTTTAATATAAATTCAGTTAGTCTTACATCGGATTTAAATAATTTGTGTTTTAGGAAAACGCTGATTTCAATCCCTTTGGTTCCGCTGTTAGAAAAAATTGTTGGATTTCAAATTCAGAAAAGAGAAGCTGATTTGGATTATTTGTCATCATTAGAAAATCAATTAAGAAGGGTTTTGTTTTTTGACCGTCCTAAATTACTAGAGATAGAGTTAGAAAAAGAAGGAGAACTTAAAGTATTTACAATAACGGAACAGCATAAAAAAGCGGAAGAGCTTGCTAAATTCTTTTTGAATAATAAATTGCCTTTAGGAGCCAAAATTTTGATTGAAACTAGAGCTCAAGATAATTTTAAAGTAACTATTAAAACCTAGTGTATGAATATTGTAGCACTCAATCGGTCCCTGATAATTCAGCCCGTGTTTATCTCAACACGGTATGGACCAACAAAATTTCCAATCTAGTGAATTAGAGTTTCTATTGGATTATGACACGATTATTGCAATCGCACCAAATTTACAAACAGTGCTTTCAAAAGAAACTGCTTTTGAGTTTTCAAAGCAGTTATATCAATTAACAAAATTAGTTTACGAAAAATACAAAGATGAAAAAGAAGAATTTAATACTTAGTGATTTTAACAACGCTATAGTTTGGTCTTACACTAGAGTATCTACAAAAGACCAGTTTGTTAATAATGGAAGTATAGAAACACAGGTAAATAAGATTAAATCTTTTGCAAAAGAGAATAACCTAATTATTACTGAAGAGTTTGATGCCGAATACGAAAGCTCAAAACGAATCAATACTCAGAGTACGCTTCGTGAGTTGATGGATAGAATAAAAAAGACTCCAGCTTCAAAGAGACCTAAAATGATTTTAATTTGGTCTCCGAGTAGATTTGGTAGAGCAGGAGCAGAGCATATTCAGTTATTTGTGAGTTTAAGAAAAGATTACAATGTATATCTGTATTCTGTAAGTACAAACAACCATACGTTTAATGAGAGGGCAGAAAATGAGTTTTCTACCCAATTGTTATATGCACAGAAAGAAAACTTTAGCAGACAGGATACTATTATCCCAGGATTAATAAACGCTTTAGAAAACGGAAAAGTATTTGGGAGAACTCCTAGAGGTTATGACCATTTCGGTCCAAGAGTTAGTGACCCAAATAAAGTACAAGCTTTTCAGGAAATAAAAATTAACCAAGAAGGCAAATTTTTGAAAGAAGCCTTTAAAAAGAAAATTTATGAAGGCTATCCCGACTCAGAAATTATAAAATGGTTAGACTCTAAAGGAGTAAAAGTTTCAAAGCAACGAATTTCTGAAATGTGGAGAAACCAATTTTATACAGGACGAATATCCAACACGTTATTGGAAGGGAAAGTAATTAAAGGTAATTGGGAACCTCTGATAACTTTAAGAGAGTTTAATCAATTGCAGCGACTCTTAACTCAGTCAAAACAATTAGGTGTTGCTAAACTCTCAGGAAAAGAAGCTACTCCATTAGCACCTAAATTTCTATTGTGTGCAGATTGTGATAATACAATGACATCGTACTTAAATAAGTCAAAACAAATTTATTATTATAAGTGCAATTGCTGCAATAAGACTTTAAATGCTGAAACGTCTAATCGCTCTTTAAACAAAGGGGTACATGAACAGTTTCACGGTGTTTTAAATCAGTTTGCTTTTTCAAAAGAATTACACGATTTGTTTTCTGTCCAATTGAAGAAAATAATGGGAGATGATATGGCGAATCTTTCGGAGCGAAAAAGATTATTGTCAAGAGATATAAATGACTTGAAAGAAGCGTATGATAAAATGGAATTTCGTTATGCCATGAATGAAATATCAAAAGATATTTTTGATAGACAAGGCAAAAAACTAAAAGAAGAAATAGACCAAAAAGCAAAAGATTTAGAATTTATGCCTTCAAAAAAATCGAACCTTGAAAAAGGGATGAAATATTTCTTGAAAATCGCTGAGAACCCTAGCAAATTCTATGCTTCTTTAGATTACAATAAAAAAAGAAGATTCCAATCTTTACTGTTTCCAACAGGTTTACTTTATTCAATCAAAAATAGAAATTATCGAACCTCAAAAACAAGTAAATTATTTGAGTTAACTAACAGATTTTCAAATACATACAATGGCAAAAAAGAAAAAAACCATCCTCAAAATGAAGATGGTTCCTGTTTAGTAGCGGGAACAGGACTCGAACCTGTGACCTTCGGGTTATGAGCCCGACGAGCTGCCTACTGCTCTATCCCGCGATGTTTCGGGTGCAAATGTACAACGAAATTTCACATTTTCAATATAAATTTTAAAAAATGTTTTATTTCGTCTATTGACTTGATATGTCTACCTTTGCAAAAAATAAATCGCAGTAAATGGCACACAAAGCAGGTTTTGTAAATATAATTGGAAATCCAAACGTAGGTAAATCCACCTTAATGAACGCTTTCGTTGGCGAAAGATTGTCTATTATTACTTCTAAAGCACAAACGACGCGTCACAGGATTTTGGGAATTGTGAACGGAGAAGACTTTCAATTGGTTTTGTCTGATACGCCTGGAATCATAAAACCTGCTTATGAAATGCAGGAATCAATGATGAACTTTGTGAAGTCGGCTTTTGAAGACGCTGATATTTTGATTTATATGGTCGAAATTGGCGAACAAGAATTGAAAGACGATGCTTTTTTTAATAAAATCATCCATGCCAAAATCCCAGTACTTTTATTGTTGAACAAAATCGATAATTCGAATCAAGAACAACTAGAAGAACAAGTTGCTTTTTGGACGGCTAAAGTTCCCAATGCAGAAATTTTCCCTATTTCGGCTTTACAAAATTTCAATGTTCCTGAAGTCTTTGGGCGTATAATTGAGTTGCTTCCAGAATCACCTGCGTATTATCCAAAAGACCAATTGACGGATAAACCAGAACGTTTCTTTGTGAACGAAACTATTCGTGAGAAAATCTTGTTGAATTACAGCAAAGAGATTCCGTATGCGGTTGAAATCGTGACCGAAGAATTCTTTGAAGATGACAACATCATCCGTATTCGTTCTTTGATTATGGTGGAACGCGATACACAAAAAGGAATTATCATTGGTCACAAAGGAGCTGCTTTGAAAAAAGTAGGAATGGATTCCCGTGCTGATTTAGAGAAGTTCTTTGGTAAACAAATTCATATTGAATTGTATGTTAAAGTCAATAAAAATTGGCGAAGTAATGCCAATATGTTGAAACGTTTTGGGTATAATCAATAAATTTAAGACGCTATAATTTCTTCAAAAAGTTGTTCTAACTCATTCATTTGAGTATTACCATTGTATCGGATTTGTTTGGCAATGAAATAAAGTAAGACCCAAATAATAACCATTAGTCCCATTATTAATAAATTGGATTCATATGGATTTTTCAATACATAATTGGAATAGGCAATTCCTCCAAAAATTAAGAACAATCCTGCTACAATAAAGTGTAAAAACATAAAAAAAGTCCACAAAGTAGGGTCGGGGCCAAAAAGTCCTCGAATGTGTGTTTCAGATTCACTTTTAGGTTCTAATTCGATGTGTAAGTGGGGGGAGTAGTATGTCTTTTTAGCTCCTTTTATGTTAAACCAAATATGGTATCCACGTATTTTTAGAAAATAATCAGGGTTGTTTATAGTAGTTTGATGAGCAAATTTTTGACGCAAAACATCCGCGTTTTCAGCTACATCTTTGTAAAATCGTAAACGAAGTCTAATTTCATTTGAACTATCCATAAATAGAGCACTTTATGTGAATCACTAAAGCTAATGTACCAAAAATAATTGATATTGATGTTATTTAAGCTTACCTTTGCCGAATATTTGAAATAAGATTATGAACAATATTGTCGCCATAGTAGGAAGACCTAACGTAGGAAAATCGACCCTTTTTAACCGATTGATCCAGAGAAGAGAAGCTATCGTAGATTCAGTTTCAGGGGTAACCCGTGACCGAAATTATGGAAAAAGTGAATGGAATGGAAAAGAGTTTTCTGTAATTGATACTGGAGGATATGTTCGTGGTTCGGATGATATTTTTGAAGGAGAAATTCGCAAACAAGTAGAATTAGCCATTGATGAGGCTGACGTTATTATTTTTGTAGTAGATGTTGAAGAAGGGATTACTCCTATGGATGATGCTGTGGCTAAATTACTTCGAAAAGTAACTAAGCCTGTATTATTAGCTGTAAATAAGGTGGATAATGCGATGCGCGAAAAAGATGCAATCGAATTTTATAACCTTGGTCTAGGCGATTATTTCACTTTTGCTAGTATTTCTGGAAGTGGAACTGGGGATTTGTTAGATGCATTAATTGATGCTTTTCCTATAAAACCCGAACCAACGGAAGAAGAAATAACCTTACCTCGTTTTGCAGTTGTAGGTCGTCCAAACGCTGGAAAATCTAGTTTTATCAACGCTTTAATTGGTCAAGACCGATACATTGTTACTGATATTGCAGGAACTACACGTGATGCGATTGATACTAAATTTGATCGTTTTGGATTTGAATTCAACTTAGTGGATACTGCTGGAATTCGTCGTAAAGCAAAAGTAAAAGAAGATTTAGAATTTTACTCGGTAATGCGTTCAGTAAGAGCGATTGAACATGCGGATGTTTGTATCTTAATTATCGACGCTACTCGTGGATTTGAAGGTCAAGATCAAAGTATTTTTTGGTTGGCAGAGAAAAATCGTAAAGGTGTTGTGATTTTAGTAAATAAATGGGATTTGGTTGAAAAAGATACCATGTCTACCCGTGATTACGAAGAAAAAATTAGAAAAGAATTAATGCCATTTACGGATGTGCCTATTCTTTTTGTGTCGGCTTTGACAAAACAACGTTTGTTAAAAGCATTAGAAGCAACAGTTCAAGTATATGAAAGCAGACAACAACGTATTCCAACGTCTAAATTCAACGAATTTATGCTGAAAGTAATTGAAGCCTATCCCCCACCAGCTACTAAAGGGAAGTATGTGAAAATTAAGTATTGTATGCAATTGCCAACTCAAACACCGCAATTTGTGTTTTTTGCTAATTTACCGCAATATGTGAAAGAACCCTACAAAAGGTACTTGGAAAACAAAATCAGAGAAAAATGGGACTTCTCAGGAGTGCCAATTGATATTTATATTAGAGAAAAATAAAAAAAGTCCCGATTTATCGGGACTTTTTTATTTGTATTATAATTTTAATTTATGAATGAAACTGAATCGGATGATGTCTCTATTGAAATAATCAATTCCACTAGCTCGTTGCTGAAAACTATTCATATAGCCTAATTCTACTGCAATGTTTTGATTTACGCCATATTGAATTGCCAAATAAATTCTATTTTGATCAAAAGTGTTTTTTAGAATTGATTTTCCAGCATTCAATAAAATTTCTTCGTGTACAATTGTTTTTAAAAAACGATTGCCTTTTTCCCATATTTCATATTCAGCTTGAAATCTAAATCGGAATCGCCAATTAAATGTGCTACCATCTAACAACTCTGTTTTTGATGCATCTCGAATAAAACGTTCTTCAACCTGGAATCGTTGACTCAAATTGATTTTGCCAATAGTATTTTTCCAAATAATATCTTGCTGTCCTCGGTATTCTGGAGTTAAAAAATCAGTAGTGTTTTCAGGATCTTGTGTGGCTACAGAAAAATATGCAAATCCCGTTCCTAATTCCACAGTAGGATTTAATTTGTAACGAGCTTGGGTACGAATGACAAAAAGATTCTCAGTCACTGGATTTAAAAATATCCGATTGTCAAATTCAGAATGAAGTGACCATTTATCATTTAAGGTTACGAGGTTGTAATATCTTGACCAGAGTATAGTTTGATCGTCAATTTTTTTTTCAGTTTGTGCGTTGGCAATCAAAAAATGAAATCCAAAGGTTATAATTACAAAAATTCTAAAAGACATATTTTATTTTTTGCAAATATAAAGGACTCTAATCGAAATTGATTTTTAATTTATAAATTAATAAAAAAAACTTCAAAAGTGTTATGCCTTTGAAGTTTTTATGAAAAAATTCCTATTTGTTTTTGATGAACTAAAACCCAATTCCAACCTGAAATCCAACACCTAAAGTAGGTTCGTGATTGTTGCCAAAACGTATGGGGAAAGGCATTGAAATATAAAAGTTATGGCCTTTGTTTTTTTTAATCACTTTAGCTAAAACAGGTGTAAAACCATATCTGCCAGATGTTTCGAAAGCAACTCTTCCTGCAAAGGTATACCCATTTTTTAAGCGAATTAACAAACCAGGATGTATTAATATGTTACTTACTTTACTTATTTCACTGTCGCTCTTTATTGTTGGAACAATTTCAAACGAGAATCCTATTTTTGGGCTTTTCCAAATATTAATTCCAATGGGCATTCCAACAGCATAATAATCTTTAAAATTAGTTACGGTTTCATTCGATGAAAAAGTAACTAACGGATGAAGAATAGCTATAAAACCTGTAATTTTCGGATAGGTTTCTTTTTCATTTTGAGCAGTTGATTTGACCGGAAGCATCACCAAGAATAAGCAAAATAAAATTTGTATTCCATTGATTTTGTTGTAACTAATACGTTTTTCTTTCATGATATGTGTATATAGTGTATTAAAAAACTACACCACAAAAATAGAATAATAATTGTGGTGTAATAGTTGTTTTCATATCTTAAATTAGATTTTGATATTACAAATTATAGCGTAAAGTTATTCCGTAGGTTCTCTGATCTCCTAATACTCCTGCGTAATGACCTGCATTTCCCGAAGCGGGTAATAATTGTTCAAAATAATTTTTATCCAATAAATTTCGCCCCCAAATATAAACAGATAATCCTTCTGAAGCTCTAAATCCGATTCGACCATTAAAAATGCTATACCCCTGAATGTTTAAGTATTTTGACGGAGTGGCACTAGATGAAAAACTAGATCTAGAATAAGAATCTATGGCTAAAAAGAATCTTCCTTTGTTGCCAAAAAATTGCCCTTCTTTAGATAGATCTCCTCCTAAAGTACCAGCCAATTTAGAAATGCCAGGTAAAGCTCCCCCTGAAACATCTTTAGAATAGATAGAAACCCCATTGACTTTTAAACCTGTTTCTTCCAATGGTAATGGTGCATTTTTGAAACTAATATATTGACCTTCATTATAGGTTAATGCTGCATTGAATGATAGGTATTGGTTGACAGTGATTCTTGAATCAATTTCAATTCCGCGAACGCGTACTTTCTCGGCATTGGCAAGATAACCACGATTTAAGGTGGGGTCTTCACTTTGTACCAATGTTTGGTAATTGTCAATTTCAGTGTTAAATGCTGTAAAGTTCAATGTCGTATTATTGAATGGTGTTGATTTGATACCGATTTCGTAATGATTTACTTTTTCAGGTTTTACTTTAGCCAATTCAACAATTGGACCATTTGCATCTGAAGGAATTCCACCCAAGTTGATTCCCACTGGTTTATAGCTATTAGCAAAGGTTGCAAAAGTGTTGATTTGATCGGTGATTTTGTAAGCTAATGTAATGTTTCCTGAGAAATTAGTATCATCTACATCCACTTTGAAAGCTTGATCATTATACACTTTCTTCTTTAAGGCTAACAATGCTGAATTTGTTGTTTGAAGTCCACCGTAAGTAGTTCTGTTATAATCAATTTTTTTCTTGTCATAATTATAACGCAAACCTGTTAATACGTGTAATTTTTCAGTAATTTCCCAATCGGTTTGTCCAAAGATGGCTCCGCTAAAAGTATTTAATGTTGATTTGGTTTTGATACCATATCCATCAAATAGTCCAGCTGTTTGCCAAAGCGGATCTGTTGAATCTTGAGAGAAACGCCATTGTGCCGATCCTGATTCTTCAACATGATAGGGATCTGTTTTTAGATCTTGTCCAATTCCAAATACACCTACAACTCCTG
Organism: uncultured Flavobacterium sp.; assembly: GCA_963513255.1. Taxonomy (GTDB): domain Bacteria; phylum Bacteroidota; class Bacteroidia; order Flavobacteriales; family Flavobacteriaceae; genus Flavobacterium. The sequence continues at coordinate 11,283 of CAUPPG010000009.1, forward strand.
TTACTTTTGGAGCGAATGTTCCTGCGTAACGAATTTCTTGCGACCATTGTTGGTGCTTTGAAGTAGCTTGTGATAATCGTAAAACTGGTAGTCCTGTAAAATCTCTGTCGTTTGATGGATCCCAATTCCAAAAACGCCAAGCAGAAGTAGCAGTTAATTTTCCATTACCAATTTTACTATTGATATTTAAAGAGGCTCCACCTAAATCTTGTCCAGAACGCCAAGGGGTATCATGATCAATTTTTCTATCAAATGGATTGGTGCTTGGTAAGTTATAACCTAACGAACTGATAATGTTGTTAAATTGTCGATAAGAAGCTCTATTAGTTTGAACCACACCTGCAATTACTTGAGCATATCCATCAGGTCTTTGTTTAGAATAATCAATTGCCAAAGTGATATCAGTGTTGTCGGTAGGAGTAAATAATAATTGTCCTCTTATTCCTTGATTATTTAAATCGTTAACTGATTTTCCAGTAGCTACATTTTCTAATAAACCGTCACGTTGTGTGCCTGAGAAAGATAATCTAGCGGCAATTTTTTTACTTAAGGCTCCAGTGATTGAGGCTTTAGCTTGTACGAATCCATAATTTCCATAACTTATTTCAAAATTAGCACCAGATGTGAAACTAGCTTTACGGCTAGTAACATTAAAAGCACCTGCTGTTGTGTTTTTTCCAAAAAGAGTTCCTTGAGGGCCACGTAAAACTTCTATTTGGTCTACATCTACAAAATCAAGGGTGGTTGCAGCAGGACGAGCATAATACACACCATCTACATAAAATCCTACTCCGGGGTCAATTCCGTCATTGGTCAAACCAAATGTAGAACCCAGTCCTCTAATATTGATGGTTGTGTTTCTTGGGTTAGACGAATACAATTGAACAGAAGGAACAATTTCCTTTAAGCGATTAACATTGAAAGCTCCTGCTTGTTCTGCTTGCCTTCCTCCAACAACAGAAATAGGAATAGGCACATTTTGTGCTTTTTCAATTCTACGTCTGGAAGTGATGACTACATCATTCAATTGATTTTCGCTTTTTAAGATGATTTCAATGCTACCAGTTGGCAATGTTGTAAATCGCAATTCCGCTGTTTGATGTCCAACATATTGAACGATTAATGTGAATGGTAATTTTTCTCTCGTGTCAATAGTAAATTTACCATTGGCATCTGTTAAAGTATGGTATTTGGTCCCTTTTAAAAGAACATTAGCTAATTCTAAAGGTTGGTTATTTTTATCTTTAACAACTCCTTCAATATCAGTTTGAGCAAAAAGAGTACCGGTAAGAAGTATAAAAAGACTTGTAATTGTATTTTTTAATGTATTTGATTTCATTGTATTTTAATTATATGTAAATAGTCGAGTTTAAAATTATTTTTTTATAACTAGCACATGCACATATACTGAAATGAATTTTGGAGTTGACTAAGTTGTTCCCTTGTTTGGGTCGTACTAAAATGAATTGGATACGTTTTCATAAATAAATGATTTTTTGTTTTCGAGTGCAAATATATAATTAATTCTATAAAAATAGTAGAGTTTAAAAAATATTTTTTTATTTTTTTACTAATGAGGCTATAGTAATGCCTTGCATGGCCTTTAAAGTTTCTTCGCGAATAGCAATTAAACCGTGTCGTAAGGCGCATTCTGATTCGCTTTTGCAATCAGAACAAGGTTCGTAAAAATTAAGCGAAGCACAAGGAAGTAACGCAATTGCACCGTCAAATAATCGATGAATATCGGCTAAAGTAATTTCATTAGAAGATTTAATAAGATAATAACCTCCAAATTTTCCTTGCTTGCTACCCACAAAATGGGCACGTTTTAAATCCAATAAAATTTGCTCTAAAAATTTTTTAGGGATAGCAGCTGTATCGGCAATTTCAATAGTGCGCGCAATATAACCTGGTTCTTGTTGGGCAAGAAACAATAAAGCTTTAAGTGCGTATTTGGTTTTATGTGAAAGCATCTACTATGGTTATTGATACAAATATAATGGTCAATTGGTTAGAAATCAAAATAAATCACCAACTTCCGCTGGAACCTCCGCCAGAGAATCCGCCTCCGCCAAAACCGCCACCAAAGCCACCACCACCAAAATCGCCACCTGATGAACTTCCAAATCTACCGCCACCACTTCTGCCAAGGCTGCTTAATACAAGTATGTCTAATAGGCTTGGACCTCCGCCAAAACCGCCAGAACCACCTGAATTACCGCCTCCTTTTTTATTTCTTGCGAATAGAATAAATACAAAAATAATTATTCCAAGGAATGGTAGTATCGGGAAGTTTTCTCCTTTATTATGTTTTCTGGTTCCTTTGTATTTTCCTTTGAAAACATCAATGATAGCAGTTGTTCCTTTATCCAATCCGTTGAAATAACTTCCTGCTTTGAATTCGGGAATGATTATATTTCTAATGATTTCCCCGCCAGTTCCTGCGGTTAATCGGTCTTCTAAACCATAACCTGGATTGATGGCTATTTTCTTTTCGGCTTTCGCCAATAAAATAATCACCCCATTATCTTCTTTGGCTTGACCAATTCCCCAAGTTTGTGCCCAGTTGGTTGCTAATTGGCTCACGTCTTCGCCTTTTAGGCTTTCAATGGTAATGACAACAATTTGAGTTGAGGTAGAATCAGAATAGTGAACTAATTTTTCTTCTAACTGCGCTTTTTCATTAGCATTAAGCACTTGGGCATAATCATACACCGAAGTTTGAAACGTAGGTTTTTCAGGAATGGTAAATTGAGCAAAACCAATTTGCGTAATAAAAAAACAAACGAGTAATTTCAAAAAAGTAAGAGTAGGTTGTGTCGCTTTCATTATCCTTTTGAGATTTCGTTTGATAATTCGTTAGTATCGTCAGCTTGCCAAGGGAAATAGGTTTTTAGCTGTTCACCAGCTTTAGTAACACCATCAATTAATCCTTGTTTGAAGTTACCTTGTTTGAATTGAACCGCCATAGTTTCTTTGGTACTATTCCAAAAATCAGTAGCCACCACCTCATTGATTCCTTTGTCTCCGCAGATAACAAATTGTTTATCGGCAACAGCCAAATAAATTAAAACGCCATTTTGCAACTGTGTTTCATTCATTTTTAATTCATAAAAAACTTCCAAAGCCCTGTCAAAAGGGACTTTGGAAGTCGTTTGTTCTATATGTACTCGTATTTCGCCAGAAGTGTTTTTTTCGGCCAAGCGAATGGCTTCCACAATTTCAGTTTCGTCTTCTTTGGTTAAAAAATTAGTTTCTGGTTGCATAAGTAGTAAATGTTTTGAATTAGAATTTTACTTCTACAGGTTTGTCAGCTCCAACAGCTGCTTCAAAATACGGTTTTTCTTTAAATCCAAACATACCTGCAAAAATAGAATTTGGGAACGTTTTGATATGTGTATTGTAAGGTTTTACCGCCTCATTAAAACGCGTTCTAGCCGTTAAGATTTGGTTTTCAGTACTTGCTAATTCATCTTGTAATTTCAAGAAGTTTTCATTGGCTTTTAAGTCAGGGTATTTCTCAACCGAAACTAATAATCGAGATAAAGAGCTGCTTACGCCACTTTGTGCTGAGTTGAAGGCGGCTAATTGTTCTGGGCTAATGTTCGTTGGATCAACAGTAATTGAAGTCGCTTTGGCTCTTGCCGAAATCACAGCAGTCAAAGTGCTTTTTTCAAAATCAGCAGCGCCTTTTACCGTATTCACTAAGTTGCCAATCAAATCATTTCTTCTTTGATATGAGGTTTGTACATTACCCCAAGCTTCGTGGATATCTTGCTCGTAAGTTACTGCGGTGTTGTTGATTCCTTTTACCCAGCCGTAGATTCCAAATACTACTACAGCCGCTATAATCCAAGGTAAGAATTTTTTAAAGTCCATTTTTAATTTAGTTTAAGGTTGATTGTTTATTTTAATTATAATTCAGTTTTGATACTCAATAATTGTGCCTTAATGGTTTCTAGTTTATTGATGATGTCAAATTTGTCTAAAGTTTTCTTTTGGCCTTCTTTCAAATGTGTTTTGGCACCTTCTAAAGTAAAGCCTCTTTCTTTGACCAAATGAAAAATTAATTGGAGGTTTTTGACATCTTCAGGGGTAAACATTCGATTCCCTTTGGCATTTTTCTTGGGTTTTAAAATGTCAAATTCGCTATCCCAAAAACGAATAAGTGATGCATTAACTCCAAAAGCTTTGGCTACTTCGCCAATACTGTAATACCTTTTGTCTGCTGATAAATTGATGTGCATTAGTCTAATGATTGATTTTCTTGATTAGCCAGTTTTGATATGGCAACATATTCCACCGCCGAGATGTTTCCGTAATAAAAATTCAGCGGATTCACTACTTTATTGTCTTTATGAACTTCATAATGTAAGTGAGGTGCTTCCGATCGTCCAGTGCTACCCACATATCCTATGATGTCTCCTCTTTTTACTCTTTGCCCCACACGGGCTTTGTATTTGCTCAAATGGGCATACAAGGTTTCATAACCATAACCATGCCGAATCACAATATGATTCCCAAAACCAGAGGCCGTGTTGTCAGCTTGAGCAACTATACCATCTCCCGTAACATAAATTGGGGTACCTGTTTTGGCAGTAAAGTCCATTCCTTCGTGCATTTTTCGCGCTTTCGTAAACGGATCAGAACGATACCCAAAACCTGACGCCATTCGTTTTAAATTTTCATTTTTGACAGGTTGAATGGCAGGAATGGCACTTAATAAATGATCTTTTGCTTTAGCTAATTTCAAAATTTCATCCAAAGAGTGAGATTGAATAGCCAATTCTTTAGTTAAAACATCCACGCGTCGCGTCGTGTTTTCTACCAATTCTGAATTGTCAAAACCTTCCAATTCGGCATACCTGTTTTTTGTTTTAAAACCCGCTTTTCTTTCTTCGTCAGAAATAGGTGCGGTGTTGAAATACGTACGATATAAATTATTGTCGCGGTCTTCAATAGCGGCTGTGACCGCATTTAATTCGTCTATTTTTTTATTTAAAATGGCATAATGCAATTTCAAATTGTCAATTTCACGCGCTTGTAAACGGTCTTTTGGGGTTTCAAAATAAGGAGTGTTCAATAAGACCACAAAACTTAAAAAACCAAATAAGGCAGAGGCCAATAAAAACAAGAAAACCACACCAAATTTCGTTGCTTTTTTTGTTTTTATTTTTCGATACGCCAGATTTTCAGAATCGTAATAATATTTTACTTTCGACATATTTTAAAATACCCTATTTTTGCACTTCGTAAAAAAGTTAGACGAACAAATTTAATAAATGTTTCATTGGTTCGCTGCTTTTTTGATAATAAAAAAGTTGATGTGTTGATTTGGTTCTTCGTAGAAACGAAAACCTATTAAGCGATTAACCTAATAAACGAATAAACAATACAAATGAAATCACAAGACGTACGTAAACAATTTTTGGACTTTTTTCAAAGCAAAGGACACTTAATAGTTCCTTCAGCACCTATCGTTCTAAAAGACGACCCTACCCTGATGTTTAATAATTCGGGAATGGCGCAGTTCAAAGAATATTTTTTAGGTAATGGAACGCCAAAAAGTCAACGTATAGCCGATACACAAAAATGTCTTCGTGTTTCTGGAAAGCATAACGATTTAGAAGATGTAGGTTTTGATACCTACCACCATACCATGTTCGAAATGTTGGGGAACTGGTCTTTTGGAGATTATTTCAAAAAAGAAGCCATCAACTGGGCGTGGGAATTATTGACCGAGGTATATAAAATTCCAAAAGAAAACTTGTACGTTTCCGTTTTTGAAGGAAATCCAGATGAAAATGTCCCTTTTGATCAAGAGGCGTGGGATTTATGGAAGGAATTAATTGATGAAGACCGCATCATTTTAGGAAATAAAAAAGACAATTTCTGGGAAATGGGTGACCAAGGGCCTTGCGGACCTTGTTCTGAAATCCACGTGGATTTGCGTTCAGCAGAGGAGAAAGCGTTAGTTTCTGGCAAAAGTTTGGTCAACAATGATCATCCACAAGTGGTTGAAATTTGGAACAACGTATTTATGGAATTCAATCGTAAAGCCGATGGTTCTTTAGAAAAATTACCAGAACAACACGTTGATACCGGGATGGGATTTGAGCGTTTGTGTATGGCATTACAAGGGAAAACTTCGAATTACGATACGGATGTTTTTTCACCGCTAATTGAAAAAGTAGAACAAATTACAGGTTTACGATATACTTCAAACGAAATTCAAAATATTTCGGAAGAACAAAACAAAACCAATATTGCCATTCGTGTAGTGGCTGATCACGTTCGTGCGGTAGCTTTCGCTATTGCGGATGGTCAATTGCCTTCTAATACTGGGGCAGGGTATGTAATTCGTCGTATTTTGCGTCGTGCCATCCGTTACGGATTTACTTTCTTAAATACCAAAGAACCTTTTATTTATGAGTTGGTTGCGGTGTTGTCCAATCAAATGAGTGAATTTTTTCCTGAAATTAAATCGCAACAAACCTTGGTTACCAACGTAATTCGCGAAGAGGAAGCTTCGTTTTTGAGAACGTTGGATCAAGGATTGCAATTGCTTGAAAACGTAATGAATCAAACCACTGGAACTGAAATTTCAGGAGAAAAAGCGTTTGAATTGTATGATACTTTCGGATTTCCAATTGACTTAACGGCTTTGATTTTAAGAGAAAGAGGCTATCAATTAGACGAAGCTGGTTTTGAAAAAGCCATGCAAGAGCAAAAATCACGTTCACGTGCTGCTTCGGAAGTTTCTACCGAAGATTGGTCTGTTCTGATTCCTGGAAATGTAGAAACTTTTGTGGGTTACGACCAAACAGAAAATGAAGTTAAAATTTCAAGAATCAGAAAAATTGATAGTAAAAAAGATGGGGTTTTGTACCAAATCGTTTTAGATAATACCCCATTTTATCCAGAAGGTGGAGGACAAGTGGGAGACAAAGGAACTTTGGTTTCGGCTAATGAGACTATTGAAATCATCGATACTAAAAAAGAAAATAATTTGATTTTGCATTTAGCGAAGCAATTACCTGAAAATGTAACGGCTAGTTTTGTGGCAAAAGTAAATACGGATTTAAGAACCTTATCGTCTCGTAATCACTCGGCTACACACTTGATGCACCAAGCCTTGAGAAGTATTTTAGGAACTCATGTTGAGCAAAAAGGATCTTTGGTCAACCCGAATTATTTGCGTTTTGACTTTTCTCATTTTTCTAAAATGACAGATGATGAATTGCAAGCGGTTGAGGATTTTGTAAATGCGCGTATTCAAGAGCAGTTACCTTTGATAGAAAGAAGAAGTATTCCAATTCAACAAGCCTTAGACGAAGGTGCTATGGCCTTGTTTGGCGAAAAATATGGGGATAACGTTCGTGCGATTAAATTTGGCGAAAGCATGGAATTGTGCGGTGGAATTCACGTAAAAAATACAGCTGAAATCTGGCATTTTAAAATTGTATCCGAAGGCGCTGTGGCTGCTGGTATTCGTCGTATCGAAGCGATTACCAGCGATGCTGTAAAAGCCCATTTTGCTTCGTATGAGGCTACTCTAAATGAGATTAAAGGTGCTTTGAAAAATCCACAAGATATTTTGAAAGCCGTTCATAATTTACAAGAGGAAAACGCGAAGTTGGCCAAGCAAATCGAAGCTTTGATGAAAGACAAAGTGAAAAATTTGAAAGCAAGTTTAGCTGCACAAATACAAGAGGTAAATGGTATTCAATTTTTGGCTACACAAGTCGATTTAAATCCAGAAGGCGCTAAAGATTTGGCTTATGAATTAGGGAATTTAGGAACTAATTTATTTTTAGTTTTGGCTACAGCCGAAGAAGATAAACCAATGTTGACGTGCTATATCTCTAAAGAATTAGTAGCTGCCAAAAACCTAAATGCAGGACAGGTAGTTCGTGAATTAGGGAAGTATATTCAAGGAGGAGGAGGAGGACAGCCGTTCTTTGCTACCGCTGGTGGAAAGAATGTTGCTGGAATTGCTGAAGCCTTAACCAAAGCAGTCGATTTTATAAAATAATAAGACCTACAATTTAATTAAAGCCCTTTTGAAGTAGTTTACTTTTTAAGGGCTTTGTTATGTAGTAGAAAATTTAAAGCAACAAATGATTATTTGTTTTTAAAATAATCGTAATTTGTAGTAGTAAAATATAGAAAATGAAATTTACCACTCCCGTACCCATTCCAAATTCTAATCATCCTATAGACTACAATGCCAATATAGTATCCTTAGGTTCTTGTTTTGCTGTGAATATGGGGGAGAAATTGAATTATTTTAAATTCCAAAATACTACCAATCCGTTCGGGATTATATTTAATCCAGTGTCCATTGAGAAATTAGTTGTAAGGGTAGTAAACCAAAAACCGTTTACGGAAGAGGATATCTTTTTTCATAATGAACGGTTTCATTGCTACGAAGTGCATTCTGATTTGAGTTCGGGCAATAAGCAAGAATTTCTAGATAGCCTTAATGCATTGGTTGAAATGACACATCTAAAAATTAAAGAAGCAACCCATATTTTAATTACTTACGGAACTTCATGGGTATATCGAGAAAAAAATAGAGGAGCTGTTGTGGCTAATTGTCATAAAATGGCACAAGCTCATTTTGATAAACATATTTTATCGGTATCCACCATTGAAGCTTCCATTCAAAATACGGTAGATGCGATTCGGCAATTGAATCCCAATTGTGCTTTTGTATTTACGATTTCTCCTGTACGACACATCAAAGATGGTTTCGTAGAAAATCAGAGGAGTAAAGCGCATTTGATTTCGGCCTTACAAAGTTTACTTTCAGAGCATCAATTGGATCATGCTAATTATTTTCCAGCATACGAAATTGTAATGGACGAATTACGTGATTACCGTTTTTATGGAGATGATTTATTGCATCCAAGTACGATGACGATTGATTATATTTGGCAACGTTTTAGAGATACCACAATTTCACAGAATATAGCTTCTACCTTAGATGAAGTAGATGCAATCCAGAAAAGCTTGTTACACAAACCTTTCAATTCAACTTCTGAAAGTCACCAAAAGTTCCAATTCAAAGTGCAAGAAAAAATCACGAAATTACAAGTGAACTATCCTTTTATGCAGTTTTAATTATCCAATTAATTGATTGAATAAATCTTGTTTTTCATTGATGTAATTGTATTGAAAACCTCTTTCAGTCATTTTAGTTTTAATAGCGTGAATGTCATTTTTATTTTTCAATTCTAAGCCAACTACAACAGGCGCTGATTCGCGATTGTTCTTTTTAGTAAATTGAAAATAGGTAATGTCATCATCAGGTCCCAAAATTTCGTTCACAAATTCTTTTAATGAACCGGGTCTTTGTGGAAACTGAATAATAAAGTAATGCATCAATCCTTCGTACAAAAGAGAACGTTCTTTGATCTCGGCGGTACGCTCAATATCGTTATTACTTCCACTGACAATGCAAGCGACTGTTTTACCTTTGATTTTATCTTTATAAAAATCCAAAGCAGCAATAGTTAAAGCTCCTGCTGGTTCTACCACCATGGCTTCTTCATTGTACAAACGTAAAATAGTTGTACACACTTTGCCTTCTGGCACCAGAATGATATCGTCTAAAAGATGTCGGCAAATTTCAAAAGTAAGATTCCCTACTTGTTTTACAGCGGCTCCATCCACAAACTTGTCAATGGTTTCAAGAGGCGCATTATTTCCAGCAGCTATGGCTGTTTTCATGGTAGGTGCGCCTTCTGGTTCAACTCCGATGATTTTAGTATTAGGACTTAGTTCTTTAAAAACGGTAGCCAATCCAGCGGCTAGTCCACCTCCGCCAATAGGAACAAAAACATAGTCGATGGGTGGGTGGTACGATTCTAAAATTTCTAATCCTACGGTAGCTTGACCAGCAATTACTTTTAGATCATCAAAGGGGTGAATGAATATTTTGTTATTTTCTTTTGCATCAGCGACTGCTTTGGCGTAAGCATCGTCAAAAGTATCTCCAATGAGTTCAATTTCTACGAATGACTTCCCAAATAATTGAACTTGCTTTATTTTTTGCTTTGGAGTGGTTTTGGGCATGTAGATTTTGCCTTTAATTTGCAATAAATTACAAGAAAAAGCGACTCCTTGTGCATGGTTACCGGCACTTGCACAAACAATACCTTGCTGTTTTTCGGATGTCGTTAAGGAACTTATTTTATTATAAGCCCCTCTAATTTTGTAGGAGCGTACAATATGTAAATCTTCTCTTTTTA
>CAUPPG010000010.1:0-5874 GCA_963513255.1 uncultured Flavobacterium sp.
AAAAAGCGACTCCTTGTGCATGGTTACCGGCACTTGCACAAACAATACCTTGCTGTTTTTCGGATGTCGTTAAGGAACTTATTTTATTATAAGCCCCTCTAATTTTGTAGGAGCGTACAATATGTAAATCTTCTCTTTTTAATAAAATAGTTGCATCAAATTCATTAGAAAGATTGGTGTTTTCGGTCAATGGAGTTGGAGAAACAACACCTTGTAATTGATTTTTGGCGATTATGGCTTCCTTAAAAAGATTCATATTTTATTAATTTTAATTCAAAAATACGATTTGTTTCTTTCCGTTGTTTGTGTTTTTGATAAAAAAACCTCCCTGGAGAGGAGGTTTTAGTTTTTTAGTTTTTAATTGGAGGGTATTGCGATAATATTCGGGTAACGAACTCGTTGATTCGTTCTTCTTTTCTATTAGTATTCTTGTTGAGTGCACCAGTTCCTTCTCCTTGCCAAATCATTTCTTTCTTTTTTGCATCTATAAAATCAATGTATAAAGTACCTTCGGTAGAAGTAGTCACTGTAGTTTGTCGGCCTCCCATCATATAAGGATTCCATCCCCAACCCCAGCCATATCCCCAACCTGCATTGAATTGGTTAACATTCACTTGTTCTCTTGATTTGGTAAAAAGATTAATCAATAGATCCGGATTGTCACTTTTGGTGAAGCCTTTGGCTAGCATTTGTTGGTCAATAGCATTCAAAATCCTACGTTTATCTAAATCAGAGATCTCTACTTTATCAATGCCAGTTTTATAATAGGCATAAGTTTTATATGCTGTAAAATCTACTTTTTTATCGTAATCAGCATTGACACTAATCATTGGTCCGCAGGAAACCATTGTTAAAAGTAAGAATGAGAATAAAAGTTGAATTGTTTTCATCATTTTTTAAATTTTAAGAGTTGGAAATTGAGTTCTATCTTGTTAATCAATTAATATGCCTAAATTTTATTTTTTTCGAATGGTATTGGTCTTTTTGTCAAAACCATAGGGACAATGACGACAACCACTTTTACAGCAATACCCTCGTTTGAGATGGAATTTTTCTGTAAAACATTTATACCCTTCAGGAGTATAGTAGAAATCTTCGTCTTCTGTTAATTTATTTTCATTACTTTGCCTATTCATAAATCATTTTTAAGAACAGTAACTTGTTCTCTAACAAATTTAGAAATTTAATAGCGGGTATTTTTATTCCTTACTAAATATTTAACATTTTATACCAGTCTTCATTGAATCAATCGGTTGCTATTTGTTTTCCTAAAGGTATTTCACTTGTCATTAAACGAGAAGACTTGATTCATCCTTTTGTTTCTGGAAATAAGTTCAGAAAATTGAAGTATAATTTACTTCAAGCCAAAGCTGAAAATCAAAGTTGCTTGTTGACTTTCGGAGGGGCTTTTTCCAATCATATTGCAGCAGTGGCGTATGCAGGTAAAGAGAATGGTTTTCAAACGATTGGAATTATTCGGGGCGAAGAATTGGCAACCAAAATAGAAAGTAATCCTACTTTAAAATTCGCCCAAGAATGCGGAATGCAGTTGGAATTTGTTTCAAGAGAAGACTATCGTTTGAAAATGGAATTGCCTTTTTTGGAACAATTGGAAAAAAAATACGGTTCGTTTTATCTAATTCCCGAAGGAGGAACAAATGCGCTTGCTATTAAAGGTTGTGAGGAAATCTTGACAGAAGGTGATGCGGAATTTGATTATATAGGTTGTGCTATTGGAACGGGTGGGACTATATCGGGAATTATAAATAGTGTTTTACCCCATCAAAAAGTTTTAGGATTTCCGGCACTAAAAGGCGACTTTTTACAAGATGAAATTCGTAATTTTGTACAAAATGAAAATTGGGAATTGATTACCGATTATCATTTTGGAGGATATGGAAAAATAAATTCGGATTTGATTGATTTTATCAATCGGTTTTTCGAACAAACTCAAATTCCGTTAGATCCTGTTTATACAGGAAAAATGGTTTTTGGGATAGTGGATTTAATAGAAAAGAATTGTTTTCCTGAAAACTCTAAGATTTTAGTAATTCATACCGGTGGACTTCAAGGGATTCAAGGAATGAATTTAAAATTAAAAAATAAAGGTTTACCAACAATAAATGCTCATGATTAAAAAGAGTGTACTAGTTTTAGTGTTGTTTCTGTTAGTAGGTTGCCACGCCAAAAAATCGGTGATTGTGACTAAAAAAGACGACCGATACAATTCAAGTAAATACAAAAGAAACACGGGATTATCATCTTCAAAACCTACCTCTACAAGTGTAGTAGTCAATGATTATATTGCCAATTACAAAGAGGTTGCTATGAACAACATGAAAAATTATGGCATTCCTGCCAGTATTATTTTGGCACAAGGAATTTTAGAGTCGGGAGCGGGTAGAGGTACTTTAGCCATGACGGCCAACAATCATTTCGGAATCAAATGTCATAATGATTGGACGGGTGAATCCGTTTTGAAAGACGACGATACAGCACAAGAGTGTTTTAGAAAATACAATGATCCAGCGGAGTCATTTAAAGATCACGCTACATTTTTGACCGGTAGAAATCGCTATTCGAGTTTGTTTGATTTACCCAAAGACGATTATGAAGCTTGGGCAAAAGGATTGCGTTTAGCAGGGTATGCAACAGACCCTAGTTATCCTGAAAAATTAATTTCGTACATAGAAAGCTATGAGTTGTATCAATACGACAGTCAGGTTTTAGGTAAGAAATATGTAATTAATAAAAAGAAAATAGAAACTCCTGTTTTGGCTGAAAATCAATCTCAAGCCGATTATGAAGTGCAAAAAGGAGATACGTTATTTTCAATTGCGAAAAAATTTAATTTGAATTTAGAAGACGTAAAACTAAAAAATAACATAATAGACAATACGCTTTATGTGGGGCAAAAACTCCGCTTAAAGTAACTATTAAAATAGAATAACAATGATATACCAAAGAAGCAGTCAGCTGTTTGCTGAAGCCGAAAAAGTAATTCCAGGAGGTGTGAATTCGCCAGTTAGAGCCTTTAAAGCAGTAGGTGGAACACCCATTTTTGTAAAAAGTGCCAAAGGCGCTTATTTGTATGATGAAGACGGCAACCGATTGATTGATTATATCAATTCTTGGGGGCCAATGGTTTTAGGACACGCTTTTGAGCCTGTTGTAGAAGCAGTGGTGGCTAAAGCCCAATTAGGGACTTCTTTTGGAATGCCAACCGAATTAGAAACACAAATTGCGGCTTTAGCTGTTGCAATGGTGCCGAATATTGACAAAATCCGTTTTGTAAATTCAGGAACTGAAGCGTGTATGAGTGCCATCCGATTAGCGCGCGGGTATACTAAAAGAGATAAAATCATCAAATTTGCAGGTTGTTATCACGGTCATTCTGATTCGTTTTTGATTCAAGCGGGTAGTGGTGCTATTACTTTTGGGTCACCTAATAGTCCAGGTGTTACCGCAGGGACAGCTAAAGATACTTTATTGGCTCGTTACAATGATTTAGAGAATGTAGCTACTTTAATTGAAGCCAATAAAAATGAAATTGCAGCCATTATTGTGGAACCAGTAGCAGGAAATATGGGATGTATTCCGCCCCAAAAAGGATTTTTAGAGGGCTTACGCCAATTGTGTACCGATAATGGAATTCAGTTAATTTTTGACGAAGTAATGACTGGTTTTCGTTTGGCAAAAGGTGGAGTCCAGGAGTTGTTTGGAATCCAGGCCGATATTGTTTGCTTCGGAAAAGTGATTGGAGGTGGTTTGCCAGTAGGTGCTTTTGCAGCTCGATCAGCAATTATGAATCATTTAGCGCCTTTAGGGCCAGTGTATCAAGCGGGAACTTTGTCTGGGAATCCATTGGCCATGGCAGCTGGATTAGCCATGTTGCAAGCTTTGAACAATGATGTCGCTATTTTTCAACGATTGGAAGAAAAAACAGCTTATTTGGAAGCAGGAATTAATCGTGTTTTAAACGCCAATAATGTTGTTTTTACAATTAACCGAGTAGGGTCTATGATTTCGGTTCACTTTGATGCGAATCCAGTAGTTGACTTTCAATCCGCGGCAAAAGGCGATAATGAAACCTTTAAGAAATTCTTTCATGGATTGTTGCAAGAAGGGATTTACATTGCTCCATCGGCTTATGAAACATGGTTCATTACTGATGCATTGACTTATGAGGATTTAGATGTTACCATTCAGGCAATTGATAAAGTATCTAAAACATTATAACGTATTTAAATAAAAAACTTCCGGCTATAAGCCGGAAGTTTTTGTTTGAATTAATCTCTTTTTTTACCTTTGTGTTTTTCTTTCCATCTTTCCATTCTCTCACCCATTTTCTCTCTATTTTTTTCTCTTTGAGATTCCCATTTTGCATACTGATCAGCCGATAAAATACTTTTCATTTTGTTTTTCATTTCAATTTGATCGTCTAACATTTTGTTAGCCATTTCAAATCTATCTGCTTTTGCATCTTCCATTTTGGCTTTTCGTTCGGTTTTCATAGCTTCTCTTTTGGCGTTTTGTTCCGCCATAATTCTACCTACTTGTTCTTGTTGATTTGCATTCAAATCCAACTCTAAAGTCATTTTTTTAACCATTAATTGGTTGCGTTGTTCCGGAGTCATTTGTTCCATTTCTCCTTTTGAATGTCTTTCTTTTCGATCTTGCGCAAAACTGCTTAACCCAATAGCTAATACTGCTACAATAAATACTTTTTTCATGGTTATAATTTTTTTAAGTTATGTGGGTAAGACTTTTTGATAGTAAAAAGGTTTAAGTCTTAACAAAAAATTAGTATTTGTCGGATTATAAGGAAGTTGTAGGTTAGTAGTAGATCTCTAAAATTATTTTGCTTTTAGAATTATCAATGAGTTTTTCTATTCTTTTATAAAACGCTTCATTTACCATTGGGCAACCTAAACTCTGGCAAATTGGACTGGTTTGTTCTTCATAAGGCATTTTATCGTATTTGTGAAGTACAATATTGCGTTGAAAAGCATTGTTGTTAGTTGGTTCTAATCCAAATAATTTATAGGCTTTTCCAAATTCTCCAACATAACTTTTCCCAATGGCATATTTTCCTAACGAAGTACAAAAAGAGTTAGGAGTATTACTAAATTTAAGTTGACCTATTGTTTCGGTTTCAGAACCCAATCCGTGAGCAACTAATCCTTGGTCTATAATGGTGTTTGTTTTTAAGTTGTAAATAAAAAATCGATTCTTTCCTGACATAATTTTCATGTCAATTAAAAAGGCGATATCAGTATTATAACTAGTCGTTTTTTCTACAAAATTTTTAATAGCATTTGCTCTGTCGGATACTTTTTTTTCTGTTAAAATATCCAAAGAGGAATTAATAGCGACTACACTCGGCCTAGGTTTAAAACTAGACAAGATTAAAGCTATCATGAATACTCCGAAAATATTTTTTTTCATTGCGGATTAAATTTAGATTAAAACTCTGGTTACTACAAAGTTATGGATTTATTTGCTGAAGATTTGATTTTTAGTATTTTATTTTTTTGAGACTGTACTCTGTTTTTTAAAGTGCTGAAAATTTCCTATTTTTGGATGGTGAAAAAAACAGTATTCATAGTAATCATTAGTCTATTTCTAAAGCCGATATTTCCGGTTATAGATTATGTTATTAATTATGAATATATTGCTAAAGTTCTTTGTGAAAACAAAGCAAAACCCATGATGCATTGTAATGGGAAGTGCCATTTGATGAAAGAATTGGCCAAAGCTGCTGAGACAGAAAATCCAAAATCTTCAGATAAAAAAGAAAATACTTCGGTACAAGAAGTATTGTTTTTCAAGGAAATGAATTCATTTTCAATAGTCTTTTTTGGTTTTCAACCT